>JBOGRY010000001.1:0-50638 GCA_050749665.1 Candidatus Micrarchaeaceae archaeon
GCACATCGCCATACACGTACAACTGGAACGTCTACAACACGATAACAAATACTATACTTGCGAACATGCTGGAATCCAACACGTACACCGGCAACGCATTCAGCTGGATTATACCGACTGCTGATGCGGGAAACACGGTATATGCAAACGTCATAATTACAGACAGCGCATCTGCACCTGCCACGGCGAACAGCGTTCTTTCAGGAACCGTTTACGTATATTCCCCGCCTACTACGCCCACATTGACATTGTCAAATACGCTCATCGACCAGGGCCAGCCGATACTCTTCACCGCATCATTCTCCTCAGAGGCAGCGCCGTACACCTACAACTTCCTGATAGTCAACTCCATCACCAACGCTGTCATCGCAAACCAGCTATATACATCGGTTTCGTCGACTTCCGACACATTCCTCTGGACGCCTCCAAATGGATTGTACGCCTCTAACACGTTCATGGCGAATGTGGTAGTGACTGATGCACATCATACAACTGCGAATTCAATCTACAGCGCCATAGGCTACAATAGCGCCCCCGAGCTGACAATAGTACCATCGGGCAATCCAATAGCATCGGGCAGCGCAGAGACATACACGCTGACGGTGACAGGGGGCACATCGCAGTTCGACGTCGAGCTGTTCAATGTCACCGGCTCGGCACAGCAGAAAGGCACCTCTAACGTCCTTGTGATATCTCCGGGAGGCAGCAACACCATATCATTCAAGGCAGGCGCATCATCCACAACAACATTCCAGTTCAACGCGATAGCATACGATGAGGGGACAACATCGCCATTCGTATTCAATTCCATATCAAATACTATTGCCGTAACTGCCTCGTCAAGCGGAGGAGGAGGAGGCGGCGGCGGAGGCGGCGGAGGCGGCAGCCCAGGCGGTGGAGGGGGGTCATCCAAGCCGATAATAACGCAGACGTCCAACGGCTACATAATATCGAACATAGCCCAGCTCAACTCATTCAATGTTACGATAAATGGGGTGAGGTTCAACGTCACCGAGAACTTCATAACCCCTACAACCGCGGGCATCACCGTAAACCGCATCGGCAACACGCTTGCGCTTGATCAGCCCCTTACGCTATACAACATATCAAACATAACGTACTACATCAACCTTATGAACATATCGTACCTCCCGATACAGCAGACGATAGCATTGGACATATCCGCCAGCAGCATAATATCCGAAAAGCCCGTTGCCGCAAACGTCACGCTGAACGCAACAACAGGAATTATTGTCAACGTCACGCCTCCGCAGTTCTCCGATTCCATATCAATAAAGAATGCTTCCGTGGCTACTCGGCTGCCGAGCAACTACTCCAGGGTCGCGGAGTTCAACATAACCGTTACGCCCAATGTGTTCAGCAACATGACGATAAACATGTACTACCAGTGCGGCATTCAGTACAGCAGCATATACCTGTTCAAGCTCATCAACGCCACATGGTCTCCGCTGCAGAAAAATACCCAGCCGCAGCCATGCGTTGCATCTGCAACCGTGAGCGGCAATTCCGTAATCGCCATGGCGCAATTAGTTGCCGCGCATATAAGCTCGACTACGACTACCACAACAACCACAATAGCGCATACCTCGTCGACCACGACAATACCGGGCAACAGCATAAGCGGCAATAAAAGCCAGCTGCCGTTCGAGTCCGATTTCGAGATAGCTTCATCATTTGTAATACCCTTGCTGATGTCCGTAATGCTGTACTATTTGCTTAAGAGCGTATTGTACTACAATAGGCTCGATAAAAAGAAAAGGAACAGATACAGGTAATGGCCATGCCATGCTAGCGATATGGCTACATGTCAGTCCGGTGCGCTGAGGCTTCCGCCTCCGGTATTTTTCGCCTGCTCCTCCACATGCTTGGTGTCGTCTCCTATAGGCCCACCTTGGCCGCTCTCAGGCTCCTTTGGGGCCTTCTGCTGTGGCTCCTGTCCCTGTTTTGGCTGCTCCATTATCTTCTGAAGGCTGGCGTCGGTCTGGCCTGTATCCTCCTTGAACTGCTCGTACTGCTTCTTTATGCCCAGGGCCGCGTCGTAGGCTATCTTGGTGCACATCATCAGGATAAGTATTATGGCCCACAGCTTCAGAAGGAAGTTGTTGAACACGAAGAAGCTTGATATTATGAGGCTCACTGCAAGGAGTATTGCAAGGAACCACAGCGTGAAGAATATCATTATCCTTCTCCTTAGCCTTATGTACGCTATCCTTACCTTGCCGCTTATCGCAATGGCCATCGTATCAACGATATATGTATGGTTTGATTTTTATTCCTTTTGTTGGACCGTAATGCGATGCAAACCCTTAAAGCCTGCCCCTTGACTCTCCGGCGGATAGGCCGCTTGCCACTATATGGGCTATGCGCAGCGCCTCGAACGCCTTGCCGGCAAAGCGCTCTACATAATGGCTTTCCAAGCTACTTTGCATGAACAGGCCGTTTGCCCTTATGGGTTTGACAGAGGAATAATCCTTTACGAGCTTGACCCTTCCGGATACGTCGCTCTTCGAAGCCCTTGAGAATCCTCTGAGCGCCCTGATGAGCTCCCTTGCGTCCTGCCTCCTGCGGTTAAGGAGCACTACCTTTGCCTTAAGCTTCCTCTCCAGTTCTGCGGTATCTATTATGTTGAGCCCCGCAACGGCTATTCCGTTGAAAAGAAGGATCCTCACCTGCTCCCCGAACCTTGACGAGCCCAGCATCCTTATTATGCGTACTGTCGAATCCGTGCCGTCAACCCCTACGGACGTGGACAGCATTCCCTCCATGTAGCCGTCGCGGAATATCATGCATACAAGAAGCGCCCTGTCCCTGCCTTTTATCGTCCCGCTCGCCATTGCGGCGTACCTCACGCCAGCCTTCATGTAAACACATCAAATCAAGCCAATAAATAGGTTCCAGGCAATGCGGCCGACTTATCGTGCATGGTCCTTAATGGTTCGCGCCATCCGACTCCTGCTCCTCGTAGTGCCCACATCTTTCATGACAAAGCCCAGCTTGGCGTATATGCTATCCACTGTCATTTTCAGGTGATCCTTCAGTGCTATTCCTGCAGAACGTGCCGCTTCGCTGTTTGTCATCACCTTGCCAGAATCGTCGCGAAGCGCCATCAGCACCTTGCGCTCCTTCTGGTCCAGCAAGGCATCCGAAAAGCTGGTGTTGTTCTTTGCAACATAGCGGCGCAGCAGCAGCATGGCTCTGCTGTTCTCCCCGTTAGTGCCAAGCTTATCGTACAGGCTTTCAATATGGTACTTAACTGCCCTTATGGATTTGCCTACCTTCATTGCTATTTCCCAATTTTTCATTATGGTGCCGTCCTCCCTCACCATGTTGTCAAGTATGCTGATTTGCATATCTGTGAGGCTCAAGGGCTTAGGTAGTTCCAAAGGCTTATTTGGTAGGCCCAAAGGCTTACGCCACCGAACTGTTGTACTCGGCCTGCTTTTTCCTACGATGACGATATCCGGCAGCTGCATCTTTGCGGCGCAGCCGCCAGGCATGCGGCGCGCAATGTCTGCGAGCCTGTGCATGTTGCCGGCTCCGAATTTTGCCATCAGGTTGCCGATATGGAAATTGGCCGTGCGCTCGCTTATGCCCATCCTTTCAGCAATCTTCTTGCGCGGCAGCACGAACCCGTCGCTTCCGCGCATCATTCCCAACAAGTCCTTTTCCCTTAACGTTATATGCTGCTCTATATGTGATGGCCCTTTGCCCCCAGCTGCCTTCTTGCTGGATGCTTCAGATCCATCATATGCACAGAATGCTGCAAAATCTGCAGAGTTTGCAAGCATATACCTGCTTTCTACATCGAACTTTAACAGTAAATTGCTGATATTGTACTTGGCTGTCCTTAGGCATATGCCCATCCTATTTGCAAGCTCCTTGTCGGTCAGGAGGAACCCGTCCTTTTCGCGCAGCATTCCCAGCAATTCCTTCTCCCTCGGCGTTAGGTCTACCTGCTCAGCTGGCGTCGGCCTTTTGCCTTCTTGGGGTTTGTAGCCTGATGTTCCCTGTCCATCATGCATCATAAATGTTGCGGTGTTCATTAGCACAGCTAGGTCATATTTGTTTTTCACGCCGAACTTTGCAAGTAAACTGCCGATATGGAACTTGGCCGTGCTCTCGCATACGCAAAGTTTGTCCGCAATCTCCCTAGTGGGCAGCGCTGAACCTTCGTCGTCCCTCAGAGCCTTCATTACCCTCATCTCAGCCCTTGTAATGGCCAGAACGCGCCGCTGCCCGTCTGCATGTACTGCGCTGCCGTCTGTGATGCTTTGCTGCTTGGTTGCCATGATGTGCACTTGCTGCCAGTTTGAGATGAATGTGAAGTTGGATTATTGCTTCTTGGCTCTCTTGGACGGCCCCAGCTGCTCCTTCAATTCGGCGAATTGCTCGTCCAATCTTCCTATGGCCTTAAGCAGCTCCGACTTCGCCTGCTTCTTGCTTTTCAGCACGAGCACGACGTTCCCGGTCTCGGGATGGTCCTTTGATACTCCTGCAAACTCGGTATCGTCCTCGTCCACCAGCTCGCTTGCTATGAGGTCCGGTATCGTCAGGTCCTTCGTATCGAACTCTATCATCAGCTCCTTGCTCTCATCCTTTAGGACTTTTATCTTCAACAAACCACCAAATCATGAAAATAGTTTACGTATATCGGCGGTCTTTCCGTAAAGCTCGCTCACCTTGCGCTTCTCCCTGTGGCCGCACTCCGTGCAGGTTAGAAGCCCTTCGCCGCTGTGCTCCATCGCCGCGGCGCAGTCCTCGCACCTTGCGTATATGACTCCCGTTTCCCTGTCGCGCAGCGATAACGTGTATGAATCCTTGTCGTTGTAGAGCACCCTTGCAAGTATGGTGTCGCCAACCCCGCAGAGTTTATCGCTCTTCCTGCTGCCGTCGAACTTGTTCTCGAACCTGCCGCTAGGCATGTCCCTGCTGCCGAAGTGCTGCATCCTCGGCTTTGGCGCAAGTATCTTGCCGTCCTTGAGCGCAAGGTAGTCCTTGCGGTCTATGTTCATGCCGTCTATCTTCACGAACGACACGCTCTTCATGTCATCGGTCACTACCCCTATTACGAGCATGTCCCTGCCTATCAGCACTATCTCGCGCCCGGCTGCGGATACGCTTACCGACCCTGAATCCTGGAGCACCCTTCCGATGGCGCTAGAGTATATCACACCGTTATCGATATAGGTGTTGCTTCCTGCCGCGAATTCCTCCTCGGTAGCTATCTTTTCCCCGGGAACCACGAAAACATCGTTTTCAAGCTTCATTTTATCATTCCACTATCTTTTCCGGGACGTTCTTCATCTCGTTTATGCTTCCAAGCGCCCTATAGACCGCCATCGCCGTATTGTAGCGCGCCCTAGTCCTTCCTCTCGAGAACGACCAGGCGTCCTTGACGCCGGCAAGCTCGAGCATCCTCCTTACCGGGGCGCTTGCCACGACGCCCAGGCCCCTTGGCGACGGCTTTAGTATCACTTCCACGCTTCCGCACCTCCCTGTTACCTTGAACGGAAGGCTGTGCTTTGTGCCGCACAGGCACTGCCATGAGCCGCATCCCATTATTATCGGTATGACCTTGCTCTTGGCATCGAGTATCGCGCTCTCTATCGCCGCCTTGACCTCGGGATCCTTGCCTGAGCCTACGCCTATGTGGCCGTTCCCGTCGCCTACGACTGCCGTCGCCCGGAACTTCTGCTTCCTGTTGTTCTTCGTCATTCGCTGCACGCTTGCTATCTCTATGACCTCGTTGTTTAGCTCGGGAAGAAGCGCGTCTATTATCTCTGGTTCCTCTATCCTCCTTCCGTCATGGAAGACCTGCTCTATCGATGTGACCCTTTTCGCCTTGACGTCCCTTCCCAATTCGGTCCTAGGCTGCCAAGCCTCTATGTTGAACCTTACCCTGTCCCTGTCTCTGTCCCTGTTCGCGTTTGCGTACCTTCTATCCAAAACATCACTTGTTGCTAATCTCCTTCTTGACCGCCTCGAACTTCTGCATTATGTCCTTGACGTCAAAGCCTGCCTTCTCGTATGCGGAGAAGCGCTTGGTGTAATCTGAGCCGCTCGCGCCCTTCGCGTATTGCGCTATGTGCGAGCCCGATAGCCGTGCGCCGTCGAACTCTATGCCGCTGCGAAGCTTCGCACCGTTGTCCTGGAAGCCCCTTGCGGCCGCGAATATCACCGATCCCTTGACCGGCCTGTACAATCCCGTATCAAGCACACATTCGCAGTCGATGTCCTTGGCCTTCCTTGCAAGCAGCATGCCAGTAAGATAGGCCGTAGGTATGTTGCACCTCGGCTCCCAGCCCAGCGCCTTAAGCTCCCTTGAGCTTGCCGACAGCGCGACCCTGTCGCCCTCTATCCCGTATTCGATTATCTGCATAGTTATGGCCTTGTTGCTCCTCCTGACTACAAGCCTTTTTGTCCCTCCCTTTAGCAGGGCCACCCTCCTCTTGTAGTCCGTCTGTGCCGTTTTCCTCCTATGTCTTATCATCCTCTGCATGAGCATCACATGTGCCTTAGCTTCATGGCCTTGTCATCCTCTATCTTGAGCCCGTCGTTGCGTATGTGGCTTAGAAGCGAGGCCTTCGTTGAAAAGTTGCCCCCCTTCACCAATGCGTAATACCTCTTGAACTTTATGTTGTCTATGAGCTTCTCTTCCTTGAGGGCCTTGAGCATGCGCCGCTGCCCCCTTATCTTCTTCTTGTACTCAACAGTGCCGCCCCTTGCCTTGAGCGTGCCTTTCCTCCTTCCAGGGCCCCTCCTCCTTCCCTTCTCCCTCTTCATGTCAAGTACCTTGGAGTAAGCGCTTATGTTGTGCTTGATCTTGGTGGCGTATATGCTCCCTTTCTTTATGAGCGTCTTTACGTCCTCCCTTGTTATGGCCTTCTTCGCATCTGCGATCGCGTCGGGCTTTATCTTAACCGCGCTCTCCCCCCTGTCCATGAGCTGCGCCGCGATCCTCCTTGTAAGCTTTATGCTCATTTGTAAGCACCATTCGTTACTTTATAGCCCGACTTCTCAGCGAGCTCCGTCATAGCTATCCTCTTCCTTATGGAAATGCCCTTTGCCATTGTTATATCCATCTTCGATTGCCCCTCGCCATGCGCTGCAATCCTCTCGAGCTCGCCCATGTTGTGCACAACCGTTGTCCTTCTACCATTGGGCCTCACTCCCTTCAGTTCCTTCGGGTTGCCGTAGCCTATCGTGGGCTCGGCCCCCATGAAGCTCTTCTTTGTGCGCTTCTTGTTGTCTATGCCGCGCTGCTTCCTCCACCTTGGCAGAACCCTGCTGCGCTTCTTTGCGCCGTAGTTCGGTATGTTGAATTTTGGGTGGCTTTTCTTTTGCATGTCCATCACTCTATGTCGTAATACAGCCCGTCCTGGAAGACCCTGCTGTCCTTGTTGCGTATCTTGCATGCAATCCTTATGTTTGCCGCTGTCTGCGCCACGTCATCAAGGCTTGTGCCGTATATCCTGACGTTTTGGCCCTTGGCCTCTATCTTGGTGCTTCCGACTATCCTTGATATCCTCGGGACGCGTTCGCCTATTATGTTGTTTATGTAGAACATGTCGCCCTTGGCCTCCACGCTTATCGGGAAGTGAGCGAATACGATCTTCATCCTTTTCTCGAAGTACTTGTTCACGCCGCTTATGTCATTCTCCATCTCCTTTCGCAGGGACTTGACGACTTTCATGGCCTTGGCCTTTAGGTCCTTGTCCTTTATGGGCTCTATCGTTATCTTGCCTTCCTTAGCCTGTATCATCACGAGCGCGCCGTTGAATACCCTTTCATTCGAGCCCAGGGCGCCCTTTACGCTTATTGCGGTGCCGTTGATTGACACGCTGACACCTTCAGGTATGTCCAGCTCCGCAACGGGCTCCTGCCTTGACTTTTTCTCAGTAGACATATGCCAGCAACCTCCCTCCTGTGTGTTTCTCCTTGGCCTCCCTGTTTGTTATGACGCCTCCAGGCGTTGTAAGTATGAGTATGCCGAAGTCCTTGCTAGGTATGTACCTGGACTCGTACTTCTGTATGGAATTTGCCTGGACCGAATACCTGGGCTTTATGACGCCTATGCTGTTTATCCTATTTGAGAGCATGACCCTTAGCATCTTTATGCGCTTATCGCTGTATTCCTCGTAGCTGTTTATGTACGACTCCCTCTTCATGACGTCCAAAACCGCCCTAAGCAGCTTTGTCGAGTAGAGCACGCACTCCATGCGCCCTATGCGCTCGTTTGTCTTTATCTTGTTTATAGCGTCAGCGAACCTGTCCATATCATCAGCCGTATTTCTTGAAGCCTATATCCCTTGCTATTTCCCTAAAGCATCTCCTGCACACGTATAGCTTGTGCGATCTTATAAGACCCCTTGCGCTGCCGCATATCCTGCACTTCCTAATGCCCTTGCCCTTGAATTTCTCCTCAAGTCTAACCTTCATCAGCTCGCCTGCTCCTCTGCTGTGCTTACTCCGAATTCGCCCTTCACGTAATCGAGTATCTCCTCCTTTGTTATTATCCTGTGCGCTTTATGCACTCGCCCCCTCCCTATCTTCTTGAGCGCTACCCTCAAGCCGCTCCTACCGAACGAAACGTTGACGTTCATGCCGAGCATCCCGACCTTAGGGTCGTATTTCACGCCGCTTATGTCTATGTACTCGGGTATGCCGAAGCTTATGCTGTTGCTTGTCACCGAGTTGTACGATACCCTGTTGTTGACCGCCTCGAACAGCCTTGCAAGCAGCTTCTTTGCGTCATCGCCCCTTACTGTAACGAATGCGCCTATCTTCTGCCCCTTTGCTATCTTAAATGACGGGTTCCTAGTCCTTGATATCTCATTTGCCGGCTTCCTCCCTGTTATCGTCTCGATGAGCCTCTTGGCGTTGCCCTGCATCTGCTCGTCGCTTCCCGTGCCTATGTTTATGACCACCTTGTTTATCCTTATCCTTTGCATGGGATTGCTCTTTTCCATATCATTCCACTATTATTATGTTCTTTACAAGCGTCTCGAAGCCGCCTCCCTTGTCCGGCTCCACTATCACCGACTTCTGCCTGTGCATGTTGCCGCTGTTTATCTCCTTGACAACTCCATGGGTGCCTACGTGCACGCCGTCTATGACCTCGCATTTTGAGCCGGGGCCCATCTTGAGCGTCCTTTCGACCTTCCTGCCAGATAGCACTACAGAGTCGTACAGGTTAACATCATCGGCGCCGTTCACTATGCTGCCGTCATGCAGCCTAAGCATCATGCTGCCCTTTTTTGCCTTGTATTTCCCTATTACCCTAAATATCTGGGAATTGCTGCCTTTCTCTATCTTTATATGTCCCCTTTCATCTATGCCTATCATATGGCCCTCGTCCCCAACGGCAAGCATATCGTTTAGTCCGACTGGGAACTTCGGCTCCTTGACCATTTTGCCGTTGACCTTTACAAGCCCGCTTCTTATTATCTTGTCCGATTCGAACCTTGTGGACGCCATCCCCAGCTTGCCTATTGCAAGCGACAGCGCCACAGATTTGTCAAGAGTGTGCCTTCCGGGGTTCTGCTTGACCACGTACTTGTTCTCCTTCCTGTGTATGTGGAAGTACTTCGGCGCGTCAAGCCTCTTCATGTGACCGCTGCTGCCTTTGTTAGCCATGTAAATCATTGTTTAAGTGTCTCGCTCATTGTGTGGGGCGCATGTCGCACCTGCACATCTTCATGGATTCCCTCTTTCGGTTCATCCTCAGTCTTTGCCTCCTTCGTAGCCTTGGGCGCAGCCTTCTGCGCCACCCTTACCACCTTGAGCTTGGCAGCCCTTACCTTGTCCGTCAAATTGAGGTCCGTTATGTAAACATTGCTTGCGTTTATTGATATGTTGAACTCCTTGCCCTTGGAGTTCTTCTTTGCTATCGAATCCAAGTTTATCCTGCCTGTCCTGAGGTTTACCATTATGACCTTGCCTGTCGTGCCCTTCTTGCTCCCTGTCACGACCTTGACCGTATCCCCTTTCGATATCTGTATTGATGACTTCTTGATGTTGAGCTTTGCCCTTAGCGATTTGTCGAGATGCGAATGGAGAAAGTGCTGCCTTACGTGCATCGGCGCGTTGAACCTAAAGAACCTCTGCTTCCTCGGCTGGCTGCTTCCTATCATCATATCACCCTTGAGGCTATCCCCGCAAGCTTTACGTATCTCTCGACCACTTCCCTCGCCATGGCGCCCTTTACCTCGGTGCCTACGGCAAGATTCGACTCCGTTACGAGTATGCCCGCATTGTCCTCGAACTTCACGTGCATGCCGTTCGCCCTCCTTATCGGCGATCTCTGCCTTATTATCATGACACGCACCTTCTTCTTTACGTATGCGGGGGTCCCTGACTTCACGCTGCATATGACTATGTCGCACAGCCCTGAGCGCGAGTACCTTCCCTTTCTTCCGCCGCCCTTTCCTATCCTGTTTATTATCATGAGGGTCTTGGCTCCGCTGTTGTCCGCGCATGTAAGCACGCTGCTCGGTATGAGATTCTTCGATATCTTAGTGGAAAGACCCTTCATTATTCCGCCCTCTTGATTATCTTTGTTACTACAAACGACTTGGTCTTGCTCAGGCGCCTTGTTTCAGATATGAGCACGGTGTCGCCCTCTGCCGCGCCGATGCACTCGGGATTATATGCAGGTATCCTCGAGGTCTTCCTAAGCGACCTCTCGTACTTATAAAGGAATGTGGTGTATGAATGCTCTACTATAACGGTCTTCTTGGCCTTGCTGCTTACGACAACGCCCTCTATCTCGTTGCCCCTGGTCTTGAGCATTCCATGCTCCGGACATTTCACGTCGTTGCAATCCAAAACAATCACTTTCTACGCCTGTAAAACTTCAGCGCCTTTTCCGTGCGCTCATACGGTCTGAAGTTTATCTCCTCGCCTTTCACAATGAAAGAATCATTGCCGTGAGTGAACCTAAACATGCAGATTTTCTTGACTACCTTGCTTGTATTCGAACCATGCCTCAGATATAGGAGATTCTTTGTCTCGTTTATTACTCTTCCCTCAATTCCTACCTGTGAGAGGTCCCTGCAATCTATTACTTCTGCATGCAGACCGATGAGCTCATGAAGCACAATGTTCCTATTATTATAGCCTTGCATGAATTTAAACCTTTCTTTTGTCTTTATGACGCTGCGGTTTTGGCGGATAGCATATATTTGCAATGCAGGGCTGTTACTTTATGATCACCCTGTCTGACACTCCGGTAATCCTGTCAACATCGTATTTTATCACGCTCCCGTAGTCCGTCTTGACGAATATCAGGCCGCGCTTGGAGTCAACGTCTGTTATCTTGCCTATGTATGCCCCGATGTCGTTTATGACATGCTTGTCCTTTATCTTGGCTTTCCTTATGGCGCGCCTCCTGAGGAATGCGCTGAACACGGATAGCCCGTACCCTGCAACAAGCGCGGCCATGCTAAAGACAAGGAACTCCCAGAAGTATATCTGGCCTATGATCCATGACGACACAAGATAAAGCAGCGTTATGGATATTATGGCATAGCCCACGTACGTGCCCTGCGATATTGCCCTGTAGCGCATGCGCTTGTTCTCAAGGTCTATTATGCGCCCTATAAGGTAAAGCACCATGCTTACCGGGAACAGCACGAGGAATCCCTCGACAGCCTGCGATCCGAGCACAAGCGGATTCGCAGTCGTTGACAATGCGGTTGTCAGGGCGCCGTACCCGAGTATAAGGCTTATGGCGAAGAATATTATAGCGCCTATGTAAAACACGAAGCTGAGCCTCTCTATGCTAAAGCCCAGGCCCTTGGAGGAGCTGACAAGCGCATCCTCAAGCCCGAAGCCCTTTATTATCAGGTATATGCCTATTAGTGCTACAGGCAGCTGCCATCCGAAATGGAAGTAGTAGCTTACCGCGAAGAGTATGAGGAGGATCGCGGGTATGCCGAACACTATCCTGGAATAGTGCGGCTCCTTGAGCTTCTCAAGTATTGTGAAATAAGTATTCTCGATGTTCTCCGCCTGCTTCATCCTCACTATGTCCACGCTGTTTACCTTTATCCTGTTCTTAAGCAGGGGAAGAACCCTTGCGTCGCTGCTCCCGTCGGTCACGAGTATGCATGCGTCGCTCTTCAGCCTCTCAAGTGCGAACTCTATTTGCCTCACCAATTCAATGTCGGCTACATAGCCCTCTTTCTCGGCGCCCGTCACCGTAGCCACGTTGACCGAATAGCCCTTGGCCTTCATCTCGTCGTATTTCTTGACCGCCTCGAACATAGTATTGGAATCCGTATCCTCGGGATCGGCCAGGGCCAGCTTTGCCGCTGCCTTTAGGTTGTCGTTCCTGCCTATAACAGGGCCTGTTATCCTTGCTTTCCTGAACAGGTCGTTGTCTACGTCAACCGCAAGTACCAGCAGTCTCTCGGCCATGCTAATCCTACTTATACTTTTGCCAATGAAAGGGTTAAAAGCTTATCATGTCCAGCTCTTTATGAGAGGTAAATATCTGCAAAGGCGTTTTTAGCGCCGCCGGCAGGCTATCATGGATACGATGCAATCCGATGCCCTTACGGGGCCAGCACGGCAAGCCTTTTCAGCATCAGATAGACTGCCGCATATCTCGGCAGTACTACATCCTCGTTGCCGTACGGGCCGAATTCGCTGCCGTGCATCGCAAACTTCGGAACATTCGATGCCCTTACCTTTGTTGCGGCATCGTCGAACACAACCGCGTCGTCCATGGGATCGAACCTCCCGAATGCCTTTAGGGATTTGACCGCTTTAGCCGCAAGCCCCGTGTCGCCGTGTATGCTTCCCGGCAATCTTATCAGATGATATATGTCGGTGCTGACGTTCTTGTCTATCGCATCGCTCTGGCTTATGGCTATGCTCTTTAGAACGTTGCTCCAAAGCTCCGCTTTCTTTGGTATGTCTATCTTGTCCCAGTTGCCCGTCGTAATGCCCAGTGCCACTTCCGCATGCTTCCTTGTCAGCATCTCGGCCGTCTTTTTGTCTATCCCAAGTTCCATCAATCCGGATATGCCGCCGCCCAGCGCCTTTATGACCCCGTTTGCAAGCTTGCCGCCCCATCCATGGTCTGTAGGCTTGGGCCCCTCAAGCCTAACGCCCCTCCTCCCAAGAGTCGGGAAGAACGAGCCCAGATCTATGCCGTTGCCGGTTATGTAGTTGCCTATCTCCTTCCTCGCATCGCCGTCAAGCTTGAATATTTTCTCGTTGCGCACGTGTATGTGGTAGCCCCTGTTGCCGCTGAAGTTAATGCTTATGTCGTCCTCCTGGAAGCCGAAGTCAGGAATTAGGAACTCCTCCACGAGCTTTACGGCCTCGTCCTTCACGCCTTCTAGGCATTTGGCGCATACCCATGAGCTGCTGTGCTCAAATCTGCACTTTAGGTTCAGGTCCCCTGCATCTATGTCGAAGACAAGGTCCCCGCCTATCCATCCCTTGCTCTCCATGGGCCTTGCCGCCGGCTTGTCGTATTCCGAGAAGGAATAGGACACGAAGGCCGGGGCCTCCTTTGCAAGATACGACTTGAGGGCCTTGTCGTCTGCGAATCCGTAGTGCCTGTAGGATATCTTCCTCTCAAAGTCGCCGAACCCGAATTCCCTGCTACTTACAGATCGCGGCGCCATGTTTGCCGCGCCCCCGTAATATGCCTTTATCAGCCTCGTAACAAGCAGGGATTCCCTTTCGCCAAGCAGAAGAACACCATTTATAAGATACTATTGCATATTTAGAATAAAATATCTTTGGATGCCCATATGGATGATGAGATAAAGCAGGTCATAATAATAAGGTCCGACCTGGACATGAACAAGGGCAAGCTTGCCGCACAGGCAGCGCACGCCTCGCTCATGAGCTACTTCCAGGCCGAGAGGTCGAGCAAGGCAGTCGCAAAGGAATGGCTCGAGAGCGGCGAGAAGAAGATAGTGCTTAAGGTGGGCGACGAGGAGGCGCTCACAAAGCTCTTCAGGGCATTTGAGTTCAAGAAGGTCCCCTGCGCGCTTGTCAGCGACGCGGGGCTCACGCAGCTTCCGCCAGGGACAAAGACCGCCCTTGGCGTTGGCCCATGGAAGTCATCGGAGATAGACCAGTTCACCCGAGGCCTCAAGCTCCTGTAAAGGATGATGCATTCATCAAGGCAATGCACTTTTTATCAGGCATCAGCGATATGGTCCTATCATTGTTCTCATTCAAGCTGTCAATCATCATATGTCCGTATATGCGATACGGGCCTAGTCGCGCTACACGTACGTGAACCAGTGCCCGAATTCCTTCATCTTCCCGTTGACTACGTTCGAATATTCTTCCGCTATCCTCTTGGTCAAGGTCCCCGGCTTCCCGTTCCCTACCTTTCTCGAGTCGACAGACGTGATCGGCGTGACCTCCGCGGCCGTGCCCACGAAGAACGCCTCGTCGCACACATACAGTTCCTCCTTGTGTATGTTCCTTTCCTTGACATCAAGGCCCATGTAATCTGCGAGCTTTATTATCGTGTCCCTTGTTATGCCAAGAAGTATGTCCGACTCGCGCGATGGCGTGATAAGCTTTCCGTCCTCTACCACGAAGATGTTCTCGCCTGGTCCCTCGGCCACATATCCGTCAAGCGAAGTGAGTATGGCCTCATCGGCGCCGGTGCTCAGCGCCTCCAAGTTTGCTATTATGGAGTTTATGTAGTTGCCGCTCGCCTTTGCCTCCGGAGGCAGTATCAGCGAGTTTATCCTGTGCCATGAGGATATCTTGCAGCTTATGCCGTTCTCCTTTCCCTTCCCGAAATATGCGCCGAACGGTATGGTGGCTATGAACACGCTTACCTTTTTGCCCTTTGGGCTTACCCCTATACTGTCGTCGTTGTAGAACCCAAAAGGCCTTATGTAGCACGAGTCAAGCTTATTTTGCCGCACGGTCCTAACTACGGCTTCGTGTATGTCGCCCTCGGAATATCCCAAGTCCATCGAGTATATCTTCGCGCTCCTAAAGAACCTCTCCACATGGTCATCAAGCCTGAATATCGCTGTGCCCGATGCGGTCCTGTAGGCCCTTATGCCCTCGAATACGCCGCTGCCGTACTGCATCGAATGCGTCAGTATCGGGACCTTTGCGTCCCTTTCCCTTACGAGCTTGCCGTCGAGCCAGAAATAAAGCAGCCTCTTCTTATCCATCCCTACACCAAAAGCATAAAGCAATTAAGCTATAAAAAATGATTGGGAAGATGGCATCAAGAACGAGTTCAAGGATAAAATGCCCTATGTGCGGATACTATCTCAAGAGCGGCCTTGGGCAGAGAACCCATGCAACGACTACAAGGCATGGCATATACATGAAGGTGAAGTGCCCAAGATGTAGAAGGTCCTCAATGATAAGGGCGCTCAATGGCCCAAGCGCCTACGCCAAAGTAAAGCTGTCTGCGTTTGCAGTCGCATCGGGAGTAGCATTGTGCCTGATGGGCGCGGCGCTTCTGTACATCGCCATAGCAGACAAATCCGACATGACAGTGCTCTTCGCGCTTGGAATTCCCGTGCTTGCCTTCGGCGTGCTGCTTGCGGTTGCAGGTGTTTACGCGTATAATATATCAGTAAAAGAGGCAAGGGGTTGAATGCATGGAAAATAACCATAAACATACGGCGAAAAAACTAGGAACGTACGATCTGACGGAGTTCCAAAAGAAGGTACTGCTTGCTACGCTCACGATAAGGAAGGGCGAGACAAGGACCTACAAGGACATAGCGAGGATGATAGGCCATCCCGATGCGTACAGGGCGGTGGGCACGGCGCTAAGGAAGAACCCCCTGCCTATAAAGATACCGTGCCACAGGGTCATAAAGAGCGACGGCTCCCCTGGAAGATACAGCGGCACCAGCAGCGGAACCAGGAAAAAGGTCGCCCTGCTAAAGGCAGAAGGCGTAAGAATATGAGCCGGCCAGCTGTTTCTGGCCGGCAACCCAAACCTATCACCCAGGTCTATGATGTCCTGAAGCATGATTCCTTGGATAGCCGCTAACGCTTCTCATAATGCTTGCACTATCAAAGCCGCGCTGCGTGTCATTGAATTCACTGAGGATCGAGATCTTGTTGCGCTCAAGCCTCCCAAGCTCTGATATCCCCTGCCTTGTGAGGCTTAGCGGCTTGCCCATGTCCATCCTGTTGGCGAACCCCAGCACTCCTGCATCCTTCAGGCTGTTTAGGCAGTACCATGTCGAGCTCTTCGAGAATCCGTACTCCTCGTTCATGTAGTCCACGAAGCTTGATGCCGTGTCTATAGTGTCCCTGCCTATCTCAAGCATAATGAGTTGCTCCCTCCTGCTGAACTTGGTTTCTCCATACTCTACCCTATATATTTGCGCCACATAAACACCCAGGATTTAGAAATTTTTGATATTTATGCAGCAACAGCAGGATATATATTCGGTGTATTTACAAGGCACTTCATCCATATGCCTATGCTACCTATAAACAACGAGAACTGCCCCAAAAGCCATTTTCGTAGCATCTGCATCGGTTTACACCAATATGTATGATTCTGTATCTAAATCTGTTATACTAAATCAAGCAATATTATTTAAGCCTTTCGTCCTAAGAGGCTTTGTATTTTTAATTCGAATTTGTCGCTTTATTCATTAACTTGTCTTTTTATTGTGTTGTAGTTACTCTGTGTTTATTCCAGTACTGCTTATATAGTCTTGGCTCATGGTAAAGACATAGAACTTTGTTGCTTTACTTGGGTTCGCAGCCGAGAAGCTAAGTATGTAACTCCAAGAGCCATAGCTTGGAAGTACGGCTACATTACCATACGCTCAAGAGTTGTTTGGATTCCTACTAATCACAAAGAATGAAAGATTATCTGCGTTGTTTATCTTGCTTGATACAGTAACATTTAGACCATCAAGCTGTATTGTACCATTTTGATTTGTGCCAACAAGTAGTTTTATCTGGGATGCTTTATCATTCATCCTGCGCTTCAACAAGCTTCCTGTACTTGTCGAGGAACTCCACGCCCTCTCCGGTCTTCATCCTCGTGCCGTCCTCCTTGAGCAGCTTCATGCCCGCGAGCCTTACAGCATCTTCGGGCTTCTCCCCCCTTAGTATGTGCGACAGCGCCTGCTGATCCAGCTTCGAGAACGACACGCCGCCGAGCATGTGATCCTCGAAGGCCTTGTAGGCTATCGGAGCCACCTTCCTCGTTATGTCGCCCATCGCCTTTGCGTATTCCCTTATCTCGTATTGTGCATGCTTGTCGAGCCTGAGCGCAAGGAAGTGGAACAGGTTATGCAAATCTATCTTCCAGTACCATTCCGTGTATGTGTTGAGCGGGAGCACCATCCTTGCCGTCTCCCTTGCGACGCCGTCCTTGAGGCCCTTTTGGTACTCCTCGTATGTGTGCTTGCTTATGCTCTCAAGCGAGTCCCTGAACCTCTCCGGGACTCCCTTGGGCAGCTCGCCATCCCTGCCCTGCTTGTTCAGCGTGGATTGCGGCTTTATCCTCTCAAGTTCTGGTATGTCGAAGCGCTCGGGCACCTCGGAATACCGCGCGGAGTACTCGTTTATGTTCGCGGTCCTGTGCCTCACCCACTGCCTTGCGACGTATATCGGCATGCTTGCGACGAACTTGAGCTCCACCATCTCAAACGGCGTCGTATGCCTGTGCCTCATAAGGTACCTTATGAGCCCGGTGTCGTCGCTGATGCTCTTGGTGCCCTTGCCGTACGATACCCTTGCGGCCTGGACTATCGCGCAGTCGCCGCCCATGTAGTCGACAAGCCCGACGAACCCCTTGCCAAGTACGGGAAACCTCTTGCCTATTATGGCATCGACCCTGGGATCCGAGTGCCTTGTCATCTTCTCGTCTTGAATAGCATTCTCTTTTTCTATCGGCATATGCTCCCCCCTTATGTGCGATAGGGATTATCTCTTTCAAATATAAATACTTTCTTGAGCCGAAATCAGACGCATGCGATGTCCTTAAAGGAATGCAGCTGCATGCCAACTTCGTCGCTTGAGTTGAACACCTCTATCTTTATGCGCTCCTTCTCCGCTTTTGCAAGCACATTCTGGATGGACCGGTTGCCAAGGACGCTGTCATTTACGAACACGACGCTTGCCTCCATGTTGTCTATGGCTGTGTCAACGCCACTCATGCCGTATCTCGATTTGCCCGTTCCAAGGTTAGTCAGGAACTCCTCTATGAGCTTGAACTCCGTCCTTATGCGCTCCCTCTCAAGTATGCGCGCGAACTTGTCGCTCCTTATGAGCTCATATACGCCCGAACGCTCGGCATTGCTCACGCTCTCGAATATCAATCTCTTATCCATCTTCTTGAACGCACCCGACGTCTCCCCGTATTCCCTTATGCTGTCCTTCGTGAAGCCCGGGCCTGCGACCACAACGGTATCCACGGGCATGCTTTTTATCATGTCGACTACGCTCTCGAAATACTTCCTTTGCTGCTCGCCGAATTCCTTCTGCGTCATCCTCTTGCTCAATCTGCTGTATACCTCGTCCCTGAACTCGAGGCCGTATCCAAGAAGGTATGCCTGAAGGGCCTTCTCGTCGTCAAGCACTATTATGCCGAGGCGGGGCCTCTTCGAATCTGATACCGCATTCCTTACGACATTTATTATGTAGCTGTGCCACTCGCTCTTCAATATCTCGAACACGTCGCCAGGGGCAATGTTGATTGTATGGTAGCTGTTTATCCTTATGTATTCCAGCGGTTTGCCGTCGATTATCTTGCCGAGGATCCGCAGCCTAACGGCGTCCTTGTCGAGCTCGGTCTTCTCCACGCGAAGCGTGACCACTACCTTCTTCAGCTCGCCCTTGTCGCTCTCGCTGGACTTGAACTTCCTCTCGCTCTCCGACTTCACCATGTCATTAGGGAATACTATGCGCTGCACTGTCCACAGGTCGTCAAGGGTGTCTACCCTGAGCTTGAGGGAGCCTACGCTTTCGTAGAACTTTATAATCTTCATGTGCACTGCCTGCCATGCATGCGCTGCATATCTATAGCAGCATCAACAAATAAAAAGCAGTTTTACAATCATATAATCGAAAAATTAAAAAATAAGAAGAAATAGAAAAATCAGGAAAGAATCATGCCTGAGCAGGCTTCTTCTCCCCCCGTATAAACGTATCCCTTGCGAACAGCTTCGGGTCTATCTTTGCTATGGATTTGACTGCAGTAGGGTTAAGGTCCGCTACGTCTACAGTTCCATGGTCCTTTTTCATGTCCCACCTTCGCAGAAGGTTCTTCCTTGTCCCGTTGGGGCTCAATAAAAGCTTATTCTTCATGTCCTCACGAAAAGACATTAAGCCTCTCTAATATTAAAACCTTTTCTTTAGGGATTAGAGGGCCCCTTCTAGAAGCCCAGCCTTTCCTTGACTAGTATTATCCTTACACGTCCTGGCTTATCCCTCTCGTATATAAGTATCTTGTTCACGCTGCTTGACATGCCATGGGCCTTCTGCATACGCTCGCTCTCCCTAATAAGCGCATACTCGTATATCCGTTTGAACGCATCGTCAAGGTTGCCGACTATCTTCTGCGTGCTTATGACCCACACAACATGCGCTGCGCCGAACACATATGATGATATCTGACTACCGGTTGCGGATGCGATCATTATCTGGCCGCCCCGCGTCACCGCCTGCACGCTGCCAACCACGTACTCAGGGCCTAGCGACCTCTTCCGCAGTTCGTTTCTCTCCTTCTCGTCTTTTATGCCCCTGATCCTCTTGCCGAGCTCGTCGTATTCGCCGCTCTCCTGGAGGTGCTTTGTTATGCCTATCTCGCCAAGCGTTGTCGAAGATACGTGCATGACCTCCGCCCCCTTCGGTATGAATTCCAGGACCTTATTCCTGGCATCCTCGCCGCTATCAACGACCGTGACCTCAAAGCCCCTCTTCCTGAGCGCGCCTGCAGTCTCATCGACCGTCTTGTCATCTGCCAATTCTTCCCATTCCATGTTATCACTTCCTATGCTATACTATGGCACTTAAAGTATTTAAATATATATGATGTCCTATATAAATGCCTACAGCTTCATGGATGGATAGAGCGGGAAGCTGCCGCAAAGCGACTTCACCTCCTCCTTGCAGCGCTTAAGTGCGCCGTTTGATTTTGCCTTTCTGTAGAACATACTCATGTACCTCTGGCGCGCCTCCTTGCCTTCAGGAAGGTCGAACTCCTTTATTTCATTTATCGCTTCCCCTATGAGCCCGGCTACCTTTAGCATCTGCTCCTCCTTCATGCCCCTTGATGTTATTGCGGGCGTGCCGAGCCTTACGCCGCTTGGATAGAACGGGCTGGCCGGCTCGTTGGGTATGGTGTTCTTGTTGACCACTATGCCTGCGATGTTGAGCGCCTCCTGCGCGAATATGCCCCTGCCTTTCCCGAACGGCGTCAGGTCGATTAGCACCATATGGTTGTCGGTTCCGTTTGTGACAAGCTTAAGCCCGTTTTCCATAAGCCCCTTAGCAAGGGCCCTTGAGTTGTTCACTATCTGCGATGCATAGTCCTTGAATTCCTGTCCCGATGCCTCGAGCAGCGCAACCGCAATTGCAGCCGTGACATTGTCGTGCGGACCACCCTGCAGCCCCGGGAATACGCCCTTGTCTATCCTATTCGACAGGTCAGGGTCCTTTGCCAATCCCTTTTCAGTCACCATTATGATAGCGCCTCTTGGCCCCCTCAATGTCTTGTGGGTCGTTGCTGTCACTATGTGCGCATGGCCTACCGGGCTATCATGTACGCCAGCAGCGACAAGCCCCGCAACGTGCGATATGTCTGCTGCAAGATATGCGCCGGACTCATCGGCTATGGCTCCGAACTCCCTAAACGGCAGTTCCCTAGTGTATGCCGTTGCCCCTATCCATATGAGCTTAGGCTTGTTGTCCACGGCAAGCCTCCTCGCCTCGTCTATGTCGATGTATCCGTCAGCCTTCACGTGGTACGGTATGCTGTTGAAGAATTCCCCTGTAACGCTTTTCTTGAAGCCGTGCGTCAGGTGCCCGCCATCCGTTAGGTTCAATCCCATTATGGTGTCGCCGGGTTTGCACACCGTGGCATACACCGCGAAGTTTGCAGGGGATCCGCTATACGGCTGTACATTTGCATGTGGAACGCCGAAAAGCGCCTTTGCCCTGCTTATTGCCATGTCCTCAATGCTGTCGACAAACTCGTTGCCGCCATAATACCTCTTCCCAGAGTAGCCCTCCGAGTACTTGTTGTTGAGCACGGTGCCCAAAGTTGCAAGGACGTTCGGGCTTGCAAAGTTCTCGGAAGGTATCATCTCAAGGCAGTTCCTCTGTCTCTTGAGCTCGTTTTTTATAGCCTTGAATATGTCAGGGTCGTAAGACTTAAGACCGCGCAGCATCCCCATATTAACCCCAAGTTACGGTGTCTTCTATGGTTCTTCTATGGTTACGCATATATAAATAATGGATTGGGCAAATTAGTACGATGTTGATTCTAGGAATTGTCAGCTTCCTCGCGTCGATCATATCGGGATCGTACGGCTCCATAAGTGCGTTCGTGACAAGATACGGCTACTTGGCGGTATTCGTACTCATGGCTCTTGAGAGCTCATCATTGCCGGTCCCAAGCGAGGTGGTGCTGCCCCTTGCCGGAGCGTTCGTCGCAGAAGGCATACTGGGTTTCCCGATAGTGTTGCTTGTCGCAATGCTCGGAGGCATAACCGGAACCATAATAGACTACGAAATAGGCTACTTCGTAGGCAAGGACATAATCTACAAGCACCTAAGGCTGTTCCACATAAAGAAGGAATCGCTTGACAGATTCGACCGATGGTTCGAGAAGAACGGGCTTGCCGCAATCTTCTTCACGAGGCTCGTCCCTGTTGTAAGGACATTCATAAACTTTCCCGCAGGATTCGCGAAGTTGGACTTCAAAGAGTTCATGGCTTATAGCATAGCTGGGATGCTGGTATGGGACATTGTGCTGCTCGTCTTCGGGTTCTATTTGTTCTCTACAAAGAACGCAGTGATAATCCTATCGGCTATAGGGATATTCGCGATACTTCTCTACGCTGTATACAAATACGCGATGATGAGAATGAAGAGATAATGCCAAAATCAGGGCTGCTCCTTCTCTTCCTGGTACTGCTCGATTGTTATTATGTCTGCTATGTTGATCAGCACCTCAGAGCTTGTCATCTTGGAGCCGCTATCCAAGAACGTTTTGACCTCGTATTTCACCTTTACGAAATTGCCATCGAATGAAAGGATTGTCCCTTTGTAGCCGCCTACCGCTATGTTGTCCTTGGTGCCGCCGCCGAAATTCGTTTTTATCAGCACTTTCCTGCCCACTAGTTCATTTAGGAGGTTGCTATTTTCCATGGATCCATTCCTTAATCATGTTATCGTCTTGAGCAGCATGGCGCTGAAGAGGTTCGCGCCTGCCATCTTTGCATGTGCCATGTTGGAATAAGAAAGGTCCGCATAGGAGAGATCCGCATCCGAGAGGTTGGAATCCGAAAGGTCCGCATTGAACAATGTCGTGTTGGACAGGTTTGCCCCTGAGAGGTTCGCATTGGAAATTTTGGCCCTGCCAAGGCTGAATTTGCTTAGATTAAGGCCATGGAGATCCCTGCCGCTTAGGTCCACTATCCTATTGCACCTCTTGGCCTCGTCTATCAAGATCGATACGTCGCTTCTCGTAAGCCTTCCGCTCTTCGACGTAGCTATATATTTGCCGTCATCCCTGAACTTAAGCTGCATAACACCCAATGGTCTCGACATGTAAATCATATAAGCATTTGTTTTTGGTATATATAGCAGTTCGCATTGCGGCAGCGATGCGCCATGGTCCAGGCAACTGCAAAGGTTATAATAACTGCATATAATATCCTATACGTGATGATTGAGGTAATCGCTGAGCCATTGGCTGTGAAGACAAGTAGGCGGGCTGAAATTTGCTTGATTACCCGATAAAAAGGTGTATGATTGGGCGTATTGCAGGATTTGCACAAGAGCAGCATACGCGTATCAGACATAGCGTCGCAGTACTGGTGCGAGATGCAGATGGAGCTAAACTACAGGCACGGCCAGAGGATAACCAAGCAGATAAAGGACGGCAAGGCGATGCACGAGGAACTCGAGAACGAGGTGAACGTTCCGGTGACGCTGCAGCCTAAGAGCTATGCCGATGCCCTCTACAAGACGCTGTATACCAGCCTCCTTGCGACCAAGGCCCTCAAGGAGAACAGGAAGACTAGGGAACTCCAGCTTTACGGCTCCATAGGCGGCTACACCGTAGTCGGGAAGATAGACCAGCTCGAGATGAAGGGAAACAAGGTCACAATATCCGAGGACAAGACAAGGGCCAACGGCAACATGCCTTCAGAGGCGCAGCAGCTTGTCCACAAGATACAGCTCATGGTGTACAGGAAGCTGCTCGGGGACATAAGGGGCAACAGCTACGGGTTCCAGAATTTCGACGTTGCATACAAGATAAAATCGCTTCACGTGACCGAGGAGTTTGGCAGGCAGCTAGACGCCATGGGCATCGACAGGTCGTTCCACGAACTGTCAGAAGTATCTATGAGCCTGTTCAGCGAATTGAGAACCATAGGCGATATAAGCGACACCATGCAGATACGATACCTAAACCAGTTCACAGGCAAGGAGATAAAGCTGCACAAAATAGAATACGACAGCAATGAGATGGACGGCATAATAAAGTACGTGCTTAGATACTGGAGCGGCGAGCGCAAGGCCATGCCCGTACCCGAAGGGGAGAAATGGAAATGCCTCTGGTGCGTTTTCTACGGCAAGGAGTGCAAGGCGTGGTGGGACCAGAGGGCGCTTTGAATGCTCAGCAAGGAACGGCTCCGTGAGGAATTCTCAGATGACCCCGGCAAATACTACTCTACAAAGACATTCAAGGCCGAGGGCTTTGAAAGGAAGAGGTGCAGCGCATGCGGCAAGTACTTCTGGACCGCGGACGGGGAAAGACACCTGTGCGGCGACCCTTCGCACGAGCCGTACACGTTCATTAAGGACAAGCCGCTGCACATATCCTATTCGGACTTCTGGAAGAGGTTCTCCAAGTTCTTCTCGGACAGCGGGCACGAGGTGATAGAGAAATATCCGGTTGTAAGCAGGTGGCGCCAGGACCTCTACTTCACTATAGCAAGCATACAGGACTTCCAAAGGATCGAGAACGGCAAGATAAGCTTCGAGTACAATGCTAACCCGCTGCTGGTGCCGCAGATATGCATGAGGTTCAACGACATAGCAAATGTCGGCCTTACGGGAAGGCACATGACCTCGTTCATGATGGCCGGCCAGCATGCGTTCAACTATCCCAGTGAAGGGTACTGGCGCGACAGGACAGTGGAGCTAAACTACAAGCTGCTTACGAACCTTCTCGGCATAAAGAAGAAGGACCTAACGTACATAGAGGACGTGTGGGCGATGGGCGATTTCTCCGAGTACGGCCCATGCCTCGAGAGCTTCTCAAAGGGCGTCGAGCTGGTAAACAGCGTGTTCACGCAGTTCGAATATTCCAATGGAAAGGTTTCAGAGCTCAAGGGCAAGGTTGTCGACGTCGGATGGGGCTTCGAGAGGCTGATGTGGTTCTATACAGGCGCGGAGACGATATACGATGCCGTGTTCGAGAAGGAGATGGATTACATATATAAGAGCACGGGCGCAAGGATCGACAGGAAGCTCTACGCCAAGGTCGCCCCGCTGTTCGGGTCGCTTGACGCGACGGAATCGAAGGATGCGGCAAGGATGGAGATGGACATACTCGACAGATCGGGCATCGACGCGCAGGATTACCATTCTACGATAAAGCCGATGCAGGCCTCATATGCCATAGCCGACCATACGAGGTCGCTGCTGTTCGCGATAAACGACGGGGCGCTACCGAGCAACGTAGGCGGCGGCTACAACCTGCGCATAATACTTAGGCGCGTCCTTGACTTCGTGGAGCAGTACAAGATGGACATAGATCTAATAAAGCTCATCGAGCTGCATGCCAAGGACCTAAAGCCGCTTTACAAGGACATAGAGGACAGCATAGGCGAGCTTAACGAGGTGATATCCGTAGAGAGGAAAAGGTACGGGAACACAAAGGAGCAGGCATTGAGGATCGTCACGCAGATACTCTCGAAGAACGAGAGGCTTACCGATGAAAAGGCAAGGACGCTCTACGAGAGCAACGGCATAACCCCCGACTTCATAAATTCGGTGGCGGAATCAAAGGGCGTGAAGATGGACATACCCGAAGAGGCGTACAACGCGATAATAAAGGGCGACTTCGCGGCAAGGCGCAAGGAGAAAAGGGCATTTGCCATAGATACCGATGGCATGCCGGATACGGAAAAGCTGTACTACAAGGGCGATAGCGAGTCCAAATCGAAGGTGCTTGCAGTTAAGGGAGACAATGTCATACTTGACGCAACGCCGTTCTACCCTGAAGGAGGAGGCCAGGATGCCGACCGCGGCACGATAGGAAGCGCAGCAGTCAGGGACGTGCAGAACAGCGGCGGCGTGATAGTGCATGTGATGGACGGCAATGTATCGTTCAAGAAGGGCTCCACGGTGCACTGCATGGTCGACACGGAGAGGCGCACGAGGCTGATGGCCCACCATACCGCAACGCACCTTGTAAGCGCAGCGGCAAGGGCGGTGCTAGGCAAGCACGCATGGCAGGAGGGCGCGCACAAGGGACCAGACAAGGCGCACATAGACGTATCGCACTACGAGCGGCTGAGCGACGCGCAGATACAGAGGATAGAGGACACTGCGAACTCGTACATAACCCACGGCATAAGGGTATCAGTCCATGAGATGTCAAGGAACGACGCCGAATCGAGGTTCGGCTTCTCAATATACCAAGGGCATGGAGTACCAGGCAAGAGGCTTAGGATAATAACAGTCAGTGACACCCTTGGGAACGTTATAGACGCCGAGGCCTGCGGCGGATTGCACATATCAGGCATGGAATCGGTAGTAGGGCTCATAAAGATAACAAGCTCCTCAAGGATACACGACGGAATAAACAGGATAGAGTTCGTTGCCGGCCCTGCGGCTCAGGAGCATCTGGACAGGATAGGATCTAGCATAGACAGCATATCAAGGCTCGCAGGCATAGACAAGGACAAGCTGAGCACGGGACTGTCGGAGAAGCTGGAGGAGCTCAAGCTTTACAGGGAGAAATACGACAAGGCCGAAAGGGAGCTTGCCGCATACATCGCAAAAGAGCTTGAGAAGTCCGAAGGAAAGACGGTGATAAGGCAGATGGAGCAGGGCAGCCATACGCTCAGAAGGACATGCATGCTGTTTATTGAGGCGAACAAGGAGCGCTCAGTTGTACTGTACAACAGCGAGGGCTATGGGATAGCCGCGGCAGGCACCGAATCTAAGGTCTCGGCGCTTGAGCTTATGAACGGCTCCGCCAGCAAGCTGGGCATGTCGTTTAGGGGAGGAGGCTCAAGAAGGATGGCAGAGGGCAAGCTCGTTAGGCTATGAAGTGGTTGTCTGTACCTTGATCTATTATACATCTACATCGCATACCCGATAATCTACATATTCCCAGCATATGCGGCAAACGGCGCCCCCGTGCTCTTCGGCGGCGGGAAACCCCTGGACCATGGCGCAAAGCTTGGCGGGAAAAGGATTTTAGGCGACAACAAGACGGTCAGGGGCACGATATCAAGCATCATCGCAGGCATAGCCTTTGGCATAATCGAATATCCCTTCCTGCACTACATGCTTGCGGTGGCAGTGCTGCTTACCATTGGGGCGAACGCAGGCGACCTCATAGGGAGCTTCGTTAAGAGAAGGATCGGAGTAAGGCATGGCGCAAGCTTCCCAGTGCTCGACCAGTACGGGTTCTTCGTTGCAGCGCTTTTGTTCGCGTTGCCGCTTGGGCATCTTCCTGCCATATACGGCATAGTCTTCCTTATAGCGCTCACGGGCGCGGCGCACGTGCTTACGAACAGGGGCGCCCACAGGCTAAAGCTCAAGAAAGTGCCATGGTAACTAATTGGACATCCATATATTACGGCGCCGAGTAGTTGGTGTCCCAGGAGCCGACGTAAAAGCCGTTGTATGTTGCGCCGTTGTCCCCCTCTCCGCTGTAGTCGTCGCCGTTGCCGTTGAGCGGCCACCACCCGACAAGGTTCTTTAGGCTTATGGGCGCTCCTGCTATGCCCTCCTTGTAGAGCTGCGCCACGTTGTTTGACGAGAGCGACGTGTTGTATAGCTGCACGTTTGTGATTATGCCGTTGAACCATTCGTCATAGCCGTACCCTGGATAGCATCCGGCGTCGCCCCATAGGGTGTTGCCTATGATGCCGCCGTCCCCTGCTATCGTCAATGGCACAGCGGTGGCGTACTTGCCGCATGCGCCGCTTGACTCCGGCTGGTATGAAGTTACCGTCTGGCTGCCTATAAGCTGACCGTTGGCGTACCAGTACTTGTATTCGCCGTCCTTTACGCTTACGGTCAGGAAGATCCATTGGTCGAAGCCTCCCCCAGGTATTGGGAACGAATCGCCTACCCACGAATTTGCAGTGTCCCATTCAAGGCACAGCCCGGCGTTGTTGCTTGGCGAGCATTGGTGCGGGGCGTTGTTGTAGTTGATCTTCATGCCGTACTGCGCCTCCTTCACGACCACGTCATGGTACGGCGCGCCGTAGAGGTACACCCATGCCGATATGGTAACGTTGTTCGATATGTTCACGGGGTTCCTGCTCCCTGTAGGCGTGCTTATGACCTCGAAGTCCCCTATGCCCTGTGAATGGAAGATGAACTCGGGAAGCTCGCCGTCGCACACCCCTACAAGGTCCAAAGTGGTTATGGAGCCCGTCCCTCCTGGCCTGTAGATCGAGCATTCCCCCGGGGGCGCCCTAGGCTGTATGGAGCTGCCGTTGAATATCCCCAAGTAAAACAGCGCGATGATGACTATCATTATGATGACTATGGCCCAGCTGTATGTTGCAAGGTACTCCATGGCCGTCTGGGCTCTGGGCTTCATCATCATGCCAACACAACATGGAGTATTGCGTGCATAAGCTTAAAAATGCTATCAGGATAATAGTAGTAATGGACGCCAAGAAGCTATTCCCGCTGAATACAGGGGTAAGCCAGATCCGTGGCATAATAGCTATAATAAAGGACAACAAGGGCGCAATAGACGTATCGAAGCTGGCCGAAGAGACCAACGACGAGATAGACGACCTGTTCCCGTTGATAGACACCTGCGTGCTGCTGAAACTGTGCACTGTGAAGGAGGGCGTCGTAAAGCTGACCAAGTCGGGCAGGAACATAGCAACCAACAACACAAGGGAGGTCATGGCCAAGTCGCTAAAGAAAGTCGAGCCGTTTAGCAGCGCATTGAAGGAGATAGAGAAGGCAAAGAGGATAGACACCGCCGACCTCTCAAAAGCGCTGTACACCAAGGGCGTAATGTACAACACCGATGAGATAACTAACATCGAGCTGCTAAAGAACCTGCTCCTCAAATGGGGGGTCAGGAGCAAGATCTTCTCCTATGACAACGGCTCGGACACCTGGTTCCGATGACGCGAATTACAGCATGGACCATGCAACGCAAACGCTAGTTCGGCACTACAGCGTACTGTGCAAGCAACCGGTTGCACAGAAATGTTGCGAATGGCCCATGGTCGCCTTTGTCTGCCCCTGATTGCGGTATAGTACCGTTCCCTGTTTGCAACCCCGATATTCTGGAAAGCCTATTACTGAGCAATACCAAACCCATAAGGAGCCGCAAAGTCCTTCCACATGCCTACATTAACGTAAAAGTTAAAGCCTGTAGCCATATGCATCGCCCTATAAACCTCCCAAAGCAGGAATGTTTAAAATACAAGGAACAAGCTCAACGACAGGCCCGCTAGCCTGTGAGTGTCTTGTAGATATGGTCGACTGTCTCGGAGAACTTCCTGCTCCTCCTGTTCCTCGGATAGTCCATGTCGACGCTGACTATCTCCTTGACATGCGAAGGCTTGTTCGAGAGGACCACTATCCTGTTGGACAGCTCCACGGCTTCCTCTACGTTGTGGGTCACCATGATCACGACATTGACGGGTATGTCGGAGCTGTGCACCATGCTTAGTATGTCGGACCTGAGGGTATTTGCGGTCAGCTCGTCAAGGGCGCTGAACGGCTCGTCCATGAGGAGCACGAGAGGCTCAGACGCAAGGGCGCGCGCGATGCCTACGCGCTGCCTCATGCCTCCACTTAGGACATTAGGATACGAGTACTCGAACCCGTCAAGCCCGAACTTGGTCAGGAGGTCCTTTGCGGCCTTCTCCTTCTCATCATCGCTTATGTCGAAATATGAGAAGCCGAGCTTCACGTTCTCTATGTTGGTCAGCCATGGGAGCAGTCCGAAGTCCTGGAAAACGAACGATATCTCCTTTCTCGGCTCGGTTATCTCCCTGTTCATGTAGAGCACCTTCCCGGAGTTCGGCTTGAGGAGACCTACCATTATCCTAAGAAGAGTGCTCTTGCCGCATCCCGATGGCCCTATTATGGATACGAATTCGCTCTTTCTGGCTGAGAACGATATCCCGTTCATTATCTCGAAGTTATCTACCGAATAAGAGACGCCGTTGACCTTTATAACATCCAAAGCCATGAGATCACTTGTATGGGGAAAGGATCCTATTGTAAAGCTTTTTCCAAACTAGCCTGTTGACGAGTATTATAACGACTGTCAGGTTTATTAAACCCAGCACCATGAGCGTAAGGTTCCCGGTAGTGAGCGACACGTCAAGCAGCTTTCCGAGCCCTACGTTAACCGATGTGACGACGCTGCTGTTGCTTATCGCATTGGTCGTGAACCATTCCGCGACTATGCTGGCGTTCCATTCAGCTGCGACGCCAGTTATCGCGCCGGTGATGACCCCTGGAAGTATCGCCTTGAGGTATATCTTCTTCCAGGCTGTTTTCCCCTTCACGCCGAATATCCCCTGCACCTCGCGCACGGACTCGGGTATCATGCTCCTGCTAGATACGATCCCAAATATCATGTACCATATACCACTGAGGAAGAATATCGTGAATGCCACCAGCTCGCTGTGGTACGGTGCGTTTCTCAGATATACCACAATGACCGGCAGAAGTATGGTGGCAGGTATCGATGCTATTATCTGGAATAGCATGAGGTAGAAGCTGCGCCTCTTTGACATGAACACCAGATATACGCCAACAGGCAGCGATATTGCAAGTATTACGGCGAAGGCAAGCCATATCCTAAGCAGCGATGCGCCAAGGGCCACAAGTACGGTGCGCTCATACCCTGCAAGGGTCCCGATATCGCCGCGGTAGATAAACGCGATATAAATCAGTATCAGGGCTGCCGCGGCATAAAGCAGGTGCATGTAATTGGACCGGTCCTTTTTCTGCACTGCTTTCCTGCTGGTTTTCTTGTTCCATATGACCATTGGCCTTGCAAACCTGTTCCTTATGCTTATCACGTTCCTGTGCATTGTCGCAAGGTTGACCTTGTTGAACGGGCTTATCTTGTCAAGAGCCTTTATTATGTCCGATTTCCTTGCCTCCTCGATGGTCCTGCGCTCCTGCACCATATGTTTTGTGAACCTCTTTTTCAGGTAGCCAAAGAAGATGAGCCTTGTTGCAATGACGAATATTATGAAGATTGCTATGCCCATCACGTACTCGGTAAAATTACCTGAGAACGCAACCGATGCGAGTAGCGCGCCTATTCCATGCTTAACGGAATACATCGCATTACCCGTGGAGAATATCTCGCTTGTCACAAGGTAGAAAAGGCCGATCGACCATGACAGTATCGACTGGTCGACCACCTTCGGCATGCTTGCTGGTATGAGTATCTTCGTCAGCCTCTCAAGCGGCGAGAGGTTGAATATTTTCCCGACCTCGACAAGCTCCTGCGGTATGGTCTTGACAGCCTCGTATACGCCGAAGGTTATGTTCCAGACCATGCTGGTCACGATGAGGAATATGACGGCGGCGTTGATGCCGATGTATCCCGGCAGCACCGCAACGATCACGAATATGACAAACGGGAAGAAGGCGAGTATAGGCAGCGTCTGGAATATGTCCAATACTGGTATTATTATCCTCTCGGCGGAGCTGTTGGACGCGGCATATATGCCGACGAACAGGCTTACGACGATCGATATGAAAAGCGCAGCGAACATCCTCATCCACGAGAACGACGTATCGACCAATATCGGAATTATGAGACTGATCAGCTGCTGCATGCTCAGACTACGATGCAAAAACTTATAAGTTTGCCCGACCGCAAAGTATTTTATAGCTCTTTTAAAAATCTCTATACATGCCAAAGAATATATCGGACGCAGACGAAGTGATGGCAAATCTTTTGCTGCCGATCACTCAGCTGTCCGATGTAAGCAGCATCATAAGACACAAGGGCCACGCATCAAGGCTCGGCGGCATCGGCACGGCAATGCTCGGCAGCATGAAGGTATCGAGCATTCCGGCAAGGAAAGACGAAGGCTTTGGGGGATTCCTGAAATTCCGCTACAAGGGAAGGGCGCTGATGTTCTATTACGACTCAAAGGCAAGGCTAGCACAGACGATAGGCATGATAAGCGACGAGTTCGTGAACGAGGAAAGCAGCAGGCTAAACGTGAGGAGAAAAGATGTCGTGGACGTCGGCGCGTACGTTGGCGACACCGCAATATCATTCATAGCGAACGGGGCAAGGCACGTATATGCATTCGAGCCGTACCCGTACCTTTGCAGGATAGCTGCAATCAACATAAAGGCGAACAGGCTCGCGAACAGGATAACGATGGTCAACGCGGGATGCGGCGCAAAGGCAAGCAAGACGACGATATCAAGAAACGCGGAGCGCTTCACCGGAATAACGGCAAATGGTGCCAAAAGGGGCAACAAGAACATAGATGTGGTTGCGCTTGGTGACATAGTAAAACGCTACAATTTGAGCAACGCCGTGCTAAAGCTCGACTGCGAAGGCTGCGAATACGGCATAGTATCAAAGACGGATACAGCAATTCTCAGGCGCTTCTCAGAGATACAAATAGAGTACCATTACGGCTACAGGAACCTCGAAAACAGGCTGAAGGAGGCGGGTTTCAGCGTAAAGCACACAAAGCCATCAAAGAAATACAACTTCACCGCAAGGAATTTCATGGTTGTCGGATTTATAAACGCAAGAAGGAAATAGATAACAGATAAGGGTGCATCTCATAACCAAAACCAAGAAGAAAAAGCTCTATCTTATTGGCATAGACTCAGCACCGCTTTGGATCATACAGAAGCTATATAAAAAATACAACATGAAGGGTTTCGGTTACTTCATCAATGACGGCACCTTGAGAGAAATGGAATCGACTGTGCCTCCTGTAACCGCTGCCGCATGGCCCACAATATATACCGGAAGGCATCCTAAGGACCATGGAATAATGGACTTCCTTCACATAGACAAAAACTACACTAGGCGGCTAATATACTACGAGCCGGAAAAGCACGTGCCTTTCTGGGAAAGGCTTGCAGCGCAGGGAAAGAAATGCCTTGTCGTAACCCCTGCAATGGTCCTACAGAAAAGCAAATCGAGGAACGTCGACATGATAACCGGATGGCCGCTCCAGCCGTCATTTGGCTCAAGAGAGCTCGAGGATGCTGCAAAGAGGTTCGGGTTCAAAGGTGAGCCGGACATAGGCGTGGATCTCGACAAACGCACGATTGCATTGGAAAAGGCTGTGAAACTATATACTGGCAGCATAAAGGCAAGGTCGGAAATGAGCAAATATCTGATGGAAAAGAACGATTATGACATGGCATTCGTATGCTTCACGGAAACCGACAGGATACAGCATTACACGCTTAACAGGCACGACTGGGAGAGATACACCGCGCCATTATACAAGGGAGTATCGGACTTTGCGGAATGGGTATTGAACCATTCAAGGAAGAACGGCGAAGACGCCCTGATAATGCTGGTGTCTGATCACGGTGCGCAGCCCGTAAGGAACAAGTTCCTGATAAACACATGGCTCATAGAGAAAGGCTATGCATCGCTCAAGGCCGAAAAGAAAGGCAGCGCAGCAAAAAGCGGCGTCATCCAGGATACGAAGAGGTACGTAAGCGAGCGCATAATGAAGCTCAAGATAAGAAGGGCAGTATATAACGCAATGCCCGCATTCATGAAGAGTGCCGTAGAAAAGATGATAGACGAAAGTCTAGAAGAAGGGCAGGACGCCGAGCACCTGAAGATACAGGAGACCGACTTCGACATGCAGAATACAAAGGCGTTTGCAGCAGTCTCGTACGGCCCTGTGGGCATGATATGGATAAACGATGGCAGGTTCGCAAGGCCAGCCGTAAGCAAAACCGGCAATGAAAGGATAAAGGCCGAGATAACCAAAAAGCTAAGCAGACTAAAGTCAAAGGATGGAAGCAAGCTTGTTACCCGTATAATCGACGGCAGCAAATACTACAAAGGCGCCAGGTCGTTCATATCCCCTGACATAATCCTGGAGCTGGCCAGCGGTACGATAATAGATTTTTCCTATTACTCGAGCTCAGGCATATTCATGAAGCCGGAGCTGCACCGCAGCGGCGACCATACGAAGAACGGCATAATAGGATTAGTCGGCAATAACAAGACAAAAGATAATATCGACAAAGAGGTTTCAATAAACGAAATACATAATCTCATAATAAGGTATTTCTCATAGCAGTGGTATGATGTTTGTATTAATTGATTAAACTTACCCTAATAGCAAGATATATGTCTTAACACACTTACCAAATCAAACCAATAAATATAATGGTGGAAAAAATGGAGTTTGTAGATAAATTAAGCATTATCAAGATGAAACTATCTGGTATAAAAATAAAAAACAACTTAGTAATAACAGACTATATGCACAGAAAATTGAAATTTATACATGATAATAACGAGTACGTAATAAGGAACGTATATGAGATATTCATTAAGCAAATATACAAAGACCTCAATGTGAATGGAAAAGAAGTGATAGATATAGGTGCTTCTATAGGAGACTCGCCAATATATTTCTTTATTAATGGTGCTAATAAGGTCTACGCTTACGAAATCAACAAAAAAAGATACAATTATATGAAAAGGAACATCGCTCAAAATAATATCAATAATGGCATAATAACCATTAACGGTAAATTTAGAGAATTTAATAAAATAGGTAATAATTCAGTTCTTAAAATGGACTGCGAAGGCTGCGAATACGAATTCTTCAAGGAAAATAAATTCAACCAGATAAGAAAATTCAACCAGATATTAATGGAATATCATAATGGCAAAGACAAGATAGTGAAAGATCTAGAAACTCTAGGTTATATAGTATCTGTCAAACCTGTAAATAAAAAAGTAGGCATGCTATATGCAAAGAAAATAAAGTGATATTTTGTTCGAATTAAAAACTAAAAAACTAAATATGACTCTTTATGAAGCCTGGTTTCCTGTCAAACCTTTTAAAACAAATGGCTATTCTAAAGCAAATTTCTATTTTTGTCTAGACAACATACAAAAAGATGGGTTTACAGATTTTAGGGCAACCGATTCTTATTATGGATTTGAGACGAAGACATCAGTGATAGGTATATTAGATTTGAATAAAGATATAAAAGAGATATATAATAATTTCAGAAGAGACACAAAAAGAAGTATAAAAAAATTCGAGAGTCCGGAAATAAATGTAAACGAAAATTATGGAGCGTTCATAAACATGTTAAATGAATTTAGTATAAAAAGGAAACTTAACATCCCAAAATTGTCATTAGATGACGTACGCCAGCATAATCATACTCTAATTAATGCATATATTAATAAAGAGCTAATTGTATCCCACTTTTTTCTTCGAGAAAAAGATTTTGCCACACTGCTTTTTAGCTGTTCGAAAGATAGCTATGCATCTGCAGACATATCTAGGTGTGCCCATTGGCACGCAATAAAATTATTTAAAGGAAATGGTATAAAAATAATGAGTTTTGGTTCCACCTCTTACCACAATGAAAAAGAGAAAAGAATTACTGACTTTAAGATGGGTTTTGGACTTGATGAAAAAAATATCTTATATTTCTCCAAAACATACTCAAACATGCTTAAAATAATAAAAAAAATTAGGGACAAATGAAAAGCCATAACAGGAAATCAGTGCGTTCATTTGTTTATGATTTTCTTAACTGCTTCTACAACTCTACTGACGTCATCCTTACTCATCCTCGGATAAATAGGCAATGAGACCTCATGCTCGTAGAACCATTCCGCATTTGGGAACGAGCCTTTCTTGTAACCTAGTAGCTTCCTATAGTAAGGATGCATATGAACAGGTATGAAATGCACACCGCAGCCTATGTCTTTATCTTTCATCCTCTCTATGAATTCCGCCCTGTCATAGTTCCTAAGGAGCAACGGGTACAAATGGAATGCATGTAGCCTGCCGGGCTTCTCTATTGGCGTTATGACATCAAGGTCCTTGAATTCCCTGGTGTAGATTTTTGCGTATTCCCTTCTGATGTCCCTGAGCCTGGCAAGCCTCTTCATCTGGTGTATGCCAAGTGCAGCCTGCAGATCCGTCATGTTGTCCTTCCAGCCGCAGTCCACTATCTCATAGTACCAGCTGCCCTTCTTTGTATAGCGCTTCCATGCGCCGGCGCTCATGCCATGCAGTCTCAATTCCCTCAACCTGTTAGCAAGCTTTTCGTCGCCGGTTGTTACCGCGCCGCCCTCCCCTGTTGTAATGTTCTTTGTTGCATAGAAGCTGAAGCATACAGCCCTGCTTGACGTTCCTACGGGCTTTCCTCCGTATTCGGCGCCGATCGCGTGCGCCGCATCCTCTATTACATCAAGATTGTGCTCCTTTGCTATCTTCCTTATCTCGTCCATGTCGCACGGCTGCCCCCCGTAATGCACTGGCATTATCGCCTTGGTCCTTTTTGTGATGGCCTTCCTTATACGATCGGGGTCTATGTTTGCGCTGTCGCGCTGCACGTCGACAAATACAGGCTTCGCACCCACTTGCACTATTACGTTGACTGTAGCAGCAAAAGTGTACGGCGTCGTGATGACCTCATCGCCCTTTCCTATGCCAAGGGCAAGCAGAGAGAGGTGCATAGCTGCCGTGCATGAATTCACTGCCACTGCAGCCTTTGCCCCTGTATACTTCTCAAGAAGCTTCTCGAACTTCGCGGTCTTGGGGCCCATCGTGACCCAGCCGGAGCGCAACGAGTCGACTACCTCGTCTATCTCCTCTTTCCCTATATAGGGCTTTGCAAAAGGCAGGAAATTCTTCTCCAATAGATCAACCAAACTTTGTCCATTCCTCGGACTTGTAGTTCTTGTACCAGTCTATGAATTCCGTGAGCCCGTCCTCCAGCGAGTACTTGGCTTCCCATCCGAGCAGCTTCTTCGCCTTTGAGGCGTCTGCAACAAGCCTCGAGACCTCTCCTGGCCTCTCGTCAACATGCACAGGCTTGAGCTTGCCCTCCTTGCCGCACAGCTTTATTATGAGGTTGGCAAGGTCTGTTATGGACACTTCCTTGCCCGTCCCGAAGTTTATCGGCTCGTTTATGGGCTTCTTGTGGTTAAGCACTGCGTCGTATGCCGCTACGGTGTCCTTGACGTACGTGTAGTCCCTGGTCTGCTTGCCGCTGCCGTAGATTATCGGGGGTTGGTTGCCAAGCACCCTCTTCACGAAAATCGATATGGCGCCTCCGTATCCCGTGTCCTTCTGCTTCTGCCCGAATATGTTGAACGGGCGCATTATGGCGATGTCCATGCCGTACGTCTTGATGTACGCGCTTGCAAGCTTCTCCGCGCCCACCTTGCTTGCGCCATACGGATGGGGAGGATTAAGCGGATGTGCCTCGTGCATCGGCGCAAACTCGGCAGGACCGTATACCTCGCTCGTCGATGCGTATATCACCCTCTTCACGTCCCACACCCTCGCGGCTTCCATGACGTTGAGCGTTCCGATGACATTCGTTTCATATGTCAGCTTCGGCTCAACCACCGACCTGTCAACATGTATCTGCGCTGCAAGGTGCATTATCACGTCGGCATCCCTGGCGAGCTTCTCCAGGAGCTCCGGGTCCCTTATGTCGCCTTTTACGAACTTGAAGTTCCTTCTGCTTACGAGGTGCCTGACGTTGCCAAGGTCGCCGTTGATCATGTTGTCAAGGCATATGACGGTGTCACCGTTAGTCGTGTATTTCTCGCAGAGGTGGCTTCCGACGAAGCCTGCGCCCCCCGTTATAAGTATCTTCATACAAATGCCCTAAATATCAATAACTTCGCATAACTTATATAAATACTTTTCTATTAAGCAGATTAAAATGCGATTTAATGGCTATTTTATTTAAATAACTTTCGGTAAAAGCCTTAATTATCTGGTATGAGCATCCTGGCCATCTTCGGAATTACGGCCTCCTCGCTATATCTGTCCATCGTTATATCAGATATCCTGGCTTTCAGCTTCAGGTATCTTTTCCTGTCCCTCACCCAAAGCCTATGGTACTCTATCACTGCGTCGGAGAACTTGCCGGTGTCAAAGGCCTTGATGAGCTTGCCTGATGTGCTGTCCACTATCTCCTCATGGGAATTGCCGTCAAATGCCACTATGGGCAGCCCGAACGACTGCCCCTCGAGGAACACCAGCGGGAAATACCTAAGTTCGTCGCCCCTTGCGGTGAAAAGGAGGAGATCAGAATCGGAATACTGCCTCTTGACCTTGTCGTAAGGCACGAAGCCCAGCCAACTGACGTTGTCCTTGTGGGTCTTTGATATCGACTTTACGAGGTGCTCCCCGTCTCCGCCTGCTCCCACTATCCTGAACTCTATATCCTTGTCCTTTTCGACGGTGCGCTTTATCACGTCGCATAGGAGGTCCACGCCCTTCTGGTATTCAGGAAGACGCCCTACCCACAGCGCCACGAATCTGCCGCTGTTGGTGCTTACCCTCGGCTTCTTCAGCGAGGTGAACCCCGGTATTGTATAAGCTATTGCTTTCGGCAGGTTCCTTTTTACAAGGTTTGCATCAAAGGAATTGAGCGCATGGAAGTACTTTATCTTGCGGAGTATCCTCCTGTACATTGCTGTGCCCATGATGTCCTTGAGGCTCCTCGACTTCTCGAAGTAGCTTGCGAATATCCTGTTTTGTATAGCGAACACGAACTTCGTGTTGTACTTGTTGGACACCTTTGCAGCGTAATCAACGATGAAAGGGTTGTTGGTTATGCAGTATACTGAATCCGATTTCTTGATTGTCTCGGCAAGCCTGTGCTTTCCATTCATTGTAGGTACCATTAGTATGAAGTCCTCGGTGCCGAATGCCTTCATGCGCATGCCTTTGCACTCCACGTCCACAACCTGGCTCTCCTTTATACCGTGCTCTTTGAGGAGTTTGCCCTTCTCCGTCCTTATCATGTCTATGCTGGAAACAGGGTTGACTATCCTTACGTTGCAGCTGCCCTTAAGCTTGTTCGCCATCTCGAACGCGAGGTGCTCTCCGCCGCCGAAAGTGGCAAGAGTGTTCGGTATTATCGTAAGGTTGTACTTAGCCGCCATCAATAGCACCATCCTTCAACTTATCATACCTGTCGTTTATGAGCTTGAACAGGAGGCCTATGCCTCCGTCTTTGTATTTGTACCTTTTTATCAGATTATCTACAACGCTCTCATTGTCGAGCTCAAGGAATTTTGTTATGCCGATACTGTTTATTATCTTTGATATCTTAAGTATCCTCTCGCCGCCCTTCTCGCTCCTCCAGCGATTTATCTGATCTACATGCCTTCTCTCGTTGGGTATTATGCCAAATATGCCTTTCATGTTGCCCTCAAGGGTGTAGTATGCAAGATCGAGCATGGAGTAGTACATGAAATAGTCGAAACCGCTGAGCTCTTCCTCGTCCTTCTTCAGCGTTACATGCTGGTAGAACCAGATCCATGAGCTTATGATCCTCCCGGAAAGCGTCTTGTTTGAATTCTTGTCCTCGTTCGTGCCTAGCTTTGACGCATATTCGAGCATCTTTGCTCTGTACATCTTATAGGTCAGCCTCTCGAACTTCTCCATCTCCCCATAGTCGAGCTGCGTCTTGCGGCTCATCATGCCAGACATGTGCATCATGCAGCAGCCGCTTTCGTCAAGCCTTTCCAGTTTGCCCCTGACTATCGGCTGCTCGTGCGGAAGTCCGCGGAACTCAACGGAATCCTTTTTGAACAGCCTGACCTGCCAAGTGGAGAACAAAGGCATGCTTTCAACGCTCTTTACCTCCTCGTAGCGCCTGAGCGCAAACGCCGAGCGCTTTCCACTCACGAGCTGGTGCATCCTGTCCTTCAATCCTCTGGAGAGCAGCTCATCGGTATCTATCAGCAGCACCCAGTCACGCCTGCACTTCCCGAGCCCGTACATCCTCAGCGGATCCGGATAGCCCAACGCTATCATCGGGAATATCCTAAGCTTGGGCAGCCCTGAGCTTGCCTTTATACGTTTCAGGCGCTCATGCTCCCTCCTATTGCTTGCATCGAACAGAACTATATCATCGGCAATGCCGTACACGTCCCTGACTACCGTTATTATGTTGTCCACGTAGCCTTTCGAGAAAATCAATACGCTTAATCCCTTCACGCTATCTCCAGAATATTGCTTCCCCGGTGTTCTCCGCTATCGCTTTCATGCTCTTGCCGATGCTAACATCGTATTGGCTCTTATACAATTTCCTGAAGAGCGCAGTCTTTTCGGCAGGGTCGAAGGTCTTCATCTCATAAGTACTGTAATCCTTGGGCAACGCCCCTTTAAGCTTCCCGATCGAATCGTAGCCGTACTCATGAATGTATGGTATGTCGGCATAAAGCCCTGCCCTTGACTTCAAACGCAGGCTTTCGGAAAAATTCCTAAGTAAAATATGGTCTATGTGGTCTCCTATTCCCATCGGCGCAAGGATCTTGTCTATGCTTCCCAACTGTTTTATTATTGGCACGAGTGCGCCCTCCAGTTCCAATTTACCATACAGCTCCTTTACATATTTAACGTGCATCGCCCTTGCAGCAGATCTTATGCCGAATTTATTAGACACGCCATTGATACTCTTACCTGCTATAAACCTATAATATGCGTCAATTGCCGCATCCTTGAATCCCATGAACAGCGGCACATAATTTATCCGCTTATGTTTCAGATACCTGGAATACGATAGTTCCTCTATCATGCGCATGGCGCTTGTTGCAGAAACTGTTCCGAAATCCGACTTCACATTCGTTTTCACTGCGCTGTCAGTCAGGGTAAATACATTTATGCCAACAATATTCCTCCCTATGGAGCCCGAGCATATGAAAGAATTCAGCGAAAGAAAAACGTCATCCATGTGGGGTGATAGCACTACGGTGATGGGTTCGTTTTTTAGTTTTCTTATGGCATTCCACTTGGTGACAAACCTATGGTAGTGCTTTAGCGAGCCATTTCCCTGATTTTTCATTTCGATATTACCTGCGAATATTTATTACTATCAATATAAACTGTATCCTATAAATAGTCTTAGTCTTTAATTCCTTATTGGCGCAATCCAATTCTAAAAGTTGTAGCTAGATTCCACACCAGAATGTTAATCCGATTATCATGCCCACTAAAACCGGAAAACAGGAAAATGACGCACAACACATAGAGATAGGGAAGAAAACCGCAGGGGTAGCCACCTCTATAATAACAGGAAGGTTTCTGGCTCTAATATTATCTGGAATAGCATTCATAATAGTTGCAAGGATACTGGGCCCTAGCACATACGGCATATTCACAATAGCCATAGCTTTTGCGACGTTCTTCGGCGCGTTCGGTGACATTGGTGTAGGCACAGCATTCAGCAAGCTTGTAGGCCAGTACATAGTCAAGAATGACAAGGAATCCATAAGAAAGGTCTTATCAAACGGCTATGCGATCATGCTTATAACCGGCACGATTTTCACGATAATTGCGATCCTCTCAAGCGGCCTAATCGCACATTACGCCCTAGGCAGCAGTTCGCACACGTTTATAGTGCAGGTAGCATCGCTTATCATAATCCTGTCTATAATGTACTCGGCATCATACTACGCGACGATAGGTTTCGGCAACGGCAAATACATAGCGATTGTGATACTGATGCAATCGGTGCTGCAGTCCATATTCAGCATAATCCTGGTTTACATGAAATTCGGTGCGATGGGACCGATAATAGGCACCATCATAGGCTATTCAGTTGGTTTGGTATTTTCGCTCTTTATAATCGTATACAAGTTCAAGATAAGGTTCCCAATGCCATCATTTAAGGGCATGAAGGATCTACTTGGATTCTCTGCGCCCATATCGATATATACGGGCCTGCGCGGCGTTGTGAACAACCTCTCGCCTATATTGCTGGGCCTTTTTGCAACCACAATAATAGTAGGGAACTATGGCGTTGCATTGAGGACGGCAAACCTATTCCTGCTCGTGACCGATTCCATAACGTTCGCGCTTCTTCCTATGTTCGCATCTACGCTATCGATAGAAAGCCTGGGAAAGAGCCTCAACAAGATATACAATTATGCGATATACATGACCTTTGTAATAATGGTGCCTGCTATGTTCTACATAGCCGTCCTTGCCAAGCAGTTCTCCTATACGGTATTCAGCGCCAGCTACATGCTTACTCCTATATATATATCAGTCATATCCATAGGCATACTCTTCTGGGCCGTTGCAACGTATACGACAATGCTGCTGATAGGCAGGAACCTTGTAAAGGATGTACTAAAGTATGCGATAATGATAGCCATAATGGAATTTGCACTGATGTCCATACTCATACCCTTATTCAAGGGATACGGCCTCGTGGTGTTGCTGTACATAATATCACCCGTAGTGATGTCGTCGCTGTCGGTCATGATCGCATCCAAGAAGCTGTCAGTGATGTTAAATACGTCGAAGCTTGCAAGGGTAATAGCGGCAGGTATCATAAGCGCATTGCTTATCCTGCCTATTGCCTATCTGTCAAGCGATTACATACTGGTGCTTGTGCTCGGCTTGATAGAGCAGTTATTGGTATATCCTCCACTGCTGGCAATCATCGGAGGCGCTGACAAGGAAGACCTTGATACCATAAAGAGGCTGTCGCATGGTCTCCCTATTATAAACTTTGCACTGGAAACACTTTCGGACTATTCAGCATACTTTGTGCGTTGATACACTATGAAAACATATCTGATAGGCCTCGATAGCGTGCCTGTCTGGCTATTCGAGGAAATGGCAACAGACAAGCGCCTCGATGCGATAAGATGGTTTGCTAGGAGATCAAACTTAAAAGACCTAAAGTCGAATATGCCTCCGGTGACAGCATCAGCCTGGCTTACAATATATACAGGATTGTCCGAAGGCGATCTCGGTATATACGACTTCTTAAGATTAAACGGAAGATATGAGTTGGAGCTTGCGGATTTCAACTATGCTGGGGCAAGTCCGTTCTGGGACCTACCAAGCAAGAAGTCACTTATAATAACGCCCGCAATGATAACAAAACTTACCGATAGTCGGAATGTGGACATGGTGACGGGGTTCCCGGCAAGGTACAAAACCAACAACAGCACCATTGCCAGGTTCATGAAGGAATTCGGCCTTGAGGAGGAACCTGATATAGAGAGGAAGGTGGAAAAAGGGGAGATGAGTGCGAGGAAAGCATCTAGGATACTTGCAGGGAAGATAAAGCTGAAGTTAAAGCTGATGGGAGATATGGATGGCAGGAAAAAATACGACCTAATATTCCTGTGCATAACAGAAACCGACAGGATACAGCATTTCACGCTGAGCAGGAAGGAATGGAAAAAGTATATGCTACCCCTATTTGTTGAGATAAATGATGTGTTTGATTACCTTAGGTCTAAATGCGCAGAAGAAAAGATACAGATAATAATAGTGTCTGACCACGGCGGCGTTGCCACGTACAAAAAATTCATAATAAACGGATGGCTCGTGAAAAATGGATACGCGAAGCTCAAGCGGAACACAACTAAACTAAACGTTGACAGTCCAGTATTGAGGAGCATTTACAGAGGCATGCCAAATGTAATAAAAAGCAGAGTAACAAACATGCAAATGCTAAGCCAAGGATTCACTGTAAAGGATCTAGACCTCGTTAATACTGTTGCATTCTCCGCAACCAGCACCAACAAGATAGTACCTGTATGGATGAATGATTCGCGATTCGTTTTTGGCAACGACAGGAATGCAGCCCATAAAGGCAGATTAGCAAAAGATCTAGCAAAATTAAGCTTCATAAAAGGAGTGTTCGACGGCAAGAAATACTACGGTAAAACCGACAAATTCATAGTGCCTGACCTGCTTGTAGAAGCAAAAGACGGATATACAATAAAGACAAACGAGATGGGCACAAACATTCTGGAAAACGTCGACATCTTCAGGGGCGGCGAGCATACGAGATATGGGATTATCGGTGCATATCCGAAAATATTGTCCAGTTCGAAGGCATACTCTGTAAGGGATGTAAGCAAGATTGTACTCAAATCGCTCTCAAACTAAGGCATACACTTGTGCATCATCCAAGGTAATTTATCTTGTATATCTTCGTGTCGCCGTTTATGTATACCGCCTGCATGCTGACATTGCTGTCGTTGTACGGGCATGTGTCATAGTTGCACAGGAACGTGAACTTGAACAGGTTGCTTGCAACGAGCTTCGGCCCCAGCACATAGGCGCCGTTGATCTCATGCCCGGAAAATGATACCATGAGCGTGTAGTTGATTGTGTCGTTTGCCGAGAAGTTGTCAATGGAATATGCGTCATTCGACGTATTGAGGAATATGATGCTCCTCATCTTGGCCGCATTTGAGCTGCTCTGAAGCCCGAGATATGCCGTGTATTGCGACGTGCCGTTCGGCTCTGGCACTATTATGAGCTCGCTCCTGTAATATGGATACTGGTTTGCCGAGAAGGTGAAGAACTGGGCTGTGGCGTTGTTCGACGAATTGAGCCGGTCCATGAGCACGTAGCCGTATGCCGATGCGTTCTGCACGAGACCCTCCTGCGCAATGCCTCCCAATTCCTCGTACCAGAAGTTCCTCGCCACTAGATACTCGGGCTTGCCTATGCCGTACAGGTATTGCGAGTCTATGCTCGTGTTGAACAGAAACTGCGAGAACGGTAATATCCTTGTGCCGTTCTCTCCCCCTACGCTGTCCATGTAGCTTGTCCTGTTGCCCCATCCTTCTACTACTGAGCCGTCGGGCCACAAGGCAAGCACAGTCGCATTGGTTGCGGTGTTGTTCTTAAGCCATGTCATTGCTTCAAGGAACTGCGGGTTTATGCCATCTGCCTGTGAGGCAGTATACGACTCGAAGTACGTGATGTAATAGTTGTATATCAGCGCAACGGCGATTATGCCTATGACTATGTACTTCAGCCTTATGCGGCCCTTTACCAGCGAATATATGCTGTATATGACCAAGGCTGCCAGAACAGCGAACATCAACGCTATAGATACTGAAACCATCTTGAACGTAGACGATAGTCCGCCATGCAGATTGTATATGAGCGCTGCCGCAAGGACTATCAGTATGCCGGCAACGGCTATGCCAACGTCCTTTCGCCTTATCCCGTAATGGTATACCAGTTTCCCGAGGCCGTACACCGCGAATGCTGCAAAGATCGCCAATGGTATCGATACTATGGCGTTGAACCTTATGGCACTTGCCTGTAAATAAGCCGTTATGAGTAGGTAAGCTATAATGACCAGGAATCCTACGGCGTTGAGCTGGAAATGGTCCCTCTTTATGAAGCGCCAGTTGATCGATATGAGATAGGCGAACAGTATAAATAGTGCGATGCCGAGGGGCGCAAGGAACAGCTGAATGTTGAAGCTGGACCAGAGGAAGTTGTATGTAGGTGGCTGCAGCTCCTGCGTTGTCGCGCCTATGGCCTGCTTTGTTGCGTTCGTAGCAGCGCCGACAGGCGTAGGGGACAGTGGAGCGGCGAGGTTCTGCACAGTGCTTCCGAACAGTGCGTATATGAGTATGAATACAACAACAGCAGAAACCAAAGACACGATTATTCTGTTGGGAGTGGTAGATACATGCTTGAACCTGTGCATGTGCTTTACTAGGTAATAGGTTGCAATGCTGACCACAAGCAGCGGCACGTAGAATATGATGAAGCTGTTGCCCACAAACTCAAGGCCTGGCCTGGCAAGGCCTACGAATCTGTACAGCCTTTCAAGTATATTCGTCAGGGCAAAGGCTACCGTCAGGACCAATCCGGAGAAAAGCAGGCTCTTGTCGGCCTTTATGAATCCGTATGCAACAACCAGGAGAAGCGATAGCATGTAGATTACTACTATGAATGGGGATCCGTTCCACATTATCGCGCCGATGCTTAGCGACACTGCGGCGAGCGCGGCGTATATGCACTTCCTTAGGTTGCGCTTGTCCTCTATCGACATGAGCATGAGCAGCAGAGCGACCATCAACGGCAGCGCGATGAAGCTGTCCCCCCTATACACTGTGCCGGCAGTCCTAGCTATGTTGCCGCTGGATAGGCTGACGAATAACATCGCAAGAAGGCCAAATGACCTGCTTTTGGATACATGCTGAACAAGGAAATATGCAAGTATGGCGTAAAGCACGCCGAAGAGTATCGGCATCCATCGCATTATTGTAAGGGCGCTTAGCCCTGTGATGCCGTGCAGCAGGTAGTATCCTATTACGGTAAGGTACGGGAGTCCCGGAGCCTCGCCTATGAAGTTATGCGAGGGGAACCCTGATATGCCAAGGTAATTGACAAGACTGTAATGGGCGTTTATCTCCGCCCTTATAACTGAGTAGTAGAAGAACCCGTCAGGCTCGAAAAGGCCCTGGTACTGCAGCAGGCCTGCCCTCAGCACGATATTTACCGCTATTATGAGAAGCGCTATGCCTATGATCAAATATTTGTTGTTTTCAAGCAGATCCAGCTTTTTACCCAAGCCGGTGCTGCTTCCCACTGCGTGCTCCCTGCCGCTGTCATGCTCGGCAGGATCAGGTTTCTCCTGGGCTGTAGAGGTATTGCTCTGCTGCGAATTGTCATAGTACTTGTTAATCTTCATCAATATCCTCAAAAGGCAGCTGTTGGAACCCCGTCTGCAAGACGCCAGAAGGATTTATATTGCCGAACAACTAATAACATTACTTAGCAACGCAACAAATAAAACAATATCAGTAAAGCATGGCAACGGCAGGCGGCAAATCCCTTATGGTAGTTGCCTGGATTGCGTTTCTAGGTATATGCCGTGCCGCCCAAGGGCAAATGGATTCCTTACGACAGCAAGCCATGGCATATCAACTGGGGATAACCTTACGGACAACGGTATGGCCTACGACGTAGATTCACGGCGAATAAGCGTTGATAAGAGATACCTTGTATGACAATCAACGTACATAAAAGATTATTAATAAAAAAACTATTATACATAGCGTATGTATTTAAATACTTTTCAGTGGACTATAATTCACAAATATTAAGTGAGAACATGAAGACTCTAAATGCAAAGAGAATCGCGGCTGTGGTAGCAGGTGCAGCATTACTCGGAGTAGGTCTTGCGTTCGCAGGCCAAATAACCTTCCAGAATGTCCCTATAATAAGCAATAGTGGGCAGCCAGTGGTACAGGTTGTAATAGGATCAAATGCTAAACCATCAGACGGTGTTGTCGCGGCAAACATCGCTGCTGCAATCGGAAACCTTGCATACACAAGCGTTCCGGTAACGGCATCGGTAAATGCAACGCAGGCAACCAGCGTATTGCACGTGGCAGTGTCCTCGTCATCGTATACGCTTGCTAACCAGCAGGTGTGGCTGAACGAGAGCGGATCTGTAGGTGCAAACGCAGGGACATACCTGTTCAGCGCACTCATAGGATCAGTGCTTAACGGCGCAATAGTGCTTAACTCGCCGCAGAACACCAAGACACTGCAGGGCAGTGGACAGTACACATACGAGCATTCAACCACTATAGCACTGTCGCCACCGGCATCCCCATACACTACCGCAGGGTTCGTCCCTGTATCTACATCAGTAACATCGAACAACAACGGCGGAGGCGCATCATTCACGCAGTTCAGCAGCACCTCGTACGACAACATAATGGAGCTTACGTCATCCCAATACTCGGGATTGCTGAGCAACTACGGAGGCCATGGCGAAACTGAATACCTGTGGCTTACAGGATTCCCTGTATTTGACCAAGGATCTGCAGGGTCGCCGGTGAACCAGTTCCAGCTTCTTGATGCTGGAGGAGCATACCAGGCAACATTCTCAACGCCTATACAGAACACAGTATCTAACGGTGGGTTAGGCATAAATGCGCCCATAAATCTGCTTGGGCAGAACTGGACCATACTAAACGCAACAGGCCCGTCAAGCACTGTAACATCCTCGGGCACGGTTAATGGAGGCAGGATATACCTTGCATCGGCATTGGTGCCCATGCAGACAGTATATGTAGGCCACAACCTGACAAGCGGTCCATGGACAGTAGAGCTTACGGACTTGGGACAGCCTAACTCAAACGGCTTGAGCCCAGCATCGTTGTCTATATTATACAATAATGTGCTGACAAACACATCCTCTGTAAACCAGGGGACGACCGCAAAGTTCAACGTAACCGGACACACCCTTTACGTCAACGTAAACCAGACATTCGCCGGTTTGTACGCATACCAGAAGTGGGCAAAGATACAGTTGTACACAAACGTATACGAAATCCAGAGCGGAAAGGTGTTCAACCAGACAACAAACCCAGGATGGTACGTAGACCTTCTGTGGACAAACACTACAAGCTCGACAGCAGCACAGCCAAAGGCATTGCAGAGCATAGTGATCTACAATTCTACACCGACAACCCTTACAGCAGGGCAGAGCTTCGACTTCATACAGGACCCGCATGCGTACAAGGTAACATTCTTGGGGGACACGCTTGGAGCAAGCAGCTTTGATACAGTAACCCTAGGGTCATCCACAACTTCATCTGTGGAATACGCGAACTTGGGATCAACAGTAACAATGCCAGGTGGAAGCATAAAGAACGTGACCGAGCCTGCGCAGGAGCTTACCGCAACAAGCCAGATACCTAACGCATTCAGCTACGTAGGTCAGACAGCAAGTTCAGTCGTATACGACCTTACGCCATACAAGCTCAACGAGGTAGGAAACGCAATAACAGGGGGAAATGCAATTGACGCACTTGGAGGAAGTCAGGTAGTATTGTTATACAACGGAGGCAACGCAGGAGCTGCAGGCAACTGGATAACTTCAACAAACCCGTTGCTGGTAACAGTATCAGGATACACAAGCAACACAATGAGCTCGCCAATAACGCAGACATTGACCTTTGAGAGCAACTCGGTAACGCTCCCATTGCCAAGCAACGTCTACAACGTAACCTCCATACAGCTCAACAGGGCACTTCCAAGCACGCTGTCAGTAAGCGTAGAGACAGGCATAGCCAACACATTGGCAACGCTTACAAACACAGGAACTCCTGGAGTACTGTACACGCAGAGCGGCCAGGCATACCAGTCGCTTTCAAACACTGCGCCAGGCAACGTGATATACAACCAGCAGAACGGCCAGCCGACGAACACATTCGTTCTGTCAGCAAATGCAGTGGCACAACCTGTGGTTGGAGTAGGCCAATACTTCACGTACACGCTAGGTGAACAGGCAGTACCGTCCAACAGCGCTGCAATAGACAGCTTCACTGTAGGCATAGACAACTCGACAGGAGGCATCGGAGTAACGCCACTGTTCCAATTGAACTATTCCGCGTCCGGAGGTTCAGGAACAAAGAACAACGTTACATACGGGCCTGCAGACCTGGGAAGCGCATTCAACGTGCAGGCAGGGTTCAGGTCAGAGAAGGGAAGCAAGGTCGTTTCAATAACGCCATTGCTTGACACCTTCAACCTTGCAAAGGCGCAGGACTACCTGCAGTTCTCGGTAAGCGCGGCAAACAGCACAACGTCGCCGACAAAGAGCTACAAGGAGTACGGCCCATATGGAGTCGGCCAGGCAACGAACCTGCCTAACGTTTCGATAGGCATGGTAAACGCCTCGATATCAGTAAGCAAGAAGGCCAACTTTACCGTATCCGGTATATCCAACCTGACAGCAACGCCATCAGTGACAAGCGCAACAACGCCTGTATTGCTTCATAACCTGACTACGACACCGCTTGTAGTGCTGGATTCGCAGGCAAACCCGGGCAGCAACTTGATCCTGATAGGAAGCGGCTACGTAAACACGCTGTCGAAGCAGTTGCAGAGCGCATACAACATAACCATGACGCCGACAACGCAGGTAGCGCAGGCATACGGGACCAACAGGATACTGGTAGCAGGGTACTACGCCAACCAGACAGCAGCTGCAGGAAACACCTTCATACAGCAGCTGTATGCACAGGCTAAGTAAACAGCCAGTTTGCTTCTGATGAAACCCGAAAGGGTTTCAATCTTTCTTTTTCTTCTTTTATTTTCAATTAACTTACCATAGCTGTTCTGATAAAACTTTTCCCAAAAGTTTTAACTGTTTTTCCTAGCTGTTTCAATAAAACTTTTCCCAAAAGTTTTAACTTTTCCTAAAAGTTTGTTTTACGCCGACAAATCCAAATGCAGCACTCGTCATATTTATAAATGTTGTCATGCAATATGTATTGTGGCCTTCAGATACCTGTCAATAATAGCATTAGCCGCTATGGCGCTGTCAGTTGCGCATGCAGCATCTGTGCATCCTGCGCTTGATTCATACCTCTTGACGTACATGCCTAATGCTACTATAAACAGCGCGGTATTCTACAATACGACGCTCAACGGCGCCAGCTACATAATAATGCAGCTCAACGCAAACAACAATTACGTGGTAATAGAGAACAGCAGCGCCAGCTACACGATGCTTACGAACATCACGCTTATAGACAGCGTACTAACGCCGTTCCTTACGAGCAAGTACTACCCAAATAACTCCACGCTAAGCTACCTGAACTCCACAATGGAATCATACAGGCGGTACGGCTATGCCAACATATCCGACTGCCTTGTAGAGACAGGATTGAACACTGGGGCGACATGCACGCTTGCAAACGAGTGCCAGTCATGCACCACCGTGCCGAACTGCCACAAGGCCCTATCTGACAACGGAGGGCCCAACAGCACCTTCGGCTACGGCATAATGAACTTCTCCGCGGCGTACGATAAGCTAAATTCCAGCTTCAACAGCTACTTCTCGCTGCTTGCCAGCATAAACAGGTCCAATGCTGGAATTGCGCTGTCTGGGATGTCATCTGATACCGACAACATAAGCACAATACTCAGCACCATAAACCAAAATCCGCTCTTCCCGCCGCCGCAGAACTTCCCTACAACCTGCAACCCTGCAACGCCGCCTAACAAGCAGCCTTGGTACTGCGTAGCAGTAGGCTACTGCCCAGAGGTAGTGCAGAACATAACGGCATTGTACACCATAAAGGGGGATCTGTCAAGCCTTGAGGCGGGCATACCGTCGCCATCAGGCATAGAAAGCATAAGCTCGAACTCCTCTGCAGCGGCGCAGGGAT
>JBOGRY010000002.1:0-25298 GCA_050749665.1 Candidatus Micrarchaeaceae archaeon
TGTTTGCAGATGCGAATGTTATTGAGCCATTTGCATTGGGAATGACCGGCGCGCCGTTGACGAAGTATGTGAACGCGTCTTTGCCTGTGCCTCCTGTGGTTGTGTTTGTGAATGTCACGGACTGCCCTGCGCTGATCTTGCCGGTTGTGTTGCTGAACGATGTTATCTCAAGCGGTGCCGCAACTATCACGTTTATGCCCATTGAGTTCGCGATGTCGCCAGCGCTGTCCTTTACCCCTAAAGTTACCGCGTAGTTTCCTGAGTTCGGGAACTTTACCGTGTTGACGGTTGTTGTATTCGGCTTTCCGTCAACGAAGTAGGTGTAGACGTTGCTTCCTGTGCCGCCTGTCGTTGTATTGGTGAAGTTCACGTTCTGGTTTGCGCTGATGTATAGCCTTGATGTATTGAACAATTCCGTCTTTAGAGGCGTGGTTACGGTCACAACGGTGTTTGCTGTTGTGTTCTCTCCGGTCTTGTCCTTTACAGACAGAGTTACCAGATAGTTTCCTGTGCTGGTGAATGTTAATGAATTGCCGCTTATCTTGACTCCGGTAATGTCATTTACAGTGTACGAATATATGTTATTTCCTGTCCCTCCTGATATAGTGCTGAAGAGTATTGTGTTCTGACCCGAATATATCATGCTTGGCGATGTGTAGAATGATGTTATCTGCAATGCAGGTGTCACTGTTATGAAAGTTATCGGCGAGTCTATGGATACGTTAGGTATCGCGCTGTCCGTCACCTGCAGGAAGAAGTCATACTGGCCTGGTGTCATGCTGTTTGTCTGCATTATGCATGTAAGGCTTGTAGGGCATGGCGCAGGGTGCGCAGTGCCGGGCTGTCCAGTCGACGGCACGTAGAAGTAGAACCATTCATACGTATATGGAGGTATTCCGCTATCACCCACTGCTCCGTCGCTGCTGATCTTTATTATCTGATCCTGGCTTACGGTTGGAGTTGTCGTGAACGACTCATTTACTATGATCTGCTCATCCACTGTGACTACGTTGGACGATACGTTGTGCTCTCCGGAGATGTCGGACACGTGCAATGTGATGTTGTATGTGCCGAGTTTTGTGAATGTTGCTGAGTTGCCTTTGAAGGTTACGCCTGCTGTATTGCTTGTTGTATAGTAGTACCTATCACTGCCCGTGCCTCCTGATGTTGTGTTGGTGAAGTTTACCGTATCTCCCTGGATTATAACATTAGCGCTCTCGAGGAGTGTTACTTCCAATGGCGGCGTTACCGTTATAACAACATCGGACGAGTTGACCTCGCCTGATATATCTCTTACATCGAGGTTGAGTTTGTATGTTCCTGCACTGTTGAATATCCAGATGTTTCCTCCTATGCTTGTCATGTTTCCTGTTGCAGTTCCTGTGTATGTATAGACATCGCCTCCTGTTCCGTATTGTGTGGAATTAGAAAATGTCACGTTCTGCCCTGCACTGATATGGCATCCGCTGCCTATTGGCTGTGTGCATGTCAGTGATGTGGTAAGCGTCTTGTTGACCTGTATTGTCACACTTGAGGAGTTTGTCTCGCCTGATTGATCTACGACGCCCAAATTGAGCTTGTATGTCCCTGCTTTCGAGAAAGTGAACGTGTCACTTCCTGCGGCGGTCATGTTTCCTGTTGCAGTTCCTGTGTATGCGTAGATGTTGCCGCCTGTGCCGTACTGCGTTTTGTTGGAGAATGTTACCTGTTGGTCAGGGCTGATCAGGCATCCGCTGCCTACAAAATGCGTGCATGTCAGTGATGTGGTAAGCGTCTTGTTGACCTGTATTGTAAGGCTGGATGTGTCGTTCTCCCCTGCCTGGTCTTGAACTCTTAGATTGAGTTTATACGTTCCTGCTGTTGAGAACGAGAATGTCTGACCTAAGACATATGTCATGTTACCTACTGCAGTTCCTGAATATTTGTATGTAACTCCACCTGTGCCTCCTGTTATTGAGTTGGAGAATGTTATTGTCTGGTCGGGGCTGATCAGGCATCCGCTGCCTACAAAATGCGTGCATGTGAATGAGCTTAGCACAAGCGATGCGTTGAGGTTGAATGGCTCAGTCTGAGAAGATACCGGCCCCCGAGGCGTTTCGCTGTCAGTAATCGCAAGCTGGAAGTTATACTGGCCCAGAGGGCTTGACGAATTGGTTGCGAATTCGCATGGGACATTGCTGCCTACAGGACCTGTTGCTCCTGGACCACAGTTCGCTGGGTTGAATGTGTTGCTACCTGGCATTTTCACGGTCCATTCATATGTGTATGGAGGCTGCCCGCCAGATGCACCGGGGTCCTCATCCGTTACGACCTGATCCCTGCTGAATACCGGAATGCCGCTCTTTTCACTACCAGGATATAGTATTTTTGTGTCATTTACTGTAAGGGACTCGTTAACTGCAATCGGTACTGATGACTGGTTGAATTCGCCCGTAAGGTCATTGACATAAAGCGTAACAAGGTACTTTACCGGAGCAAGCGTGAACTCAAATTTGTTTTTACCAAGATAGGATACGCCGTTTGGCAGTACCGTTGAGCCGTTGAACTTGTAAATCCAATTGTCCGATCCTGTTCCGTTTGTAGTTAGGTTTGTGAATTGTATGTCATGGTTCACGACTATTGTCGTGTTAGATGCATAAAGCGCTATCCTCAATGGCGCCACCACTTTTACATTGGTAGAGCTGTTGGATATCTCGCCGCTTTGGTCCTTGACACCAAGCGAGACAACGTAACTGCCTGCCGTGAAGAATGTTATCTTGTTATAGTTTATCGCATATCCCGAAGTAGATGCAGGATTGCCGTTGACAAAGTAGGTGAATTTTCTGACACCAGTTCCATACAGTGTTGTATTGGTGAATGATACCGACTGGCCTGTGCTGATTAATGTCCTGTTCGGAATCAATGTTGTTGTGAGTGACTGGTTGACCTGTATGTTTACTGATGAGGAGTTCGTTTCTCCTGACTTGTCATTGACATTCAGTGCTACTTTGTATGAACCTGGTGCACTGAACGAGAACTTGTTGTTGCCCTGGCTTACAAGAGTGCCTGAGCCGCTTGTTACTGAATAACTGTACACTACGTCCCCTGTCCCTCCTGATGTTGTGTTGGAGAACGTTACGTCCTGGTCGCCGCTTATAAGGCATTGTCCGGATATGACAGGCGAGCATGTGAATGTTGATACTTCAAGCGTCTTGTTGATTGTAAGTGTAGTTGTGTTTGTTGCAGTTTGCGTTACACTGGAATCCTCTGCCACTACGGTTATTGTATATGGAGAGTTCAATGCAGATCCGCTTACCTGGCATGTTGCTGATATATCGAAATTCGAGTTGCAGCCGTTTACTGCTGTAAGTCCTGTAGGCAGTGTCCATTTATACTGGTATCCTGTGCCTGTTCCACCTACAGCGTCAGCAGTAAATGTTGGGCTGTTGATGTCTGCAGATATAAGCGCTGTCTGTGGTGTCAGTTGTACTGTCAATTGGCGCGGTAATACTGTTATTGTTGTGGTGCTAGCTGTTGTTGTGGTGCTAGCAGAAGCAAAGAGATATGCAGGAGGTTTGTTTGCTGTCAATGCATACGCATTCGCGCTTCCGTTTGAAAACAAAGACGTTTGTAGGGCAACGCCCACAACCAGTATCGAAAAGAGCGCAACTAATAGGATAGCTGCGTTAAGTTTTTTATTCACTTTACCCCCTTGTTTACCTGGCTAGCAAAAATGCAAGCCAACTAAAACGAAATGTTATGCATTTTTAAGATATATATACCTTGCTGTTTAATTTCTGGCAAATCCCCCCAAATCAGGCTAATGTTTATAAAGCTTTCCATTTATCTGGAAACGATTTTGAAAATTTGGAATTTATTTTACGGTTTTGATTTATTTTGTTGGTTCGCAGCATCAATCTGGACTGTGCGGCCCATGATTGGATTTTATGGCTTTATAGTATTAAATATATTCATATGCAACTCTAATAAATTCGCCGCATGGTTACATGAAAAAAAACAAGGCATTATACAACAAGACGGCGAACAGTGAAGAATCTGCTGACACGCCGGCACCACAGCATGCGGCCAAACATGCAGCGCAGGCCGATGGGAATGGCCGCAGCCGCTTCCATTTCGATTTTTCCGACGCTGGCTGGAAGTACCTTCCGCCATTGGCCGCATATCTTCTTATAACACTGATTGTATTCTGGCCCGTTGCACTGCATATGACCACGACTGTCGCAGCCGGAAGACCTGGCGCACCCACAGTCGGCAGCAGCGACTTCTACCAGAACATCTGGAGCATGTGGTGGGTCGACTACGCGATATTCAAATTGCATTCGTCGCCGTACTTCACCAATATGCTGTTCTATCCTAACGGGGCAAACCTCGTGACCGAGACGCTGTCGCCTCTTGCGGGGCTGTTCACGCTGCCGATTCATGGGATGGGTCTTCCGTTCGCATTCAACGTTCTGCTGATCATCGACTTCACCCTATCGGGGTTCTTCATGTTCCTGCTCGCGGACCATCTCATAAGGAACAGGTATGCCGCTTTCATATCTGGCATAGTGTTCGCATTCAGCGCCTTCCACATGGCGCACGCCATGGTAGGGCAGACAAACTGGATAGGCATAGAGTTCCTGCCGCTTTTCGTCCTGTTCGTGCTGCTTATTATAAGGGACAAGAACCTGTTTTCCATACTCGGGACATCAGTAAGCTTCCTTCTTCTGGTGTTCTACGGGGACTCGGAGCAGGGCATAATAGGGATCGTGTTTATAGTCCTTATGCTGCTGCTCAAACTCCTGAATTCCAAGGACAGATCAGATATACTCAGCAGAAGGTTTATCGTCTCCGTATTCTCTTCTGTTGTCTTGGTGCTGGTGATAGGGTCTCCGTTTTTCGTACCCATAGTACATGGAATAATGCATGGGGCACTGGGCCTTGCGAGCGGAAGCTCAAGTCTTGGCAACAGCATGGCATGGAGCAGCCCGTTGCTCTCCTTCTTCCTGCCGGGCCCGTCGAACAACATCTTCATGTCTGTGGCAAACGCGTATTCCAAGGTATACTCTGCAGACACTGTGGAAAGAGTCTCCTACATAGGATGGATCGCAATACTGCTGATCCTTATCGCGATATTCAAAGGGGTTAGGAAGGACAGGTCCAGGGAGATAATCATGTGGACGGTGCTTGGGCTTGTCTTCATCTGGCTTGCTACAGGGCCTTACCTGCAGATAGGCGCATTGCCGAGTCAGGCCAACATCAGCAGCTACCTGCCCGGCATATACCTTGTTTACAGAAGCATGCCTATACTTAATCTTGTAAGGGAGCCGGGAAGGTTCAACCTGATAGTCACCCTTTGCGTAGCAATCCTCGCAGGGTTCGGGTTCAACGAACTGGTGTCGGTTCTAAAGGGAAGGGATTCTGGAAATAAAGGGCACACTTACATTTTGCTTGCGTTGCTGGTTATTGTAACTGTTCTCATTCTTGTAGAAAGCGTAGGGATACCAGTAACAGGAAAGTATATATCATCATATTTCCTGCATCCTGAAATACCCGGCGGATACAGCCAGATAGCAAATGCCAGCGGCAACTTCAGCGTGGTGATACTGCCGATACTATCAAGCTACACCACGGTGCCGAACCTGTATACAGGCGAGGCGATGTACTACCAGACCGCATTCCAGAAGCCCATGGTCGGCGGCTATACATCAAGGGAGAATGCGACCGACCAGTACATAAGGCTGAACATGCCGCTGTCTGTTGAGGCCGCATCCCTGCAGTCCGGAGGATTGTTCGCATATGCATCGCCGATAAACGAGAACTACACCAACCTTACCATGTTCTTCCTGTCAAAGTACAATGTAAGGTACGTGTCCGTGATAAACAGCGCGTACAACTTCACGGATTTGCTGGTTCTCGACAATTATCTTGATGCCACGTTCGGCAGTCCCGTTTACAAGGGCAATTCTACAGGGATATGGCTGGCAAACAGCACTGTGAAGAAGGCTGCCGGCAGGTCGGTAGTGTCGTACATATCCCTTGGCAACTGGACATACGGCTGCGCTTCGTTGGGAACCGTACACTGCAACTCCACGATGGACAGATTATGGTACGGGCCAAGCCTCAGGGCGATAAACGTGTCAGTACCTTCGAACGAGACCGATCTTTACATGACGTTCTCCGCAGCGTCGCTGAACAGCAATGTGACATTGTATGTATTCCAGACATCGGACAAGCACGAGCTCGGCGCAGCGAACCTTACGCGCAGCGTAGTCAACTACGGACTCAACCTTACGGTCGGCCAAGGCACCACCTCCCTGTTCTTCGTCGCAACAAATTCCATCGGCGGCTATGCGAACCATACATACGACTTAGGAATCGGCAACATCACGTTCGTGGGCAGATGACTGGCACCCCCATGCGCGGCGTCCTTACATATTTGATAATTTATAATAGATATGTGATAATAAGATTTGATCATTGATGCAGAGCAAAATACGCTAAACGATATGGCCAGAGTGGATCTTTCTATGGTGTCAAAAGATCCATCGGCTTTGAAAAAACTTGCACAATCAGCGATTGCCCATGGATTAGATAAAGATCCTACAGAAATACTTTTTAAGATAGCTGGAAATCCGCATTCAGGCATGGAGACTACAGCGTTTGCTATCAATAATATGATGGCAATGAAAGGCTCCATTATCAAAGAGCTTGCACGTAAAGAATCAGACGCATGACTGCATAACCCCTTTGGTAACATGACGTTAAGCGCAAGGTTATCCTTTTATCGGTCTTTACCTAAGGATAATGTATTAGTTGCCTGGCGCCTTGGGCGGCTCGCCGCCGAGGCCTTTGTGCCTTCTGCCGCTTCCTTTCGATGCAAGATATGCCAATGCTATCATTACCAGTATGATTATTATTGCCGATCCGTATTCTGTTTCCTTGGCCTTTGTTATTCCCTGCTTTATTGTCGTGGCGGATTCGATTGTGGTGCTTGCCGATTCTATGGTAGATTGCATCGCGGCGGTGCTTGACGAAGTTGTCGTGCTTGTTGTGGCATTACTCATGTGCTGGACGGAGTATACCGACAAAGCGGCCGTCTGCGGCTTCGAGTAGTAGCTGGTGCTAAGCAGCTTGGCGTAGAACGAGTAGCTGGAGTCGCTCCTGACCTTTACGGCGTTGCCGTTGGTGTACAATGCATAGATGGAACCGTTGAGCGAGAATCCGGTGGCGTTGGGGGATATGTAGCTTAGGTAGAATTCGAACTTCGACCCGTTCAGGCTGAACGTGTAGAGGTATATGGTCGTCGCATTCGAGAGTATTAAGCCGTTGCTTGCGTTGGCGATTGCCATTGCGCCGTTGCCCGCCTGTGCGAACGGCTGAGTCATGGGCGCAGGCGCCATAGCAAATGCCGTCGGCGCGAGCATGATCGCAAGCAACAAGAATATCATCCTGCCCATCGTGGAAGGCTCTTTGCACATGTATTTAAACCTGCTTTTGCCGGCCCTTGCGCGCTGCGGCCTTGCGCAGTTCCGCTATTTTCGCGCAGGCGACCTGTTTAAATACGTATCTTTGGTAGCCATATTGACCGGTTTATGGGCGATACGATGGCGAACGTGCTTGTAAGGCTTAAGGCGAATATTGCAAAGATGGCTGAGAAGGATCTCGAAAATTACAACAGGATCGCCGCAGTGCAGGACATGCTGCACCGCGACGCGGCAAGGCTCAGGGAGGAGGGGGATTACATCAAGTTAGGGATGACCAACTACGCCATAGCCGAAAATGCCACTAGGCTTAGGGAGCTTGAGAGAAGCGTAAGGTCGGTGCTGCTCAGGAGGGAGGAGAAGCTCAGGGAGGAAAGGGAGAAATCAAAGCAGCCGGCGCGGCCTGGGGCAGGCCCGATGCATAGGATATGGTGATTCCATGGATGAAATGAAAACCCCGACGATAGACAGGTACGTTGGCGCAAAGCTTAGGAAGGTGCAAAGGGCAAGGACGCTTAAGGGCAGGATAAAGGCGATGGAGGAGTACCGCAGGTTCGTAGCGCAGCTATACGGGCTGTGGCAGTAGGCGCAAATTTCCAAACCCATGCAACGCATGTGCCTGCAGAAATAGATATAAATATTTCCTTTGCACATATGGTATCAGTGATGGGATGACGGAAGTCACAACCAAGGAAAACGTGCAACACAGCAGCGGCGCTCAAGCCTCAGGCAGCAGCGCACGCGGCGCCTTGCAGCTACTTAGGAACGGCGGTTCCGCGCGGCAGGAGGGAGCATTAACCAACGCCGGGTTCCCGGCGCGCGGCCTGTCGCTTAGGAGGATAACAGGAGCGGCGACGTGCAGGCAGCAGGGCAATGGCGCCGATCCAGGGGCGGTTGCCGCAGACGGCAGAACAGCCGCGCACCCACATACCAGGACGGGTGCGTTCATGCCCAGGAAAGTAACGATAGAGCAACTAAAGGAGGCGCACGGCCTCGGGCTTACCGTATGCGATACCGCGCATATGCTGCATATAGGCAGGAACACCCTGTCGGATGCATGGAAAAGGATGCACCTTATTGTCGATGCCACAGCAAGGAGGAAGAGGATCTCGGACATAAGCAACGAGAGATTTAGGGAGCTCCACGATGATGGGATGTCCATCTCAAAAGCGGCAAGGGAGCTGGAAATTCCCAGGGAAACTGTAAGGAGGCGCTGGACCATGATGGGCCTAATCATGAAGCCCAATGCGGCCCCGTGCTTCAATGGCGCAGCTGCGCCGCAGGGCAGGGCGCTCTCCGATGACGAGATTATGGACATACACATGGACAATTTGGTATCGACCAAGGGCAAGTCGACCGTCATGATAGCTTCAAGGCCCATCAGCCAAGGCGAGCTAAACCAGCTCAAGGCCCTCAATTCCACGAGCATAGAATCAAGGATACGGGCCGCCAAGGAACCCGATGCAACGGAGAGGGTGCTTATGGTTGCAATCAAGGACGAGAGCCTGGCCGTGAGGGTCAACGCCGTAAAGCACAGCAGCGCTACGCCCAAGGTGCTCGATGCTGCCATGAACGACAGCAGCTACCTTACAAGGATGATTGCGGTGTCCCACCCCAAGGCGCCCCTTGATGTTATAGCGCTGGGGCTGCGCGACCGCGACAGGTCCGTGAGGGCGGCCGCCAAGTCTGCAGAGGCGAGGTATGCACAAAACTGCAGCAGCTAGCGCCGCACAATTATGTCTGATTGCCGGCATATTATTGTATTTTGGTATTGGCATGTATTGCATGTATTAGGAGTGATGGGATGACATTACCCAGAAAGGCAAGGGAATATTTTGTAGATAGGTGACTGGACGAATATGAAAGGCTTGATGCCGGGCAGAAGCGCCTGTGCGAAATGGCTGATGCGCTTAGGAGGGATGGCAGCTACATGGGCCTTGGCAAGACGGATTACCAGATATACGATAACATGGGGCGCATGAGGGACATCGAGAAAAGCATAGGGCCCAAGACCATCAGGAGGAGGGAACAGAAGAAAAATGACGAAGGGATGTCAGATGCCGCTAGGGGATTGTGGAGATGACATGCTGGCGCTTGTTCTCCGGTTTTGGCCTATGTTAGCATCGCCTGCGGTCTTTAGCATCGACTTCCTTTCCTTGTAGTCCGGCATTATGCCACCGACTATGCCCCAAAATCCCCTCGTATGGCCCTTTACCCTCGTGTGCGCGAGCTCGTGCACCGCGACGTACTCCATGCATTCCTTGGGCATAAGGAGCAGCCTGAAGTTTATGAATATCTTGTATGCGTTGCCTTTGCCTCTTGTGCAGTAGCCCCACATGGTCGAGGCCCTGGTGATCCTCACGCTTTCTATGTCGCTTCCGAAGTGCGCCTCGTTTATGCGCCGTACGTAGCAATCAACGTCATCGGATAGCAGCCTTGAGAGCATCGCCGCGCCTGCCCTTGAGGACTCCCTCGACCTTGCATCGTCGTCCAGCGACCCGGGAAGCTCTATGTATATGTCGCTCCCTGAGGCGTGCGCCCTTGGCCTTGATGCGCCGTTGCAGGACACGTGGAAGAGGAATGCCCTTCCCATGATCTCGATCGAGTCGCCGTCCCTGAAAAGCGGATAGCCGCCCTGCAGGTACCTCTGCGGCCTCCTTGACATGTCGTCCTTTATCCTGCTGTAGAGGCACGACGCCGTCTTGTATGCTGACTGTTTGTCCATGCGGGAAGGCAGGCTTATTATTATGCAGCCGTTCCTGACGCGCGCGTACGCATTCCTGTTCCTCTTAAGGACTATTCGGACGCCAAATGCCCTGCCCCCGAGCTCTACCGGCGGGAATTCCATGAATTAGTTACTGCAAAGATTCTTTAAAGCCGATCTCCGCGCAACGTTACGCGCGTTTCCGCTAATGTGCCGTTGTACAAAATGAATAAATACCTTGTGCGCATACCTTCTTTCCAAAACGGCAGTCATATGGGTACAAAGGAGAACAATGTTGATGATGATAAGCAGGACAGGCTGGTGTCGTTTGTGAGGCTTTCGGTGAACCTGGGCGGCATTCTTGGCATGCTGCGCACGCAGGGCGGGAATACTGTTGTCATCCAAAAGAAGCTTGAGCACAGGGAAACGAACAGCTGGAGGGACCAGGCGGACGGATTTTTCTGACTGCGCATAAGGTCAGCTTATACCATCCCTGCCTCAAAGAGGCCGAGCCTTCCTTTAAAGGCTATTGGTATTTTCGCCCTTGACGCATCTATGAGGATGAAGCCATATTTGGAACTGCCGTATTCCCCGTAATTTGCAAGGTGCAGCTGCGAGTCGCCCATGAACTCCTTCCTGCTTTCGTATACCTTGACGCCATGGATAACAGCGGTGCCTATTATGCAGCCGTAAGCCAATGATTTCGGGTCGATGCCCACTCTCTTGCATGCTTTCGCATCTAATTTTTTTGAAGCATGGATGTAGAACTTGCCCCTGAAACGCGTGTTCCAGCGCCTAAGCTCGATCCTCTTCCTTCCACTCACTACAAGCTCGGCATATGGCTGCATCAATGACAGGCACTTCATGCAAAAAACCCGGATATCATTGGTTGCATGCAAAACTCTTCGAATAGTTGCCGATGCCGACCCCTTCATTTATGAGCGCCGTTCCGGCATTGCATGATGCCGAAGGATTGACTGTCGAGTACTGCACGCTAACGCTGTAGGACATCATGTTTGGGAGCCTTTCAGAGTACTTGCCGCTGGACACGCCCGTGCTGAACGTGTCCCCGTTGCCTGCAGTGAACAGCACCGACTCTGCGGTGCCATAGGGTCCTGCGCTTACGTTGCCGGTTACAATGATGGTAGAATACGGAGTTGCAGCGTAGATGTTGTCTGTCATTTCAGGCGAGTAAGAATGCGTCATGTTGAGGCTCCCGCCGATCACTGACCCGCTCTGCCATTTGTACGTTGCGTTCCAAAACAGCGTTATGGAATACGAGCCGGGATACGGGAGCTTTACCATGTAGTTTCCGCCCGCCACTACGGAGCTGTAGTTGCCCGAGGATGACGAGAACAATATCTTGTGTATCGATATGCCATGCATGCTTGATGCTGCGGCGCCGGATACGTTTACGGTAAGCGGCGAAAACGCAGGCAGCAATTGCACAGGCGAATGTATGTGCGAAATGCCGTATAGGTACAGCGCGCCTAGAACTGCAAGAAATGCCACCACACCTACCGCTAAGACCTTTGCCTGCTCTCTCATTGCCCCACGACCTAGGCTACTTAGAGCCATACGACTTACCGATGTTTAATTTGTCCGCATTTAGGTATTTATACTTTATTATGTGCCGTTGTGCATTATTGCGAGGAAGCTGGCGCTGCAGGTGATGCATGGCATATAGAATGTAATTTATACCTGTGTAGTGTATATTTTAAAAGAAAAATCCTTTAACGAGGCTGTACGCCCGCTCATTGCTCAAGGTATATGGTGGAATATGTATGAATGATTGCATACGGAAATATATGTTTGTGCTCCTTTTGGTGTCCATCGCAACATTGATGTCTGCAAGGGCTGCCACCGTAACCCTTGTCCCTACAAATACGATACTCGACAATGGCCAGACGGCTGTTTTCACAATAGAGGTTGCAAATGGCGTGGGGCCTTTCGGCGTTGAGCTTTACAACATCACGGGCTCAAGCGGCCAAGGGGCCAACGTAGCCATACCTTCGCCGGGCGACAGCGCCAGCATATCATTTTCGGCATCATCAAGCGGAACTTTCTCCTACAATGCAATAGTGACCGACACGGGCTCGTCAAATACAGTATCCAATTCGATTGCTAGCACAATATATGTCAGCGGCAGCGACCTTACCTCGCTAGCCACTCCGACAGGATCTTCGCCGATAGTAGGATACGGCCAGAGCGTTACAATAACCGGCACGATACCTACCACGGGCTCATCGCCGTACAGCTATATATGGCTCTATGCCTACGGCTCAAACTCGTTCGAGCCTGCATACAACGAGAACAGCACCATATGCGCTGTGCCTAATGGCTATGGCGACCCGTCAGGGAACACCGTGACATGCACGTTCACGCCGCCCAATTCCCTTGCCGTGCCGCAAGGCCCTTACAACTTCGAATTGGAGGCATATGACAATGCAACATATTTCGAGAGCGCGAGGTCGAGCCCGGTGCCTGTTTACTTGGGGCCTGTGCTGCTGCGGCAGAGCAGCCCTGAGATAACCGCAGGGCAGGTTGAAACGTACACGGTATATGTGGACAACGCCGTGAGCCCGTTCAACTCGACCATGACGATGCCGTTCACCGCTACAATTTTGAACGCGTCAAACGGCGGCGGCGCTGCGGCCAGCAGCTTCGACGTATGGCCCGGAAATCCTAACTCCATAGGCCTGACAACAGGGCCTAACGACGGCCAGTTCCAGTACAACGCATCTGCAGTATACAATGGAGGTACCATAGAAGCATACAGCCCCTATATCCTTACAACTGCAATAAACGGTCAGACCACCACCATATTCACAACAAGCACCACAGCAACTACAACATCCACGTCCTCAACATCCACTACGTCCAAATCGACAACATCGACATCTTCCACATCGTCAACCTCGACATCTGCATCAACCACCGTCGCATCTAGCGGAGGAGGGGGAGGCGGCGGCGGAGGCGGCGGCGGGGGAGGAGGAGGCGGAGGCGGCGGATCGTCAAAGCCCATCACAATCGCCATGGACAACGGCTACCTAATCTTCAACGTAGCGCAACTGAACTCATTGGAGGTAAGCATGTGCAACACCAACATCAACATAGTGGAGAACTTCATAACGCCCACATATTCAGGGGTTTCGATAGACGGCAGGCAGTACAGCCTTTCGCAGGGAGCGCCTGAGGATGTTGCGCAAAATGGCACTACCAACTGCTACATACGGCTACTCAACACGTCGTACCTTCCGATACTGCAGACCATAACATTGGAGCTGTACAGGAACGTCACATATCCGCCATCGGTATCAAGCACATTAAATAATATAAACGGCAGCAAGAAGACGAACGTAACGGTAGGCGCCGCAAACGCGTCGTTTAGCCTTTACATGACAGAGGGCATTGCGACTCCGCAGGGCACATTCGCAAAGCTGTATGTTTCGGCGATAAACAGCACTGCGTCAAAGAAGTACGGCGCACCGTCAGGCTACACGGCGATAAAGGTGCTTAATGTAAGCCTATACGGCATTGCACAGGCGCACGCCAATGCCTCGATGTCTTATCAGGGCGCGAGCGGCGCGCCCGTTCCGTTCAGGCTGTCAAACGGCAACAACTGGACGATGATAACCAACTATTCCGCTGACGTGTCTTCAAAAACCGTGCTCATTTACGGGCTAAACGGCACAGGCTTGGTAGGGTTGTTCATGCAGCTCCCGAAGAACACATCCACCTTGACGACTACAAGCATACTGATACCGACATCGATATTCATAACATCATCGTCACCGACAACAACCGTGCCGCATGCTCTTTCCGCACTGCCGTATGAGGAGGACGCCGTTGCCGCTGGAATAATACTGGTCACAGGCCTGGTCATATACACGGGCTTTACTTTCCTGCACCACAATAGCAAGCCCCCGGGAGTAGGGGAATACGTAGTGCCGCACGATGAGCCAAATGGCCCGGGCCAGCAGAACACGAATGACTCGGTCAAGCAGGGCAATGAGGAGGGTTCTGAAAATGACAATGGCGAATCCGGCCAGGCTCCAAAGTCAACCGTAGATGGAGGGACAGAAAACGGTGCTAACGGCAACCAGCAGCAATCCGGCGGTGAAAATTCCCAGTAGTCTGCAGTTTAGCTGACGTATATGTTACGGTGTCGGAATCGTCACCGTTGTCTGGTTCGAGTACGTGCTGTATATGTCATTGGGATTTTCTGCATTAACAACGTAGTAGTATGTCTGCCCCGACTCTACCGTGCTGTCCTTGTAAGTACATGTTGTGTCGCAGGCGGTCAGGCCTTCCGCTATTAATATGTACGGCCCACCGGATTGCGTGCTCCTGTAGACATCGTATGATACGCCTGGCGTGATTGATGGGTCCCATGAGAGCGAAACTGTATGCTGCTTGACGCCCTCGCCGATGAGCTTCTCGATCAGTTGTGGATTGCTTGCGTTGCTGTCTACTTGGAAGCTGCCGCTGTTTGGTCCGGTCTGGTTGGGCTGGAACGTAAGCGGGAATACCTCTGTTAATCCGGCAGCTATAGTGCCGGCGCAGGAATCCACTGTAGCATTGAACGAAGTGCCAGTTATCTGGCAGCTGGAAACGGTTATTGATGTACTGCCCGAGTTTGTGAGTGAAACCTGGACTATGCTTGTTGAGCCTACAACCGTATTAGGGAAGTCAAGCGTTCCGCCTATGGTATTTTCCGCGGCTAATTGCAACCGTCCATTGCTGATCACTTTGCTTTGCTGCGTTGTCTGCTGCGTAGGCCCCCCTCCGCACCCGGTGAGCATGATACCGGGAACTGCGACAAGCGACGCGGCAAGCGCTGCAGTTGCAATCGACTTGGCCACGCGGCTGCGGTAAAGGTTCTCTATGCCGTTCCTAGTGCTCTCAAGGCCTTTCCTTAGCATGCCCGATGTCCTGCTTTTTCCCTCGTCCGTTTCATGGGTGGTTTTCTGCGATGATATATCAGGAATAACATGACCATTGCGGTCTTTGTTGTTTTTAGATATCTCCATTCTATGCACGTCTCATACCGATATCATTAGATGATTAATGGATAATAGTATCTCCATATATTTATAATCTTCGCAGTTTAAGCGTTGACCTTATATTGACCTTATATATGTGCATTATATCTGGAAAACCTTATATATATGAACGCACACCATGATTAATGACATAAAATGCACCGCACACAGCGCGGCACGCTTTACCGGGGAATTCATTGAAAAACATCACGCAGCTGCTGATTTACATAGCAATGTTTGCTGTCGTCGCAGGGGGCGCAGCGCTCGTGTACAGCAGCGCGCCCTACAGCTCTTACGGCATAAAATCCGGAGCCGAGGCGGCATCCGTCCTTCCATTGTTCCAGGTGGGCTCTGTTGCAGGCAATATGCAAACAGAGACATTGAGCCTTGAATCCGGATATCCCCTGTACCTTTGCGGGGCTGCCGCAAACCAGACATTTGCAGGAAGCAACCCGTTCTCTTGGACCAGCGACTCGAGCGCAGGCTACGATTATGGGGGAATAGGCTCATCCATAGGCCATCAGTCGGATAATGCATGCACCGCAAGCGCAGGCAGATCCGGCAGCCTTGTAGGCAAATACGGCATCGCAATGACAGGGATAGGCCTTGACTGGCAGCCTGGCTCATACAGTTTGTACACTTCGCCGACCTCCCTTGCTCCGGGAATAGACGAAGTCATATACAGCGTAAGCGCCCCAGGATCCTTTGTTGTCATAATGGCATCGGTAGGCGGCGGAGGCAAGCTGAACCCGCCGCTTGAAGGGCCTCTTGAAAGCGTGACGCTTCCTTCGGGGTGCACAGCAGAGGAGTACATAAACAATGCAGATACCGCAGAGAGCTCTTACATAGCGGTGTGCGAATCGCAGGGCGTAGGCACTTACACGTCTCAATTCGAATTCGAGCAGGGAACTGACGCGTCCTTTGCGGTGTACGTGATGGGCCCGCAGGCAACGACGTCCACTACATCCACGTCTACAACGACATCCATTACATCCACATCTACAACATCATCTTCAACATCCACATCTACTGCCGCAACGACAAGCTCCGCAACTTCTATGACATCATCCAGATCCACTACATCGCAGCCTTCAAGCACGTCTACACAGTCGAGCACATCTGCATCGACTATGCAGACTTCTGCATCTACTACGACAATGGCTTCTTCGACAAGCACTGTGCCTTCCACAGGCTGCACCACTGTAAATATCGGGAACCCGATATGCATAGCCATATCCTCGAATTCAAGCGGATGCTATACTTCCGTAACGGAATGCAGCGGCAACTCGTCAACGACCGCAACTACTTCGACGGTAATAACGACTACGGTGCCGCAGGGATGCACCGTGGTAAGCATAGCTAATCCGATATGCCTGTCGATAAGCGCGAACCCTAACTCATGCTACACCAGCATTACAGAATGCAGCAGCGGCAGTTCGACTGTTGCAACGACATCTACCGTATATACTACAACCGTGCCGCAGGGAGCATCGACCACCACAGTGCCGCAGGGATGCACCGTGGTAAGCATAGCTAATCCGATATGCCTGTCGATAAGCGCGAACCCTAACTCATGCTACACCAGTGTTGAGGAATGCAGCTGAACAAAGAAAGAAAAAGTAGCAGCCGGGTTCATTTTTGTATGCAGTTAAACCAGCGCGATAGACGAGTGTGTGGTCTCTTAGGTTTTATCTGGCGACGGATATATCCAAATAGATGTAAATAACTATATTCTAATGTATTTAGTACTGCCTTGCCGGAGAAATTGACATAGTTGCCGATAAAGTCTGCCCATAGAAAGGTTTAAGTATCTTAGTTACCTAATAGGTAACTATGACAAGCGAGATACCGCAGTATGGATTAAAGGCGTACGCATTGTTTTTCGCCAAGCACGGCTCTGCGGAGGAATTTGGGCAGCACGACTTGGATTGGATAGTGGGTCAGAGCATGAAGAAAAAGATATTCTCATTGTTATTGCGTGCAGGATGGATAAAAAAGGAATCAAGAAATACGTATAGGTGTGCGAAGCCGGAGGAGGCAGTCAGGGGTTTATTGGAATTCAGGGTGCCTGAAATCTTGAAAAAAGCCCAGAGGCCGTATGCCTTCACAGGATTATCCGCAATAGAGTTGTGGAGCGATTATTCTTACATCCAGAGGGGTATAGAAAAATCCCCGTATTTCATAGGGGTATTGGAGAGGGATTTGAACTATTGGAAAGCATTCTTTGGCGGTTACAACGTGCCGTTTTACATAAGGGAAGGCACCACGATAGGTGAGTATGTGATATTTGAGCCTGCAGATAGCTTGATCGCTGTTAAAAAAGAGGGGTTCAGCGTTATTAGCCTGGCTGAAACGGAAAAATTGGCAAAATCTAACGAAATTTATTCATATGCATATAATTACATAAGGCAAAAATATGGATCCGTTGCAACTCAGAGAAAATGAGATTTTCTCCACTTTGAAGAGACTGAAGAGATACAAATTCGTGGTAATAGGAGGGTATGCGGTAAACGCTTACACACTACCTAGGTTCTCCGTTGACTGCGATATAGTTGTTGCAGATGGAACCGAATCGAGCAGAATCGGGAAAGTGCTGCTCGGGCTTGGGTACAAGAATATAAAGCATGATGCAAACAGTTCTGCTAAATTCGTAAGATACGATAAGACGATAGCTGATTCTTTTAAAGTCAGTCTAGATATTTTGATTGGGGCGGTATTGGATAGGCAAACAAATGTATACATATCCGCGAATTGGGTTTTTAAAAATTCCAGAATAAAACTTTTAAAGGGCAAAACCATAGTGGAAAAATTAAGGGTAAGAATCGTAGATTCTGATGCTCTGTTTGTTATGAAGATGATCAGTTGTAGATCAACTGACATAAGGGACATATTCATGATTGCACCGATAATAGAGGACAGGAATTGGATAAGGGAGGAGATATCCTCAAGATACAATCTTGATGATAGGCTTAGGAAGGTAAAAGCTGCAGTATCTTCGACAGATTTCAGGAATGGGCTGCAAAGCGTTTATGGCTTAATCGATGACCAGACATTTAAGAAAAGCATGAAAGCCATTGATTCTCTAGATTCTTTTTGAGCTAAACCTTTGCGATTGCCGGTAATCCGACGTCAAATGAGCTTCGAAAACGTATTTATTCGACGATAAATGTATCTATGTAATTACAGATATAAACATTCACACTATTTTAACCCATCTAGGGCTAATAGCCATACCGGTAATAGCTTTATATTATTCTTGCCTATCTCAACAACATCCTCATCGCCATTGTATACCAAAAATCCCTTTTTGGACTTATATCTACTCATAAAATATGTCAAGTTGCCCAGAAATTCTCTTTTTAGGTTTAAACTTTCTTTGGCTCCGATAGGTGTTATCATCTCATTTACAATAAGGAAATCTATTTCTTTTCCCTTGTCCTTCCAATAGTATCTGCCATTTAAAAGGCTTGCAACTATGGTTTCAAAATTTACATTTCCTGTCCAACCAAATCCTAAAGACCAATGGAATGGATATGCCCTTTGCAATTTTCTGGAGGTTGCCCTTGTACTTGGTCTGAAGTTTTTAACACGTCTGATTAGATATGCGAATTCCATATAATAAAAGTGCAGCAGAAGCGTATTTTTGCTGATTTTAAGATCTTTTGAAAGTTCATCGTAGTTGATATACATCCCAGGTGTTGAATAAACAAGATTGACCAATGTACCCAAAAGATCAGCATTCACGTTCTTGAACTTCGATGCAATATCGCCCCTGGCTATCTTCTCTATAATATTATCCTTGATGTAGGTCTTAATCAGTGTCAATTCCTCAAGTTTGACCAGTTCAGGAAAAGGTCTGAGTATGTAGTTTTTAAACTCCTTTTTTATTTCGTTTTCCCACAGTCTTGTTTTGGCCAAGTCGATCTTGCTCTCTTTTAGTCCCAAGTACTCGGCAAAGCTAAGCGGTGGCACTTCTATGATAAAATGTCTCCCAACAAGGACGGATTTGGCACCCTTTTCAAGCAAAAAGCTTGCAGAACCTGACACAAAAAGCTTTAAATTAGGGAAAGAATCGTAAAGGAGTTTGATTTTGTTGCTCCAGTCTTGAAGCTTCTGGATTTCGTCCAAGAAAACAAAACATCTCTCTTTTTTCCAATTTACCCCTGTAATCTCCGAATAATTGTCAAGCATTTTGATGATGTTTTCTACTCTCTCATCAAAAGAAAAGTAAACGATATTCATGCTCTTTGTGTCAGAGTCCATTAAGTGCTCTATTAGCTGGTACATCAGCGTAGTCTTGCCTACCCTCCTTAATCCGGTAAGCAAAACCATCTGTCTGTGCTCTATAAGTTTTTTAAGTTCATTGAATGCTGTTCTGTGGTAAGCTGGCGCCAAGGGCCTATTTACCTTCCCTTCCTTCCACCAAGGATTGATTATCTCAAGTATTTCCATATTAGTATTTCTAATGAAACTAATATATATATCTTTAGTTCTATAAAGAGAACTAATATATCAGATGCGATTGCCGGGATTTGAACCCGGGTCACTGCCTTGGCAAGGCAGCGTCCTACCAGGCTAGACTACAATCGCATGATAGCCGCATAGGTAATGCACGAAAACAATTAAAGCATTTCACTTTAATATTATTAACACCGCCAGTTCGCATACCCATTGTCCCTATTGCGGGCCTTGGCATGCCGCAGACCATAGGTGCATGGATGGAAACACCGTTGAAAATCGCATATGCAACAGCCATTGCAGCCGTATTCATATTCGGGATAGCTGGCACATACATCATAGCCGGAAGCGGTGGCTTCAGCATGAATAACATGACGCTCCTAGATGCCGCATACTTCACAATCGTGACAATGTCCACGGTGGGCTACGGCGACATCACCCCGGTGACGGCGCTCGCAAAGATTTTCGTCATAGTGCTCATAGTCATAGGCCTGAGCATTTTCCTGAGCCTTGTGACATTGATTTCTGGTGATTTCGTGAATAGCAGGATTGAAAGACTTTCGAAAAGGATATCCGGTGCCGAGAGAAGGGGGCTTTCCGGACATGTCGTGCTGATAGGGACTGATGGCGTGAACCTCGCCATAGCCAAGAGCCTGCATGACAAGGGCAAGAAGTTCATAGTGGTGACCTCGGACAAGGTAATGCTTGACAGGCTCGATGGCCTTGGCTACAAGGCGTTCGTGGCCGACCTTACCACAGAGGGGGACATGTTGCAGTTCAGGATCAACAGAGCCGAGAGCGTAATAATAGACGTGAGGGACAGCTCGCTCCTCGTCTACTCGCTGCTTGTGATAAGGACCATTGCAAAGGGGGTGAAAACCATAATAATCGCACCCAACGTGGATTCCGTGAGGCACCTCGGGGAGCTTGGCATATTGAAGAACGAGAGGCTCATAAGCCCAAACAACATTGCCGCCGACGCGATAATGGGCTCTATCATGTAGCGACGCGTTGTGTGGTGCTTATATATGAGTTTGTGCGCAAATTAATTAGTCTGACGTTTGGCGGGGATGCATTGGCAGAAGATGACAACAAAAGGGTGGAAAGCAGCATAACCGCAAGGAAGGCCGACAGCTTCCCCGAATGGTATTCGCAGGTCGTAATCAAGTCCAGGCTGGTGGACTATGCGCCGGTGAAGGGCAGCATGGCCTTCCGCCCAGATTCATACGAGATATGGGAAGCGATACAGTCGGCATTCAACATCATGATAAAGAGAACCGGGCACAGGAACGTCTATCTTCCGCTGCTCATACCGGAGAGGCTTCTCGAGATAGAGGGCGAGCACTTCAAGGGGTTCAAGCCGGAGGTTTTCTGGGTGACGATGAGCGGCAACAGCGAGCTGAGCGAGAGGTTGGCCATAAGGCCGACGTCTGAGACAATAGTGTACTATTTCATGGCAAAGTGGATAAGGAGCTGGAGGGACCTTCCTCTTCTCATGAACCAGTGGTGCAACGTGCTAAGGAGCGAGATAAAGGACACGAAGCCGTTCACAAGGAACAGCGAGTTCCTCTGGCAGGAGGGCCATACCGCGCATGCTACCGCGGACGAGGCGGAGAAGGAGGTGATGCTCATAGCCGAACTGTACAGGGAGCTGATGGAGGATTACCTTGCCATGCCCGTGCTTGTAGGGAGGAAGTCCGATCTTGAGAAATTCCCAGGAGCAAACTATACGATCACGCTCGAGGCGCTGATGCCTGACGGCAGGGCGCTGCAGGCAGGGACGTCGCACAACCTTGGGCAGAACTTCTCGAAGCCGTTCAACGTTGCGTTCCTCGACAAAGACTCAGTTGAGAGGAACCCGTATACGACATCATGGGGCATATCCACAAGGCTCATAGGAGGCATAGTGATGACGCACGGCGACGACAAGGGCTTGGTGATACCGCCGAAGGTCGCACCTGTTGAGGTCATCATAGTGCCGATATACAGGGACGAGACAAAGGACAGGGTGCTAAAGCATGCCAATGGCCTCCTTGAGAGGATCACATCCAAGGGCATAAGGGCAAAGCTCGACGACCGCGACGGCTATACCCCGGGATGGAAGTTCAACGAATGGGAACTAAGGGGCGTGCCCATCAGGCTCGAGGTAGGCCCAAGGGACATGGACAACTCTGAAGTGGTGCTCGCAAGGAGGGACGATGGCAGCAAGGCAACCGTAAAGGAGGACGCGATGCTAAAGACCATAAGTAGAGAGCTAAGGTCCATCCAAAATGCGCTCCTAAGGAGTGCCAGGAAGGCACTTAAGAAAGGCATAACCAGCGTAAGGTCGTACAAGCAGTTCAAGGGCGCACTCGACGACAAGAAAGGCTTCATAAGGGCCAACTGGTGCGGGTCCGGTGAATGCGAGCTGAAGATAAAGGAGGAAACCGGCGCTACGTGCAGGCTCATCAGGCTTGAGAAGGAGGACCTGTTCGGCAGCTGCGTGTACTGCGGCAAGGACGCAAAGCATGTCGCATACTTCGCCAAGGCCTACTAAGTCCGCTTTATGCGATGCTGCGTTCGCATATCTTTCATATACAGCGCAGCAATTTGGAGAATGTCGAGTGATGCATGCTCTCCTTGCTCTTCCGGAGAAAAGATTTTTCGCGTTTTGCCATTTCATCATAGGTGCGTTTGCTCGGGTTGATCTGCGAATGCCCTGTCCCTTTTATGCCCATGCCATCGGCTATGTGGCCGAATATCTCGGTCAATATGTCTGCAGTGACATGCCCGGAATTCCTTACCTTGATAAGGTCGGATTTGCCCAGAAGCAGCAGCTGCTCAAGGCCAAGGTCGTTGTTTTCAAGGAGGTTGATAATGACGTTCCCGGGGCGGGTCATTCTTTCGACGGTTTTCAGGTATTTTGCGAAAAGCATGGGCTTTTCCGATTCCGCAGTGTCTTTGCCGGATAATTCTAGAAACTTGTTCCTTATCCTCTCTTTCGATTCTGGGTAAACCTTGACACCATCCTTACACTTATGCACATTTGGTCCGAAGCCCGTTCCCATATTTCGTTCAGCAGACGTCATCTTATCACATAGTTTCTCTGGTTTTTATGATATAATAGCTTTTGCCATGGCCCTCACTAATTGATATTGGTCTTCCGAAATAAGACCAATGGAAAAATTAAGTCTGCTCAGCGGCAACTATTACAGTAGAGATAGGCATCCATCGGACTTGAACTTTTTACCCAAATCCGCTACCGACAGCAGGCAAATTCTGCCGTCGTAGAATATAAGCCTTGCCGCAGGCCGGATTTGAACCAGCAACAATCCGCTTTCTGCTTGACTAAGCATTTGCTGAAAGCCTGCTTCAGGCGGATGCTCTCCCGGGTTGAGCTACTGCGGCGCAACCTAACCTATTGATGGTTATGTATAAAATGGTATATAAACTATGACGCTAAATCAGTATCATGGACTTGTCATGGAATGAGCTTGCTCCATACGACAGGCTTGTCAACACCTCGCTTGTCGAGCCGAGGTCCTACCAGATAAACATAATAAAGAGCGTGTATTCCGGGAAGAACACCCTTGTGATACTGCCGACGGGGCTTGGCAAGACGCTCATAGCGGTTTTCGCGATAGCGAATTCACTGCACATGGGGCGCAAGGCGCTGGTGCTTGCGCCGACCAAGCCGCTTGGGGAGCAGCATTTCGGCTCGCTCTCAAGGCTGCTGAACGTAGACGGCAAGGAGATGCTTCTGCTTACGGGAAAGGTGGGGAAGGGGAGGAGGAAGGAGCTTGAATCCAATGCAAAGGTCATAGTCGCAACTCCCCAGACGTTCGCAAACGACCTCAAGAACGCAAGGGTGTCGCTCGAGGAGTTCGGGATTGTCGTATTCGACGAGTGCCACCGCGCTGTGGGAAGGTATGCCTACACGTACATTGCAGACGAATGCAAGCTCAGGGGATCCCAGCTGATCGGGCTAACGGCCTCGCCCGGGAGCGACAGGAAGAAGATAAACGCACTGATAGAGGAATTGGGCATAGAGAACATAGAGATAAGGATAAGCTCGGATCCCGACGTGGAGCCTTACGTCATGCGAAAGGACACTACGGTGCTAACAGTCGACAAGGGAATTGCCATAGACGGCATACTCGCCTCGCTCAAGCCGGTGATAGACGAGCATCTAGGCGCATTGTATTCCCATGGGCTGAGCCCTTTTAGGGACTTCCAGAACATGCCGAAGGGGCGCCTACTACAGATAGGCGACGCGATAAGGAAGATAGACGCCAAAAATTACAGGTTCATGGGCATATACCACTATGTGTACGTGCTTGACCTTGCACATGCGTACGACCTTGCCAGCACGGAGGGCATATATCCGTTCGTTAGCTACATGGACGCATTGGAGAACAAGGTCAGCAAGAGCAGGGCGGTGAAGGGAATACTGTCGAACAAATCGGTGATGTCTGCAACTAAGCTGGCAAGAGAAGCCATCGAGAAAGGCGAAGAGCATCCCAAGATGGGCCTGTTGATAAATATACTAAGGACAGATCTCAAGGGCGATAGCGTCATAATATTCGCGCAGTTCAGGTCAACTACCAGAAGGCTTACCTCGCTGCTAAAGGAGAACGGCATAGAGGCAAGGGAGTTCATAGGCAAGGGCAAGGGCGTAACCCAGTCTAACCAGCAGGAGATAATAGAGTCGTTTAGGAGGAACGAGTTCAGGGTGCTTGTCGCCACGTCAATAGGCGAGGAAGGCCTCGACATACCTAGCGTCGACGCAGTGGTGTTCTACGAACCCATACCAAACGAGATAAGGAGCATACAGCGCAAGGGAAGGGCCGGCAGGATGAAGTACGGGAAGATATTCATACTGGTAGCCAGGAACACCAGGGACGAAACCTACCTTTTTATATCAAGGCTGAGGGAGAAGAGGATGAGGGATACCGTACTAAGGATAAAGACAGAGCTCGATAGGGGACTTGGCAGGAACGGCATTAAGGGGCAGAGATCCCTTGTAGGGTAATTGCAACAGTCATTATATGCAAAGGCCCTTTTGGTCAATCATGCATGTCGTGGTGGTGGTTTCTACAGAGGTAGTTGTTGGCGCTGTTGTGGATGTTGATTGGGCTGTTGAAGTTGTGCTTGTTGTCGATGATGTTGTTGATGATGGCGGCGGCAGAATCATGGTTGTTACAGGCGTTGTTGTGGTTATTGACGTCGGTTGAGTTGTCGGTGCTGTCGACAGAGCTGTAGATGTAGTAGACATCGTTGTCGATGTTGTAGGTGTCGATGTCGTAGGCATCGTTGTCGATGTTGTAGGTGTCGATGTCGACGTGCTAAACGACAATATGATGAGTATGGTGCTCGTACTGACCGACGAAGTGGTCGTGCCGAGCGATGTGATCGGAAATGTTGTTGTAGATGTAGAAGTCGGCATTGACGTCGTGGCCGATGTCACAGTTGAGGTCGAACTAAGAGTCGTAGGTTCTGAGGTTGTTGTGCTTGATGCAGTCGACGTGCTTGTCGGGTCGATGGTTGTTGGCGGCATTGTCGATGTGGTTTTTTGACTAGCCACAATTCGCGTACTGTTCGGGTTCTGCTGCTGGAAAACCGTTAGGGTGTTGGACGTTGCTACAAGAC
>JBOGRY010000003.1:0-18722 GCA_050749665.1 Candidatus Micrarchaeaceae archaeon
AATATGTTGTTCACAAATTCCTGCGGCAGCGGCATCTTCCTCCCAAGATGGTTGTTCTGGAAAACAGCATGCACCGTTGCGCGGTTGTTGGTTGTTATCGCAGTCGTATGCCTTCCGTTTGGCACAAGCTCCATTTTGTCACCTATCAGCTCCTTGCACACTTCCAGTATGTTGTCTATGTATATCTGCGCCATGCCTATCACTTAAAAAGTGCTTTCTATATCAGCATGCTGGCTATTTAGCCTTTTTGTGCAGCAGCGCTACAGCTTCTTCAGGACAAATGCATAGCCCCTTAGCGTCTCGTATGTCCGCTCAAGCTTGCCCTTGTCAGTGCTGTCAGGAGTATTCGCGCCCTCCAGTTCGGCTATCCTTGCGAGCAGATTCTCGTGCATTGCCCTAAGCTGGCGCATCTTATCTTCATGCCTCATACTACCATCCTATAATATAAAAGCAATACACTTATAAATCACTTTGCGAATATATCAAGTAAGCGTGGTCGCATGATGGAAAGGACGTTGATGCTGGTAAAGCCTGAAGGCGTGAAAAGGGCGCTGATAGGGCGTATCATATCCAGGATGGAAGATTCAGGCCTGAAGGTCGTGGCGATAAAGATGGTAGTGCCCGACAGTAAAACCGCAGGCGTGCATTACATAGCGGATAAGAAGTGGCTGAACGACACTGGAAGCAGGACCATACAGGCGTACAGGGACAAGGGTGTCGTAATCAAGGAAACGCCTGTGCAGGTGGCAACAAGGATAAGGAACCTGCTAATAAAATCCCTTGCCGGAAATCCTGTCGTTGCCATTGTCTTCGAGGGGAACGAGGCCGCTTTCGTAGCTAGGAAGATAACCGGATCTACAGAGCCGAGGAAGGCTGACCCGTCGACAATACGCGGGCTTTTCTCAACGGATTCATACGAGCTTTCCGATTCAATTGGCAGGCCGATAAGGAACATAGTGCACGCATCCGAGGACGCGAAGACCGCGAAAAGGGAGATAGGCGTCTGGTTCAGCCCAAAGGAGCTGATCCAATACAAGAGGGCCGACGAGGACGCGCTTTACTGAGCCATAGCCAGATGCATAGCAATTCCGGTATTGCCGTATGATCCAATACAAAGGTAGCATCAAATGCATTAATTATAAAAATGGGCTTTAATTATGAAGGACGTATGGCAGAACATAAAAAAGATAAAGCAACCAAACAAATACATGACCATAATTTTTATGGTATGTTGAGAAAAGATTGGCTTAAAATGCGGTAACGAATGCGGCAAAGTATTTCAGGTGCCGGGTCCATTGACAATGCACAATTCCAAAGCTATAAATATATCTCGGAGCTACATTAGTAGCACTGCTAATAATATCGTGATTGTATGGAATTCGAAGCAAAGGCTACGCAGCAAAACCCGACGGTTGCCCGCCTTGAGGCGGCGGTGATGGATGCCGAGGCCAACGACCTGAAGCTGCAGGAGACATTGAACTTGATATCTGGATGTCATATAGACAACGGTAACGAGTCCAAGATAAAAATGAAGCTGTACTGGCACATAATCACGCACCCTAAAGCATCAGTTAGCACCAAGAAATCCGCAAACGCCGAGCTGGAGAAGGTGCTAAACCTCAAGTATCCTAAACACGAAAGGACAAGGGTGGCATTGCAGTGGTTGAGGAACCACATATAGCATAACAGAACTGCAGCACAGACCAAGAAGGCTTAGCTTGTGTACTTCAGCTCCTCGCTCATCATGTCAGGGCTCCACAGTGGATCCCAAACCAGGTCGAGCATAACCTTCCCTATGCCGTTTAGCGCCTCTATCCTCAGCTGCGCGTCAGCAAGTATAATGCTAGTGACGGGGCACATCGGTGAGGTCATCGTAAGCGTCAGCTTCACGTCCGTGCCATCGGTTATCTTTATGCCGTATATAAGCCCTATGTCGACTATGTTGGCCCCAAGCTCTGGGTCAAGGCACTGCTGCAGCACGTCTACGACATCGTTGATCGTTAACATTTACCCACATATGTTGTCACCGTAAAAATACTTAAAGACTTTGATGCATGTCAAGGATTAAATATCCGTACTGCTACGATTATGCATGTGATGAATTGGCCAAAATATCAATAGGAAAGCAAACGGATTTCAAGGATGGCCTCAACAAGGTGTCAATAGAGGGCATGGACGACATAGTGGTTGCGAAGATAGACGGCAAATTCTACGCCATGCGCGGCATATGCAACCACCAGGGAGGCCCCCTTGCAGAAGGCACCCTCGAGGCGAACGTGATAACATGCCCGTGGCACGGGGCGAAATGGGATGTAACCACAGGCAAGCTAGTAGAGTTCCCCATGGAGCTTGACGAGGAGCCTACATATCAGATATCAACGGAAGGGGACGAGCTGTTCATAGATGCATAAACCACAAAACATTATAAAGCTTATCATCTATTCTTCTAGCAGTGCAGTGAGCGTACATGGCCATTAGAAACCTCGATGTTAAGATAAGATATGCGTATGCCAGGCTTAAGAGAAAGATGGCCCTATACTTCACGCTCTGGTTCCTTGCGCTGCTTGCAGGGGTCAGCCTGATAATAGACAGCATATTCATAAACAGCAGCGCCACGCCGCTGAAGCTGTGGTCCATAATCCTTGTTGTGCTGCTGTCCGCGAAGCTCGCCTACGACACTGCTGAGAAGATGAAGACAGAGTATAACCAGTTCAAGCACGAAAACAAGCAGACAGATAACAGCTTAAGGTCCGTCTGATCGTTGGCATATGTGGCTGCATGGCAGGGAAGGGCGATTCAAGGAAAAAACTGAAGAAACGAGCCGCTGCAAGCGCAAAGCCAGCCAAACATTCCGCAATGGTGCCTTCATTTGCATTTGCCGGCAGGATGGGCAGCGGCAAGACGACATATGCCGATGCGCTCAGGAAGGCCGTAGAAGAGGAATTCAACGTAAAGCTTCACAGTCTGTCTCTATCGACAAAGATGCGCGAGATAGCAAAAGACCTGTTCGGAGTAGAGGACAAGCAGAGGAAGCTTATACAGGAAATAGCCACGAAGATGCGCGATATAGACAAGTACATATGGGCCAAGTATCTTATAAGGGAAATAAAGGGCATGAGCCTTGTACCTTTCGTAGTCGACAACATAAGGACGCAGGAAGAGGCGGAGATATTCAAGAGCAGCTTTAGCAACCTTGTGATAATAAGGATAGAGACCAGGGACAGCGACAGGATGGGTGCATACAAGAGGGAATACGGGAAGTATCCCACCGAGGATGAGGCCCATGACGTTACTGAAAGCAGCATAGAATGGATAAAGGAGGACATCACGCTGCACAACAACTACAGCATGGACAGCATGAGGACGCAGATAAGCGAGGTAGTCAAGCGCATAGGGAGCGGCAGCATAGGCGGCGTAAGGAACCTGTGAGCCTCACCAATTGCAGAATACCGCTAAGCAGGAACGTCGACGGCCTTGGCCCTGCCCCAGATCGATGCATTCATATCACGCTTTAGGTAAAGCGAGCATTCCTCCTGCTTTCCCCATATGGAGTCCTCCGGGAGCGGTATGTCGAAATGCTCCGACAGCATCTTCCTAAGCCTCACGTCGCTGACGGCGTTGTTCCTTATCATGTTAAGGGCTATGGCGCGCATGTCGGACCTTACGCTGCGGAGAATGTCCTCTGCCATGAAAAGGCTGGACCTGTTGCCCTCTATGCATTCGGATGCCTCCTTGTCCAACCTTATCGATGTGTTCACTATGTCGTAATGTAAACTCTCGTCAAGCCTGGGGTGTGCAGCAAGCTCGCCCATGACTACGAAATAGTTCTTTACGTTCAGCCTGTGTTTCACCGGCTTCCTTTTGTCGACAGCTTCGATGGAGTTTAGATCCTTGAACCTGCTTACCAGCATGCCTTGCACTACGGGGCTTAGTTCATCAATATGGACAAGGTTGACGAGGACCCAGCTGTTGCGCGAGAGCGCTAGTGTTTCCTGCGTACCGTTGCCTATATTGCGCATCTTCCCCTTCTCCGGGCTCATATGCGGCATATAATCCTTTAGCTTTGGCACGCTTTCACCTTATCACATAAGAGTATGGCTATTGAAATATTTATTGCTATCCATTCGTGGTATTGTCCATAAACTCGGTTGTTATTTCTGACTGTCGCATTCGGTGGTTTTAGCCTCATCCGCTCCTCGTGGCGGCCTTCGATTACAAAAGAATGGGCCTTAGCAGCCCTGCCTATGTCGATCCCGAACCCGATGCTAGCCGTGGCTGTGACGTTCACTATTTTCGGCGCCATTTTGGGCGCGGCCGGCTTGCTCATCCTGGCACCCCTATGACGCGCTTTTCCTTAGCGCCGCGCTTGCATTCGTAGTCCTGCAAGAGTTGTCCGCTGGCAACGCAACGGAAGTGGTGTATGTGGCCGCGGATATATGTCAAATCTTCCTTGACTTGGCCACATAGAGGGCTTTTTGGGTTAAAAGCCCCGAGAGGGAATTGAACCCTCGACCTCTTGTTTACGAGACAAGCGCTCTACCACTGAGCTACCAGGGCCTACAAAGGAATTTAAAGCGTCAAATATAAATAAAGCATCATCCTATCTGGATTAAGGCTTTCACGAACAGTAAGCTATAAAGCGTTGACCATGTATATAAAAACGGGTTTTGATGTACAATAATGGACCTTCAACTCAGGGGCCGCCAAGCCAGGTACCGCCAAGCACAGGACCTTCGACTCAGGGCGGCGGCAGTCCCCAGCCCGTAAATCCCTCAAGCAATGCTCAGCAAACTCCGCCTGTTCCTGCGCCGGCGCCTTCGAGTGCCTCTGGTGTAGGCACTGTAATGCAGCAACAGCAGGCCCAGAACAAGCCCAAGCCGAAGGGCAACGTGGCCCCATTCATAGGGCTCATTGTGATTATAATCATAGTGGTGGCCGGCGTGCTAATATTCTATAAAAGCTTAACCACAGGGCCCAGTGCAACCACTTCTGTTGCAGTTACGTCAACGGTGCAGGGCGTGGGCACGCTCAGCTCATGCACAACCATAAATAGCCCTGGTAAGTACTTCCTTGCATCAAACATAAAGACAAGCATCCTGCAGGGCGCATGCATAAACGTGCAGAGCAGCGACGTCAGCTTGATATGCGATAGCAACAGGCTGACAGGGTCGGGCCCGTTCGTCGATACAGAGCCGTACACCTACGCGATAGAAATAGACGGCATGGACAACGTCACCGTGTCAGGATGCACAATAAGGAACTTCTCGTACGGCATATACTCAATATCGTCCAATGGGCTCTATGTGAATGACAACAATATGTCGGTAAACTACATGTCAAACATCTACCTAAACAATACCCAAGGGGGCACAATAAGCTACAACCATATGTCCAAGTCATCCAGTACGCAGGGATCGCTGTTCCTGACCAACGGCACCTCAGGATTAGATGTTGAAAACAACACCATACAGTTCGACCAGTATTACGGCATAAACGTCAATGCGTCTAATAACAGGTTCGTTGACAACTACATAAACGGAACCCAGTACTCCCTTCGCTGCAGCGCACCCAACGGTTTTGTCATAAGCAGCAGTGCGTCATCAAACGTATGCTACAACGACACAGGCTGCGGATTCCTTGTGTGCAAGGGAATAAACATACCAGCCAACCTCTCAAAGATATCGCTCTCAAGCGTCATAACAAGCTGCGGAGTTGTAAACGAGCCCGGATCGTATGAGCTTGGTTCTAACCTGAACATGAAAGACTATGTCAACACGTCCAACCCGTATTCATTCATAATGCCATGCATAGATGTTGAATCGAAGAACGTGGAAATCGACTGCGCAGGGCATTCCATAACCAACTCCACGACAGCCATACTGGCCTCTGGCAAGCAGAACATAACGCTCGAGAACTGTATCATAAACAACTCCACAACAGGAATCTCATTGTCAAATGTTACGGTATCAAAGTTCATGAACCTCTCTTTAAGGAACGACACTTACGGCATATCATTGGCGTACAATACCAGCTCAAGCACATTCTCCAACATATTGATCACCAACGGGATGTACGGTGTGCTGATTGACGGCTCGTTCTCGAACACGTTCCAGATGGTCAACTCGTCGTTGAACAGCTATGGATTCTACCTGCGCGACGATTCGTTCTCAAACGTCTTCAACAAGGACGTTGCGCTGAACAACTCCGCCTATGACGTATATGCCACGAACGACTCGGCCAGCCTGTCCTATGACTTAATGGAATCGACCACGTGCGGCTCTACCGATGCTCAATGGACCACATGCAAGAACTACATAGAGGCGCTGCTGCCGTATATCCCCGTAAGCAGCTGCACGACCATAAGCAAGCCCGGAAACTATCTCATGCAGGACAACATAGTCGACAAGGCAGGAAAATGCCTCCAGATAAAGGCCGACAACGTGAGGCTCAACTGCGCAGGGCATACGGTATCGGCAGGGTTCTCCATATCAGGCCCTGCATTGAGCGTATCTGGCTCGAGCAATGTTTCGGCGGAATCCTGCGGCCTGGCAGATTTCGGAACCGCAGTGAAAGTGACCAACTCGTCGTTCATAAGCCTTAGCAACATGACAGTAACGCATTCAAACTACGGCATAATCCTCGGCAATGTCACAGGCGCATACGTGTACAACAACCTGATAAACGGGACGCAGAACGACAGCATATACATGTTACGCACATATTCAAGCAGCGTATACAAAAATACGCTGTCATACGGGCAGTCCAAGAGCATAGCGTTGCTGATCAACGATTCGCAGAACAACATGGTATACAACAACACAGGCTCAAGCAGCTACATAGGCATGGAACTTGAGGGCAAGTCCTCAAACAACAACATAGATAACAACACGATGCAGGGCAGCACATACTACGACTATGCGTGCTTTGGCAACTCCGCCCTAGGCGCTGAAAACGGAGGCATAAACTACGGCGTCACGAAGCTTGGGTGCAATTGGCTGGCAGCGATAACCGTGACCAGCCCAACAGTGCAGTGCGGCGCTGCGACCAGCCCGAGCCTCTTCCTGCTCTCGCAGGACGCCAAGTATAGCACAGGAACCACGTGCTTCTCATCGTTCTCCAACACCACGGTAATAAACTGCGCAGGGCACACAGTAATAGCGACCAACGGTGGGACATTCGCGGACTTCGTCAATTCCTACGGCTCGAAGATAGAGAACTGCTTCCTCAAGGGCTTCGACAACACCATAATGGCAAAGAACTCGACGATAACAATATTGAACAACACCATACTGGACGGCCCCGCAAGCGCTGCATCCATAAGCGTGTACGACTCCAAGTTCGGCGCATCGATACTGTCAAACAACGTATCCACTCCTGGCATAGGCATACTGCTCTCCAATCTCGCATATGCGAAATCTGGCTCGCTGCAAAACAACATGGTGGAAGGCGCGCACATCGCGTATAGCCTGTCCAATGTCAGCAACTTCGTTGTAAAGAACAACACCGCCCTGGGCAGCGACTACACGGGATTGTCGATTTCAGGATCAACGGCAGACCAATTCCAGGACAACAACTTCATGTCCTCGAACACCGGCATCGAATGCATGTCCTCTTCGATAGCCGCGATAAACAACACCGACATAGGAGGCAACCACTGCACGCTTAACGTCAACTGCCTATGGATCAAGAGCTCTTCTGAAACCTGCCCATAGCTGTTCCTGCTTTTATTTGTTTGTAGAGAAGCTATACCGTATCGGTAATGCCTATGCTGTTTAAGGAACTTGCCTTGTGCTATGACAGCCTCGAGGAGGTGTCGTCAAGGCTGAAGATGGTCGACATCCTAAGCAAGCTTTTCAGGAGGCTAGGCCCTGAGGAGATAGCGGCATCGGTGTACATAACGCAGGGAATACTGCTTCCGCCGTTCGAGGGCCTGGAGATGGGCGTAGCCGACAAGCTGGTGGAGGAGGCGGCATCCATCACCACAGGCTATACGAAGGAGCAGGTGGACAAGGAGTACAAGAGGACAGGCGATCTGGGGATAGCCGTGCAGAACCTCAAGAGGGCTACAAAGCTAAAGAGCATGCGTGAGCGCCACTATAAGATCCTTGAGGTATACGAAGGCATGCTGAGGATAGCAAGGACATCAGGGGAAGGCAGCAAGGACAAGAAGATTAACATGCTTGCAGACATGATAGGCGCCGCAACGCCCGAGGAGGCCAAGTACATAGTGAGGTATCCGTTAGGGCAGTTGCGCATGGGCGTCGGCGACTCGACCATAATTGAGGCGCTGTCTGCGGCTATTACTGGAGACAGGAAGTTCAAGGGCAGCCTGGAAAGGGCCTACAACATATGCAACGATTTGGGCCTTGTTGCAAAAGAGCTGTCCTCAAAAGGCGAAAGCGCGATAAAGAACTTCAAGGTGACGCTGTTTAAGCCAATAAGGCCTGCCCTTGCGGAGAGGCTCACCACGGCAGAGGATATACTTGAGCGCATGCACGGCAAAGCCGCGGTAGAGCAGAAGTACGACGGCTTTAGGGTGCAGGTGCACAAGAACGGCGACGACGTAAGGCTGTTCTCAAGGAGGTTGGAGAACACCACCGAGATGTTTCCGGACATAATAGAGGCCGTCAAAAACGAGGTAAAGGCAAGCAGGATAATATTCGAGGGCGAGGCGCTCGTGTTCAACGAGGCGACTTCAGAGTATCTCCCGTTCCAGGAGACCATACAGAGGAAGCGCAAGCATGACGTCGAGGCGATGATGGCGAAGATGCCCCTGCACCTCTTCGCCTTCGACATGATGTATCTTGACGACAAGGACATGCTTGACGAGCCGTACAGGAAAAGGAGGGAGAAGATAGAGGAGATAATGGGCGGCGGGAAGCTGATAATGCCGACAACGAGGATAATAACGAGCTCGCCGAAGGAATTGGACAGGTTCTTCGCGAAGTCCATAGACAACGGCCTTGAGGGCGTAATAGCCAAGGACCTTGAAGCGCCTTACATAGCAGGGGCGAGGAAGTTCTCATGGATAAAGCTTAAGAGGAGCTACAGGGCCAAGCTCGCAGACAGCCTTGACCTTGTTATACTTGGGTACTTCCTTGGCAGGGGGAGCAGGGCCGAGCTGAAGTTCGGCGGGCTCCTTTGCGGCGTATACAACAAGGAGCGCGACATGTTCGAGACCATATCAAGGATAGGCACCGGCTTCACCGAGGCTCAGATGACCGAGCTTAAGGAAAGGCTAAACAAGATAAGGGTCAAGGCGAGGCCTGCTAACGTGGATTCGCTCATAGAGCCTGATTTCTGGGCCAGGCCGGAGCTGGTCGTTACGATAAATGCGGACGAGATAACGAGGTCGCCGATGCACACCTGCGGCAGGTCGCCGGACAGCGAGGGCATAGAGATGGGCTACGCGCTGAGGTTTCCAAGGCTTACCGGCAGCGATACCGTAAGGGGGGACAAGGGCCCTTATGAAGCGACCACGACGGAAGAGGTAATAGCGATGTTTAGGCTCCAAAAGAAGGTCAGCGTACCAAGATGACTATACCTGCCTTATCCCTTCTATCGTCTTTGAGAACTTCTGCACGCTTTTGGTTATGTCCTTTACCTTCGGGTTGAGCCTGTAGCCCAGGCCGTAGCCCTTCTCCGTGCGTATGTGCGTTGGCTGTATGACATTGAGGTCGAGCGACAGCTCCCGCAGGGTTATTATCAGCGTCTTCCTGGTGAACTTCTTCTCGAGCACAGCATACAGTTCCCTTGTAGTCCTGGGGGATTTCTGGAGAAGCAGAGCCATGACCGCATAGTTCGGCCTGCTCAGCACCTTCCTAAGCGCCCATATCTCGTCCTTATCCCTTTCCTTCTTCACCATAATCTATAAATTGCAATAAAGCTTTAAAAGCCTTTGTTAATGGTAAGGATACGTTTGGTACACATTCAACAGTTTTATCTACAAAGGTATATATACTTTTACTGAGATAAATATTAATTTATGCACATATCAGATGAAATCGTCGGACATGTAAGCAAATTAACCGACAAATGCGGCTCTATCCTAAGCAATGCAGGGATCGTGCATCCCAAGGCACAACATGCGGCGCCGCTGCCTGGGGCGGAAGTAGATAGCAGCGTACTGGCATACCTCTGGCTTGCCCTGGAGGCTAACTTTAATATAATCGTAGCCTCGGAGAGATGCAGTGCATGCATTGTAAGGCTCATCAGCAGATTCATAGCACCATACGAAAGAACCCTTGATGCGATTGGCGGCATAGGCATGATGGGCGATACCAATTTTACGCATGTCCCAAGCCGCGCAGGCATACGTATGCTGGCCGGCATAGCCAACAAGACGATTCCTGATAGAATAATCGCATGCTGCCATTCGCGCAGCGAGGTAGGCAGGCTGTTCTCCATGTCAAGGTACGGATCATCCTTCATTGCGTGCATCGATAGCGGCTTTGAAGGCATGCTTCCCGTCAGGTCGCTTGAATCGGAACGCTTCGGTGTGCGAAGCCGCGACATAAGCTTGCTCGACTGCATCGTTTTCGCAGGCTGGGACGGGAACCGCTGCTCTGTAAATGCGCTTACGGAATACAGTTGGCTTGATAGGTGGGAGATTGCGCGCACGGACCGGCATCTTAAGCGATATAAGAACATGGGTGTGGTCAAGGAAGGCGCTCTTGATTTCGGCAACATCGGCGAATCCAAGCTGGCAAGGGCATATTCCGACATACACCTCACAAGGAAGGACGATTTCGTTAAGGAATTAAGCGGGAGGTCCGACTTCATAAAGGGGCTTGCGCCGAGCATGCCATGTGGAAACTGGTACAATACCGTTGGCATGTACTTCGATGTAAGATGATCTCTCTTGCAAGTGCTTAAAAAGGGTTCGCAGCATAATTAATATACATGGCCTTAGTGGTGTAACGGCTTGCACGGGGGACTGTGGATCCCCTAGACCGGGTCCGACATAAACTTTTTGGTAAAAAGTTTAATCAAAAAGCTTAAGGGAATCCCGGCTAAGGCCCTCTAGGAATTGTCTAGGGGCTAGACCGTTCTTAAATCGAAGCGAAACACACGATCCGTATATGCGAAATATGGATTTGCAGCTTGAGAACAAACTTGAGGCGATAGCAACGAATATGCGGTTCGACAGGAAGAGCCGTACCTATAACTTTTAGATTATATATGTCAATTAGTATTGGGATATACATGGCAAGGAAAACTGCTAACGCGAAAAAGTCCAACAAAATGAAGGAATGCAAATGTGGGTGCGGATGCAACGGGTGCGATTGCTCGACAATGAGCAAGAGGAAATCCGATTGCGACTGCTGCAATAAGTGCAAGTGCTAGGTGTAGGATCAGACGCATACAGTAAGGATAATAAGCTGCTTTTTAATGGATCTTATCCAACAGTCTTAGAATTTTCCTACCTTTTGAAGTAATGGAATACGAACTTGCATACCTGTTTCCTACTCGTGTTGGAACTACGTTGATAAGCCCATAATCTTTGAGTTTTGATAGCTTTGCATATAGCGTTATCTTTGCCTTTATCTTACTTTGGAGTTCACCAGGATTTTTTATCTTCATAAATTAACCCCATTAAACCAAAATAAAGAAAAATAGAAATTATCAGGCATTTTGTAGGAATGCCCAGGCTAGCAGCCATCTAAAGTAGGTTATAAATACTTAAAAAACAAAATTACACAAATGTCTTTTTTTGATGATTTGTATGAAATTTGAGCTTAAATCTACATACAAGGTTTCACCAGGGCAGGCGGAGGCAATAGAAAAGATAGCGCAAGGGTTCTCCAAACCAGCCCAGAAGCAGACCCTTCTTGGGATAACAGGCAGCGGGAAGACCTTCGTAATGGCAAATGTCATAGAGCGGCTCCAAAAGCCCACCTTGGTAATAGCACACAACAAGACACTTGCAGCCCAGCTCTACACCGAGCTAAAGGAACTCTTCCCCGGGAACAGGGTGGAATACTTTGTCTCATACTATGATTACTACCAGCCAGAGTCATATATGCCTACAACCGACACCTATATTGAAAAGGATTCGTCAGTCAATGAACAAATCGAAAAAATGAGGCTTCATGCAGTCTCAAGCCTGATCAGCAGGAAGGACACGATCGTGGTTGCAAGCATCAGCTGCATATACGGGATTGGAAATCCCGCCGATTTTAGCGGCATGTCGGTTGAACTAAAGGAAAAGGCAAAGATTTCAAGGCAAAATATGCTTCGCTCCTTAATATCTATACAATATGAAAGGAACGACCAAAACCTTGAATCCGGCAGATTCAGGGTGCGCGGCGATACGATTGACGTGATCCCGGCATATGAAAACAATATAATAAGGATAGCACTTGAAGATGGAAAGATAAAAAGCATAAAGGAAATCGATCCACTAAACGGCGATATGCTCGCACGAATTGATAACACGGTCATATATCCGGCAAGGCAATACGTAATTCCTCAGGAAAAGATGCAAAATGCGGTCGATGCAATAAGAAGCGAGATGCTATCGCAGCTCCCGAAACTTCCTGTGGTTGAAGCCCAAAGACTCGAGAAAAGAGTAAAATACGACCTTGAAATGATCGAGGAGATGGGATATACAAACGGGATTGAAAATTACAGCAGGCATTTTGATGGAAGAGCCCCTGGCGAACCACCGTATGTCCTAATCGACTATTTCCCAAAGGATTTCCTTATGATAATAGATGAAAGCCACCAGACCATCCCGCAGTCAAGGGCTATGTATAACGGGGACTACATGCGAAAGAAGAACCTTATCGATTTTGGATTTAGGCTTCCAAGCGCTTTTGATAACCGCCCGCTAAAATTTGATGAGTTCGAAGCAAAGATGGGAACCACATTATTTGTATCTGCGACCCCTGCAGAATACGAGCTAACACACAGCAAAAAGAGAATAGACCTAATAGTCCGTCCGACTGGGTTACTTGACCCGATAGTTGTGGTCAAGCCGATAGAGGGGCAGATGAAATACCTAATGGAAGAGACACGCAAGACAACAGCAATGAATAATCGGGTACTGGTTACAACCCTTACAAAGAAGATGGCTGAAGATCTAACTGATTATCTTGCAAAGGAAGGATTCAAGGTTAGGTATTTGCACAGCGAGGTGGCAAATCTTGATAGAATCGAATTGGTCCGTCAGCTTCGCGCAAAGGAATTCGATGTCCTGGTGGGGATAAATCTTCTTCGAGAAGGCCTTGACTTACCGGAAGTCGCAACGATATTCATATTAGATGCAGACAAGGAAGGATTTTTGAGAGATTCAAGGAGCCTTATCCAGACAATCGGAAGAGCCTCAAGAAATGCCGATGGAAAAGTTGTGCTATTTGCAGATAAGCAGACAGACTCCATCAAGGAAGCAGTCTTTATAACGGAGCAAAGGAGGCTCGCGCAAATCAGCTACAACAAAAAATACAACATAACACCAAAAACAATCGTTAAAAAAGTTGAGCAAAAGACAAGGCCAATGACCGGAATAAAGCATCTGGGCAAGTCTGACATCCAAAAGGAATTAATCCAGATGGATGCTAATATGAGAATGTTCGCCGAAAAATTGCAATTCGAAAAAGCAATCGAAATGCGCGACAGGATAGAGGAGATGAAAAAACTAGTTGAAAGGGAAGGAAGATGAGGGATAGCATATTTGTAAAAGGGGCACGGGAGCACAATCTCAAGAATATCGATGTGGAACTGCCAAGAAACAAGCTGATCGTAATAACAGGCCTTTCCGGGTCGGGTAAGTCCACGCTTGCCTTTGATACAATCTATGCCGAAGGCCAAAGGAGATATGTCGAGAGCCTCTCCGCATACGCCAGGCAATTTTTGGGCCTCATGGACAAGCCGGATGTTGACAGCATAGACGGGCTTTCGCCTGCCATCAGCATAGAGCAGAAAACGACGAGCAAAAATCCCAGATCCACAGTCGGGACAGTGACCGAGATCTATGACTACCTAAGACTGCTATATGCACGAATTGGGACCCACCACTGCCCAAAATGCAACAGCTCGATTAGGCCGCAGAGCGCAGAGAACATAACAAGCCTGGTCATGGCCCAAAAAGGCAATCCGTCAATCTTTCTTGCTCCGATAATAAGGGGACAAAAAGGTACGCACGAGCAGGCGATCGATGAATTAAGAAAGCAGGGCTTCACGAAAATCAGAATAGACCAGAAGATATACGCATCAGATACTGTAAGGGAGGAGGCAAAGCTTGTAAGATATGAAAAGCACTGGATTGAGGCGGTAATCGACACAATAAAAATCAGCGAGGAGGAAAGATCAAGGATCAGCGAGGCCGTTGAGCAGGCACTTCTTGTAGGGAAAGGCAGGATGATTGTAATTGGCAATAAAGCAAGCAAGGTCAAGAAAAAGGAGCTTGATAGATTTTCCGATGAAACTTCGTACAGCACCTTTGGCGCCTGTCCAAACCATCCTGAAATTGTCTTTGAGAGCCTCGAGCCAAGGATGTTCTCATTTAACAGCCCATTCGGGGCATGCCCCAAGTGCCATGGTTTGGGTGAAATAACGGAAATATCCCCGGATATCCTGATACCTGATAAATCCAAATCGGTGATGGATGGCGCAATTGAAATATACGGCAGGATTGATCTGTCATGGAGGGCGCAGCAGATTGCAGTCGCCGGCAAAAGGCACGGTTTTGACGTTTTCAAGCCGATTCAAGACATGACAAAGAAGCAACTGGACGTTTTGCTCTATGGCGACAAAGAGCCCCTAACTGGCAGCTGGCACACTGGAAGCCGCATGCGGATGGATAGCGGATTTGAGGGTGTAATCCCGCAGACAATGAGGCTTTATCGCGAGACAAAGAGCGCATGGAGAAAGGAAGAGATAGAAAAATACATGAAAGGCGAGCCCTGTACGGTATGCATGGGAAAAAGGCTGCAGCCCGTCGTTCTTGCTGTAAAGATTGAGGGAAAGAGCATAATTGACACGACGGATATGAGCATAGACCAATCTGTAGAGTTCTTCTCAGGCCTATCCTCAAAGCTTGCCGATAAGGAACTGGCAATTGCAAACCAGGTGCTAAAGGAGGTCAATGAAAGGCTTGGGTTCCTGAAGAATGTGGGACTAGGATATATTTCGCTTTCAAGGGCCGCAAGGACATTATCCGGCGGAGAGGCACAGCGGATCAGGCTTGCAACTCAGATAGGGAGCAACCTCATGGGGGTTTTGTACATCCTAGATGAGCCAAGCATCGGGCTTCACCAAAGGGACAACAAAAAACTAATACACACCCTAAAAAGGCTGCGAGATATCGGAAACACGTTGATAGTTGTGGAACACGATCTAGATACTATAATGGCCGCAGATTACATTGTTGACATGGGACCAGGTGCAGGAGTTCATGGCGGGCATATAATTGCACAGGGAACGCCTAAAGAGGTCACGGCAAACAAAAAAAGCCTCACCGGCAGGTATTTATCAAAGGAGCTGCAAATAGAAATCCCGAAATCCAGAAGGCAACCGGTAGATTACATCAAAATAACCGGTGCAAGCGAAAACAACCTAAAGGATATCACCGCCATGCTTCCTTTAGGTGTCCTTTGCTGCATAACCGGGGTTTCGGGCTCCGGAAAGAGCACCCTTATGAACCAGACGGTAATGCCGCTGCTTAAGAAAAAATTCGGCGTGCAGACGGACAAGGTAGGTACGCATGACTCTTTTATCGTTCCGAAACTAGTCAAAAATGTAATCGTAATAGATCAGGATCCGATAGGGAGAACCCCACGCAGCAATCCTGCAACCTACACCAAGCTCTTTGATGAGATAAGGAGATTATTTGCATCCACAAGGGACGCACGGGTAAAAGGATTCAAGGAAGGGCGCTTCTCATTTAATGTGAAGGGCGGCAGGTGCGAAACGTGCCAGGGCGACGGTGTCATAAAAATCGAGATGAACTTCCTGCCTGATGTCTATGTAGAGTGCAGCGATTGCCATGGCAAGAGATACAACAAGGAAACGCTTGGGATTTTGTACAAAGGCAAGAACATATCGGATGTCCTCTTTATGGAGGTGGAGGAGGCGAATAAATTCTTCGAGAACATCCCACCCATTGCAAGAAAGCTGCAGACAATGGTTGAGGTGGGCCTTGGCTACATCAAGCTGGGCCAGAGCGCAACCACACTCTCAGGCGGTGAGAGCCAGAGGATTAAGATCTCAAGGGAACTAAGCAAGCACAAGCAGGGACACATAGTCTACATGCTTGATGAGCCAACAACGGGTCTTCACTTTGATGATACAAAGCGGCTAATAGGGGTATTAAACAACCTGGTAGCAAAGGGAAACACGGTATTTGTAATCGAGCATAACCTAGACGTGGTAAAGAGCTGCGACTATATTGTTGACATGGGCCCTGAAGGGGGCGATGCGGGTGGCAGGATAATTGCAACAGGCACCCCCGAAGGCATAACCAAGTCCCAAAGTTCATATACCGGAAAATTCCTGGGGCAGGTTTTGAAATAGGCATTTACCATGATCGAACTCAAAGAACCAAAGGATTTTGACGGCAGGCAGGTACCGACCGATCCTGGAGTATACTCCTTCAAAGACGGGAGTGACACGGTCCTATACTACGGAAAGGCAAAGAATCTAAGGAACAGATTAGGCAGCTATTTTGTAAATCCCTCGCGCCTTGCAATAAAAACAAGGTATCTGGTGTCAAAGATAAGGAAGATCGACTGGATAGTGGTCAGAAATGAGATTGAGGCGCTCTTGCTTGAAAACAAGCTTATCAAGCAGGCAGCCCCAAAATACAACATCAGCCTAAAAGATGCAAAGACGTTCGCCTATATCGCATTAACCAAGGACAAATTCCCAAGGATCCTAGCCAGTAGGAGGACAGGGCCTAAGATTGAGTCATTCGGGCCTTATACTGATGCCACAAGGCGAAGGGAGCTGCAAAAACTGGTTGTAAGCATATTCAAGATTAGGACATGCACAACGCTTCCTAGTAGGGCGTGCTTAAACTACCACATCGGGATCTGCACTGCGCCCTGCATTAAGAAAGTGAGGGCAGAGGACTATCAAGAACAGGTAGACAATGCAAGGATATTTCTGAACGGGAAAACGGGCAAAACGGTCGAAGTGCTTACAAAACAGATGCTGGAAGCCTCAAAAGAGGGGAAATATGAGCATGCGCTTGAATTTAGAAACCAATTAAACAGCATAAAGCTCCTCTCAAGCCAGCAAATAGTCGATCATGAGAGGAATTACGACCAGGACATCCTTGCATTTAAAAAAGTAGGGGAGAGGGTACTTGTGGTCCAAATGGGGATAAGGATGGGTGTGCTTTTAGGCAAGAAGGATTTTGAAGTAGATCACCAGGAAAACTTCGAACAGGAATTCCTAAAGGCGTTCTATTCATCAAACCAGATTCCCCATGAAATAATATTAAGCCAGGGCTGCTGGGGCGATGATGAGGAAAAGGGGATCCTTGAGGAATTCTTTACAAGGCTAAGGGGCGCACCGGTCATTATAACCGTGCCGCTAAAGGGCGAAAAGCGCGAATTGATCGAGCTTGCAAGCAAAAACATCGAGGTCAACATGGAACACGACATCGCGCTTTCCGATTTGCAGGAGGCCCTAAACCTGCCAGCGCTGCCGCTTGTCATAGAGTCATTTGACATATCAAACATTGGAGACGAGCACATAGTCTCGGGTATGGTCAGGTTTGTAAATGCAAAGCCGGACAGAAGCGGCTATAGGAAATTCAGGATAAAATCGATAGATGGCGCAAACGACTTTGCAAGCATGCGGGAAGTCGTTTACAGGAGATACAAAAGGGTGCTCGATGAAGGCGCAAAAATGCCCGACCTAATCCTTATCGACGGCGGAGCAGAGCAGCTAAACTCGGCTATAGGTTCGCTTAAGTCACTTGGCCTTGCCATACCAATAATAGGCCTTGCCAAAAAATTTGAGGAAATATACCTGCCAGATGAGCCAAACCCAAGGAGATTCGACAATAACAGCAAAATGATGCTCTTGGTCAGAAGGATCAGGGATGCGACCCACAACTTCTCGCTGGGCTATAACAAAAAGCGCAGGCAGATGAAGATGAGGGACGAGTTCAAGAATAAATAGCAAGTATACCCCAAAACGTCCCTACTCCATGCATATTCCAGGCTGCAAAGCCGATGACAGATTGTATATGTCGAGTCTGGAAGGAGCTGCAAAGCCAAGGGGCATCATACGTCGCGCCAGCGGCTCTTCGTTGCCGAAATGTACAAAAGGAGCACCGCAAGCCCTATGACGACGATCCAGTCAACGGCCAGCATCAGGGTGGATATATGCAGGAATCCTATGGCGCTCTGCGCTATCTCGGCGGCATAGGTTGTCGGCGAGAGGTATGCTATGTACCTGAACGGCAGCGGTATGTACGTTATCGGATAGTACACCGGCGGTATGGTAGTGAGAAATATGGACAGTATGCCTATGAAGGCGTAGTTCTGGACGACGTCTGTTGTGAACGTCGACAGGAAGAAGCCCAGCGCTATCGACAGCACGAACATGAGCGCCATTACTGCGAATAATATCAGCGCGCCTAACGCGGTTGCCTTTATGAATATGAGCGCAAGGATAGTCAGCACGACCAATGCAGGTATGGAATACACGAGTTCGGACACCGCCATGCCGAGCATGTACACCAGCGCGCTGGTCGGCGAGCTCACGAC
>JBOGRY010000004.1:0-56419 GCA_050749665.1 Candidatus Micrarchaeaceae archaeon
CTTGAGGACCTTGATGTGTATATTATCAAGAATATTGAGGATTTGAACCTAAACGCCAACAGGAAGGGCGTACTTGCAGGGAACGTCAAGATAATAGACACGTTCGGCGATGAGAAGCAGGAGATAAACGCCAGCAAGATGGGAAGGAGCGGATGGGCCATACCAAGCGACGTGGACAAGGACATAGAGTTCGTGGACGTGAAGGCAAAGTACGTGCTGGTTGTCGAAAAGGACGCGCTGTGGCAGAGGCTCAACGAAGACGGACTATGGAAGAAGGAGAACATGATACTAATGAGCCCGCAGGGCCAGGCAGCAAGGGGTACAAGGCGTCTCATAAGGAAGCTGGCGGACCAGGGCCTTCCGGTATATGTGTTCAACGACGCTGACGCATGGGGATGGTACATATACTGGACCATAAAGACGGGAAGCATCAACCTTGCCTATATAGGCAAGGACATCGCTACCCCCGAGGCAAGGTTCATAGGGGTCACCATGTCGGATGTGGAGAACTACGACTTCCTAAAGAGCCTTACGCTCAAGGCCACGGAAGTGGACCTAAAGAGGGCGGAGGAGATGCTTTCATACCAGTGGATAAACAGGCACAAGGAATGGTCCGACGAGCTAAAGAAGGTGCTCAAGTCGAAGCTGAAGCTTGAGTCGGATGCGCTGCAGGGGCCAAGGCTCACCTTCGTGCAAGAATACATAAGGGACAAGATAAAGAACAAGGACTTCCTGCCGTAATGCTCCGCAGGATCAGGAAAGTACGAACTTTATCCCTCCTATGCTCCTTGAAAGCCAGTTGTAAAGGAAAGCAATAAACAGCGAGCCCAGAAAGCCTCCTACAAGTCCTATTAGCGGATATATCACTATGGCGAACGGGCCAAATGCACTTGCAGCATACGGTGTGTATTCATTGATAACCGTGTATATGAAACCCTCTATGAACCCCACCACCAAGCCGATTATGCCCTCTATCTTAGCATACGACATGATGCCTATGCTCTTTAGCTCGTTGCCCTCTATGTATAACATCACTCCGCCAATATGTGCGGCAAGGAAGTTGTATAGTATCGTGAACAGCGCGCCTATTATGAAGCCCGCAGCGCCAAAGATGAATATGCTTGCGACTCCTAGAAATATGCTTAATGCAGAACCCGAGGCTATCCCAAATACGGTAAAAACAACCCCGGCGATTACGCCTACTATGATTCCACCCACCGCATATATCTTCGCTAAGGACATCAGGTCTATGCGCCTTAGCCGGCTCTCCGTAAGGTCTATCTTTATGCCGCCTACCCTTCCGGCAATAACATTATAGAGCCACGCATCTATCGCGGTCAGGACGAACCCCGCCACAAGCATCAAAATGGGTAGCAGCCCAAGGAACGCAATGAACCCGAGCCCAAATCCCATAAACATCGAAACGCCCCCATGTCCTAGTGCAATTAATGCGCCATTGGCAATGCCTATGAAAATGGATAACACTATCCCGAATATAAGCATCAAAAGCGCATATATCTTGGCCGCAGAAAGAACGTCTATCCTCTTGAGCGTAAGCATAGAACCTGTTATAAATCAAAACGAATCATTAAAAATAGCATGCATCAAGCAACCGTTCCGATATGGTTGGAATCAGACCCTAACTGCCGGCTCTATCCCTGTTATGTCAAGGCTCCTGAGCGCCGCGCTCGGATTGTCATAGTAGGCCTTGACTACCTCGCTTATGCTCCTTATGTCGCGCTTGCCGAGCTTGTTTAGCCTTTCAAGTATTACGGATCTTACGCGCTCCTCCGCAAGTATTGTAGTTGGGGGCACGCCGAGCAGGTTGGAGAGCATGTCCCTGTAGGTGACGCTAGGCAGTATTGGCGAGCCCTTCTGCGACTTGTAGTCGTATTTGTAGAGGTCTGACAGGAGGACCTGCGTCTCTATGCCTGCCACCTCCGATATCTGCGCTATCTTCCTGTATGCTACTGCATTGTTGTAGAAAGCAGACACCACCACAATCACGTCTATGACCGGCACTATGTCCATCGGCACGTTCATGGGAGAATGCTGAAGCCTGTTTATTATGTCCCTGGAAGACGATCCGTGTATAGTGCCCATGGATATCTTTCCTATGTTCATCGCGGTAATCATGTCGTTGGCCTCGGCGCCCCTCACCTCCCCTATTATTATGAGGTCAGGCCTCATCCTGAGCGCGTTCTTGACCAGCGCTTCCATGGGAAGGTCCCTGCTCGTCTCAAGCTTAACGCAGTTGTCCTGCTTGGAGGTGTCAAGCTCGTATGTTTCCTCTATCGTCACTATTCGCTGCTCGGGCCTAAAGAACGAGAACATCGCGTTGAGAAGCGTTGTCTTTCCCGCTGCCGGAACACCGCCTATAAGCATGTTTGCAGGCCTTACTTTCAGCCCGTCAACATAGAGCCATAGCCTTGCGGCAATGTCATAGTCCATCACGTTGTTGTTCACAAGGTCCAGTATGCTAAGCGGCGTCCTCTTCATGTTCCTTATGGTTACGTCGTAACCCATAGGCGACGTGACAACGTTGGCCCTGCTTCCGTTGGGCAGGTGTATGTCTATGATGTTGCCCTTGTACTCGTGGTTCGTCATGTAGAGCTTCAATTTAGCCACGAACCTGTACAGCTCGTCCCTGTCGTTCACCTTGTATGTCGCCTTTACCATGCCCTTCTTGGAGTTGAACACGAAAAGGTCCTCAGTGTTGTTGACCATTATATCCTCTATGTCCTCGTCTATAAGGAGCTGCATGACAGGCTCCAGGTTGTTAACGTCGTCTATTATCTCGTTTATCTTCTGGGTGTTCACCGCTGGGTCGATCCTCTTGACTATGGATGTTATTATCTCGTTGCGCTTCTGTACGTCGGTTATCTGGGAGAACTTGCCGCTCATCTGCTGCAGAACCTCGTCCTCTATAGCAAGCAAACGCCCTTCCATGCCATCACGCAATACTATAACACAACAAGTTATAAATAATGCCCCCTAGGTTCAAAGACGTCTGCGGTGTGGCGCCCAGCATGATAATGAAAGTCTGTTCTATGGCGCCTTTGCAGAACCTATTAAAAAGTTAGACTGTCAAATTACCTTCTGGAAATGCTATAAACAAGCAGGCAGCGATAAAAGACACTACATGGCAAGCATTAGACCGTGGTATGAATGAATAGATATCCTGAAGCCGAATTCCCAAAAACAATATTAAGGCCAGAAATAGTGGCAAAACACGAAGAACTTATACGTGTGCTAGAAGGCACTGTCGAAGATTATGCCAAGATAGGGAGGAGGGATTCGAGCATGTTCGACTGGACTCTACGCGTAATTGAGAATCTAGGATTATCAACTGTTGACCCCCAATACCTATGCTCTCTAAGCGTAATAAAAACAAAATTTGCCTTATGGGAAGTTCTACTCGACGATCTAGTTGATAATGTTAATGCGCGTAATTTTAAACTTTTTGATGAGCTACTAAACATACCATTCGAACCTGAGCATATAAACCTCTCAAAACTTAATGCTGAAGAATCTAAATATCTTGAAATAACAAAAACAATATGGAATTCTCTTATAAGCGAAATCGAAAGATATCCAAAGTATAAAAAATACAAGAATGCTTTTGATTTTGACGTGCTACAGCTCCTAAATGCGCTAAGGTACAGTAAACTAGTAAACGAATCAAGTAATTTAACCAACATTATCGAAAATGAAGCATATGTGCCGCATAGTATGCAAATTATGATCCAAATGGATCTTGATCTAATGTGTTCCAATGAATTCAATGATTCTGAGCTCGGCGATTTGCGCCAACTTAATTATCTATCCCAAAAAATGGCAAAAATAGGCAATCTGATAGGAACATATCCCAGGGAACTGATAGAATCGGATATGTCCAGCGAAGCTGTAGTCAAATTCGTGAAAGAACACGGGAATGATTTTAGATTCAAATTAAATAAACTACTTAATAAGGAAAGCCGATACCCAAAATTCGAAGAAGAAATAATAGAAGAGTGGCAAAAGCTCTATTGGCTGGCCAAAGAGACTGCAAAAGAAATAAAGTCTATCGATACTGATAGATTTCTACAGGAAAGAGAGTTCATCCAGGAAGTCTACCAGAAAAAGGCAGATCTTTGGTAAATATATTATATCTGGTTTGCACACAACAATGGGAATTTTTTAATGAGTTCATCGCTTGAATCTAATAAGAACTTGCAATTATTACCTCCAGATGCGCGGCATTCTATTTCAATCATATCAAACTCCCTGTCGAAGATTGCCGAAACCATCCCCACAATAAGCCCGCGTAATATGTGATCTATCGGATTATTGGCTTTACCACTATCATTGCTTGCAAATGGGGAATTTTCCAACATGATCATGCCAGTAGGTTCGGCCGAATCTATTTCATATCCGATTTTCCCCAAACCGTACAATTTAATAGTATCAATTATAAATTTTTTATGATCGTTAGATCCACATTCCTTTAATAAATTTTGTTTGTATTCTAGCACGGATTCTTTTGCGGTCTGATACAACGACTTTGTATATTCCGGTTCATCGTTTATCATAGCCGTGTATTTTATGATGCTAGGTGCCGGAAAGATTAATACCCCTTCCCCATAAAAAGTCACTAATCCATCTTCAAAGACCATCTTTCTACTCATTAATAGCATTTCAAAAAAATTCATTTATCTCTACCTGCTTTCGCCATCAGGTCCGGGAATTTTTTATTAAGGTAACTCTTTTTCCCCCAGTAGAAAACACAAACATCATTCCCTGCGCATACGCATTTAGTCTCTAGCGCGTCCAGATCGATCTTAAAAGTACTTGATAAAGCACCAGCGATTATGCCCTCGAGAAGCGGATCGGCATGCTCTTTAACGCCCTTACTTTTAAGGTACAAATGCGGCGACAGATTTTTATAAGTCAACATTCCATAGCCTTGATCTACCTCTATTATCTTATACTCTACTATGCCCCAACCTGCAAAAGCGTTATATTTTTTCCATCGATCTAAGAAATCTTTATACGATAGGCTATATGCTTTACCTAAAGGTATGGAAAAATCAAACATACCATTCTTCATAACGTCGTACAATCTTCTTGCCTGCACTGAATCTTTCGAAAGCCTATTAGTATAAGAAGCAATAAATCCGACGGGAAACATTAGAACTCTCTGCTGATCTAATGTTATCACACCATCCTGTAATGTAACTTCCTTAAAAAGCGCAAATTCATCGAAAACGTTCATATTGCACACAGAATATTTTTATTTGTACACCTGCTCAGCGGGTTTAATTATTATTCCCTTATCACTGATCTCGAAGTCGTGTATGTACTGGCTGTGGTTGGTGTTCCTCATCTTCAGAATCGAGAAAGTCCTTATGTGCTTCGCGCCTATTAGCTCGTTGTAGAACTCCACTATGCCGTCAGACACGAACTCGCTTATGCCGTCTATAGTTATCTGCTTCTCGTCCTTCCCGCTGAACGTTATTATGAGATTGGTCGTGCCGAGGTTCCTCAATATCTCGAGCGTCAGGTATACTATTCGCTTGCCCTGGTCGCTTCTATAATAGATCTTGCCTTTCGGAACATCCCCTGGCGTGGAAGCCCTCGACTCATCGTCGGCATCCGAGGATGCGGATTTCTCGTTTATCACCACTTCCGATGCCGTGCTTCCAGCGTATGCTGCGGGTATTGTAAAAAGGTCTATGTTTACCGTGAACGTCGCAAGGCTGTCGAAGACAAGCCTCTTAGCGCCGATTCTCTCCTTGCTGTCCTCTATTACATATAGCAGGTCAAACTTGCTCTTGTCAATGGGCACGTTTATGAGCACGAGCTTGCCGTCCCTTTGCATCTTCTCCATGTCGAAGCCCATCTGCAGGGCCTGCGTCTTTATCGAATCCAGGTGGGACTCGGCATACACGTAAATGCCGTTCTCGCCGTTCTTTATGCCGTTGTATAGATATTGCAGCCCGAATATGGACTTGCCAGTACCTGGGGCCCCTGTAAGTAATACTGTAGACTTTTCCGGGAAGCCGCCGTCTACCAGCGAGTCGAATTCCTGCATGCCCGTCGCGACCCGTCCAACCATCTACACACCAATCTGCGATATTGATAGATTGTAAGGTAAGGCTTTAATAGTTTGCAATTGCTGCGTACTGATATACGCCTAGCCCGCCTTCGGGAGTATGGTATCTACTATGAAGTTAGGGTCGTACGGCGCAAGGGCATCGTATTTTTCCCCCACTCCGAAGAAAAGTATCGGTATGCCTGTAGTGTGCGATATGGACAGCGCCCCCCCGCCCTTCGCGTCGCAGTCAAGCTTGGTCAGTATTATGCCGTCTATCTTCACGAACTTGTTGAATTCCTTTATCTGCCCTGATATTTGGTTTCCTGCCGTGCTCTCCCCGACGAAGATGGTTATGTCGGGCTTTGCAACCCTGACCATCTTCTGTATCTCGTTTATTAGGTTCCTGTTGGTCTCCTGCCTACCTGCGCTGTCTATGAGCACAATGTCGATGCTGTGCGCCCCCGCATATTTTACCGCGTCGAAGGCTATGCTCGCCGGGTCTGCGCCGTAGGAGCTCTTTATCACAGGCACTCCCAGGGTTTTAGCATGGTGCTCTATCTGCTCTATTGCTGCCGCCCTGAAGGTGTCGCTGGCCGAAAGAACGCTGCTCATGCCCATGCGCTTGAACCTGTTTGCCACTTTCGCTATGGTGGTCGTCTTGCCTGCGCCATTCGGCCCTAAAAACAACACCTTAACTGGGATTGCGTTGGATGCCTTCCTTTCCTTTATGAATGCGTCTATGTCCATCGAGCCGTCCTTCTGCAGCACCGAGAAGAGGGAGTCCCTGACTGCATTTATTATCCCGTCCCTCATGCGTTTTGAGCCTATCTGCATGCCGAGCAGCTTTCCGTGCAGCTCTTCTATGAAGTATTCTGTCGTGTCATATGATACGTCAGACTCGAGCATCGACATCCTAAGAGTGTCAAGGAAGCCCCCTATGTCAGGTTCCCTTAGGCGCACCGATCCCGTGAACACGCTCTTTATCTTTGTTGCAACAGACAGTTTTACTACGTCATCGTTCCCCTTCGCATCATCGTGCTTACTTTCTTTTGCAACCTTCCCCTCATCCTTCTTTTGAGGCGCCGGTTCTTCATTTCCTACATGCTTATCGCCTAAGGGCCTCTCCTCCTCGTGCTTTTCTTCCTCGCGGGCTTCGCTCTCCTCTTTCTTTATGAAGACCTTGACCGCCTCCGAAAGCCTCTTCTTAAGCCCTTCGAACATGCCTATACCTGCCTTGAGCTCTCTATGTTGTAAGATATGTCGACAAGCGCGGCCTCGAGCTCCTTCCTGTTCTTGGTTAGCCTGTTTAGGCCGTCGGTACGCTTCTTTATGAGCTCAGCGACGTACGTCTTTGCCGGGTCTACTTCCATCTCAACAACGTAGCCGGCGCCTACTCCCACAAGCACGTTCTTAGGGTCGCTAATCCTTCCCTGGAAGTAGATTCCCCCTCCTATGGGGTTGAGAACGTCCTTGCCCTCAAGCATGCCTGCGCCCTCAAGGGTCCTTTGCGCGGAGTTCAGCTCCTGCAGCTCCCCAAGCTCGGCATTTATCGAATTTCCAAGCAACGCATACTGGTTCTGGTATAATTGCTGCAAATACCTCAGCTCCTCTAATGCCAAACTCCCGTTTTTCCGGTTGCCTTCACCAGTTGCCATGTAATTATTTCTATATTGCAGATTAAATTAGTTGCTGCTCGGGCCTTGTATGGCAATTCAGCCGCCAAGGGCCTCCATTATCCTTGCAAGCTCATATCCTGTGGTGCTGTTGCCGGCAACTGTGGCCTTTGAGTTTGCTATGATGGACAGCCCTATGCTCAGCGAGCCCGTGTTCGCAGTTGACATGATCGAATCGAAGTCGCACATCTTGTCCCACTCGCTCTTTTCCTGGGCAGTGGCGTTGTTGTTCATCACAAGGCCCCTGTTTGTCAGTATGTTGTTCGCGCCGACCGTCTTGAAGCCGTCCACCCCTCTCCTTACAACTTCCACTCCTAGTATGTCTGCTATTAAGCTCTCGTCCCTTTGGCTGTAGTCGGGGTTTATTATCGCTATCCTGTCGTTTGCGAGTATGTTGCTGCCTATCGCGTTAAGGTCGCTGTCCAGCACAGACACGTTTATATCAACGATCTTCTTCAGGCCCTCCACCTCGTAGTCTATGGCAAGGTTCGACACAATTATGCCGTTTGAGTTGGCCCTGCAGTACAATCCTATCAAGTCCGATCCTGATACTGTTAAGTCGATGCATTCGACACCAAGCACTTTGGATATCATGTCCTTTCCGTTCTTTGTGACGTTTGTCCCTGCAAGAAGAAGATCGTCTGTGGCTGTCGCGAATACGCCTATATAGTCGCTGCCCAATATCCTGTATTTAGCAGCCTCCATAGGACCAGCTGTCATTGTTTTGCATCCTTTGCCTCGACTTTCGCAGGCTCGGATGCCTTTGGCTTGGCTGCCTTGGGCGCTTCTGTGGCCTTTGGCGCCTCCGTAGATTTTGCTTTTGCCTTTGCTTCAGGCTTGCCGCCCTTTGCGACGTCCTCAGGCTTTGCCTTGCTGTCGAAAGGCGTTATCGTAGCGATGTCCTTCTCTATGCTAACGTTGACCTTGAGGGGCTTCATGCTCTTTACGTGTCTCTTTATTATGATCTCATTGAGCTCCTTGCTTATCTTTATGCTGTCCTCTCTTATATTGGTCGATTTCGCTATCCTGTATCTTATGAACTTTGATATCCTCATGGGCCTCTTCCTCCTCGGCTGTCCTACAAGGTATTTCCTTATGTTTATCGTAATCAGCCTGTTTGCCATATGCTCACCTGTCCTTTATCCTTAGCTTGTTGCTCCTCCAGTTCCTGTTCATCCTGTTGTGCTGTACTCTTCTATGCGTCCTAAGCGTGGCAAGAAGGGGCAGCCTCCTGACCTGCTTGAGCTTCTTCCCTAGCCTTTTCTTCTTGTAAGCGCTTTTCTTTGACATGATTCCACTCATTTGTGCTTGAATTCTATCTTAGGCTCGTGTCTGTATGTCATCTTCTCGAGTATTGATTTCAATTGCGTGTCTGTTATCCTGCCTGTTACCCTGTTGCTCTGTGCGAGCGAAACCACGAGATTGATGAGCTGGTTGTAAAGCTCCCTGTTGGAGAGCCTTATGTTCATCAGGCGCTCGTAGGCCTTGTCGTCGAGGAACTGCTTTATCATCTCCTTCTTCTGCTCCTCGATCTGCGCGGCCTTGAGTGCCTCAGATACCCTTCTCCTTAGCTTTTTCTGGTACTGCTCCTCCTCATTATCTTCCATCAAAGCACTTAAGCGTTATTGAGCTCCTTTGCGATCTTGTCCATGAATGATTTGCCCTTTGGCGTTATGACCCTCCCTTCCTTTGTGTTCTTTACGTATTCTAATCCTTCCAATGCCTGCAGTGCATCCCTTATTATGCTGCCCCCTGCCATCCTGTGGTGCCTCCTATGCATCACGTGCTCTTTCCTCGAGCCGTATCTGGTCCTTAGCCTTGATACGCCAATGGGCCCATTCAGGTAGACCTGCCTGAGTACAGATGCGCTCCTCATGTACCAGAAATCAGGGTCCTGCGGAACGCGCTCCTTATTTGAGCCCGATTTGACATAATCGACATAATCCGGCTTCTTAATCTTGCCCTTTAGCCTATCCGCGGCTAGCTTTACGGCGTCTGAAGCCTTTACATCGTATAGATTAGCCATTTGCCCACTAGCGGAGAAACAAATAGACAGTACAGACTAATAATAAGCCCATAAACATATTAATACCTTGCCATTCAGCCGGTATCGGCAGCCTCCCTTATGGTGGCAATAATGCTGCCTATGCCGCTTGCAGGCATTATCACCACCCCTGCACAGCTGAAGTTGCTCCTGTAATATTCGAATGCGCTGTCGTTTACAACCATTATCACAATGCTGTAATTTTCAAGCCTGCGCTTTATCATATTAGAAGTGCCGGAGAACGACTTTGATCCCGTCTCGTACTCAATTGCAAGCTTCCTATGGCCTTCATATGCCGATATGTCAGGGCCTTTCGAATTGTCTATTATTGCATTGTCTATGCCGCTTGAGGAAAGCAGCCCGGATATGCGCCTTACCAGAACCTCGTGCTCTATGCTCAAGGATTTGTTGTGCAGCATCAGCCATTCCTCCGCCTTGCCGTCCTCGTATGTTGCAAACGCATCGAGGATTCCACGGCTTTTCAGCCTTTCCACCGAAGCCTTTGTGATGTTCGCAACTGCTTTAAGCTCCTCGTATTTTAACGGCCTCCTTGCACGCGTCCTTATCAGATCTACCGTTTCCTGCTCCGACTGCCCGCTGCTGTGCATGGCTATCTCCCTAAATCCAGGGGTCGATACGACAACAGGGTCCCTCCTGCAGCAGCTGATCAGCACAATCTCATTCTGCTTAAGCCTGCTTATCCTGTTCTTCACCTGCTCAGAAGCGTCGCCGTTTCCTCCAGAGAGCACCTTTGCTATGTAGTTCAGCTCTGAAGGCTCCCTCGCGTAGAAAGTGGCGAACGTGGAAGAATTGGCCATTATCTTCCTGTTTAGAGTGCAAGCGGCATGCGTCACTATTATGACCCCAACGCCGTATTTCCTGCCCTCCTCTGTGAGCTTCGCTATCACGGAGTTGTTGTTCGAGTCGTCAACAAGGAACTGGGCCTCGTCTATCATTATGTACAGGCTCAGCGCATCGCGCTTGCCGCTGTCGTGCATAGTTGCATATAGCCTACTAAGCAGCTCGCCTATGTAGACAAGCTGCGCCTCCCTGCTTTTCATGCTCGCCAGCGAGAACGAATTAACGCCGTTACTGAGGTCCCCTATGCTTATCGCGCTGCCGGAAAAAGCCGAATTGTTGAGGAGCGATATCCTGTCCTTTAGATGCGATAAAGTGTTCCTCTCGCCAACTGTCTTCGAATTCCTTATGAATATGTTGAGCTCATCGACAAGGTTGCTTATGGTCGGGACGCTCTTGAGTTTTCTCTCAGACCTGTAGCCGGCGCCTGCTTTCCTGTACGTATACCAAAGGCACTCGCTCAGCTTGGTCGCCTGTATGTATCCAAGTGAGTATACCTCCTTGAAAAGCCTGGTAAGCTCGGATGTCCTCTCGGACACGCTGGCTCCGTCCAAATCGAGTATGTTTATCCCGGAATAAAGTGCATTGTGTACACTTCCGCCAAGGCCCCTCACTATGTCGGCATGCTCGTTGTGCGCGTCGAATATTATGCAGGGAACCCCTGCCTTCCTGATGTCCAAGAGAAGCGACTTGAACAGCGTGCTCTTCCCGAATCCGCTCATTCCAGAGATCACGATATGCGGATTGGGCTCCGACCTTGGAACTATATACAGCGTTCCTTTTCTGCTGTTCCAGCACACATAAGGCGCATATCTGCCACTGAGCCCGAATCTTTTGATCCCAAGAACTGCTACGACTGAGCCGAACCTGAGCCTCAAATAATTGCTTTTGTTGCTTCCTGCAACAAATCTCCTGATAATTCCAAACATGTCCTTTATTTTTTTCATCATAAAAACACCGGAAAGTAATTTATACACAGAAACGAGAACAGTATTATGGCAGACAAGAGGGTTCCGCCAGGGCAGGTCGTGACAAGGACTTTTCCCGTTCTAAGTGCAAGCGATGCACCCAAAATAAACCTTAAGACATTCAGGTTCAAGGTGTTCGGCGCCGTGGAAGATCCATATTCCATGACGTGGGACGAGCTGATGGCCATGCCAAGGATAAAAAGGACGCTCTCGATAGACTGTGTCACGCACTGGAGCAGGCTTGACGATGAATGGGAAGGCATATCGATGAAGGCCGTGCTCGAGAAGGCGAAACCAAAGGGCAAATTCGCCATGCAGCATGCTGACTGCGTTAGCTACACAACCAATACGCCAATAGAGAACGCGATGACGGAGAATGCGATGCTTGCCTACAATTTCAACGGAGAGGCCCTACCAAACGAGCATGGCGGCCCGCTAAGGGGATTGATACCGGAATTATACCTGTGGAAGAGTGCCAAATGGATAGACGGCCTGGAAGTGATGGACGAGGACAGGCCGGGCTTCTGGGAGAAAAGAGGGTACAACATGCACGGCGACTCGTGGAAGGAGGAAAGGTACTGGGACGTAGCGGAAAGCGTAAGCACGATACTAAAAAGGGTCCTTAACGTAAGGCAGCACAAGGAAAAGGACGATGACGAGCGGCAGTAATTTAAAGCAGAATGCGAAAACATCTTATTATGCCAGGGTGGCGGAATCCGGTAACGCGCCGGTCTTGAGCTTCAAGACATCAAGAGCTGATTGGTGATGCGAACAGGCAAACCGGTTTCCTCACGGAATTTAGGGTTCAAATCCCTACCCTGGCGAATCGAAGTGCACCGCTCAGGAACACATCTCAATTGTAAACCTTCCTGTGCTTAAGCTGCATTTTCTTTTTATGCCTCTTTATGTGATGCACCAGCCTGCGTGACGTATCCTTCTTCACTATCCATTTGTGCATGAACCTAAACGTATCTATGAACCCCGAAACCGGAGTATAGCTTATCACTACGTTGCCAAGGTCCTTGAAGAATTCCTTCAGCTCCTTCCTAAAAGTGTGCTTATGCTCATCCATATTGATGCCCGTGCGTATAATCTGTCAACCGATCTTAAAAGATGTGAATATAGGTCGGTAATATAGGCAGCACAAGATTTAAAAACATTTCATAAACTTCTGCATTTACGGAACTTCCAAAACAGCGTGCACATCACCGGCGCTCTATCTCATCGACGACGTCCTTCTCGACTATGTACACGAACCTCTCCAGTATTACCCTAAGGAAAAGCAGTATCACAATCCCTAATACAACTATGATTACGCCGTAAATGTCTATCTTGAAAAGCACGAATGCCAGCAATATCCCTATTGCTGGAGGATGCTCGGCATTTGCAACATACATTGCAAGAGTCAATACGAATATGATAATGCCGACAACAAGGTAAAACGGAATGAAACTTAGCATGTAGAACCCGATTACGCCCAGAATGGTGCCCATGACATAGGCTTTAACAAAGCTGCCCATCCTTGCTGTCTTGGCTCTTGGCATCATGAATAGTATGAACGCGCTGGCGCCGAACGATGCAAACAGTATTGCAGAAGAGCCGGTTATGTGCGATAGGCTTGAGCCTACGTGATAAAGCACGAAAGTGAGTATTGATACTGCCAATGCCGTAAGCAACGCAGGTATGATCCTGGTCTTAAGCAACGGTCTGCTGCCTTTCCTTTTTCGGATTCTACGCTCCATCAGATTATACATGAAGGCAATCTATAAAAACTTTCCAACGTAAGCCTCATGCCGTAGGGTAAGCACGCCGACCCTACCTGTAATGCATGACGCTTCTCATATTGTAGTATCCTGTCCTGAAGTTGCCGTTCGTGCTTATGCTATTTGACCCTATGCATGACTTATAGCTGCTGTATGATGGATTCAGATCGGACTTCAGGCTTGCAAGCTGCGTCTGGTTTAGGCCTTCCAGCGGTCCGTATGCCTCGCCCACCAATACCAGCACAGCGCCGTGGAATGATATTAGGTCGCCCTGCAGCGTCGCGTAGGGGGCGTTGCTGCTGAAGTCAGACTGAAGCTTTGCGTTTGCAGAATTCACCTGTGATACATTAAGGTTGACATCCAGGAAGCTTGATGCAACCGGAGCTGCGCTGTCCATGAACGTTGTATTGCACTGGGCCGAAGCCACCGAGTAGTTGAGTTGCTGGCCCTGCGGTCCACCGTTGCCGAAACGGCTTCTCATCGAATTTGACATATATGGCGTATTGCTTGGCTGGTATGCGTTGTTACGCCCTATCTGCATCCGTCCAAAGCCCCATGCATTCGAGTTCATGCCTGTAATGCTCAGCGCTCCAACGCTGGATATCACAACAGCCATTGCCGCAAGCAACAGTAAAATCATTTTTCTCATTCATATCATCTCTATCTTCCTTATCATAAAATTATCACGACATATTGAGCGCGCTGTTAGAGGACACCCTTATTATGGGGATGCCTGCTGGTACGTTCCTACTCCCGATACCGTTAGGCATGACGGCTCCAGAAATCCCTTCACCAGAACCTACCGTTACATTCGGCCAGTCTGTGCTGCTGTTGATCGGAGCGGCGCCGTAAGAGCCGCATGACAGTGCGCCGTTTTCATATACGCACCTTGCGCTGATTCTGCTTGCATTGGCCCTCACGGACAGGTTTATCATGATGTTGCCTTTACCGATCGGCTCATCGGTTGCATTGACCCCCATACTGAAAGGAAGGCGCTGGCAACTCCTTGCCATTATATTACTGTGGTCTGAGGTTACTGCTATCGGGAAGCAGCAGCTGTAGTATGGAGTCCCGTTATCGGACTTGGATACCTCTACGCTGCTGTTCCCTATTGAGATGTTAGCATTGCCATACGTGCCTGTCTGCCACATCGAGCAGCACCTTGCCGCAATCTCGGTAGCATTAGAGGCTGCATAAGGGCGCATGCACGGGCCAAGCGCTGCAGTAGAATTTACCATCATAATGCTGTTGCCGTATGCGTTAGGATACGACGCATTAACCGAATTCCAGTAATTCACTATGCCTGTTGCATTGCCGCCTATCACGAAGCCGAGGTTGGTCCTTAGCACTATGGGCACATCACCATTTCCGCTGACCTCGAACCTTCCGTTTCTTGTTATTATGCTGACATTCTGCGGCATCGAATAGTTGCTCATAAAGTCGCCATTGGTGTCCATGCCGAACTCCATTGTCTGCCCCATTCTGCCTGGGCCTTCTGCTATTATTATGTTGCTGCTGTTTAGCTGCAGGCCATCGTCATACGTGTGACTTACTTCCAATACCGGAAGCATTATTATCTGGCCGCTGCTTGTCATGTGTAGTGAACGCGCAATATCAAAGTCAAGGTTTATCCAGTTGGTCGTGCTGTTGGTTATGTTAAAATCAGCAATTATGGTGAGCTTTCCACTTGGGAGTAGGACATTCTCACTTGTACCGTTCACAACAGCGGTTATGTTCGTTATATAAAGTACAAGGTTGCTATAGCTTCCGGCACTGAGGTTAACCCCGGTAAGCAGCGTAGATATGTTCCTGAGCTTTACGAGATCAAAGGTGTTGGACTCCAATGGAATGTTGTAGCGTACCCCGGTTGCGCTGCTTGTTATGCTAGCATTTGCAACTGTTATGTTGAGTGCGCTTATGTTGTCAAACCCGGGCGAGTCTGATACGGTGAATATCGTGCTGCCGTTAGGGATGGACGATCCTGGAGCCAGCTCCAGTTGCTTTGCATCAAGCTGCGTTGCAGTTGCTGCTGTTCCATGGGCATTGTAACCCGACAGCGCCACCGCGCCTATGGCCACAAGCAATATTACAGCTACAGGCGCCGCGAACTTCTTTGCGTACTCCCACCTATTTCCCTGCTGATAAACATTAGTGTTCAGTTCGTAATATTTCCATTTCCTTGGCCTGCCGTCAGCAAGCCTTATCTTGCCCTCATCCGTCAGCTCCTTCAGATGCTGGCTCACTGTCGACGGCGCCAATCCAAGCATGCCGCTTATGTCTGTAAGCGTCTTACGGTGGCTCTCAAGTATCTTAATTATCCTGGCTTTTGTGTCTCCCGTCTTGCTCATGAAACCACTTTCACTAAAAGATTATGCCATAAACTTATAATAAGCATTCCAGATTTTTCGGTTTTCATTTCGGTTTTATAAATGCATAAGAAAAGGCCTGAAACCGCACCATATGCATTTCGGTTTCTCAGTTTTGCTTTTCATTTGCGTAATCAGAACAGCAGCACAACGATGTCCTCAAAGAAATAGTGCTCCTTTGCAACCACCGTAGCTCCGAGCCTTTTCACGTCCTTCTCATACATGTTGAACGAGCTTTCCAGCAGGAGTACCTTGTGCTTATCATTTACGTGATCGCGGTATGATTCTATGAACCCATCTATGCAACGCCTTCCGTTTTCGCCGCCGTCCAGCGCAATATCGTTGCTGGTGCCTACAAGATACGGGGGATTGAATATTATGGTGTCAAACGAGCCGTCTATGTCGTCGAACATGTCCGAAAGCACGAATCTGCCGTGCACGCCGTTCGCGGCTGCGTTGCCTTTTGCGCATTCAAGCGCCCTTTTGTCCAAATCTGAGAACGTTACATCGCATCCTTTCATTGCAGCAGCAATGCCCTGTATGCCCGTGCCGGTGCCCATGTCGAGGACGCTTCCATAAGCGTATGCATGCACTGCACTCTCAAGCATGTAAGAGTCCTCACGTGGCTCATACACGCTACTGTACGCTTTTATAAGATTGTAATCCTGGGGCGAAGAACCACTCCTAATAATTATATCCGGATCTGCCGCTGTATGAATTGATATACACTAACTCCTCCTTATACTTTACGGTCTCCTCGCCCCTGAAATTCAACATGTCCCCTTTGCATGAGTCCCTGTATTCGTATTCCCCATAGAGCATTCTGTCAGGCCCTCTTCTAAAAGGCATGCCTTTCGGGCAGTCCTTTGACGCAGCCTTAAGTACATGTGCAATGATTCGCTCGCCTTCTAATGTCCTGTACGATTCATCTGCAACAATGCCCACATGCATGCTGCTCCACACAAGCCTGCCGTTTGACTCTATATTCTCTTGGCATCTGTATTTGTCGTAAGTCCCTGGTGTGCTTGTATATTTGAACGGCCCCTCCATATACGTACCTATCATTCTGCCGTTCGGCTTGTTGCTATCTTCTGCCCTGTAGGTGCACCTATCCTTTGCATTGCTTAGGAAGTTTGATAGTTGATTGGTCGTGATCAACGTTTTGTAAACCATAAAATTAAATTCAGCTAGTAACATTTATATTAATATAACAAAACAAAATAAAAATAAAAGAAAAACACCGTATTTGCTACATTATTTCAGTTCCGGGATATGCCATACGATACCCCGCTTCCGCTGATCCTCACCTCCATGGCGTAGGACGACTCCTTGTTCCGCTCGGCCCATATGCGCTCGCATATCTTCTTGCAGCGTACCTCCTCGAAGAACTGCCTTATGAGCGCATCCCTTAGCTGTATGTCGCCCATCTTGGAGTCTATCCTAGCCTCCTCGGTGATGTCCGTTCCGTACGCACTCCCTATATACTCTATCAGGGAATCCATGCACCTCACGAGCTCACGCTCGAGTTCGCCTTTGTACCTCATTTGGTAACCTCAGGATCCGCGCCTACGCTACATAACAGGCATTCAACCTCAGGAAAAGCGCCCTTGCTCTTGGCACAGGCATATACCTATTTGTTCGGCGCAGGTATGCGCAGCTTCCTCGCTACTATTTCGCATTCCACCTATTTATACTTTACTATATATTTTTTATTTTAATATAAATTTATGTAATAAAGGAAAAGAATAAATACTTTCACATTCATAATTACCACAGCCAACCAAAACTTGGCCAACCTCAGAAACGCGCCTGCGCTACGGCGCAGGCAATTAATGCTCCTTACGCGGCGGCTTTCCCGTCAGGACCCTCTTCGATATCTCATTACCCATGTCCTCTCCAGCGGTGCTTTCCCCGAACACGGTCTTGCGGGCACCTGCCTTCTCCAATCTGTCGATGTTCTCCTCCTTGTTCGCCCTAGCTATTATGTCTATGTCAGAATTGGCGGTCTTTGCAGTTATTGCTACGATCGCGTTCTGTATGTCCTCCTTGCTGCATGCCACTACGTAGCTTGCTTTGTCTATCCCTGCACTGCCGAATGTCTCAACAGACCTTATGTCGCCGTAAATCGCGAGCTCTCCATCCTTGTAAACCTGTCCTATTTCGTTCTTGCTCTCCGTTATCGTTACGGACTTTATGCCCGCAGCCCTAAGCTGCCCTAAAAGATATTTCGCAAAGCTGTTGTATGGGACCACTATGACATGGCCCCTTAGCTTCCTTATTCTTGAAAGTACTATACGCTCCCTTATGTTTATGTTGCGTATCACATCGAAGAACCACGCTGCAAGTACGACAGTAAGGAACGGCAGTATCGCCGCGTCTAGTAGTTCCGATATCAATATGAGCGGATTGGATGCCGCGCCTAGCGATATTAGGTTGTAGTCTATCTGCAGCGCATCTAGTGAATTGTCCACTATTGCAACCCCGGGTGGCACGCCTGCGGCTATAGTTATGACAAACGAAGACACGAAAAGTACCACGAGGATAGCTATTATTGTGTACTGGGTTCTGCTTATTGCCATAGGATCACATCTTAGATATGCGCTCCCCCAACTCTATGCCTGCCACTATTTCAGGCACCAGGCACAGCGCGGTGCCCCCTCTTTGCATCTTCCTTATGGTGGATTCGCTCCTTGCTCTAGATATTATCTTTATGTCGGGATTAATATGGTGCGAAGTAATTATGCCGAGCAGATTAATGAAGTCGCTTTCCGTAGCGAAAACTATGGCCCTGGCGTTTTCCATTGAGGCGCTATGGAGCACCTTCCTGTCGGTGAAGTCGCCCTCTATTACGTTGAACTTCAAATCATGCAGTAAGTTGACCTTCTCGGGGCTCTTGTCTATTATGACGAAGTGGATGCCGTCCTTCATCATGTCGTTGCACAGCCTCTCGGCAAGCATGGAATATCCGCACACTATGACATGGCCCTTGAGGTGCTTTGCGGTTATTATCTCGAATCTGGACTTCAAATCTATCGAGGACAGCAGGCTTATGAACGCGGCTATTAGGAGACCTATTATTACGGCCTTTGCAAGCCCGTCCAGCAGCGACACAACGATGAACTCGTAGAATACGTATGGTGCATCCGACTTGAGGGCCGCGGCGATGAACACCGGTGCCCCTTGCGAATTTGCGTCAAAGAGCGCCGATATCGTGTAGTAGCTTGCAACGTATACATTGTGCGTTATCAAATTTATGCCTGCTATGGATGCGACGGTCAACAGCGCAGCAACTATAAGCAATATCACTATGGCCCTGGTAGCTATGCTGTACGATCCATTTCCTGTCTCTGCCATCGTCAGGACTTTGTCTTTGTTATATTGTTTATTATCTCCCTGCTTGCCGTCCTCTGTGGCATGACTATGTAGTCCGCACCTGCCTCTATGAGCTTCTCCCTTACAAATTCGTCGTTTGCCCTTGCTGTAATGAACAGCCTCTTGTTAAGGTCGTGCGCGGCAAGCACGGTGAAAAGGTTCTTGGCGTCGTCGTCGAGCACGACCGCAATGGCCTTTGCAGTGTCTATTCCAGCCATCTTGAGCATCCTGGAATAAGTTGCGTCGCCTTCCAATACCCCGTAACCCTGCTCCTTGAGGTGCTCCACCTTCTTTGGGTCTATCTCTATGACTACAAAGCTTACGTTGTGCTCCATGAGCACCTCCACGACCTTCTGGCCGACCACGCCGTAGCCGCACACTATGACATGGTCCTCAACGCCTATCCCTTTAACCATAGAATTACCAGCTAATTCAGACAGCAGACATCTACTTATTACTGGTAAGGAATATAAGTCTGACCCATGCACTGTGTGCATGGTTGTTATTCAAATTCCCAATAAAGATATAAAATAGAGGCGAAATAAAATCAAACATAGATGAAAAAGAATTTCAAAAGTTAACAAATCCGGACATACAGACTTATATAACCAATAAAATGGCCAATATCCAGATTGTTTTAAGAAACAAGGAACTTATCACCTCTATTTACGATTCTGTAAAACAAGGAAAAAGTCCATTTGTAGTATACGGTAGCAACCACTCATACTCAATTAAGCCGGCACTGGATTATCCGTATGTAATAACTAAAATACCAAGCAGAATATGACTTGGTCACCATCTCCTAAAAGGAAAGTACGTAAGTAGCTCCAGCCAGATTCGAACTGGCGTTTACGGCTCCAGAGGCCGCCGTCCTTTTATGGTTGCGTTTGCAATGACCACTAGACGATGGAGCTAATTACAGTATATTATGTGCTGCGGTTTTATATCTTATTGCATAGCAAAGTTATGCATATGGGGCACAGCATAACCTCTGCGACGGAGATAAGGGACATAATCATAGCTGACATAGTCCTTATAATCGCATTCTCGCTGACGATAGTGGGCGGCCTTACGGCATTGAAGGGAGGTGTGGGCATCAGCAACTTCCTAAAATACGTCCCGATAGCGGCACTTGCAGTGAGCCTCAGCTTCATACTTCATGAGATGATGCACAAGTTCTTCGCGCAAAGGTACGGCGCCGTGGCGGAGTTTAGGACATCGTGGACTGGCCTTGTCATTACCCTTGTCACGGGCATGTTCGGGTTCCTCCTCGGCATACCAGGCGCGACCATGATATACACCAGCGGGTTCACAAAGAGGCAGGATGGGATAGTGTCATTGGTCGGGCCGCTGACCAACCTTGCAGTTTTCGGGGCGTTCCTTGCAGCCGCGCTCATACTCAATCCGCCGCAAAGTTCCTATCTTGCCACCGCGCTGTCGTTCACGATATTCATAAGCATACTGCTTGCTTTCTTCAACATGCTGCCGATATACCCGCTCGATGGGAGCAAGGTGATGCGGTGGAACAAGCCGCTTTATGCAGTTGTCATGCTTGCAATATTCGGCCTTATGGTACTGTTCACCAACATTGGCATATTAAGCATACTCATAATAGTTGGCATAGCCCTTGCCTTCTCCCTTTTCTACAGGTTCGTGTTTTGACTGCACATAAGCAAGCTGTTTGATGGCTTATTCAGCAAAACCATTAATCCAAAAAGTTTTATAAGTATTATAAACATTTGTTAGCAATTATTTATGTGTGTTGAATGCCAAACGAACCAGCTAAAGGCACGGGGGAGAACCAAAATAAATCTAGCGTTTCCGAGGAAACCAGAACCTCAATAGACACATTGCTGGAGTTGCTTAGGGCAAAGGGGAAATCAGAGCTAAACAGCGTAGCCATAGCACTTAACATAGACCCTAGGATAGTGGAGAACTGGGCAAAGGTGCTGGAAAGCGGCAACCTCGTACACATAACATACGAGGTAGGGAGGATGTACCTCGAGCCGGCCAATATAGGGCCGGAACAGACTGCAAACCTGAAGACGAAGACGGACATAACCAAATTCATACTCGAGGAGGACCTTGCTATAGAAAAGATATCGCTGGACAAGTTCTCGAAGAACATAGAGGACCTTACGGTATCAATAGGCAACATAGACAAGGAGTACCAGCACAAGCTACCCGACATACAGAAGATACTTGCAGAGGTGGACAGGGCCTATGCTCCTATAGAATTGAAGAAGAGGAGCATGGAAAAGATAAAGGAAGAGAGCGACAAGGACTTCGAGGAGATCAACAAGAAGGCCGATGCGCTTTACGTGAAACTGAACACCTTCTCCCCGAAGAGCACCGAGTCAAAGGCCAACGAAAAGCTTACGCAGCTAAACAAAGTGCTTGAAAGCATAAACGACGCGCAGGAGACCATGAACGAGCTGGAAGCAAACCAGATAAAGTTCTTCAAGTCGATGGAAGCAGATACGGAATCAAGGATAAAGGAGCTGAGGAAGCAGATGAGCAGCTCGAAATACAACGTTGAGCAGGCCCTCAGGTCCAATTCGAAGCAGCTAAACGATCTCATGAAGGTCACGAAGGAGCAGGTGCGTGCCGCGCAGCAGATATCAAAGGAAGTAGAGGGATTCAGGAAGGAATTTGAGAGCTCAAAGCACGATCTGGAGGTGCTCAAGAAGGATTTCACCGACAGGTATGAACGGCTGAGGCAGAGCATAGAGAAGGACACAAAATTGGTGGAGATACAGTACAAGCATGTGACCGACGTAGTGAATTCGGTCAAGCAGAACTTCGGCGCGGCCGCAAAGTTTGACGAAGACATTAAAAGGTGGAAGAAGGGAGTCGGCGACATGTCTAGGGAGGTCACCGCAACCAAAGCAGACATACTTAAGCTGTCAAACCAGCTCAACGCCCTTGACACCAAGAACATGTCCGTAGAGGCAAAGGCAAAGGCCCTTGAGACTCTTGAGAAGGAGGGCAAGAGGGCCAAGGAGCGAACAGGCAGGGTACGGGCCTCCATAAAGGAAACGTCTGAAGACATACAGGGAAAGGCCGAGGGCAAGAAGTGAATGCATATGGGCGACAGTGACCAGAAAATACTAGCCGAATATCAGCTTGATGCGCATGGCACCACTGTAAGAATTCAGATAATCGAAACCACAAAGTCGTTCGTGCCGCTGTACAATGTGGTATTTCCGGGAATAGGCGACGCTACCAAGCTCCTTATAATGTCGCTTAGAAGCGAGCTCACCTCGATGGTGCCGATAGACCCTGCTAGAATAGAGGACAAGCGCTACACCAATTCGCTCAACAGCAAGTACGTGGACGCAGGTAACATACTCATAGACAAGTACGTGCCCGGGACCAACGCCGAGATCAAGAAGCTGCTTACGTCGTACATAATCAACATGATGCTCGGCCTCGGGGACCTGGAGGCGCTCATAGCTGACGAGAACCTCGAGGAGATAGCTGTGAACGGCGCCAAGGACTTCATATGGGTATTCCACAAGAGCATCGGGTGGTGCAGGACCAACATAAAGCCCACCAACGACAACTCCATATACGACCAGGCTTCATCGATAGGAAGGCGAATAGGGCGAGAGATAAACAACCTCGCGCCGCTCATGGACGCCGAACTTTCAGACGGCTCAAGAGTCAACGCAACGCTCTATCCGATATCGCAGTCAGGCAATACCATAACCATAAGAAAATTCGCAAAGAACCCTTGGACCATGCCTGCGCTTGTCAAGGCTGGGTCCATATCCCTTGAGATAGCCTCGCTCGTATGGCTGTGCATACAAAACGAGATAAGCCTCATATTTTCCGGAGGAACAGCAAGCGGAAAGACGAGCTTCCTCAATGCGTGCAGCATATTCTTCCCTGCAAACAGGAGAATAATATCTATAGAGGAGACGCGAGAGCTCCAGCTGCCCAACTTCCTGCAATGGGTGGCTATGGTGTCAAGGGACCCAAACCCCGAAGGCAAGGGCGAGATAACGATGTATAGGCTCATGATCAACGCGCTTAGGCAGCGTCCAGACATAATGCTCGTCGGAGAGATAAGGACGCAGAAGGACGCAGAGACGCTTTTCGAGGCGATACATACCGGTCACTCCGTATACGGTACTGTACACGCCGACAACGCGCAGGACACGATTGTAAGAATGACCAATCCGCCAATAAACATACCCAAGATAACCATGAACGCCCTGGGGGGCGTATTGGTGCTGTTTAGGCACAGGGCTAAGGGCATAAGGCGTATGCTGGAATTCGGCGAGATGCTTAATAGCGGGGACGTCAATGTCCTCTACAAGTGGAACATACTAAACGACAGGTTTGCGCAGATAGGCGAGATGACCAAGCTGCTTGACACGCTGACCCTCTATGGCGGGCTAACCAAGAAGGACATGGCCCAGGAAATAGTTGATAAGTCGGCTATACTGGGATGGATGATAAAGAACAACATTTTTGGTATAGACGATTCCGCATATGTAATAGCAAACTACTATAAGCATAAAGATAGATTAATTCAGATGATAAAGGACGGCGTACCGTTCGCAAGGGATATGTTCTAGGTGTGTTTTTGGCGCAGAACTACAAGGACCTTGTAAGTATCGTTGAAGATGTCGAGAGAACAGCGGCAAAAGTAGAGTTCAACACAATAGACATATCATCCATAAAGCCAGAGGCGCAGGAGCGGCCAAAGCCTCAATTCAGCGAAATGCTAAATACCGCCATACACATGGAGGAATGGCACATGGGAGCCGAACCAGTGCCGCAGAGGCAAAAACAGATTGCAAGGGCAGCCGTTCAGCATGGGGCTTTGGCACAGGCAACAGTGCAGGTGGAGCGCACCAATACGCCAGAGCAGGACGTCAAGGAAGAGGTAGGCTCATTTGCCAGCAACCTGAAAGTGCCCGAAGAGGCACTCGCCGCACAGGAGAACGCATTCAAGGTCAAGGTCAGGGGCGAAAATGACCTTGTACTGCCAACGCTTTCCCCAGGGGACCAGATATCAGAAATAGAGCGGGTAATAGAGGGACTTCAGGAGCATGTATTCAACGAGGAGCAGCTTGATATAGTAAGGAAGGAGCTTTACGGCCTGCGCGCAGCAATATCAAAGGAAGGCTCAGGCATGGCCCCGAACACTTCCGCAATAGAGGAATCGCTACTGCAACTAAGAGACAGGCGTCTTGTAGAGGCGATAACGCTGCTTGGTGAAAGCAAATGAGCATATTCAACAAGAAGCAGCCCGCGAACCCCAAGCCGCAGCCAAAGCCGCAGCAGGCACCATCACCAAAGAAGCCGGTGCAAAAGGGCCCGGCAAACTTCAAGAACTACCTTGAAGGAATAGGCACAAAGAAGAAAGGCCTGGAGTTTGCGCTCAGGGAGCAGGGCATCAAGATAAGCATGTACGAATTCGTAAGGAACATGCTGCTTGCATCAATAGCGCTTGCGGTCGTAATAGGGGCAACCATAATAATACTGTTCATGCACCTGAACCTGCCGCTGTCGACTAGTGTGGTCCTTGGCGCACTTCTTGGTGCAGTGATAGGCTACATGGCCTTCCAGAACTTCCTTAACTATCCTACGCAGAAGGGCAAATCAGCGTCCAAGAACATAGAGCGCGACATATTATTCGCGGCAAGGGACATGATAATATCCCTAAGGTCCGGCATGCCGCTGTTCAACGCCATAACATCCATAAGCACCGGCTATGGCGATGCCAGCAAGGAGTTTGCGAAGGTAGTCGAGAAGGTGCAGCTAGGGACGCCGCTCGACGACGCAATAGACCAGACCGTATCCGAATCAAAAAGCAAGTCCTTCAGGAGGATAATGCTCCAGGCGGCGGTCAGCATAAGGGCAGGGGCAGATGTAGTGTCAGCACTGCAGAGCGTAATAGACCAGCTGTCCCAGGAACGAATAATAGAGCTAAGGAGGTACGGCCAGCGACTAAACGCGATAGCGATGTTCTATATGCTCTTTGGCATAATACTGCCGAGCATGGGGATAGCTGTCGTAACAATACTTACCACTTTCATAGCGGTGTTCACCGTTAACACTACAGTGCTTGAGGCTGCCCTAGTCGGAATAATATTCCTGCAGATAGTTTTCCTTGAGATGATAACGAGCTCAAGGCCTGTATTCACGTTGTGAGAGCATGGCAGGTATAAGATTCGAAAGGCTGGTATCAAGGAACGTGGGAAGGAAGCTCTCCGACGAGCTTGACCTGTCAGGGGTCAAGATATCTGTCGAGAAGCTGCTACGCATTATGATAGTCGGCGCGCTGGTGCTGTTCGTTGCGGTGTCGTTCCTGCTTTACATACTCGGGTTCAACACGCTTATAGATGCGGCAGGGGGCCTGGGCAGCGGCGCGGTATTCGTCGTCATAATGTACATGTTCCTTGAGTACAGGATAGATGCCAGGAAGACGAAGCTGGAGGAGATGCTGCCGGACTATCTGCAGATAACCTCTGCAAACCTAAGGAGCGGAATAGCGCTCGACAGGGCCATGCTGCTTGCGGCAAGGCCCGAGTTCTCCTTCCTGAGCGAGGACATAAAGGAAATGAACAGGAGGATATTCGGGGGCGAGAACTTTGACGTATCGCTTAGGGAATTGGCCGCAAAGTACCGTTCATACCAATTGACCCATGCTGTAAGGATGGTACTGGAGTCGCTGAGGTATGGTGGAGCGATGGCCGACCTGATAGAGCAGATATCCAAGGACATGAGGAATCAGCAGATGACGCAAAAGGAGGTATCCGGCCAGCTCTTCATGTACAGCATATTCATAGCCTTCGCCGGACTGATAGCAGCGCCTGTCCTTTACGGACTCACAGCGCAGATGATAATAGTCACTGATGCCGTATGGAAGGGCATACTTGCGCAGAACCCCGGAGGACTTCCAAGCACCGGCATATCCTTCCTGAAGCCGAGCCCTCCGAAGATAACGCCGCAAACATACCAGAACTTCTCCTACGTTGCCATAATAGTAATAACCGGCTTCGCAAGCCTGATAATGTCCGCGATATCAAGCGGCTCTGCAATAAAGGGACTGCGCTACCTACCGGTGTTCATAATCATCGGCATAGTCATATTCTTCATAGTGAAAGCACTGATAGCCGGAATCTTCTCCGGAATAGGCGCAGGGGTATAGGAACACCTAAGACGGACTTAAGGATGGGCAATGCATCAAATGCGCGCTTACGGCTGCGAATACTGCGCGCCGCAGGTATCGTTGATAACGCTAGGTACGCTGCATACGCCATTTACGTTCGCGAATAAGCCAAAGTTAAGCGCATTTGCGGTATCCGTTGTCTGGTTTGCTATGCCGTTGTAAGGCGCCGAGAGCGGCCATGCGTCGCTCGGGTTGGTGCCGATGACGCTGTCGTTTAGGTAGAGCTGGCTCACCTGTATGCTATTTAGCGTGGTCTCGTAGAACCTTACATCGGCTATCTTGCCTGACAGTATCTTTGCAACAGAAGCCGCCGGGACCTTGCAGCCTCCAAAACATGCTGTTGTCCAGTTGCTATACGAGCCCCCAAGGCCGGAGTACGTGCCCGAGGCTGTAGCTACGCTTGTGCCGTCAACGTACAGGTCCTCTGTGCCGGATGTTGAATATGTGAGCGCAACGTCGTGCCACGTATTGGGTTGCCCTATTGTGTAGCTTATGGGAACCCCGCCGTTAACCCCGGAAACATTCGCATATATTGTGTCCTGGCCTATGCTTATGAACGGCACGCTGGGGCATGAGGCGCTTGGGAGATTGCAATCCAGTACGTCTATTATCGGGCCACTTGCAGAGGAATTGACATACACCCACGCTGAAACGCTGAACGGGTTGTCATTGTCGTAATAAGTACCGGATGTGCTCCCTATGGAGCCTATCACATAGCCATTGCCGTTGAACGAGCCAACATCAGGAAGCACGGCGCTGCCAAGGCCCATAGATCCGTATTCGCCTACAGCTGAATTGCCTGATGTCGATAGGCTGGATTGCGAAAGGTAAAGGTGCTGCTCCGACATGTTGCTGCACTGGTTTATGTTCGCGCAGTTGTATGCGCCGTAAACGGCATTGGTCATGTTGTGGTATAGCGACCCGCCATATATTGGGTCGCCCGTATAGCCGTATAGGTACTGGTACGATATGGCGTTGCCGCCCGACGCCGCCGCAAACCCGTTGTTGCCGTATCCGCTGTAGTCGTCGGCGTTGCCGTCAAGGGGCCACCACCCCGTCAGGTTCTGCTGCTGCACCGGCATCCCATCTATGCCGTTGTGGTATAGTATCGAAGCCTGCACGCCGCTAAGCGACATGTTGTAGGCCTGCACGTTTGATATCGCGCCGTTGAATGCTCCAGGGCCCATGCCTCCTCCGATTATGAAATTGCCGTTAAAGAAGCTACAAGTACCGAATATGTTGGAGCCCGAGCCGACCAGTACCCCGTCAAGATATATCTTCTCGCTCGCAGTTCCAAAAAAGAAGAATCCCTCAGTGCTGTATGTCGCTACTATGTTATGCCAGGTGTTTGGGCTTATCATCCCATTTACAGGTATTGAGCTCAGGCTGCCGCAGAATGATTGAGGCCCGAACGTTATCCTCTGGTTGTTGAGTTCGAGGTCAAAATAGTTCCCGAAAAACGCGGTCTGCTGCGCGAGCATTGCATCAGAATAGCTAGATATCTGGCTCTTGGGATCTATCCACAGCGATATGCTGTAGTTGTTCTCGGAAGACTGGTAGACGGTTGCTGTGTTTATCGTGCTTATGCCGTCCTTCGAGAACATGGCGGTCTTCCTGCCGTAAAGGCTGAAGGAATACAATCCCTGCTGCGACCTTGCGCCTACGTCGCCTTCTACCCAGTCAAGATAGGACGGCGCGAATGTAGAGTTGAAATACTGGCCGCTGCCTATGGCGCTTTGTACGCTTGCGATATTGAGCAGAGACAGGCCAGAACCGTCAAGAAGCAGCGAGGTGCCATTTTGTATGTATCCAAGCACGTTTGATGCGCTTGAGTACACTAGGTAAGGCGTGCCGTATGGCGCCAAGCTGTATGGCACGTAGGTCACAAGTCCTCCAAAGCCGCATGTGCCAAGAAGCATGTCGTTTTGCACCGCAAGTATGTAGTTGCCGTTCCTAAGCTGCGCAGGTATGTCCGAGCACGAGCCTATGGCGTTCTCTACTATTACGGTTCCGTATATGAACTGGAACGGGGATATGCTTCCTGACGTAGCGTAAACATTTCCAACTACGGATGCGTATGGATGCTGTTCAAGGAACGCCATGCTACTGTTGCTCCCAGTCTCCAACGAGTATATGTCGGTGCTTCCGTTTAGCATCGCGCTTGACGATGCGGTTATAGGATACGTGAACAACCCTGAGCTCGAATTTATTACAGCCAGTGCGCTGTATGTCACGTTTATGCTGTACGGGCTCTCCTGATAGAACTGCAGGCTTGAATTCGTTATGGAAAGGCTCAGCCCTTCGGCCTTGGCCGCAATCTCTATCGAATTGGTGTAGTTGACAAGGGTAGCCCCGCCCATATATGTAATCTCGTTGGTGCCGTACAGCATGCCGTTTGAGACAAGGGACTGCAGCGCATATGCGGTACTATTGACGTTGTATATGCCTGTTGTCCTGCCGGGGGTCTCGTAAGCCGCCAGCGTGCCCAGCGCGGCGTAAAGGCTGGAATGCAAAAATGCCACTGTGCCGTAGTTAAGCGTGCCCGCGAACCTGTAGCTGCTTGCAGCTACCTCGCCGGAAGACGATACGGTGTCATATCCTATGTTGAGGTACACATATGTTATGAGCTCGGCTATCATGAGCACGAGCAGCACTATCGTGAGAAGCGTAAGCAGCACGCCTTTGTTGCTCTTCATCCTTGTCAGCGCCATGTCACCACACTCACGTTGTATTCCCTGTTTACCCCGTTGACGTTTAGCAGCATGGGCACCGATGACCTGCTAACCTCGTATGCGTTCGTGAGGTCCATCGGCATGAACGATGTCCTGTTGTAATTTATTTTGTGCTGAATGCCGATGTCGAAGAAACCGGAGAAGTCGTTGGCGTTGCCGTTGAGCGGCCACCACAGCATAGAGTGCTGCATGCTTATCGGCGCGGCGAACGCCCCGCCCTGCCAAACACTTGCTACCTGCTGCGGATCCAGGCTTATGTTGTATATCTGGTAGTCGAGCATGCTCCCGTTGTAGTATGCGCCGGATCCGCAGTTGTTGCTGTCGGAGCTGCCTAGTGGATAGTATATCGCGGTCCCTGCAGAAAATGAGCCCTCGGTCCCTGCAACGCTCGCCTTCATTATGCCGTTTATGTAGCCCGTCTCGTTGGTGCCGTTGAATGTTACGACTATGTTGCTCCATTTGTGCAACTGTATGCTGCCAAGGCCCGAACAGCCCGTAAACCCGTTAAGTGCCATGGTAGCATTGCCGTTTACAAGGCCTATTATCGCCTTGTTGGTCCCGGTGGACGGAGAGTACTGCTCGTCCTGTGACACGATTACGCCGTTGGACGACGTCGGGTAGACCCATACTGATACGCTAAACGGCTGCGCGGCATTGTTCATCCATTTGAAGCCCGTCGACTGCAGTATATCGCTGCTGTTCAAGGAGTTGAACGACGCCGCGCTCATGTCCGGCGCGTATGTGTTGTTTATGAATATGCCCATGTTGCTTGTGTTGTAAATGCTGTCCATAAGCGCGTCCGAGTAGCTGCCCTGCCCGTTCATGTACATTTCCGCAATCGAAAGCAGCACGCCGTCCCCTATATTCGGCTTGTAGGTGCCGAATGCGTAGAGCGCGTTGCCGTTCGCTACGTACATGTTGCCGTATGCCAGCGCTATCCCGGAATAGCTTATGTTCATCCTTCCATCCGGCAGCGTGATGTTCCATATCATGCTTCCTGTGCTGGTGTTATATGCTGTGAAATAGTTCCCGTCTATAAGCGTATAGACGGCGCCGGGCCCTGCAGATGGCGTAGTGTTCTGCACATCGTAAGGGTTGCTGTCAGTGAATATTATCCTTCCCGAACCCGGCGCCACGGTGTACAGCTCGAGCGACGACTGGACGTAGTAGTAATTGCCGTAGCCCCCTATGCCTAGAATGCTGGTTCCCATGTTGCTGCTCTGGTAATCCTCCGTGCCGCCAAGGCCGAATATGTATATGTAGTTGCCGCTCCCGACCGCAATGGTGCCGTTTACCGAGCTGGGTGCCGTAGTGAGCCCGCTTGATAGCATGGCGTTCCATACCATTGACAGCTTGCCGTTGCCCAGCGAATAGGAATAGAGGTAGTTTTGTCCCTGCGAATCCGTGGACACAACATACTCGCCATCGACATACATGGGCTGCCTTGTCGGAAGGTAGGTAGCGCCGAACGCGGCCTCCGTACCGTTGAGCGCGTTTAGCAGGTAGAAGCCGCTGCTGGTGCCGAACGTCACGTAATTGTCATCTATCCCGATCGGCGTTGTTATGGGTCCCTGCGATGAGAACCTCCACTGTACAGACATGTTGTATAAATCAGCGCCGCTTACCACGTCGTTGGAATCGGCATAGTAGAGCATGCCCTTGTATATCGCTGGAGGCGAAACTACGTTAGACGTCGCCGCGCTGGAATAGAACCTGCCGTATTCCGCCCCGGTCATGGGATTGAGTACGTATACGGAGTTGCCTGCAGCGACCGCAGCATAGCCTGAATTGACCGCGACGCCCTGTATTGCCTCCCCTATGAGATTATTCGAGCTGTATAAGAGGAACGCGCCCTGCGGCGAATACGGTGCGCTCGAGCCGATGCCACTGCCATTTCCGAACTGCTGCCATGTGGCGCTGCCTGCATAATTGGCGGATGTTGCCAGATATCCAGCATAGGGAGAAACCCCCGAGGCTTCCTGAAGCGTCGTATGCAGCATGCTCTGCATCGTCGCGTATGCCTGCGCCACAGGGGCGGAGTAAGACGTTGCGCTCGTGAAGTTGATGTACAACAATATCGATATTCCGACAGCTGCGACCACGAGCGCGAATACCGCGTCAAGCGTGAATATGAAGCCCTTCATGTTTTTGTTTATCTCCAAGTCATCAGCTCGTTGCAATTGTTGTGTTGGTCCACAGCAGTATCTGCACCGACACAGGTTTTCCGTCCATTGTTGCAGGCACCTTATCCACATAAACTGTCAGCGCGCCCATGTTTGAGGGGTTGCTGCCTATGCTTATGTTTATAGCGCTGCCTATATTCTGCGTGCTGCTTATGGTTATGTAATAGTCGAATCCGATTCCAAGGGCCTGTCTCGTAGCTGCATAGTTGCTGTTTGACATGGATGCGAAAGTATATACCTTGCTTGGCGAGAGGTCATAGCCGTACTGCGACGCCGCAAGGCCTATGGATACGCCTGTCCATGTGGATGGGTTTGTCGTATTTACCGTGCTCTGCCAGTTGTTCGGCGTGCCGGTCGAGAAGAGGTCCTGCGAAAGGGACTGCAGCTGCAGTTGCATTATTCCCGAGCCGTTGCCGTAGCTTATGGAGAGCTGGTTGCTTAGGCTATACCACGTGAAGGCAAGAATAGTTATGGCGAAGCTGAATATCACCACTGCGAATATCACGTCAAAGCTCCAGAACTGGCCCTTAAGCATTCTGCGCACCATCTAATCAAGCGATATATTAATCCGTTCCTGCTGCGGTAGCCCCTGCACGTAAAGCTGCATGGCCTGCAGCGGAGTAAGCACGGAATTGTAAACCTGCACGTCCGCAAGCTGGCCGACGAACCCTGTGGCGCCAGCGTCGCCCTGGCCTCCTCCTATCTCGACATAGTTGTTCTGGTTGAGCAGCAGCGGTATGCCGACGTTGCCGTTGTAGCTAACGGTTTCAACTTTGTTCCCGTCTAAGTATATCACGCCCTGCGTGGTGTTGAACGTCTCGAGAACGTTGTACCACGTGTTGGGCATAAAGCTGAAGTTGTAGTTCACTGCCATGTTAAGCCAATAGCTGCCTGTGCCGACACTGCCGTGTATGCCCGAGCCTATGCCGCAGTCTCCTCCTCCGCACAGCTGCATGTCATATGTATAGTCGCCAGGCTGCCTTGCATCAACAAGCTCATAGTCGAACTTTGATGAAGGCTGCGAGTTGGTTAGGAACCAGGCACTAACGCTGAAGTACTTGCTTGCCGCAAGCTTTGCGCTGTACGGTATAATCACGTTGCCGGCGCCGTTGAAAGTCACATAATCAGGCCCTACGGCTACGGCAGTGTTGTTGTAAGCCGAATTGGCGTAAGTGACGTTGCCTATCTCAATGCCTGTGTCCTGGTTGTTCGAATAGTCCGATACATTGCCTATGAGCGGCCACCATCCTATAAGCCCGCTGCTGCTCAACGGCAGCGCGCTTATTCCCAAATCGTACAATGAGCCTATCTGCTGCCTTGTGAGGTATCTGTCGTAGAGCTGCACGTCTGTTATGGAGCCGTTGAAGGTGCCGCTGCCAAATGGCTGCAGCGCTTCATTTCCTATGAAGTAGTTGCCGCTCTGCAGGAGATCAAGTTCCACAGGCAATGTGGTTGATGCGTATACCGTACTGTTTAAGTATACCGTAGTGGCTCCTGTGTAGCCGTCGTATTGCGCAGTTACCATCTCCCATTTCCCTTCTGGAAATGCGTTGTACCCTGTGGGAAAGTCCAGATAGTTGCCGTCCACGTACAGCGCGGCATCGTTGGTGCACGATGCATTGCAGTATCCAAAGAGCTGGAAGCCTCCTCCGCTTCCGGGCCAGTTTCCGAATATGCCCTGGCTGTGGCTTGGCGTGGATCCGTTCCAGTATATCCATGCAACTACAGTGAATGTGTTGTTCGCAACTATCCCAAGGAGCGGCTGCGACGAATTCACCGTCACGTAGCCCTGGTGCGCGGCGTTGTTGTTGTTTGATCCCGGGAACATTGCGGCAGCGAAATTCGTCTCGTTTATGGATTGCTGCCATTCCCACATACCGTTAAGGGTGCCCGGATCCCCCTGAAAGCTGAGATCTATGATGTTTGCCCCATATCCCGTATCAAGCGGCCACCATCCTATCAGATTCCCTACAGTGGTTATGTTGCCGTTGAATACATCTGCGCTGAGGTTGCCGGATCCGTATGTAGATACCCTGTTTATGTACGCGCTTGCAGCGCCGCCAGTCCCTGTGAGCGTGGAATAGTTTATGTTGCCGTTGATGTTGCCCTTGCTGGCCACGAATCCGATGAGCACGTTTGAGATGCTGTTCGAGCCCGAGTATGCATACAGGTTCGCAGCTATCAGGCCGTTATATACGACCGATTGGGACTGCGCGCCGCTGCGGCCCATGCCGCTGTAGTCGTTGGCGTTGCCGTCAAGGGGCCACCATCCCGTTACGTTGTATGGCAATGGCTGCGCATCTATGCTCTCTGAATAAAGCTGGTTTATCTGGCTGTCGCTCAGGGTTATGTTGTATATCTGCACATCTGATATCATGCCCTGGAAAGGATCGGAAAGGGACTGCGACGCGCCTATGTTTATGGCTATGTAATTGTCATTTGAATTGACATGTGCGGTACCTACCGCTGTCCCGTTGGAATAGAAAGTCTCTGTGCCCGTGTTCTGGTTATACGTGCATGCAATAAAAACCCACTTGTCAAGGCTCAGCCCATAGTTTATGCCGGTGTTCGTTCCGCCGAAACCGCACTGAAGGGAATTGTCAGGTGCGCCTATGTACATGAGCGTTGATGCTATGCCCCTTGCCATGCCGTTGAACGATGTCGGGTATATCCATGCCGTCACGGTGCCAGAGCCGCCCTCGTTGACGACGCCGTTAGTTTCTATGTAGCCATCCTGGCCGTTGAACGAAGGCGCACGCACGTTTGCATATTGTGTCAGCACCGCGCCCTGCTCAAGCCCCACCAGCGATACGGGGATCTCATCTATGTATATGGTTCCCTTGTAGTTGTATATGCTTATGCGCCCGCTGTACGTAGGTATCTGGTAAATGCCTATGCCGCCTGAGCTTGCCACTAGCGTGCCGTTTATTGCAAAGCTCCTTGCATGGCCGAAGCCGTATGCCCTTATGGGCTGGCTGCCTATCTTCGTACCTGCTATGACAACCCCTGTATTCGATATCGATAGGTTGTAGTAATTGTTAGTCAGCCCGCTTACTAACGGTACAGTTGCGGAGTAGCCGGAGCCGGCCTGCACTGCCTGGTCTATGTAGCTTGCTATGTTCTGGCTCTGCAGCTGCAGTAGCGAATACTCCTGCTGGCCCAGGGACGCAGCCCTCTGCGTGCTTATTATGGAGAATATCAGTATGAAGATTATCAGTACGAACGAGTACACTATGAGGAACTCAAGGGCTATCTGCGCTTTTCCTGCTGCCTTTCCCCCTTCCATGCAATCTACTAATAATATGTGGGAATTAATAAATAGTATATCCCAGCAGGTATCGCCATGGAGAAGCCAGAAAGGAAAAGTGTGCATGTGATAAGGGAGATGTCTGCAGGCGTGATAGTCTACAACAGGAACGATGGCATTACAAGGATACTGCTGCTTGAGCAGAACAACAAGTTCTACAAGAGAAGGGGAAGGAGCCTGCACAGGCGGGTCATAGACATAGGTCCGTGCGGCAGGGTGGAAAAGGGCGAAAGCATACTCCATGCCGCAAGGAGGGAGCTCAAGCAAGAAGCTAACCTTGATCTGCATATAGACATGAGCATAAGTGACAGCTTCTCGTACAGGTTCAACGGCAAGGTGCTGTCGGGAAGGCTCAAGGGCACGAAGGCGCTGATAATAAAGACGAGGAAGTACTTCGTGTCCATGGCATCGGATTCTGACCTCAAGAACCTCAAGCTCTCAGACGAGCATAAAAGCTACATGCTGATACCGATAGACAAGGCCATAAATTCGAGGCTGCTCGAGCGCTCAAAATTGGAGATGCTCAAGCGCATGCGTCCAAGGATTTCGGCAGTTAATTAAATTACCACTGCCAAATACTACCGATGGATGTACACAGCCTTAAGGGGAAACTGCCCAAAGAGGTCCTAGAATCGCTCGAGAGCCGCGGCATCGTAGAGTTCACACCCCCACAAGTAGATGCGATAGGCGGCGGCCTACTCGAATGGAAAAACATGCTTATAGCAAGCCCCACAGCCAGCGGCAAGACCCTTATTGCAGAGATGGCGTGCGTCAATTCCATACTCTCAAAGGGCAGGAAGGCGGTATACATAGCGCCGATGAGGGCGCTCGCATCCGAGAAGTACAACGAGTTCAGGGAGGCGTACCCGTACATAAGATCGGCAATATCCATAGGCGACCTCGATTCCAACGACATGTGGCTGAAGGGCTATGACATGCTGTTCTTCTCTACCGAGAAATTCGACAGCATGATCAGGCATGGCATAGACTGGCTGGGCAGCGTCGGTTGCATAATATTCGACGAGATACACATGCTTGGCGATATGTCAAGGGGGCCTACGCTTGAGCTGCTGGTTACAAAACTCTCCATGATGTGCGATGCGCAGATAATAGCGCTGAGCGCAACCGTCGGCAACCCGGATGAAATAGCGAAGTGGATGGGCGCAAAGCTCGTGGTCAGCGATTACAGGCCCGTAAGGCTATTGAAAGGCGTTATGCACGTAGACAAGGAATACTACAATGTGGAAGGCGAGATAACGGGACACGACCTTCTCGGCAGCGCAAAGATATCCGAGATCAGGCTATTGCAGGACACGCTTGAGCGCAAGAAGCAGCTGCTGGTGTTCTACTCCACAAAGAGGAATGCCGAGGCCGGGGCCACAAGGCTTGCGCAGGAACTAAAGGGCAGGATGTCAAGAGAGGATATCATAGAGTTGCAAGGCATAAGCGCGCAGGTGCTAAACGTGCTCGACAGGCCTACAGAGCAGTGCGCCAAGCTGTCGGATCTTGTGGGGAATGGCGTTGCATTCCACCATTCAGGGCTAATGAACCAGCAGCGTTCATTGGTGGAGAACGCATTCAGGTCTGGCAGGATCAAGGCGATATGCGCCACCACGACCCTTGGTTTCGGGGTGAACCTTCCTGCGCACACCGTCCTAATAAGGGACACAACGAGATACGAGAACGGATACAGCGAGCGTATGGGCATAAACGACATAACCCAGCTTTTTGGAAGGGCAGGAAGGCCGAAGTACGACAAGGAGGGCAGAGCGCTAGTTCTGGCCAGTACAAAGGACAAGATAGAGGAGCTCGCGAAGTACATAGAAAGGAAGCCGGAATCTATAGATTCGGCGCTCGGGGTGGCGCCTGTGCTTAGGACCCATATCCTTGCATTCATATCAGAGGACTTCCTAAACGACGAGAGGGCCATGCAAAAGTTCATGGCCAGGAGCTTCTACAGCTTCCAGTACGGGAACCAGCGTCACATAAACGGCATAATAAGCGACGTCCTCTCAGAGCTTGAGGAATGGGGCTTCATAGAATCAAGGGCCAAAAGGTACTTTGCAACAAGGCTAGGCAAGAGGATAAGCGAGCTGTACATAGATCCCCTCTCTGCAAGGTGGATAGCGGACTCGCTCAAGGGCGAACTGGACTCCATAGGAATACTCTACATGATATCGAACACGCTTGAGATGAGGCCTCACGTAAAGGTGACAAGGGAGGCTGAGGAGGCTTACGCCGCATACCAGTTCATGTCAAGGGGAAGCAAGGCGCCGCAGGACTACTACAGGCTCAACGAGGAGTATTATCCGACTAAGGCCTTCAGCACGGCGCTGATGCTCAGGGACTGGATGGATGAGATGAAGGAACCGGAAATAGTCAGGAAGTACGGCTCGACACCTGGAGCGCTATACTCGAAACTGTCCAATGCAGACTGGCTCATATACTCTGCATCGGAGATAGCACGCATAATAAAAGCGCCGAACGGCAGATTGATACAAACAAGGGTGAGGCTGCGCTACGGCATAAAGGAAGAGCTTTTGGACCTGGTGCGCCTTGAGCAGATAGGGCGGGTAAGGGCAAGGATGCTGTACACGAATGGGATAAAGAGAGCATCTGACATAATGAAAAACAAGGAAAAGGTTTCCTCTGTATTGGGTGCAGAGGTGGCCAGAAAGGTATTCGGCCAGATGGAATGAACTAGCCTCAACTGTCTTCGGTCTATCCCTGCGGCGGCGTCTCTGTGCCTGGCTGTGCAGGTCCGTCTTTGGGCACTTGCCCTTCTTTTGGTTGTTGTTCCTGCTGTTGCAGCTTGGATGCAACATGTTTCCCGTAAATCCTATGTATTAAATACCCTATGCTTAGGATGGATGCGGCTATTATACCTGTAATTATCACAACCCAGAAATAAGCAATTCGCGGCTTGCTAAGGACCTGTGGTATAGTTGTTGTGTATACTGTTGTGGCTATTATCAGAGATGTTGTTGCAGATGTGGTGATTGTTTCGGCCGATGCACTCGAGTTTTCAGGTGCAAATAATCCAATAAGACCTATGCCGCTATGGTTGTAGACGTTAATACGTCCTGAACTTATGGAATATGAATTTATTCTGGACCATGTATTGTTTGTCCGGTTAGACAGCCTGAACGGCACCACATTGTTTGAGTATTTGCTGTAATTGTATGCGATTGAAATGTTAGCGTATACCTGCTGTATGCCGTATAAGCTTGCATTGAATATTTTTATCCGATTGTAGCCTTTTGGAATTGAATTGGATGAGGCATTTGCATTGGAGACATACAAGTTAATGTAGGTGAATGACGGTGTGGTTATAGTCTGAGCCATTGAAAGGTAAAATGTAGCATTTATCTTTGTTGCATTAACTACAGTCGGATTCCTTCCGCTTATCTTATAAATCGAGTTAATTATCAGAGGCATTGTTTTATTTGTATATATCTCAAGCGTAATTGTATGCTGTATCGGCAGGTAAGAGGTGTTCAGCAGGAGTGCATAGCAACTTTCGCCATTATCCTCAAATGCAAGTTCAGGGATGCCTTGTGACAGGGTGTATTGACGGCCATTGACGGTTAAGCCGGAATACGATGGCGTTAGGAAATTATCAACGATGTTTATGTCCTCATTGCACAAACTGACGTTGAATGAATCGAGCGACGCTATGTTTGTTATTATGTAACCGTTGCTTATTGGTATTATTACCGGTTTCTCAGACCCTCCAGCTCCTCCTCCCGATGGGCCGCCTCCACCGCCGCCTGCGCCAGAGACTATGGTTGTTGATCCTGAGGTTGTAGTAGCAGATGTGGATGATACCGATGTGGTTGTTGTTAACGAAGTTGTGCTGGCAGATGTCGTGCTTGTTATTGTTATGCTTGAATTGCCTTTAATGGGTTCGAATGTCGCGCTTGGCAGTACGCCGTTTGGTGGATATGTCCTGATGCGCGCCCACTGGAAATCTGCAGTTGTTTCATATACCCACGACCCGATTGTCAAATGATAATAGACTATAGTGAGGGTACTGTCGGTAGCACTCACTTTATTTCCTAATCCATCTGCAAAATACTCATTTCCTGTTGCTATCCAAGCTACTGTTTCAACACCAGGGCCAAATCCAGTAATTGGGAATTGATTAATACTCACTGTCGAGATTGAATTAGTTGCATACCAACTTGGTTCATAGCCCAATTTGGGATAATTTTCAAAGATAAGGTATGAATTAGTTGGCGGTTGCCCATTCCCGCTGATAATGTTCATCGTTGTAGATACTCCAACCCATGGGCTTATGCCGCCTCCAATTCCAGTCAAGTATGCCTCTGCGATTGTTGGATAGGCGAACGTGCTCTTTGAGAACACTGCAACTTGCTCAGGATAGGCTGTAACATTTATTAACAGCCCATTGTTTGCAGTAATTGTTCCGCCATTTTGTATCGTCTGCCATTTTGAGGTATCAAGGGTGGTTCCCGCAAAGTTGTCATAGAAATCGAATACTTCTTGTCCGTCGTCATATTGCCCGTATTTAGAAGACAGGTTCGGCGACTCGCCTATCCCTGTATTTCCGAACAGATTTGCTCTATGGCCCGCAAAACCCATATATACTATCGCATTGGAATTTGCAGCTATACTTATATTCAATTTAAGCCAATAGATCGTATTTGTCGATGAATTTGAATTGCCGCTTTGAAGCCACGAAGGTATGTTCGTAAAGTTGGGGTAGAAGAATTCAATATTGTCCAGGTTCTGCGCCTCATAACTGCTGTATTGCATACTATTTACTGTTATCATCATCTGAAACGGCTGAGGGGTAGGCTTCGATTGCGCATTTGTAATGACTATTGGCACATATGCGAAAATGCTTCCCTGAGGTATAGTTGTAGTAATGTATGAAGTACTTGTTGTAGTTACCGAAGTCGATCTTGTCGATGTCGATGTTGTTGTTTGTGATGTAGATGTTGTAGTAGGCCCATTAGTTACAGCGACCTTTGTAGGTTGTGAATAATTGGATAAAGTGCCAGGGGAGGCGCTGTCAAATACTTGGTAGCAGTAATAATATGTTGCATTTGGGGTAAATATGTAACTGGACGAAGATGTAGAGAATGAATATTTGAGGATGTTGTTATGACACTCCGAATCTGGCCCATAATACCATGCGTATGAATACGGCGGCGTACCGCCACTTGCATGAGCGGTTAGTGTTATGCTGTTGCCTATGATTATACTCTGGTTGTATGGTGTTGGAGTGCCTACAGCCAATGGGCTTCCGGTAGGTTGCTCCAGCGTAATGTTCATCATCTTGTCATATCTTACCTCTGCAGGGATCTCTCCATTTAGGAGAATATCCGGATTGCTCGGGCTTGGGCCGAACGCAGGCCATGTAAGATTGCCCCACCATGACGGTTTGCTTGTAAGATAGAGCGACGCAGGAATAGACTGGTTTGGTATAGACGGGTTCCATACAGCCGCATTGCTCGCCGTGTCCCAGTTGCCCTGCCTTATTAAGGTATCGGGAACATTATAGTCGTATTGGGATAGGTTATCCGGTTTAATCCAGTAGCCAAGCACATAAACATAGTCGAAATACGAGAATGCTTGGCCTATTGGCGATTGATAAACAGTGTCTACCCCAAACGTACCAAGGATGTTGCCCAAAACGTTGTCGTACAAGTTATGTGCCTCAATTTCAATAGGCTGCTGGCCATAATTAGAGCGGCCAAAAACATATCCGGACAGCTTATTCCTAAATACGGTATCCCAGGCATGCGATCCGTGGATGTTGTCAAGGTCAACGTCATATCCTACGTTACCTTCAATCAGCATGTATATACTCGGCACTGCATGCATGGCTATCTCAGAAGACGGTACTGCATAATAACCTTGTGATGCATTCCATTGTGTGCTATTAACCATATAATTGTACGCTATTACAACACCACCTACTCCCGGAGCTGTGACTATAGGTGTACAATCCTGGTCAAATATGTTGTCCTCTATCAAATCTGCACTTGTTGTTGACATTTCCACACTGTAATGCTCAGAACTGCATGGATACGGTAAAGCCTTAAAGACTAAGCTGTTCAAGAATTCATTTCCATAAGTCATCGTTGAGAATTCCACTGCGTAATATGTACTGTTATATATTGAAATGTTGCTTACCCAGCAATACTTGCACCAGAAAGTAGTTATCCCGCCAATTTGCCCCTTTAGATGCATTGACATGTTCTCTACACCTGCATATGAGACCTGCGGGGCCTTTGACCACGCAACCTGCGGATTAAGGCTTGCAAGATGTGTATAATACACCGGTATCTCCAGTGTTATTGAATCGGCTGCGGCATTTATACTTTTAACAACATCTATCTGCGGTGCACACCTGCTAAAACCACCAGTACCATTAATACCGCTAGCAGCACCATACCAGCTTGTTTCGTTTCTTGAGCAATATTCCCAGGAGTAAGGTTCGTCCCCGGCAGAATTGACAAAACTAGAATCATTCAGCTCGTCGAGCATTATGAGCTCTCCGACATGCAGCCCGCTCGTGCTATTCAATGTGATGTTATAATCCCCCTTTTGAAACCCTCCGGTCCAATTCACTATTGATGGAGGTGGGCCTACCTTGCTGCCAAGTACATCTACATTTCCGTCATAAAAATTATAAGATCCTATATATAAGTTTTTTGAACTAAATATCAGGTTCGTGTTGCTGGTGCCTGCACCCATCAAAGCTACTGAACGATTTATAATAAGGAAGGATACCAAATAATTGCCCGGAGGCATATACACGATAGTATCATTAGGGCATGCAAATATTGCGTTCTGTATTGCGGAGGTGTCGTTTGAGACGCCATCGCCCTTTGCATTATATGGAGGATCCTTTACATTTGCACATAAAGTATAGTTTGACGGTATGCCGCCAGGTATGCCGGCCTGACTCCAGTTTATTAACCTGTTTGCAGGTATAATCGGAGTTGATGTGGTGTTTCCACTAGGCTGGTATATGGCTGGGTTCGAATGCTGCATAGCATTTATATGATTTGATACCAGGACCAGTGCCACAAGAATCAAAATTGAAAAAATTACAAATGAATGCCTTAAGAGTTTACGATTCATAGCTTAGTGTGGCTCCGAAAATTTATAAAGCCCTTAGTTCCGCTAAAATGCTACATTTTAATACTATAGTTCCGCTTATTCTACTTCGGTGCGACAATGTACATAAAGGGGTCTACAATAAAAAAGATACTCAGGGAGGCCGGGGCAAGCAGGATGAGCGAGCAGGCAGTATCAGAGCTGCAAAAGCACCTGAACAAGGTCGCTTTCGATGTGGCGTACAAGGCGGTCAGGCTGTCAAGGCACGCTAAAAGGAAGACCATAGACATAAGCGACATAAAGCTGGCGTGCAGCTGACAGTCATAATATCAATGCAAGTATGCCGAAGAACCTTAGTATGACGAAGGTGCCAACAGCCGGAAGCCCGAACAGCGCCGTTGGTATCAGCGTATACAGCTTTACGGGAATTCCTAAGCCAAAGAAGTAATTCAGTATGAATATCGCCGCAAGCCCGAGCACGCTGTTTATTATTATGCCTAATATGAGCTTGAGTATGGTCTTGCCTATCTTGAATATTATGAACAGCACAACTGCTATCAATGCGATTAGGACGATCTCCCCAAGCAGCGTGTTGGTCGGTGGTATTGCAACCATGCCATACCTTCTCAACCAACTAATAAAAAACATGATACTTGTTGCGGTATGACAGGCGTCAACGGCCCCTTATTATAAACCAAAAATCGTTCCTTACGGGGATTGCAACGCTGATGCAAATATGGCGAATCGGGATAAATAGGCACCGAAGGGGGAAAAGGAGAAAGCATTGAATTTTCCCAAAACCTATTTATATTTAGGACACAGACACAATATGGTGGTGGCAGGCGGGCAGCCTACCGAAAGGAGGAAGCTCCTCTCATACAGAGTGCATCATGGCTTAAGGCCTGATTCGGAACAGAAACGATACCAAAGCTATGCATAAGCGATGACTCTACGAGCGCATTGCGATGGATGAAACGCGCCGATGGGTGCACGGTGAGTATGCAAGGCCTTTGTGCCGCTCAGACTAATGCTGCCTAAAACAGAAAGAGGGCTACGGCCTGCCACTATTCAAGCAATTCCTAGGCGTAAAACTAGGAAAGCCATATAAACGCTCCACCGAAAAGTTTATATATCTAATCCCTTACAATAATATTGTCTGATTTTAGAAAGGTTTAAAATCCTATTGCATTATCAAAGAATTTCTGCTCAAGAATAAAGGTGTATTGATGGGAAAAAATGACTCAAAAACATCAAAAAAGGCGTCTGCGCCGAAGCCTAAGAAAAACGAGGCGCCAAAGATAAGGAAGATCGTGCTCAGCAACAACAGGCTCAATCTTGCCGAAGTGTCGGAGAAGAGGAAGCGCGGAAGGCCTCGTGGCACGTTCGCAGTGCAGGACAACCTCTCGCCTTCAACAAAGGGAGAGTTCCAGCCGCAGCAGCCTATGTTGGATAGGGCCCCTGGCGCGGTCAACAAGTGCCCCAGCTGCGGCAGCACCGATCTGCTCTTCGACAACGAACGGGGAGAACTAGTGTGTAACAACTGTGGCCTTGTAATAGAAGAGAACGCAACCGATACCGGTCCGGAATGGCGTGCGTTCGATGCCGACCAAAGAAACTCAAGGGCGCGTACAGGCGCACCGATAAAGTACACAAAGCCTAACAGGGGCCTTGTGACCGAAATAGACCTGTACAACAAAGACATAAGAGGGGTAAGGATACCATCAAAGAGGCAGGCACAGCTGTACAGGATGAGGAAGTGGCACAAGCGCGCAAGCATAGCAAGCTCGAGCGAGCGCAATTATCTGATTGCTCTGCCGGAACTGAACAGGGTATCGAGCTATCTCGGATTGCCGGAGAACATAAGGGAGAGCGCCGCGCTTCTATACAGGAAGTGCGTACAGGGAAACCTGATAAGGGGGCGCCCTATAGAGACGGTAGTACAGGCCGTTATATACGCGTCGTGCAGGCAGGCAGGAATGCCAAGGACCCTTGACGAGATATCGAACATATCAGGACTGCCTAAGAAGGAGATAGGCAGAGCATATAGGGTCATATCCCACGAGCTCAACCTTAAGATCCCATTAACGGATCCGATAAGCTACGTGCCAAGGTATGTAAATGCGCTAAAGCTCAGCGGAGAGGCACAGGAGAAAGCAGTGCAGCTGCTCAAGAACGCAATGAAGAAGGGCCTTGTATCAGGAAGGAGCCCAACTGGCGTAAGCGCAGCGGCTGTCTACATAGCCGGTGCGCTGGCAGGAGAGAGGCGCACGCAAAAGGAAGTGGCTGATGTTGCAGGAGTCACAGAAGTGACCATAAGGAATAGGTACAGGGAACTGAAGGAGCAGCTAAATATAGACGTTAACCTGTAAAATGGTTGGTCTGGTGCGGGCAGCATATGTGTTATCCTGCATGGCCATGATGGCCATGCTCTCCCTTTGCATTAATGCGCAGTACTCCACTGTTAACAGTAGTACAGGGATTGGCGTAGCAATCAATAGCACAAAGCAGTTCATAAGCACAGTAAACCAGAGCAGCTACCTTGTATTCTATCCAAACCTCACAGAATCGTATATGTACCTGCATATGGCTGTCAACGAGTCGAAAAGCAACCCTGGGTATGCGTACATTCTTCTCGGAGAGGCAAAGGCGAGTGCGCAGCATCAGAAGCAGAAGCTCGCCAGCTATAAGACGGTATCATTGTATGTGCTTGCGGCATTCACTTTGGTGTTTGCAGCATCAATATACGTGCTGATGAGGCCGTACAGGCCTAAAACCGGCAGGAAATCGAGCAAAAATTAGACATCTGTCTAATTTTACGTAATGTGTAGGATATCTTTAAAAAGGTATTACGATACAATTATACATAAGGGTTTTTGAAAGGTATTCAACTGCAATCAAGTTACCAAAAGTAATATTTGACTGGGTGGATATATGGGATTGGGAGAATATGAATTAGAGGAAGGGCTAGAGTACAGCATGAAGGTCGACGCGAAGGGCGCGCGAGGAGAGGGCATAGGAAAGATAGGCAACTTCGTCATCTTCGTGAATAACGCAAGGACACGGATAGGCAACGTGTACAAGGTGAAGGTGACCAAGGTGCACAGGACTTTCGCATATGCAGAGTTGCGCGATTCGAAGCAGCAGTTCATAGGCAACGGCAGCGCGATAGACCTGAGCTAGGTTTGGCCGCGCCTGCATGCGGCCTAAGGTAAATTAATATATAAGTATGTGTTCCATAGTATAATATATTTTTATCTTTATCATTGCTTAAGTCCTACGTATAAGCAAATACGGCCTTAATTGGAATTGGGTATTTTGTGATAATACAAATGCGCAGAATGTTTTTTTGATTGAGTATATTGTAAAGGATACTTGTCATATTATGCGGTGTATCTAATGAAAAACGAAATAGAAAAATATATGAAAGGCACCACCACTGTTGGTATAGTATGCTCTGACGGCGTAATCATAGGCGCAGACACAAGGGCCACAATGGGCACGTTCATATCGACTCCTGACATAAGGAAGGTGCACAAGATAGACGGAAATCTAGGCATGACCATTGCCGGCGCCGTGGGGGATGCACAGGAGCTCATAAGGATAATAAAGGCGCAGAACGAGATATACAAGATGAACGAGAACAGGTCGATGTCCCCGAAATCCGCCGCGTCGCTCTTCTCCATAATACTTCAGAACAACAAGATGATGCCCTATTACGTCCAGCTGCTTATAGCCGGAATGGATGGCGATGAACCACAAATATACAACCTTGATCCGTTGGGCGGCTACACGGAAGAGACGAAGTTCACGGTTACAGGTAGCGGATCAGAGGTTGCAATAGGCTATCTTGAGGATTCGTACAAGAAGGGCATAAGCACCAAGGACGGCATAAGGAATGTGGCAAAGGCGCTGTCCATTGCAATAAGGAGGAACTCTGCCACCGGCGATGGCATGATAATAGCAGTAATAAACAAGTCAGGCTATACTGAATATTCCGGCAAGGACCTGGAAAAGTTCCTTGCGGCAAAGTAAGCGCGTATTTACGGCTTAATCACCTGCGGCAAGCAAGGCCTAAGAGATGTGCAACTATTCTGTAGTTACATTACACCAGTGATCTATTGGAAGAGAAATCTGTAGAGAATAAAGAGCAAAGGGACAAGGAACAGGCAGAGGAGCTATTTGACAAGATAAAATCAATGATACCGAGCAGTGCAGGGTTCTTAAAGGCTGAGTTCGAGGGTCCTGACATAGTCGTGTACCTAAAGAACGCAAAGGTGCTGTACGAGGACGACGGCGTGATAAGGAGCATAGCCTCTTCAATAAAGAAGAAGCTAGTCATAAGGAGCGAGCTTAACGCCCTAATGGCTAAGCCCAAGGCCGAAGAGACCATAAGGTCGTTGATACCTAAGGACGCTGTCATAAACAACATAAAGTTCATAGACGAGTTCTCAGAAGTTTACATAGAGGCGCTGAAACCGGGACTGGTCATAGGCAAGGGCGGCTCAACGCTCAAGGCCATAATCATGCAGACCAACTGGACGCCAAAGGTGCTCAGGACCCCTACAATGGACAGCGCCACGCTAACAAGGGTAAGGCAGCTGATGTTCAACGAAGCGGAGTTCAGGAAGAAGTTCCTGACAAACGTAGGCAAGCAGATAAACAGGGTTATAACGAAAAGCGAATGGCTAAAGGCGACCGCATTGGGCGGCTACAGGGAAGTAGGAAGAAGCAGCCTTCTCTTAGAGACCCCGCATTCTAAGATAATACTGGACTGCGGGCTCAGCCCCGAGCCGTCAATAAGGGGAGCAGAAGCCAATTCAGGCTCTGATGTCAACAAGGCGTTCCCTTATCTTGACAGCGCAAACCTATCGATAAACGAGCTTGATGCTGTCGTATTGACGCATGCGCACATGGACCACATAGGCTTTGTGCCGTATCTGTTCAAGTTCGGGTACGAAGGCCCAGTGTACTGCACGCCACCTACAAGGGACCAGGCTGCGCTGCTCCTAAACGACTACATAAAGCTCAGCCAGAGGGCCGGCGGCACGCCCCTATATGGCGAGAAGGACATAAGGAAGATGCTTACGCACATGATAACAAGGGACTTCGACGAGGTAACAAACATAACCGATGAATTGAAGCTTACATACCACAATGCCGGCCATATACTCGGCAGCGCAACCGTGCACCTGCATGTCGGCGAGGGCATGTACAACATAGTGCATACCGGTGACATGAAATACGGATTCACAAGGCTGTACGACCCTGCAAACACAAAATACCCAAGGATAGACTCACTTTTCATAGAGAGCACATACGGCGGAAGCGGTGACATAACGAAGAACAGGGGCGATGCGGAGAGGGACCTAATGGATACCATAAAATCGACGATACAGAGGGGAGGCAAGGTCATAGTGCCGCTTTTCGCTGTCGGAAGGGCCCAAGAAATGCAGCTCGTGCTCGAGAACTACATGATGAACAAGCCGGAATACAAGCTTGACGCGCCTGTATACCTAGACGGAATGATACTTGAGGCAAGCGCCATACACACTGCTTATCCGGAATACCTAAAAGAAAGCCTCAGGAACCGCATACTTAACAACAGGTCCCCATTCGAGAGCGAAATATTCGAGATAATAAAAGGGGAGCGTGAGGAGATATTCGACAAAGGCCCTTCGGTAATACTCGCAAGCGGGGGGATGATGAACGGCGGCGCTTCGGTAGAATACTTCAAGAGGCTTGCCGACGATCCTAGGAACACCATAGTGTTCGTCGGCTACAACAGCTCCAATTCACTAGGTAGAAGAATACAAAACGGCCTGAAGGAGGTGCCTCTCCCTGACGAGAACGGCAAGCTACAGACAATAAAGGTCAACCTGAACGTCAAGACCGTTGAGGGCTTCTCCGGCCACAGCGACAGGCACCAGCTTGTCAACTTCGTGGAGAACCTCAGGCCCAAGCCAAAGAACATATTCACCATGCATGGCGAGGAGCAGAAATGCGAGGACCTTGCAAGGTCATTGGGAAGGATGCTGCATGTGGATGCCAGGGCGCCGATGAACCTCGATTCCATAAGGCTGAAGTAGAAGCATACTATATTATATCTTGATTTCCTAAAACATTTTTTAGATGCAATGGCTATCATAACCGCTGGACGGCAAAAACCCGGCATCTCTACCGGTGCAAGCGAGGATGACCAGGCAAAGGGCAAAGCCACAGTTGCCATGCTGCGCTCATTGGACGAGAACGTAGAAAATATACTGTTCCCTAAAAATGATCTCCATATCCCGAAAGAAGCGGCAAGATACGGATATGTGCAGTACCATAAACGTATTGCAAGCATGCAGAGGAGGGAAAAGATAAAGGCCGTTGATAGGATAGCGGATCTGGCTTCAAGCAGCAGCGCAAAGGTAGCCGAGGAGGCGCTTGGGGCGCTTTTCTCAATGGCAAATTCAAGCTCCGATACCGTCGGGCAGATAGCGCTTCACGGATTCAAGAGGATAATGGCGGTCAAGGAAGGCGATGCGAGGATTGCGGCATTTGACAGGCTTAAACCGCTTGTAATCATGGACTACCGCAATGCCTTTGACCCGAATAGGGACTACTCGAAGGTGATAGAGGCCGTCAACAGCGACAAGGCAATTAACGATAAGATCAAGGCGGAGAGGGTGTCGCAGATAAAGAACCAGCAGTCAAAGGGGCCGATTGTGATAAGGGAGCTGGAGTGGGCGCGTCTAAGGACTGGGAAGTTCCTCGCGCGGCTGCTCATGGGCAGGGATCCTCTGCTCGACAGCATGATATGGGGGATGATTGAAAGCGCAGTCAACGACAAAAGGTCCGAGATGGAGAACGTCGGCCAGGAGATGATAAGCATTGCATTGGCGAGCGGAAAAGTCTCCATAGTAACGAAGGCAGAGAAGATCAATTCCGACTACAAATCCAATGGCAAATAATGATTGATGCAGAATCTGCTGCAACAGTTCACAGTAGTCCTACGCGCAGCATATCTGCAACATGCTGTTCAGGCTTACGCTCAAGCTTAGCTACCCGAGCGACATCATCGGAGGCGTCGAGGCCTAGCCAGAGCCTGCCGTAGTAGTCGTCATAGTTGACGTAGAGGGCCAAAGCCCTCCCTTCTTTCGCTGCTTCTATCGAGCCTTCGTAAACACGTAGTCTTTCACGCCATCCGGCATTTTCCCATTTCTTCGCGTCATCTTCTTTATCCAAATCTAGTCCTATTTCTTGCCAATTTTGCCCGTCCCAGTTTTCCCTACCGACAAGATAATAACCAGCCTCTCTTGGTGCATTATTTAGACTCACAAAAACCGTGGTGCCTCTAATGCTTTCTATATAATTTTTATCCAAGACTGCTGTAGCAACTGTGGCAATACATTTTACTGCCAGCATTGCAGTTGCAGATGTAAACTTGTTCTTTGTTGAGGATACACTTCCTTTTGCCTGCTTTTCTATCGTCGCTTGCCGCATAATATCACTGTAGATATTACTGTCTTGCCTAATATAAAACTGCTGCTTTAAGTGGCGGATTAGTGGGAATTTCCTGTGAATTTGGGACGTGATATAAGGAAATAAATGTTTATGTCCTCATATAGTTCAGGTTCGTGTCTTCGGTCATTTGACCAATCCGAATCAATATGGCACTTCAGGGTTAAAATCCTGGCGCAGTTTAAATAGCGGAATTATCCTGTTTTATGGGAAGCTTGCGGAACTACTTCAGAATATCCCGAACCTTCCCTTCTGCTTCCTGTCGTCCTTGCTCTTGGGCTCCTCAGGCTCCGCCTTCACCCTGAACCTCTCCGTGACTACGACCTTGCCCTTCCCGCTGCATGCACTGCATCGCTTTTCGTATACCTTGCCATTCCCGCCGCACTTGCTGCACGCGGTGACCATGTCGAGCCTGCCAAAAATAGTGCTTTGCTGTATGTGCTTTCTTCCTGCGCCGCCGCACGCCTCGCACTTGACGAGCTTTGATCCCGGTTCGCCGCCGCTGCCCCTGCAGTTGGTGCAGGTCTTGTAGCGCTGGACCTGGAACTCCCTGTCGACGCCTTTCTCTATGTCGTCGAACGATAGGTACAGATTGACTCCGGTCTGCTCCTGCTGCGAGAACATCTCCCCGCCGAACTGCGTGCCGAAGTTTCCACTGAACATGTTGTCCTGGAACTCCCTTATTATGTCCTCGAAGTTGAAGCCCCTAAATATGTCGTCCTCGGTGAACCTCCTGCCGAAGCCCTCAGGTCCGAACGAATCGTACTGCTTCCTCTTCTCAGGGTCGCTGAGCACCGCATACGCCTCGTTGATCTGCTTGAACGTCTCCTCGGCGTCCTTGTTCTTGTTCCTGTCGGGATGGTACTTGAGTGCAAGCTCCCTATAGGCCTTCTTTATCTCGTCCGCAGAGGCGCTCTTCCCGACACCAAGTACCTTGTAGTAGTCCTTTGCCATTCTAATCAGTCAACAAAATCAATCATGCGGGGCCGGCGCCAGATGGCTCTCCAGCTTCGTCAGCGCCACCGCTGCCGCCTCCGCCTTCCGCCCCCTGCCCTTTGTACATGTTGGCGCCTATGTCCTCGAGCGCCTTCTGCAGGTTATCGCTCTTTTCCTTTATCGCTGCGTAGTCATCGCCCTTGATGATATCCTCCAGTTCCTTCTTAGCGCTGTCTATCTTCTCCTTCACATCCGCAGGTATCTTGTCCTTGAACTCATCAAGCGACCTCTCCGCAGTGTATATAATCGATTCGGCGCTGTTCCTTGTCTCTACATTGTCCCTTGCTTTCTTGTCATCTTCCTCATGGGATTTGGCGTCCTGCGTCATCCTTTCTATGTCCTCCTTGCTCATCTTGTGCGGCGCAACTATGTCCATGCTCTGGGCCTTTCCTGTAGCCTTGTCCTTTGCAGTTACGTGCAGTATGCCGTTGGAATCTATGTCGAACGTAACCTCTATCTGGGGTATGCCTCGCCTTGCCGGAGGTATCCCCGTAAGCTCGAACCTGCCCAAATCTACGTTGTCCTTTGCAAGTGTCCTCTCGCCCTGTACAATGTGTATGTCCACCTGCGTCTGGGAATCATCCGCAGTCGTGAACGTCTGCGCCTTCTTTATGGGTATTGTGGTGTTCCTCTCTATGAGCTTTGTCGCAACGCCTCCATAGGTCTCTATGCTTAGCGAAAGCGGCGTGACGTCGAGCAGTACGAGGTCCTTGACCTCCCCGGTTAACACGCCGGCCTGCACCGCAGCGCCAAGGGCCACGGCCTCCATGGGATCCACGCCTCCCTCTACCCTCCTGTCGAGCAACTGCTCCACAAACTTCTGCACAACAGGCATTCGCGTTGGCCCGCCTACAAGTATTATCTTGTCTATCTCCGAGGTAGAGAGCTTTGCGTCCTGTAGCGCCTGCTTGACAGGCTTTCCCGTCTTTTCCACTATCGGCATGACCAGGCTCTCAAGCTTTGCCCTGCTGAACGTGTACGAGAAGTTTATGGGCTTGCCATCCTTGCCCTCTGCAAGGAACGGCAGGCTTATGTCTGTCGACAGCGTTGTGGACAATTCTATCTTGGCTTTCTCCGCGGCCTCCCTGAGCCTCTGCATGCCCTGGGGATTGCCCTTCATGTCTACGTTATGCTGCTTGTTGACCTCGCCTGTAAGGAAGTCAACTATGACGTTGTCCATGTCCGTGCCTCCTAGCTGCGTGTCCCCGCTTGTTGACTTGACTTCGAATACCCCTTTGCCGAAATCCATGATTGTAACGTCAAGCGTGCCTCCTCCGAAATCGTACACCATTATCTTCATCTCCCTGTCGGACTTGTCGAGCCCGTATGCCAATGCCGCGGCAGTTGGTTCGTTTACGAGCCTGAGGACCTCAAGCCCTGCAATCTGGCCTGCATCCTTCGTGGCCTGCCTCTGGTTGTCGTTGAAGTATGCCGGCACGGTTATTACAACCCGCGTTATCTCCTCCCCCAAATAGGCCTCAACGTCATGCTTTATCTTCTGCAATATCATCGCGGACAGTTCCTGTGGGGAGTATTCCTTGCCGTATATCTTGTACTTGTAGTCGGTCCCCATCTTCCTCTTGAATGCGGTCACTGTGCCTTCCGGGTTGGCCACGGCCTGCCTCCTTGCAGGTTCTCCTACAAGGCGCTGACCGTCCTTGGTGAATGCAACGTAGCTAGGGAACGCTTTTCCGTAAAGCGATGCGCCCTCAAGGCTCGGTATCATTATCGGCTTGCCGCCTTCAAGGACAGCAGCAGCTGAATTGCTTGTTCCTAAATCCACTCCCAAAATCTTTTTACTCGCCATTTTTATCAACTCTTTCTTTATCATGACATTATCAGTAACCAACGCTTATAATTTTTCCTCACTATCGGCATTCTCCTTGTTCTTTGACACTATGACTGATGCCGGCCTTAGCAGCCTGTCTCCGAAGAAATAACCCTTCTTCAGGACTTCCAGTATTGCGCCGTCATTTTCCCCGCTTTCTTTTACCATCATTATCTCGTGCTTGTAGGGATCGAATTTGCCATCAGCATCTATCTCCTTAAGGCCTTCCTTCTTCAGCACTTCCATGAAATTTGAATACAGCATCTCCATGCCCTTAACAATGTTCTTGTCCTTCACATCGCTGATTGCCAGTACGGCAAGCTCGAACTCGTCTATTATCGGAAGCATGTCCTTCACCAGAGCTGCCTTCCCAAATTCCTGAGCTCCGTCCATGTCCTTCCTTACCCTTTTCTTGTAGTTGTCGAATTCTGCGGCAAGTCTGAGGAACCTCTCCTTGAGGTCCTCGCAGTCATCGCCATCCGAGGCCTTTTCTTCCTCGCTAACAGCTTCATGTTCATTTTTTAGGTCTTGCTTTGAGTCTTTGTTTTCCGCCGTAGGCCACACCCATAATCTTTTGTCCTTTCATCGATGTTTCCATCATCCTGTCAAATTCCTTTGCAGCGTCAAGCATGCGCTGCATCTCCCTGTTTATGTCATATTCTATTTCCTCTATTGCCTTGTACATCTCGGACGCCCTAAGGTAGTATTTCCTGCCGCGCTTTACAAGCAATCCAGCATCCATGAACCTGTTTAAGTGGTATATTACAGTGCTCCTTGCAAGATCAGTGTCTATCTTGAGCTCTGCGCTCGAAAGGCCCTCGTTTCTGTATGCTGCCTCTGTAAAATTCCTCAATATCTGCTCATCCAGCGAATCGATCTCATCGTTCTCGCTGGAAAGCCCGAACACCGTACAGAACCACTTCAGCATCTTCTCTGGATCGTTGAAATCCGGCCTCTCGACGAACTTAATGACTATGCGTTCCACAATATATATTATGTGCCTATATGTTTAAATAATATTCGTTTTTTTATAATATTAATTGAAATATCAAATATTTATTGAATTAATTATTGGGAAAGCCTCGACAGCGCCATCCTCTGAAGAACCTCTACATCTATACCACGCCTGCCTTTGCCTCTCACGTCGATGCCTGCAAGCTTCGCGCGTTTCTTTATCTCAACTAGCGACGGGTTAAAATCACGCCCTATCATTATCCCGTCAAGCCCCAGCTTTTCCAGGCCCAGCTTCCCATTGGAAAACAGCACGAAGCCAGAGCAGGACTTCACGCCTACATTGCTTATTGCTTGCGTTATCCTGTCGGTGAACGCTGCAAACATCAGCATCTCTATCTCGATCCTTTCCGACTTGTTTGTTCCAGACTTAAATGATGCAAGCGCATCCGCATACGCACCTGCAAGATGAACACTGCATATTATGCGGCCCTTATCAAATGCCTGTACAACAATGCCATTTCTGTTTTTCCTTCTTATGAGCCCGGCCAGTTCCTCAGGGCTGATGCTGCATGAGGCGTTCTTTATTGCAATGCTGCCAAGTCCCTTGACGTGCAGTATGTCCATGCATAGCATGGGTCGTAAAAATAGTTATAGGCTTTTGTTTATGGTTTTAACCCCTATGCTGGACCTGAGCAGCGCCTTAAGGCTATATGATGCAGTCTCCCTCACGCACTTTTCCTCGTCGCTGTACGCAAGCTTCCTGAGCGTGCCTATGTACCTCATATCAGCCATCGTTGCCACTATGTGCCTTATGGTAACGAAGTTGCTTTGCGACAGCCTCTCCACGATCTCTGGAGGTATATTGCAATTCGGAAAAGATAGCATGTCCGTCTGCCTCCTTAGGCCGGCCGGGTCCATGCTGTAGTCCTTCTCAAATGCCCTAATGAGCTGAGACGACATCTCGCTTTGTGTGTTGGCCATTTTATCATATGTGCTAAAATACAATTGGATCCGGAAATATATATCAATTACCATTGAAGCGACAATTGACGTAAATGCGCAAACTGACTGAAAACAATGGCACATCCACGGTCAGCCATGCCTTTGTTATCTTATAGAATTCAACAAACTTTCAAGTTTGTTTAGATTATTAGAATGTTGGACAGACGTATAAGCAAGAAATTAGCTGCAAATATAATAAGCAAACAGCTATAAGAACTTAAATTCAAAAAGTTAAACATGAAAATAACGGTAAAAAAACTAAAGAATGGCATTACAGTTGCCGTATGCTCATTTCCGCAATTACAAAGCGTAGGAATAAACATCGGCGTTAAATATGGCTCTGTGGACGAAAACCCCAAAATAAATGGCTCTGCGCATTTTTTGGAACACATGCTTTTCAAAGGCACAACTAAACGGAACTGGAAGAAACAGAACGAGTTTGTAAGATCCATAGGGGCGTACAGCAACGCGTATACTGACTACGAATCAACCACCTATCAGATCATGTCATATAAAGCATATTTCAAGGACTCTTTGGATTTAATTTCCGATATGCTGACAAATTCGATTTTACCTCCAAAAGAATTCGAATCAGAGAGGGGTCCAATAATCAACGAGAACCTTATACAGGAGGATAATCCAAGATATTTTGCACGTGATTACCTACCGAAGGCGCTCTTCAAGAAACATCCTGCCAGAATGCCAATAGGCGGGAACAATAAAACTACAATAAACAAAATAACCAGATACGATTTATTCGATATTTACAAGAAGCATTATACTCCGGAAAACATGGTGGTTGCTGTATATGGCGGTATCCATGAAAATAATGCTATTAAACTTGTCTCCAAATACCTAAAAAACTTCAAAGGTATCAATTCAGAACTCAAAAGACCCATGGCACGAGAAAAGCAGATAAAAACCGAACGTATTTTCAGTAGGGTAGGCACAAAACAAGCCCGCATTGCAGTGGGCTTTAAAACGAGCGAATTCAGGAACACCCCTGAAGGAATCAGAGAATATCTGTCGATCCTCGTTGCAAGCGATCTCCTAAGCTATAGGCTATACGAGCAGATAAGGGAAAAGAGAGGCCTATCCTACGATCCAAGCTCCTATTCATACATGTACAGCACTTTTGGGTTTATAGCTGCAGAAGCCGGAGTGGAACCAAGCAAGCTAAATCAAACCAAGGGTATAATTTTGGATGAGTTCCAAAAGCTTGAGAACGGCGATATTACAAAGGAAGAGGTAAAAAAGACAATAAACAAGATCAGGATCACATATAAAATGGCCAGGGAAAGCAGCTGGCACATGGCCAGTCTCATAGCTTCATCCCAGCTAACATACGGCGATCCGAAATTCACATTTTCAATACCTGAAATAATAGGCAACATCCATCTAAACGATGTAAAGGCCGCATGTAAAAAGTACATCGATGCAGATAAGTATAGCATGGTAATGCTCAAGCCTAAGGACTAGAATATTTTCGTTACTTTCGTCTAGTCTTCAATCAAAAACAACAAAAAATGGAGAAGAAGCTCGCATATGTGTAAGGCTTTAGTAACGGTATGTTCACAGCTCGCTTGCGCTCACTGCTTACGCACCCGTCCTATCAAAGTCGTCTATTGCGACCGCCCTGAGTGTCTAGTTTCGGGTCTGGCTTCGTCCTTAGATGCTTTCAGGACTTATCCGTTTGGCGCGTGGCTACCCGGCAATGCATTCACAACCGGTACACTAGAGGCGCCGATCCCCCGTTCCTCTCGTATTGAGGGGAGCTTACCCTCTGACACTAACACTCCCAGTAGATAATACCGTACTGTCTCGCGACGTACTGAACTCAGCTCGTGTAGGATTTTAATGGACGAGCAGTCCAACCCTTGGCTGCTTGTGCACAGCCAGGATATCCTAAGCCCATATCGATGTATCAAACCGCCAGGTCGCTGTGGACGCTCACTGGCGACAAATCGGTTACCTCCAGAGTAACTTGTTTGACAGCTTGGACCCCCATTAAAAGAGGTGCCAAAGTTCGTTAAGCCCCTGTTTCCAGTCTGCATCCAACGCTTTTAAGGATACAGTCAGCCCTGCATTTACCTTTGTGCTTACCGTTGGTTTCCCAAACCAACTAAGCAGAGCATTGGTCACTTTCGTTTCCTTATCGAAAGCAACCGTCCAGTCCAACTACCCACCTGCAGGTGTCCCCTTTCAGGTTAGCTGCAAGACAGATTAAGATTGGTGTTACATTATCGCTCAGCACGGGCCGAAGCCCATGCCTCTACGCTCCCAATTACGCTATGCATAACCTATCTAACAACAACTACAGGCTGTAGTCAAGCTTCATGGAGACTTCTTTTCCCACTGAGAGATCGCGGCATATTCACCGCGCAGTAAGTTCACCGGGCCCCATGTTGGGACAGTGGAACGATCATTACGCCCTTCATGCAAGTCACCTATTAAGTGACGAGGTATTACGCTACCTCAAGAGAGTCAGAGTTACTCCCGCTCTTTGCCAG
>JBOGRY010000005.1:0-16629 GCA_050749665.1 Candidatus Micrarchaeaceae archaeon
GCGGTAGTGTGGATGATGATAAATGGCGGCGAGGCGACCAACAGCGCGGTATCGGAGCTGTCAGGCATGCTAAGGAAGGAATCCATAGTGATAGACGCATCAAATTCGATTTACACGGATTCCATGGAAAACTATTCCAAGATGAAATCAAAGGGCATATACTACCTTGATGTAGGGTGCGCCGGCGGTCCGGAAGACCTGACTAGGGGCGTGGCGCTCATGGTAGGCGGCGACGAATCCGCATTCAGAAAAGTGGAGGGCATATTAAGGGCGGTTTCAGGAAATGGAACATACGGCTACGTGGGAGGCAGCGGATGCGGCCACAAGACAAAGCTGGTACACAACGGGATATTCTACGGCATAATGCCGGTATATTCGGAAGGCATCGGGCTGCTGATGAAGCTCGATGAAAGCGGCCCGCAATCAAACATGGACATGGGCGAGGCATTGAGGCTGCTTGCCGCAAGCCCCCCGATAACTACGGATATCATGGATGCGATAGCAAGGGTGCATAGGGAGGGCTCGATACCGAACGATGCCCCGGCGGCTAAGATATCGGACATGGTGAAATGGGAATCCGAAAAGGCGGCCGAGCTTGGCGCGGACCTCGGCATAACCAATGCGATACTGCGTGGATACCCATCAATGTCGGGAAAAAGCAGGATTATATACTATTCTGCAAAGAGAATAATCACTGGCCATTGATGCAGGACGTGACAGGTTTAATTGACCTAAATGATACTATGGAATACAGACTAGGCGTAATAGGATTGGGGCACTGGTTCAAGTGGCTTAAGACGGGCATAGGCGTAACAGGGGGCCTTGAACTGAAAAAGGCGGTAGGCACGAGGCCATTCGAGGAGAAGAAGGACATCCTGTCCGGTTTCGGCATAACCGAGGGCAATTACTATATCTCTGAAGGCAACGGCGGTGTACCAAGCCAGTTTTTCGATGATATAGACGTGGTGCACATATCAGACCCGAACAAGTTCCATGCTGCACAGACCATGGACTCGCTAGAACATGGGAAATATGTGATAACTGAAAAGACCCTTGCTGTAAACCGCAGCCAGTTCAATGAGACTGCGGAATACATCAGGGAGAGGGGATTTGAGGACATGATATACCTGCATCTGCATTACCTGCACAAGAGGCCCACCGCGATGCTCAAGACTATGCTTCCAAAACTGATAAGGGATAACGGAAGGATAAGGTCGGTAGAAGCAACGTTCTTCGAAAAAACCAACAGCGAGGACCTTAGGAGGACATGGCTGCTCGAGGCTGAAAACGGGGGCATATACATGGACTGGATACATCCTTACGAGGTCATGTTCTATGCGACAAGGTGCAGCTTCGGCGATATAACGGAACTGGGCAACTTCGTGGTGAACGGATCCTACAGCGAGCGCAACCCGACAGGGGTAGAGACCACGCTTGAGGTAAGGGGTGACAACTACACCGCAGACGCAACGGCGCTTGTAAGGGTAGCAAAAGGCGTGGAGAGCAGATATTCCGGGAAATACATGAAGATTATTTTTGAGTCAGGCAACTACGCGCTGCTGTGCTATCCTGGGCACGAGGTAGAGTTCAGCACCGCGAAAAGGGGCAGCATCAGGCTGGTCGACGGCGATACCAACAGCACAGTGATGTCTAAATCGTTCTCAGGAAGCAACTCGTCGGAGCTGTTCGTCGGCGAGGTAATCGACTTCTGCAACGGCAACCACAAGGGGCTGAGACTAAGCGACATGGAGGAGATATTCAAGCCGCAGTGGGAGTATCAGGACATGCTGGGATCTGCAGAACTCGTAAAGGACAGCTCTAAAGTTTCGGCATTCCTTGACAGGAACGCAGAGGAGGGTATGCAATGCGACGACCCATCATAATTCCGCCCGATGTTCGCGCAATGTTTTATGGTTGCATGATGGCTGGGCAGGCTCAGCCGACGGGCCTACGGGAGCCCCATCGATGCATGCCATCCGATGGGAAATGATCCAAGGCGCGCTAAGGTTTATGTACCTGCACATGCTGGTGCCCGAAGACCTTGCCGAGCTCGCCGTCTGCGACCCAGTTGTTTATTGTATCATCTTCTGAGCGCTCGTTTGATATGAACATGACGTTCTTTATGCCCAGCTTCTCTACTGCGAGCCTTACCGGAGGCCTTATCTCCTCTATGTGGTTAGCTTGTACGAAATAGGCCATGTGCAGCTCGAGGCCGTACCTCCTTGCTATGTCGGAATACTTTCCGGAAAACGCCATGCCTATGACAAGCGTATGTTCCCCGTCCGTCTTTGGAACGCCGAGCTTCTCGACCTCTATCAGCTCGCAGCTGGTCTTGAGCTCAGGGTGCGCCGTCTTCATACGGCTTAGCGCCTCCATCTGCACAGAGGTGTTCTTCTGCTCGATGGCCAATGGCGTTTCGTATGCGCCGCCAAGGAACGGCTCGACGGTTGTCCTGTAGACATCTTCACTCGATTCCACCTCGTCCAGCTTTGCACCCGTATGTACCTTTGAGCATGCTGCCAGCGCGACCCCCATCGCGCCGCAGTTGGTGTGCGTATAGTCGTGTATGTCGGTTATGCTTAGGTCTGCTATAGTATTCTTGACGGCCTCGATGCCGCCCCCGGCGTCGCGTATCACGTATACCTTGCCGTTGCCCTCCGATTCCGCTTTGTCCCTGATATTCTCGAAGAAGAGGTTCAGCCTCCTGTCCATGCATCCTATTATGGCGATTGCCAAGCTATCATCTCAACAGTGTCATGTTTGCCCCATGTATCTTTATTTCGCCCCTGAGCGCTGCTTTGGAGAACCTTTTGACCACGTCATAGGGGTCTTCCTCGGTATACAGCACTATGCGCTTTATGCCAAGATACTTTACGGCTATCTGCGGGTCAATGGCCATTTCCTCGAAGCTTCCGGGAAAAAGCGTTGCTATGTAGGTGTTTGACGGGTTCAGGCCTATCGAGGACACAATGCTGTTAAGCTTGCCTGTTGTGGGTGTCGTGAGCAGCAATACCTTCTCCCCCGTGACCTCGCCCTTTGTATGCATCTTTGTGCATTTTATGGCCTTGAGGTATGAATCATTCTTCCATCTTACGGCTATTTCCCTCGATATGCCCTTCGCTATCTCATCGAGCTGCGGCAGGGATTCATGCGGATCTGATATGCGCTTTGCGAAAGGCTTCACCATTGCAGCATACATCGCGCTGTCCAGCCTGTTTGGATCCTTCAGTGCGGCGCCGACAAGCTTTATTGCACCGCAGTCGTCATGCATCCTTATGTTCAATTCCTCTATCCCGTAGCGCCTCAAGAGCGACGGCATGTGCCGCTTCATGCTCCCTCCTGCGAAGCCGCCCAAACGCCTTATCTTAAGCCCTTCCCTTTCATATGGCGTGCATCTGGGGTCGATGCAGGAAAGTTCTGCTTTGGTAACCTTGTTTTCCATTTTTATCACTTTTGAAGTATCAGTAATTAGACTACTTTGCATGCTGCAGAATTGATGCGCTTACGAACGGCGCCGCATCGTATCCCTCCTTGGAGAGATTTGCGGCGAAGCAGGAGGCATTTGGCCCGTAAGTCAGCACCTTTTTCGCTTTTGTAGACTCTATGTATTCCACGCTCTGCCGGAAATCGGCATGGTCGCTAAGCGGGAACTGCGCATCTGTGTGGAACCTGAACATCTTTGCGAAACCGGTGGCCATCGCCGTGTATGCCTGCTTGTTATGCGCGGTCTCTATCCCTACCCTGAGCATTTCCAGGTTCCTTGAATCCGTTATGCCGACGAAGTTGCCTTTTACTATAGAGTCGTAGTCGCCGTCAGAATCGTATACTGACGAGTAGTCAAGGTTTATGCCGTTCCTCGTGTATATTTTCGACACTTTGCTTATCTTCCTGCTGACGAGGGGCTTTATCCCGGCATCGTTGAATACCGCTATAAGCTCCTGCGCCTTGCCCATTGCGTATGCGCTGAATAGTACTATTCCATGCTTTAGTTTTTCCATTGTCCAGTCCTGTATCGCCGATTCGACCTCATATTTGTCATCGAACTTCACGCACGAGTCATAGTAGGTGGAATCCATTATGAGCACGTCGGTCTCCGCTATCTCTATAGGACTGGATGTCTTTGACCTTACGGTCTGGAAATCCCCTGTGTATATTATGCGCTGTCCACTGACCGCATCATCTATGTACAATTGCCTGGATCCTAGCATGTGCCCGGCATCAAGCATCCTGAAGTTACCGCATGCTGCCCTGTTCTGTATTGTTATGCCGTGCGCCTGCTCTATGAGCTCCATTGTCTGGTCGCTTGCAAGGATCCCCTTCGATGATCGCACGGCACCCAAATGGTCCGTATGCGCATGAGATACGAAGTCCATGTCAGAATCCGGTTCCCTCCTGTCAAGAGATATCCTAATGTTGTTGGTTTGTATCATTAGGTCGCCATCCGCTAATCGCAAAATAAATATATTTTAAACATTGTACTGCATCATATTTATATATTTTGATTCCATTAGATTACCATGGATGCAGTTGAGGATTTGATAATAATAGGCTCGGGCCCGGCAGGGTATTCCGCAGCCATGTACGCTGCAAGGGAGGACTTCAAGCCGCTTCTAATAAGCGGCGTGCCCGGAGGGGGACAGCTCATGCTTACAACGCTTGTTGAGAACTATCCGGGTTTCCCAGATGGCATAATGGGGCCCGACCTCATGGATATACTTAGAAGGCATGCCGAAAAGTTCGGGGCCAGGTTCATAGATGACAATGTAACAGAAGTGGATTTCTCGAACAGGCCGTTTACTGTAAAGATAGGCGACAAAGAATACAGGGCTAACTGCGTGATAGTGGCCCCGGGGGCTTCGGCAAAGATGCTTGGCATAGAATCCGAGCAGAGGTTCATAGGCAGGGGCGTAAGCAGCTGCGGCACGTGCGACGGTCCGTTCTACAAAAACAGGAAGGTCATAGTAGTAGGCGGCGGCGACACAGCGATGGAGGACTCCTTGTTCGTAGCGAAGTTTGCCAGCAGCGTTACGATAGTGCACAGGAGGGATTCGTTTAGGGCCAGCAAGATAATGCAGGAGAAGGTGAAGTCGAACCCTAAGATAAAGATCATGTTCAATACAACAGTGGACGAGGTACTAGGAAGTGAAAAGGTCACTGGGGTAAGGCTCAGGAACATCGACACGAACGAGGTAACGGAAATGGCCGTTGACGGGGTGTTCGTCGCGATAGGCCATTCGCCGAATACCTCATTCCTTGACGGGAAGCTGAAGCTGGACGGGCAGGGGTACATAATTACAAGGGACGAGGTGAAGACAGACATAGACGGGGTATTCGTAGCAGGGGACGTCGCAGACAGGATATACAGGCAGGCGGTAACGGCAGCAGCCAGCGGCACAAAGGCCGCGCTTGAGGCAAGGCATTACCTCCAGAACCTCAAATGATCAATCAGAGTATGCTCCTTTGGCCCTTCCTTGATTCGACTATGTAAACCCTTACGCCGATCTTCCTTATTTTCCTGTAATCGATTAGTTCCTTTGCCAGCTGCATGGCTGTGCTGTTTAGCGTGTCAATGGAATTTGTATAATTGTTCAGCTTCCTGTTCTTTATGCGCTCGGTGAAATCGGAGTATCTTGCCTTTACAGATACGCCCTTGAACCACAGGTTCTTCTTTTTCACTTCGGCTATGACCTCCTTTGAAAGCTCACCGAGCATCCTCACTATGCTGTCCGCATTGTCAGTCTCGCTTTCCAGCGTTCTCTCTCTCCCTACTGACAGCACCTCGTAGCTCTCGCTGACCTTGCTGAGGTCGGTTCCGTTCGCAAGGATGTACAGCTCCTTGCCATGCTTGCCGAATTTCTCTACCAGCACGTTCGGATCGGCCTTGGAAAGTTTGCCTATCGTATCTATCCCCATGGCATTGAGCTTCTCCTCGGTCTTCCTGCCTACGCCGAGCAGCGAGCCTATTTTCTTGTCCTTTAGGAACCCGCTTATGTCATCGCCCTTCAAAAGGCCGATGCCGTTGGGCTTTGAGCTGTCGCAGATCATCTTCGCGTAGACCTTGCCCGTGCTTATGCCTATTGTGCACGGCAATCCTATATCGCTGTTTATGCGTTTTTTTATTGCCGATGCCATGGACCCGGCATCATCGTATGGCATGTTGCCTATGTCGATAGCCGCTTCGTCTATGCTTATGACCTCGGTCGGCATGCCGTAGCCTTTCAGCAGGGCCATCACCCTTGAGGACATGTCTTCATAGTACGCATCATCGGATTCGAGGTACACAAGGTCGGGCTTGAGCTTTAGCGCCTGGCTTACCGGCATTGCGCTGCGTATCCCGAACTCCCTTGCCTTGTAGTTGCATGTCTGCACAACTCCGCGCTCCTTTTTGGCGATCGTGGCCGTGCCTACAACGAATGCCTTGCTCTTTAGTTTGGGATGCTTCAGCTCCTCGCATGCTGCAAAGAAGTAATCCATGTCCAAGAACAGCACAAGGGGCAAGGGCACACCGTAGTAATTTCGCTGATAAAGTAAATTAAATCATTGCTGCAATAACATTACCATGAGGCATTGCGTGTTCGACTGCAGCTTTTATCCGTCAGGCAGGGACGAGCTCAAAGAATCCATACAGGCGTCGCTAAAGAATGCAGAGGCTGTAAAACCTGTTCCTGATGCCGTGTCCTATGTCGCTCCCCATGCAGGCTACATGTATTCAGGGAAGACAGCCGCATTCTCATACAGGGCAATGCAGTCAAACAAACACATGGGAAGCATAGACACCATAGTGATAGTAGGACCTAACCATACAGGAAGAGGCAGGCCCATATCGGTATCATACGAGGACTGGCAGACCCCTTTAGGCATATCAAGGAACGACAAGGAGCTCTCAAAGGCTATAGCGGGAAGCTCCGAGTACATAGACATAGACGAATACGCACATGAGGGCGAGCATTCAATAGAGGTGCAGCTGCCGTTCCTGCAGTGCCTGTTCCCGAGCAAGCGCTTCGCCGCGATATGCATGGGCGACCAGAGCATCGAGGCGTCTGCGATTCTTTCAAAGGCAATAGATGACGCGTCCTATGCAACAAGGAGGAATACGCTCTTGTTAGCAAGCTCCGACTTCAACCATTATGAATCTGCTGAGGCTGCAAAGCGCAAGGACTCAAGGCTACTTGGTGCAATAAGGGCTCTTGACTGCAAAGCGCTGAACAGGCTTGCCGATGAATTGGATGATTCTGCATGCGGCATAGGCCCCATAACTACTGCCATGATGTTCGCCCTGTCAAGGAAGGCCAGGGATGGTGTAGTATTGGACTATAGCAATTCCGGCGATGCCTCAGGGGACTATTCAAGCGTTGTCGCATATTCGGCAATAGCATTCGTCAGGTAGGCCAACCAAAGGATATGTGAAGTATTATATAATATCGGCTCGCCATGTAATGGATTGGTGTTTTGTTGGCATTTGAATTCATGGGTCTATCTTACGATGCGCTTAGGAGCAATTTCTCCAGGCTAAACAGGCCTTACAAGCTGAATTTCGCAATAACCCTTAGATGCCAGTCAAGGTGCATGACATGCAACATATGGCAGATAAGGCCTACGGGCGAGCTGACAACAGACGAGATAAGGGAGTTCGCGGCAAAGAACAGGTCGTTTAGGTGGATAGGCCTTACAGGAGGCGAGCCGTTCCTTAGGAGCGACATAGTTGACATAGTGAAGGCGTTCAAGGAGAACTCCAAGGGATTGTATATGCTGACAATACCCACAAATTCCCTGTGCGACAGCGACATGGTAGTAAATAGGATAAGGGAGATGCTTGAGCTGAAGGTGCCTAGGATAGTGATAACCCTCAGCCTCGACGGCAACAGGGAGACGCATGACAGGGTCCGTGGAATTCCAGGGAATTACGACAAGGTGATCGGCATGTACAAGTCGCTCATGGACCTGAAGATGGAGCACCCTAATCTATCGTTCGTGTTCGGTTATACCATGAGCAGCATGAATCAGGGCAGGTTCCAGGAGACGTACAGGGACGTAAGGATGGAGATACCAGAAGTGGACTACGACGACTTCCACATGAACATAGCGCAGCTTTCCAACAACTACTACCGCAACAATTCCGACAGCGCGATAATCGCAGACAGGAACGTGATACTTGGGGAGCTTTACGGCATGAAGAACGCCAAGAGATCGAAGTTAAGCCCTATGCAGCTGGTCGAGGACAGGTTCCTTGACGGCCTTATCACGTTTACGGAGACAGGTAAACCGCCAGTAAAATGCAGGAGCCTTGATGCGTCACTGTTCATGGACAGCTTCGGCAACGTATACCCTTCAATCATGTGGGACAGGAAGCTTGCAAACATACGCGACATAGGATACGACCTTGACAAGGCCTGGAACAGCGGCGAGGCCAATGAGATAAGAAATATCATAGAAGAGGGCAAGGATCCGGTGCACTGGACATCCTGCGAGGCGTACCAGTCCATACTGGGCAGCATGCTGCCCATAAAAAGGAGCGGAGTTGATATCAGGGACGATGCTGGTAAAAGAGTGCCTTTAAAAGCAGATGCGGCTGTGATGGAAAGCAAGGTAGAAAACTGATTATTCTACTACTCCTACACCTATGAAATCCCCTTTGTCGTAGATCGCGAAGCGGCCGAGTTCGCTGTAATCGGCGTATCTTTCGACAGGATATGGCTTGTCAAGGCTAACTTCCGCATAAACGACATTGTTCGCATCGATACTTTTTGGGATGTTCTTGGAATTCTCCTTTCCCGAGATCGGCGACAGCACGCTTTTTATCTTCAGGCCCTTAAGCAATAGGTTGTGGTTGCTTATCTTCACCGTGAGCCCCTTCGCGCTCGCGGTGTCAAGTCTGCTTATTATGAACATCTTTGCCGCGAACCTGCCCTTCCTGTGAGGCGCGTCGCCCTTCCCGTATATCACGCTTCCCTTCTCCATGCTGACTTGCCTGTCGAACGCTATGGCGACGTTTGTGCCTTCCTTTGCCGACCTGACCTTCTTGCCCTTCACGTAAAGCTGCCTTATGCCTGCAGCTACATCGTCCGGCTCCACCCTTACGCGGTCCCCGACTTTTGCGCGGCCGTTGTAGAGCACGCCGAATACTGTGCCGTCGCCCATTCCTGTGCTGTCCTGCACGAATATCCTAAGGCCCTTTTTGCTATGTCTAGAATCGGAATGCCGCTCGGCGAACTCCCTCACCACGTCAAGGAGCGGCTTGCCCCTATACCATGGCATATTCTTTGACAGCGATACAAGATTCTCGTTGTTATATGCCGATATGGGCACGCATACCGTAGGCTTGCCGAAGCCTATGGATTTCAGGTATTCCGATACTTCTGACTTTGCCTTGTCGAACGTGTCCTTGTCGTAATTCGCGGAGTCCATCTTGTTTATCGCGACCACTAGCGCCTTTATGCCGAACATGCTCGACAGGAATATGTGCCTCTTCGTCTGGGGCCTAAAGCCCTCGCCGGGCTTCACTGATACCATGAGTATGGCTATGTCGCTGTTGGACGCTCCGCTCATCATGTTCTTTATGAGCTCGAGATGGCCTGGCACGTCTATCAGTTCGAGTATCGCCTTCTTGTACACCAGCTCTGCCCTTGTTGTGTCTATGGTCATTTCCTGATCCCTCTCCTCGGAGAAGCTGTCTAGTATGTGCGCTGGCTCGAACCTCTTCGACTTGCTCGTCTTCTTGACCTCTGCGATCCTTGCTTCCGTGGTATTGCCAGTGGATATGAGCAGGTTGCCTATTAACGTAGATTTTCCGTGATCCTTTTCGCCAAGCATAGTAATTATGTACTTGTCCATAGAAATCACCGTATTACATATATCCTAGCGCCCTAAGTTTTTCCATTATGTATTCCTTTTCCTTGTCCTGCTGCCTCCCGCTCCTCTCCTCCGTCTTCGTCCCCCTCAGTTCCGCCATTATCTTGTCGAGCGTATCCGCATTTGACTTGAGCGGCACGGTGCAGTGCGTGCAGCCTAGGCTCCTGTACCTGTATCCGTCCTTCGCGAAGTACAACGGGTTCATGGGCACCTTCTCCTTCTTTATGAACTGCCAGATGTCTATCTCGTTCCAGTCAAGAATAGGATGTATCCTTATGTGCTCGCCCTTCTTGTCAAGCTTCGACGTGTAATTGTTCCACAGCTCGGCAGGCTGGTTCTTGTAGTCCCACTTGAACTCCTTGTCCCTGGGCGAGAAGTATCGCTCCTTCGCCCTTATGCCGTGCTCGTCCCTCCTTATCGAGACTATCAGCGCATCGAACCCGTGCTCGTCCATTACCTTTTTGAGCGCAGTTGTCTTGTTTGCGCCGCAGCAGGCGAATCCGGACATCTCCTCCTTTATCTCGCTCCTTGCGACTATCAGCTTCATCTTCCACTTCTTTGCAAGGTCCTCCCTGAACCTATACGACTCCGGGAAGTCTATGCTGTTGTCTATGTGTATGACAGGGAATGGTATCTTGCCGAGGAACGCCTTCCTCGCTAGTGCGAGCATCGCGGTCGAGTCCTTTCCCATGCTCCACAGCGCTGCCACGTTCTTGAACTTCGAGTTGGCTTCCCTCAGTATGAAAATGCTCTTCTCCTCTATCTTGCCCAGGTCTTGCTCCATCATCTATATCACCTTCCTGTTTACCTCAAGGCCCTTGAAGTATATCGTTGCACCCTCTATGCTCTTCTTGCCTTCCTTGATTATCGGCACCTTGTACATCTGCCTGCCGCTGCCGTTGTATATCACAGCATATGCGTTCCTTAGGCTCCCCTTGCCCTTCAGGCTTCCCGGGTACACTATGTAGTAGTACCTTGCCTTGTCCTTCTTCATGTGCTTCATGAAAAGTTCCCAGTTATCCTCGCTGGGATTGGAATTGAACTCCGTTATGAACGAATCAGGTTTTTTTTCAGCCATTAAACCGCCATTTAATTATGTATAATTACGATTATTATGTATAATTAGATATAAAAAGCTTTACCTTCATAGTACTACGATCGTATGAAGGAAAGCAGGACGAAAAGGATAGAGTTCACGAGCATATCCATACCAAGGACGCTCTTCAGCAAGGTCGAGAAGCACATAGCCGATACCGGGTTCCCTTCGGTGTCCGGCTATGTGGCGTTCATACTAAGGGAGGTGCTTAGCGAGAAAGGCAACAGGAAGGCGGATTACGAGGCCGAGGTAATAAGGAAGAGGCTAAAGGAACTTGGCTACCTGTGATCACTTGCCTAGCGCCGACATGACCGCCGTGTCGTGCCCGAGCGGGTTAACCTTGTCGAATATCTTTGCTATCTTGCCCTTTGCGTCTATTATGTACGTCTTTCTGAGCGTGCCCGGCCCGAATATGCCCCTGTCGCCGTAGGCGCCGTACTTCTTTATCACCTTGCTGTCCGGGTCTGATAGCAATAGGAACCTTAGCGAATACTTGTCGCAGAACTTCTTGTGGGACTCCATGCTGTCCTTGCTTATGCCTATGACATCTGCGCCGCGCTTCCTGAGCTTCTCAAGCGATTTGTTGAAGCCCTTGGCCTCTATCGTGCATCCAGGAGTATCGTCCTTCGGATAGAAATACAGCACTACGTCTTTGCCCTTGAAGTCGGCAAGCCCATACGCCCTGCCGTCTGGGGCCTTCAGCTTGAAATCCGGTGCCTTTGAACCTACCTTTATCATGCGTTCACCCTGTATTTATTAAGCAGCAAGTATTATTATAGATTAATTACAGATTAGGTTTATCTTGATCCGGACTGCTAAAACCTGTGATATCATGAACCTAAGAGCGCTGAATTTCCTGAAGGGCAAGGGCAACAACGTGACGGTAACCTCGATAAACGTAAAGCTGCATGGGTACATGCACAGCCTCAAGGGCATGGATGCAAAGGAGAAGGAGTTCACTGTTGAGATTCCCTTCAAGAACAAGACGCACACCGACATGCTTACCGATGCGGCATCGTTCAAGTCGCAGAAGGCCGAGCCCATTAACATAAAGGGAATAGAGGTGTCGGGGCCGTTCAAGCTGCTTGGCGTTGAGCCCAAGCTCCCGTACGAGGTCAAGGCCGACGAGAAGATGACGCTAAAGCTTACTGTAGAGTCGCAGGTAAGCAATTACACTGGGCCCATGAACATAAGCTTGGCCTCAGACGAGGTCGAGATGGTGCATATAGAGATATCAAAGACCGTGCTTGACGCAAAGGGCAGGAAGGTCGAGATCGAGACGTCCTCAAGGATACTAAACGTGCCGAAGGGCCAGATATTCTCAGAGAAGATACAGCTCTACAAGGCGTTCAGCTATGGCGACGCGGTCAGCAGCATAGAGCTTAGTACCCCGTTCAAGTTCGTGAGCTCTGATCCTAAGCTGCCGCTCAAGGTAGACGACCCTAACAGCTACATATTGAATATATACATCCAGGCCCCGCCAGACCCCTATGCCGGCAAGCTGGAGATAAAGCTGTCATGAGTTCAGGCATGGACAATAGGCAGATACTTTTCATCGGAGCCGTAATAGCGGCATCAGCGGGTCTTCTGCCGGCTTACTGCGCATAGGTGCGCTGTTAACCTCTTACGCAGCGGCTGCTGTCCAGATAATATAGATTGTGCTGATGAGGCTTGTATCGTAGCAGCGGGGATGAATTCGTCCATCGTCGGATGCCAGCGAAGGCTTATATATGAAAGATGCAGGAAGATATCAATATATGGGTAATCCAATGGATTCGACAAAGACCGCTGTGAAAATGACGGAAACGCGCGAAATGGAGGATATGTTCGACGGAGAGAGCCTTAGGAGCCTCAGGCTGAAGGTCCATCCTAACGGGAGCAACAGAGCTGCCGCGGCAGTGAGGGGCTTCAATGCATCTAGGAAGGAGACCGCAGTGTCCGAACTGCTCGAGCCGCTCGGGAGGAATAGGAGGACCAGCAGGCTGCTTGGGCTTTCCCGTTCTGACAATAGGCCGCGCAGCTAATTCTTGCTGCCCTTGCCGACAAGCGCGAGCCCCGCCAGCATGGCCTCCAGCTGTATGCGCTCGTTTGCGCCCTCGACTATCCTGAAATTGTACTCGCCTATCTCCCTTATTATCGTGAGCTTCATCCTGTCATCTATCCCGAGGTTCTGCACCTCCTTGTAGCACTGCGTGAGTATGTCTTCCGCGCTCATCCCGTTCCTGATCATCAGGTTGTCCAGCTCGTTCCTCGCATTCATAAAGTCCCCAGATATCGAATAGTTGAGCATGGAGACTATCTCTTTAGGCCTGGCCCTTGATGCGGTGTCGTAGATGCTAGATTCTGTTATCTTCCTGTTCTGCATGGCGCAGCTCTGCAGCACGTTGGTAAGCCTCCTAAGGTCGCCGTCCCCTACATATATCAGCGCGTTCACTGCCTTTTCGTCCAGTTCAAGTTTCTCCGACTCGGCAATGCGCTTTATGTAGGTGTGCATGTCCTGCTCGTTAAGAGGCCTGAACCTGAACACCACGCACCTGCTCTGTATGGGCTCTATTATCTTGCTTGCGTAGTTGGCGCTGAGTATGAACCTTGTCTCCGACGAGAAGACCTCCATGGTCCTCCTGAGCGCGTGCTGCGCGTCCGAGGTCAGCGCGTCTGATTCATCGAGGAATATTATCTTGATGGGCACCTTGGCGATCGATATGGTCTTTGCGAACTCCTTCACTTCCCCTCTTATCACGTCTATTCCCCTGGAATCGCTCGCGTTAAGCTCCTTCAATGCGGCTCTGACGTTATCGCCGTAAAGGTCGTTCGCCATGGCTATGGCGCATGCCGTCTTTCCGACCCCTGGAGACCCCGCAAATATCATGTTTGGGAAATTGCCCTTCACGACGAAGGACTTCAGCCTGCCGACTATCAGCTTCTGGCCTATGATATCATCTAGTGTTTTAGGCCTGTATTTCTCTGTCCAAGGCAGATCTATGAGCATCAAACCCCCTTAAAGATTAGAACAGTAATATATGCTGTGGAAGGTATTTATTAGCTTTTTCCTTAAATACTTATTCGTCGTAAAAATCATGGGGAGCTACGCTAACCTGGCAGACTACCAGCCTTGGGCGCTGGCGATCGGAGTTCAAATCTCCGGCTCCCCGTTCTTATTTTGGGGTTATATAGAGAGCCATCAAATGTCCCCCTTTTCCTTCCATTTTCGTGGAATATGTGTGTTCGAGGTGAGAGGAGAAGAGTCTGTAAAGTTCTATCGTTTAGTAACTACAAAACCAGTGCCGTCATGCAAAAGATCAGATACATTTAACAGGTTTGATGCTTGATTTACTTTTTCATAGTGTAGTGAGCCTGTACTGGCAGTAAGATTATTCATAGTGGCATGATCTCCAACAAACTGAGTATTACTCATATTTACAAGGTACTGAGAATATTCGTCAGAACCTACTGTTTCTACAATCCACTCGCCATACTTCTTTGTAGAGTTGAATTGTACCTCTTTCGAGAATGATTCTTTATTCGATGTATCATTTATGTATAGAAGCCACGTTGGTTTTTGTGAAGAACAATTAGCCACACATTTTACTTCTGCATATATTACATCGCCAGCCGATATGCTGATATTACTTATCGTTATTGGTCTTTCGGGATACGTTTCGTACCACGCATAATATGAAACTTTAGGTAATAGTGGGTTTGGTAAATAGTAAACACTTGTACCTATTTGAATTACGGTTGGGTCTGCATTATATCCACCAATTCCAACCCATTGCAGATAACGTCCTATAGTCGGTATAATAGCTAAGATACTAGGGGTTACTTTTGGGACTGCCCACGATCCATTAACCATTGTAACTGATGGTAGCGGACTACTAAAGTTTGTAGCAATAACATAGCCGTTCCATAATAAATCCGTCTGAATAGCGGAATATTCTAACCAGTACAAAACGCCGTATAGAACACCTATGATGATAATGATCAATAAAATATATCGTAATACTTTATTCAAAATGACACCTAATAACTCTTATACAGTTTGTTTAGTGTTTTCTTCTTTAATACTATCTCCTTTCCTTGCTTTACCTTCTTTTTTAGCCTAAACAAGTGCCTTTTTGATAGTCCAATGCGTCTAGCGTCTTTCGTAGTCATATCCTTGATAATATCCATTATCCTCTGCTCTGTTTTGTTATCATAAACGACATAATCGTTATCAGAAACACCAATAACCTCTGTTTCCTCTAAGTTGTTCGATTCCTTTCCAATATGCTCTATGCCATCAATATCGATATGTTTCCTTTCCAATTCTCCTATGTCGCCATCGTATTTGCCATCGTGATGGTTTATGTACCCAAAAAGGAATTCTGATAACAGTTTCCAGTAGAATTTTGTGTCATCTTTGTACTGTTTTCCCGTTTTGTAATCCGTAAACTGCGTGTAAGGAACTATATCGTAATTTTTTGTGTACGGTATCATTGGTATTATCGGTTCTCTTGTTGTTTGGTCTGTCTTATTCCCTATACCAACGATAACGAAATTGAATGGCTTTATGCGTTTATCCTTGTTGATATGTATGAATCGTTGTAGTATGTGTGGCGAGGTCATGGCTAGCTTTCCCATCACGAATTTTCCTGAATACTTGTTTTCTATTGCTTCTTTAGATAGCGTACCATAATGATAACCTAGAAAATCGCTCCAAATCTGCTTTATCTCGTCATCGCTCAAACCTATCAAGCCACCTAATCCATGCGATGAGTGTTTGAGGACTTCGATTTTGTTATCCATGATATTATACAAACAGTAACGCTTAGCGGATATGCCGTAAAACCACACATTATCCATTGGCTTACCATCTTCATTGCTTTCCACTTTAAACATCTCTACATTCGAGGAATACGGGTTTAGAGCTTTGAAGAACGCCTGAACCTTGCTTACCAATTCTGGATTGATAAATAAGGCATCGGTGTCGCAATATGCAAAGTAACCATTGTTTTCTTTTACATAAGCCTCTACCATAGCAAGAATCAGCCTTGATCCTGATGTTAGCATGGTCGCTAGGATAGGGTTAAACGCTCTGCCAAACTGCTCTTTCTTCTCTACCTCGCAAGTGAACGAATCAATTCCATAGATTTCTGCATTATTCGTATTGTTTTCTGTGTTTACCTCAACGAAAATACCGTAAGATGTCGCATTTGCGATAATTTTGGCGATAAAGTCCTCTTTCTTGAGGTCTTTGTTATCTGGTTCTTGCTTCAATTTCTGCTTTATCTCTAACCGATGTTCGATTAAATAGCGGATAAAGTCGTCCTTCTCTGGCTGTATGATCTTTTCAAACAGGTTTATCGTGCTGAGGTCGCTCTGTTTGCCCTTAGGAATGAATCTGTAAGCCTTGATAACCTTCGGTGTCTTGCCCGTAAGCAATTTTGACGCTATGATGTCTGGATATGTGTACCAGAGTGCCTTGCCTTTTGCATAGTTCAACCCTATGTTGTACGCTACCTTGCCGTTGTATTTTGCTCTGAGTGGTAAGATGTCGTTATCTACATCCACTAGAGCAATACCGTTGAATGTTTTCCACAGTTCTTTATCCGTTAGGTCGTTTAGCTGTATGTTATTCAGTAACTTTGCAAAGTTGTTATCCTCAATGACATCGATGTTATCAGCGATAACGTAATCCCATAATC
>JBOGRY010000006.1:0-14616 GCA_050749665.1 Candidatus Micrarchaeaceae archaeon
ATCCACACTACCGCGCCTTCGCCTCCGCAGCCCGCATCGAGCTTTTGCGAGAAATCCTTGATGTCGTTTGACGTTGTGACGCCATCCATGCCCTTGAAATGCGCGTATTTGTCGCTTGCCCTGTCGTAGAGCACAAGGGGGTATCCGTTGCTGTGCAGCCTGTCCGCTATGTTGCCGCCCATGCTGCCAAGCCCTAATATGCCCACAGCGCCAGTTTTCTCTTTTTCTGCCATAAAACCACTGCACCAACATACTTGTCAAGTTGAATGGGCCCGAGGAGATTTGAACTCCTGGCCTCCCGATATCTGCTACTTTTGGCTAAACCCTGAAAGTTTATATCAGTCGGGTGCTCAAACCATGCTAAGCTACGAGCCCTAATTTAATCTGTATTCAACCTTTATCAAACTTTACCTCTATCACATCGCCGCCTGGCGACTCCTCCCTGAACACCTGCGTCTCGAACTTGTACAGCTTTATGTTGGGCTGCGACCAGTAGTTGTGGTGCAACCCTGCCTTCCTGCACGTTTCCTCAAGGAATCTCCTTTTGCCCCACTTCTGCTCCATTGCCACTATCGGCAAGAGAAGCCCTCCGGACAATCCGTACTGCACCATCAGGCCGTCCCTTCCCACCTTTATGCTGTCCATCCTCTTCTTCTCCCCCCCTGTGACCTGCACAGGGCTCGAGAGTATGCTTACATCAACGAGCAAATCGTCGAGCTCGGACTTTGACACCGAAACGAACCTCGGATCCTCGAACGCGGCCGCAACAGCCGCATCTATAAGGGATTCGCTTATGGGCTCGATGGCCCTTGGGAACCCTATGCATCCTCTTAGCTCCCTTGTAGGGTAATGCTCGAGCGTAACGAAGACCCCGTGAATGCTGTCAAATTCCGAAAGCGAGGCCTTTATGGTGCCTTTGCTGAAATGCGGGTTGATTATGGATAACTCTATGCTGTTGCGCGCGGCCTTTACCAGCTGCCTGCCCTGATCAAGCGTGTATATATGCATGGTTCACCCTTCTGTAAATTGAATTTGTGCAGCACATATATAAATAGTTGAGCTGTGCATTAGGCTGGTGGTTGAATAGACAGGAAGATCACTATTTACACGGACGGCGCCTCAAGGAGCAACCCGGGGCACAGCGCATCCGGCTTCATGATCTACGAGGACGACAAGCTGCTGCACAAGCATTTTGAATACAACGGGGTCTCAACCAACAACTATTCCGAATACAAGGCCGTCCTCCTTGCATTCATGTGGTGCCTTGGGCTCAAAGACTCCGACATGCTGCATATAAAGCTGTATTCGGACAACGAGCTTGTGATCAGGCAGCTAAGCGGGAAATACAAGATGAAGTCCGAGGCGCTCAAGCCGCTGAACAGCGAGATAGCCGCACTAATGGACAGGTTCAAGCATGTCGAGCTGATGAACGTCAGGAGGGAGAACGCGTACATAAGCGCTGTGGACAGGGCGCTGAACGAACTGCTTGACAAAAGGCTAAAGAATTCAAAAAAGATATAAAGATAATCGTCCAATCATTATCTAGCGATGGCAGCAGTATTTAAATATAGCACAGTAATAAGAATTATTTAATCAGCGTGATCGTTTGGCGGACAATGTCAACCCTACAGGCAGCGACGTGAGCACTTCCGGGCAGCGCCCGGTAGATTTGGCTGCAAAGGAGCACTGGAAGAAGGGCAACGCGTTCTTCGAGGAGAGCAAGTTCGATGATGCCATAAAAGAATACAACGAGGCAATAAACGTAGATCCGCAATACGCCGATGCATATTTCAACAAGGCCCTTACGGAAAGGGTCACCAACAACTTCGACGACGCAAAAAGGGACCTTGAAATGGTCCTAAAGCTGCAGCCGACAAGCGCCGACGCTCCGCTCCTGATAGGGGACATAGCCGAGAACGCAAACGACCTTGTCAGCGCGAAGAACTGGTACGAGAAATCGCTCTCCAACAATCCCGATTATACCGAAGCGAAGAACAGGCTTGAGCACATAGACTCGCTCATGCACGTCGATGCAGACTTCGGCGTAGGGCAGGAGCAGCGGCAGGTTCAGGTCAAGAAGGAGGAGCAGAAGGAAGTGATAGAGGAAGGCCAGATAAAGAGGGTTGCATTCTTCAAGTCCGATGTCAGATTTGATGACGTGATAGGGCTGGACAAGGTCAAGCGCTACCTTCAAGACAACGTCGTGCTTGCAATAAACAAGCCTGAGCTGTTCAAGAAATACGGGAAGAAGCTCGGCGTGGGCCTCCTGCTCTATGGACCTCCAGGCGTCGGCAAGACCCACATCGTGAAGGCTGTAGCTGGCGAAGCCGGTGCCAACGTGATAATCGCAAGGGTGAACCAGATAGTCGACATGTACACCGGCAATACCGAAAAGAACCTCCATGCGATATTCGAACAGGCCAGGAAGAACACCCCGTGCATAATATTCTTCGACGAACTCGATGCTTTGGGGGTCAAGAGGGGCGGCGACGAGCCCGGGGGCGGCAACAGCTCGGCATTGCGCCTTGCCGTCAACCAGTTCCTCGTAGAGATGAGCGGCGTAGAAAGCAACCCCGAAGGCATATTCGTCATAGGCGCGACAAACAACCCGTGGGACATAGACCCTGCGCTCAAGAGGAGCGGCAGGTTCGGGGACAGCGTATACCTGAAGCCTCCGACATACAAGGACAGGAAGGAGCTTTTCATGTATTACACTAGGAACAAGCCTGTGAGCAGGCTCAGCCATGGAAGGCTGTCAAGGGCAACCATGGGATATTCCCCTGCAGACATAGAGAGGATAGCGGACAAGGCGGCAATGCTCCCGCTCCTGCACGAGTACGAGCACAACATGAGCAGGGAATACACGATGAAGGATGTAATGTCCATATTAAAGGACAAGGACTACAGCGGCAGCTCGCTCGACGAATGGTACTCGATGGTGAAGAAGGACGTGATAACAAAGACTGATACGCAGATAATAGACGGCAAGAAGCAGGAGATAATCAAGGAGGGCAAGCTGGATCCGCAGGAGAAGATACTTTACAAGACGATGGTCAACGACATAAAGGCCAACACGAACAACATGAAGATATCAATAAAGAAGTTCATCAGATGGTGGGCGCTGAACCTATTCTGATCGTTGTACCAATAATCATGCCCAACCTTTTTATAGATGCGCATCTTCTTCATTATTTAAGATGATACGGTGCTTGCATGAAGATAGTCGTCCTTGGAGGATATGGCGAAATGGGCAGCGTTGCGGCCCGCGATCTCTGCGGCACTTTCAGCGGCGACATAATAATAGCGGGCAGGGACGAGGGGAAGGCAAAGCGATTCGCAAGCTCTTTTAGAAGCAGGAGGATAACGGGGGCTTATGCCGACACATCCGACAAAGGATCGATGGACAAAGTATTAGGCGGCGCAGACGCAGTGATAAACGCAACCAACTACTACCACAACATAGAGGTGATGGAGCACGCCCTAAGGAACGGCACGAATTACCTGGACCTTGGGGGGCTATACCACACGACACTAAAGCAGCTAAGGCTGCACGGGCAGTTCAAGAGGCGCAAGGTACTGGCATTGCTGGGCTGCGGATCGACTCCGGGCATAACCAACATAATGGCGGCGCACGCGGCGAGGGCTTTTGACAGCATAGAGTCGATAAGCATACAGTTCGGCGACAGGGACCACACAGACTACGGCATGCCTTTCGTGGTGCCGTACTCCATGTATACTGTAATAGACGAATTCTCGAAGAGGCCCGCTGTCTTCACAGGTGGACTCATGAAATTCGTAGAGCCACTTAGCGGTGAAGCTATGATAGATTTCCCGAAACCGGTCGGCAGGATCAACTGCTTCTATACCCTGCATTCAGAGCTTGCAAGCCTTCCGAGGAAATTCAAGGACAAGGGCATAATGGAGTGCAGCTTCAGGGGAGGCTTTGACAGGGAATTCGTGCGATACACTAAATTTCTCATAGACACAGGCTTTGCGTCCGGCGAACCTGTAAGCATAGGCAAATCGAGGGTCAGGCCGGTAGACATGGCTGTCAAGCTTCTGGACAGGTTCATGCCGCCGAAGGATGTGAAGATCAACGATGTCGAGATGCTAAGGGTTGCCATAAAAGGAAGGAAGAAGGGCAGGAGAAGCGGAGTTGCGATGTACTGCAAGGCCGTGACCAGCAGGAAGTGGAATGTGCCTGCAGGGTCGTGGGACACAGGGGTCGCGCCATCCGTCCTTGCGCAGATGATTGCAGGCGGACGAATAGATGCGCATGGCGTGCTCACATCGGATGACGAGTGCATAGACTCCGGCTACTTCTTCGCTATGCTAAAACGCAGGGACATGAAGGTGTTTAGCGCCCATCTTTAAGGTCGAACCTCTTTGCCTTGAACTTGGAGTTCTTGGCCCTCTCAACAGCGAAGGAGAACCCCTCGAGCGTCTTTGATAGATCCTTCTGCAGGTCATGCGACAGGCACATGTACCAGCACTCCTGCACGTCCTCGTCCACCATTATGCCTTTTGTAAGGAGCCAGTACTGTATCTTCGAGTACAGGTCTACGCCGTATGTGGTGTGAAGCTCCTTGTAGTTGTTTATGCGCTTCATGTTGTTTGTGCATATGTACTGGAACATGGACGGATGGCCCTGCACCACAGACTTGACGTTGTTGTCTTCGAGTACTTCCTTGATGCCTTTCATAAGCCTTTTGCCGTATCTGTTTATCTTTGCATATACATCCCGATTCCTCAGCACATTTAGCGTGGCCTTGGCTGCAGTTAGGGAAAGCGGGTTGCTCGCATATGTGCCGCCGTGCCTCACATTGTCCTTGCCGGGGCCGAACAGCCTCATTATCTCCTCCTGCCCCGTTATCGCGGATATGGGATATCCGTTGCTCATCGATTTTGCGAACGTCGCAATGTGCGGCGTAACCCCATATAGCTCCTGCGCGCCTCCCCTTGCCACCCTAAAGCCCGTCTTGACCTCATCGAATATCAATAATATGCCGTACCTGTCGCAGAGCTCCTTGATGAATTTCAGGTAGCCCTCCTTGGGCATTATCCCCGAGGCGTTGCCCATTATCGGCTCCATTATTATTGCCGCTACCCTCTTGTGGTGCTCCTTCACCGTCCGCTCTATCGATTCGAAGTTGTTGAACGTCTCTACAATCACGAGCTTCCCTATGGATTTCGGTATGCCCATCGATTGCGGATACGGCCTTATCTTAGTGTCATATGGCGGGTCTGTCGAGAACAGCAAATAATCGTGGCCGCCGTGGTAGTGCCCCTCGAACTTTATTATTATATCCTTCTTTGTGTATCCCCTCGCAAGCCTTATGGCGTGCATTGTTGCCTCTGTCCCAGTTACGGAGAATCTCACCATCTCGGCGCAGGGGACCATGTCTATTATCTGCTTTGAGACCTGCAGCTCCAGCTCGTTGTCAAGGGCGTATATCGTACCCCTGCGCTCCTCCTTGCTTATGGCATTTGTCACCGATGGGTAGCTGTGCCCAAGTATTACGGGCCCGAAGCCCAGCCTGTAGTCTATGTACTTGTTGCCGTCGACGTCCCATATGTGCGAACCGTAGGCCCTCTTGGCGAATATGGTGCATGGCGTGTATATGGGGCAGAATTGGGCCGTCTTCCACAGCCTTGCGTTCGAGCTTGTCCCCCCGGGCATTACCTTTAGCGCCTGGGAGAAGAGCCTCATCGATTTCCCGACATTGAGTCTACCTTTTGGCATTACATCACGATATTACTATTGGTTTTATATTTGCGAACTCGAGCAGTCCGTACCTTGAGAGTTCCCTTCCGAGCCCGCTCCTCTTGATTCCCCCGAACGGTATCCTCGGATCGGACTTGACTATCCCGTTGACATAAACGAGCCCTGCCTGCAATCTCCTTGCTATGCTTTCGCCTTTCCTTCTGTCATTTGTCCACACGCTTGCGCCCAGGCCGTATGATGTTGAGTTGGCTATCCTCACAGCATCGTCCTCGTCCCTTGCAACTATTATGGGTGACACAGGCCCGAAGACCTCCTCCTTCGCGACGCGCATGCTTTTCTTTACGTTAGTGAGAACTGTCGGCTCATAGAAGCATCCCTTCCCGTTGATCCGCCTGCCCCCGCATTCAACAGTTGCGCCCTTGGCAGCGGCATCGTTGACCTGGCTCTCCAGCCTCTCGAGCTGCTGAGCGTTCGCAAGTGGGCCGACCTCTGTCCTTTCGTCCATCGGGTCCCCGACCCTTACTGCCTTGGTAAGCCCAACAAGCCCTTCGGTGAACTCCTTTGAGACCTTCCTCACCACTATGAACCTCTTCGCAGCTATGCAGCTCTGCCCTGAAGATATGTTCCTTCCCTCCTTTGCCATCTTGCATGCAAGCCGCATGTCGGCGTCATCGAGCACTATGAAAGGATCAGAGCCGCCGAGCTCAAGCACGCATCTCTTTATGTTCCGCGCAGCGGCCTTTGCTATTTCCCTTCCGGCATCTATGCTGCCCGTTACGGATACCCCTTCTATGAAGCCGCTGTTTATCATGCGCTTTATTGCGCCATGGTCCGTTATAACAGTCCTGAAGGCATTCTCAGGGAAGCCGGCATTCTTGAACGATTCCTCTATCGCAAGGGCGCACAACGGCACCGAATTGGAATGCCTTAGTATGACGGTGTTGCCCACTGCAAGCGCAGGTATGGCGCATCTCATGGCCTGCCAGAACGGGAAGTTCCACGGCATTACTGCAAGGACGGCGCCTATTGGCTCGAAGGCTACGAACGACCTGCCAGCGCCTGTATCGACCGTCTCGTCGCGCAGCCATTCCTTGGAATTCGCAGCGTACACCTCGCATGTCCATGCGCACTTCTCCACTTCCGCCAAGGCTTCTTTGTAGGGCTTGCCCATCTCAATCGTCATGAGCCTCGCGTACCTGTCCTTGTTCGACCTTAGCGATGATGCGAGCTTCAGCAGCATCGCCGTCCTTTCCTCTATCGCAAGCGCGCTCCATCCCCTAAACGCATCTGCCGATGCCGCGCATATCCCATCCAGCTGCTCCCTCGAGAACAGCTCGAACTCCTTGTTCACCTCTCCGGTTGCGGGGTTCACCGACTGTATGGCCATCATTTGTCACCGTATACGACGTAGTACCATGGCTTCCTTGACAGGCCCGTCTGGTCTATGTAGATGTGTTTTACGTTTGTGTATTCCTCAAGCGAATACATCGAGAGGTCCTTGCCGAACCCGCTCTGCTTGTAGCCGCCATGCGGCATCTCGCTGACCAACATGCCGTGCTCGTTTATCCATACGGTTCCGAACCTCAGCTTTCCTGCAACCTTCATCAATGACGTTATGTCCTTGCCCCATACCGATGCAGCAAGGCCGTATATCACATCGTTGGCCATCCTTACCGCGTCGTCCTCGTCATCATATCTCAATACAGCAAGCACGGGCCCGAATATCTCCTCCTGGCATATGTGCATGTCCTGCTCTACGCCCGAGAATACCGTAGGTTCGTAGAAGTACCCTTTTTTCATGCCTTTTGGGCGCGCCCCTCCAGTAGCAACCTTCGCGCCTTCCTTAATGCCGAGCGCAACGTATCCTTCTACGCGCTCACGCTGCTTTGCCGATATAAGCGGCCCCATGTCGGTTTTCTCGTTCATCGGATTGCCGACGCGTATCTTCCTCGTCTTTGCAACAAGAAGCCTCATGAATCTTTCGTAGCTTGCCTTTTGGACGTATACCCTCGTAGTTGCTGTGCAGTCCTGCCCTGTGTTCCAAAATGAGCTTACAACTGCGCCTTCGGCAGCAGCCTCAAGCGACGCGTCAGGCATTACTATGAACGGCGCCTTTCCGCCAAGCTCCAGGTGCACCCTTTTCAGGCTCTCCGATGCGAGCCTCATCACGCCCTTGCCCGTGCCCACGTCGCCGGTAAGCGCCACCATGTCCACTTTCCTGTTGCTTGAAAGCTCCGTGCCTATGACCTCTCCCGGGCCCGTAACAACATTCAGCACGCCTTTTGGCAGCAAGCCCCCTACGAGCTTGGCGAAATGAAGGAGCGTGAGCGGCGTATAGCTTGCGGGCTTTATTACAAGGGTGTTTCCAGCTGCAAGCGCAGGCGCAAGCTTCCACATGGCTATGTACAGCGGATAATTCCACGGTACAACTGCGCCGACAACGCCCACCGGCTCCCTTGCAATTATGCTGGTGCCCATGCCGGAATAGTTCATGTAGGCCTTGCCCTCCATGGTCCTAGCAGCCCCTGCGAAGAAGCGAAGGTTGTCTATTATGAACGGCAGGTCGGAATCCCTGCTGTATTTTATCGTCTTGCCGACATTAAGCGACTCCGTCCTCGCCATGTTGAGAGAATCGGCTTCGACCATGTCTGCGAACTTCCACAGTATCTTTGACCTTTCGGCAGGGGTCTTGTCCGACCACGATCCGTTGTCGAATGCCCTTCTGGCTACGTCAACGGCATGCTTGACGTCCTCCCTTGTCCCGAGCGGCACCTTTGCTATGATATCCTCTGTAGCAGGGTTATACACGTTGAATGTATCTCCGCCTCTTGAGTCCACCCATTTGCCATCTATGAACATCCTGTACCTTTGCACCAATCAATTACCATGAGATACATATCTAGGTATTTATAAAACCCTTATGGTGATCCATAAGCGCGTGATCTCTTACTGCACTGGTCTCATCTGGCGATAAATAACCGAATCGGCCGCAAGCTACAGTATAATATACTGCTGCACAAAAGATAGATTTATCGCATAAACAAAGAAAAATTGGTATAATATTATGGCAAATAATTCATAATATCGAATGCAACATCATCGAACATCCAGTCCAATTACACTGTCTTTGACCTTTGCATAGACACGCAATACGGGATACCGCTGTACCTCAACCAGACAGAAGTCGTAGACGGAATCCCAAGCTCGTTCGCATTCACAGCGACTTCGATGACAACCAACGTATCAAGCGCAGACTTTGTAATACCGCAATCCTACCTTAACATAACACAAGGTTCATTAATATGACAATACAATAATGTACGTGATTCTATGGCAGAAAAAATTTTGAGATTCCAGGGGAAAAAGGAGGACCTTAGCAAGCTATCGCAGCAGATAATCCAGAAACTAGATTTAGAAGGATTTAAGACACAATCCAATACGGCGCCAACAGGCATAATAATACAAGCCAAGAAGGAAGGGATAATGAGGGACGTGATAGATGCGGACAGGGCATTCACGATACTGATAGCAGGAAAGCCTGAGGATTTCGCCGTCCATATAGGCATAGGGAAGTTCGTGCAGAACCTTGCGGTTGCTGCGGCAGAAACCCTGCTCCTCTCAGGATTGTTTCTCGCTGTTGACGTGCCGGAAATGCTCTGGGCAAAGCATGTCGAGAACGGGTTGGCAAAGGACATAACTGACATCGTTGGCTAAATGCCAACGGCAGCAATGCTAAAGGGGGTTTGGAATTATAAGCTAGTTCTACTCAAATCCTATCTTGTATACTTCGTACATAGCTTTGGACGATCCATTGGTACGTAACATCGAATATTACCGGTTCTCAAGTACAATATTATGGGAGGAATTTCTCCCTTTTTATCATTTTCCCTGATAACATAAACATGGTCAGCGCCGATACGGCAATCACTACTACCTGAACGATTTCTACGATTACTGCAGTATTGAAAGTGAATATAAACGGAATTGCATAACCCGGTAGTGCCCCAACAAGGCTACCCATGGCTACAGCCAACGGCTGGTTGCCACCGGCCCTGCTCTTCTGCAAAGAGCTAAATATCATCATCATTGTTATCATGAATGCCACTACTGCTAAAGATATGGCTGCCACAAGGAACAAAATGATGTACATCGTGGTTATGGTCATTGTGCCGAACGCTATATACGAATACGCCAGGTTTACTATGGTAAATACGACAAGGTATACCAACGTTATCAATAAGGTGGCATTGAGATAGCGCTTGTATATGTCGCGTTGCGTCATCCCCAAAGAAAGCAGATATTCAAGCACGCCGTTGTTCTTGTCATATACAAACAAAATCACCATCGGGGTGGCCAGCATCAATGCCGGTATTACCCCAAGCGGCACCTGTATCAACACTGCGCCGGAGCCGGTTTTTGATAATTTGCCGGCAGCATTTATCGCACTGGATGCATTAATCGAATTGGCAGTGACATTTGCATTACCTGCGATCGCGGCGTTTGAGATGCTATAATTGATGCCTATGCCTATCAGTGCGATTACGATGGCTATCGCTATGTATATCTTTCCCAGGCTAAGCGCCCTCTTTGCCGTAGCAAATGTCTGGGAACTAAGCGCACCATTCCTCTTTTCTTTTGGATTGTCCATCTATTTACCTTATTTTTCAAACAGCTCCTGCAACGGGTTGTCAAGTTCTCGCATCTCGGTCACGAGTATGCCCTTCTCAACAATCTTCCTTAACGCGATGCCGGCTTCTTCGGGGTTTGATACTGAAAGTACATAGTAGCCCCCCTCGCCCTTCCTCGCATCCACGATCTTTGATATGTCCTTTGAGGCCTTAATTCCCACTCTGTACTCCTTCGACCGTACGTTTGCTATCTTGTCAAACATGGCGAGCTTGCCACCCTTTATGAGGATAAGGTTCATGCCTATGTCTGTTGCTTCGTAAAGGTTGTGGGAGGAATATAGGACTAGCTTGTCCTTGCTTAGTTTCAGTATTATATCGCGTATCTCCTTTGACAGGCCAGGGTCAAGGTTTGCCGTGGGCTCGTCCAATAGATACAGGTCTCTCTCCTTGAGGAAAACTTTTGCTATGGACACCCTCTTTTTTTGCCCTTGCGACAGGTCCGATATCTTCTTGTCTCCAAACTCCTTGAGATCCAATAGGTCTATGGCCGCCTCCGGGTCTCCGCCCTCCATGTCCGAATAGAACTTAAGCGCTTTATATACAGTCATCTCTTCCGGCAGCGCATTGTAGTGAGAAAGATAATTTATGCTGCTTCTAAGCTCCTTTGATGATTCTATCTCCTTTCCATTAAGCATTACCTTGCCTGATAACGGCTCTAATATGCCTGCAATGGTCCTAAATAAAGTTGTCTTGCCTGCGCCGTTAGGTCCTAAAACCACGTATACCGAAGATTCCTTTGCAGTAAAGCTAATCCCATGGAGCACCGGCTTACCATTGTAACCAGAATCAACACCTTTCAATTCCAAAGTATTCATATTTAATCACGTACCAGAACCGAACAAAGGCTGTTAATAAGCCTTACGTATCCTGTTATCATTTCGGATTCGAACCCAGCCTTGCCATCGGTTTCTCTCTTGCTCCCATCAAACTACAATCCAGTTAAGTGCCCACTGTATATTATTGTACATACGTTAATAGACTATGATGCTTTTACTTCGGCGAACGTTACATGGCGAAGCTCCTGTAGATGCTTTTGTAAAGCGCGAACACGGTTATGGCGAGGAGCGCAACCATAATTAAGATAAAGGACACCAACAGGCCAGCAAATGAACCCTGGCCGTTAAATGAGAACACGATATAAACCACTCCTGCCCATATTACAGAAAGCCAAAGCGCCGAGATGCACCATACAGTAAAAATCTTATTTATGATCCCGCCGTGCACTTCCACCTTTTTCTCAGCAGCGAGCCTGTACACGAAGGATGGTAAATTTATCAAGTAAGGATACTCCCTAAGAAGTGTGTACCTAAAATTAAGCACCAACAGAAAAACTGCCATGATTATGGTGTAAATTGCAGGAAGCAAAGGCCAAAGCCCAGTGCCAGACACATTAGGATAGTAGTATGCGGCACTCAACCACATCGCCAGAAAGGCAATAAATATAAGAAAAACCGCCGTTCTGGCATTTTTCTCAAGAGGCAAGCGTTTGACCTTCATGGGTGTTATTGCTGCCATGGTCAGTGCTTGGGTGAGAAGTTATAAAAAGCGAACTAAGCTGTGCATAAGAACATTATTAAAATTGTTGAAAGCAATATTATTGTATGCATATGGCCAACAAATACCAAGCCAAAGAGTTCATATCGGAGGAAAGGGTTAGGATATACGACACGGACGTCCAGGGCGTAGTGCACTATGCTGGCTACTATAGGTTCTTCACCGATGCTTTCGAGCAATTCTCAAGGAAGGAATTGGGGGCAGATTTTCCGATATTCAGCAAAGGGATATGGTTTGTGGCCGTGGAGTCCAACGCAAGCTACCATAAGCCGGCAAGGCTAGGGGATAAGCTGCGCACCCATGTAAGCGTTGAGCTTACGGGCATGAAAACCATGCGGCTGCGGTTTAGGATACACAAGGATGCAAGCGTCATTTGCGACGGCAGCATCGTGCTCGTTTCGATCGACAGCAAGGTGTGGAAGGCGGTAAGGATACCTGTAGACCTTGTTGCAAAGATGAAGAAAAAGGGATACATAGCTTAGCGCTTGATAAGATTAGCCTGCAAGGATTATATCTACCCGAATTATCCGTATTTCTCCTTTGCTGGGATATAGCTAACGGAAAAAATGTCCCCTCCTTCATTTCACTTTTATAAAATTTTACTAGTCCGGCGGTGAAAACGTGAAAAGCGTGGGGACGCGATGAGTGGGTTGTGGTCTCAGTGGGTTTTGGAGTTTTCACACTCACAGGGCTGGACTCGTGCTAGATTATGTGAATTTGAATTTTCATAAAATAAACTATTATAAATGTTAGTTTTTTATAATACATATGACTGTAACTTCTCTTAATGGATTGACTGGAGTTATATCACTTACTACACCTAATTCTACTCTTAACATAACTGTGGCAAGTCCAAATATTAACTCAACTTAATGCCCAGTATGTTGATAACCAGAAAGTAGACACTTTATTTTCTTACATTCCAGCATTAAGTGTTTTATTGTTATTAATACTAATTTTTGTACTTTCTTATGTCATCCCAAGTAAGGGTAGAATAGGCTCAAAAAGGAGTAATAACAGCCAAAGTACATGACTCTCCATTTTTTGAATGATATAAGGTGTCATTTTTCAGCAATACCAATATCCCTTTAGAACTCTGCTTCGAATGGGGAAACAGTATTTGCACCTGATACTGCAAATGCTAGAAGTGTCATGTGGTTTGCGCCACTCATTGTTGCGGTTACTGCTGTTTCAGATGAATCTCTTCTGCCAGTTAGATCAGATAGTGAAATAAAAGAACTCATTAGCCAGGCCGGATGGTTAGGTATGAGAGAGAAAAATGAAAACAAAGACGAATTTACTAATAGTACAAAACCTAATATTTGGATAGACATAAATGAGATAGAAAAAGAAAACAGGTATCCAGACGCTATCGACGAAGACATAAATGAACCGGGTGTAAGAATCGGTTTGTATTTCAATACTATAAATGCTGTGCGGAATGCAAAGAATTTACTGCAATCGCATAATATCTCACAAAAGGAGGAATTATTAGATGCATTATCTTGTTTAGATGATATATATCAGACTAGATTGAGGAGGAAAACGAAGTCTTACAATTACGCCCAAACGCCTGCTTATGAGACTATACTAAAATTTAAGACAAATCAAATTAACGATGAGAAGATAACTGAACTATTTGAAGAATCCGACAAAATAGAAACAGAAGGCAAACGTAAGATGGAAGCGGATGTTGTATCTCAAGAATTTCCATCATTGGACTTGGTTTATGTGAAATTAAGTAATGATGATACAGAATTTATAAAGAGGATAAAAGAAATGTTTGGTATTTATAAAATAGTCCGTAATATAAAAAGTAAAAAGGTATATGACGAAGAAGAAAAGAAGGAAAAGGAAAAAATAACAACGATTCTACAAGAAGAATTCAAAAATTATGTTGCAGATTTAAACAAAAGGAAGATACCACCAGAACAATGGCGAGAACTAACTAATAATTGGTGGAAAGAGCATCAAAATTAAGGTTTCATAAAATCATTTCTTGGATTTTTCGTTGAAACCAAACCAGTTTTTCTGCCAGAAGATATACATTATAACAATAAATATAGGCCAGCCAAAATTATGTGAATTGACTAAAAAGAATTTGAAACCACTAGTTGTTAATAAAAATGGTGCAATGTATAAAGAAAATGTCATTGAAAATACAACTGAGATTAACATCAAATGTACAAAATAAGAACCAGCTATCTGTTTATTGATATTGTTATTTTGTTTTGGAAAAGTACCTCTTATTACTCTTAGTGCAGTTCTAATCCATGCCATAAAGAAAACAACAAAAAGTATCATGGGTAAAAAGATTAGAAGAAGTGCGAGCGGTGTATATTTAGTAATCGAATTCGAAAACCCTAAAAACATATACAACGGCGCAGACATAAATATTATTGGAAAGATTAATCCAATTATCAAATCTTTTTTAGTTTTGAATAATGTTTTCGCGTAATCTTTTTTAAGTAAGTCATTAATGATGATAAACAATATTGCAATTAACGAGAATAATCCAAATAAAGATAAACCGCCACCGAAGTTTGAAGTTTGTGAGATTCTTGGTAATATGATTAATGGATAGATTACGACAAAAATATATTGAGATATGAACATACTTGCTAAAATAGGTTTCATATACCTTTTTAC
>JBOGRY010000007.1:0-5892 GCA_050749665.1 Candidatus Micrarchaeaceae archaeon
TCGCAAATGCCGCATGCTGCTGGGCTTGCATACGCGCAGAAATACAAGAAGTCAGATTCAGCCGTAATAACATACGTAGGAGACGGCGGCACATCTGAGGGCGATTTTTATGAGGCGCTTAACTTTGCAGGGGTAACAAAAGTGCCGCTTGTAACCATAATAGAGAACAACCAGTGGGCAATATCTGTTCCAAGGGCCAAACAGAGCGCGGCCCAGACGCTTGCACAGAAGGGAATAGCCGCAGGGATAGATGTTGTGCAGGTAGACGGTAACGATGTCATAGGCGTGTACAAAGCAGTCAGGGACGCAATAGAAATATCAAAGGACGGGCCAACCCTAATAGAATGCATCACATACAGGATGAGCATGCACACAACGTCCGACGACCCTACTAAATACAGGAGCGAAGACGAGGTGGCGCAGTGGAAGACAAAGGACCCGATAAACCGCGTAAAGATATACATAACCAAGAAGGGCATATGGAACGACGATCTAGATGCAAAGATGGTGGAGGAGCACAAGAAGACGATAGATGATGCGGTGGAGAAGGCCGAGGCGTTCAAGCCTGACCCTAAGAGCATGTTCGAGCATGTTTACAGCTACATACCTGACACGCTAAAGGAGGAGCTCGACGATGCGATAAGGTCGGATTTCTATACGAAGGAATGATCATATGCTAGTGAACATGGTTGGTGCGCTTAACAATGCGCTTGAGCAGATACTCACCGATGACAAGAGCGCCATAGTGCTCGGCGAGGACGTGGGAAAGGACGGGGGCGTATTCAGGGTGACAGATGGTCTTCAGGCCAAATTCGGCCCTGACAGGATTGTGGACACGCCGCTTGCCGAGTCCGCAATAATAGGCGCGTCGATAGGCATGGCCATAGGGGGCATGAGGCCTATGCCAGAGATACAGTTTGCAGGTTTCATGTACATGGGCTTCGACCAATTGATAAACCATGCCGCGCGCTACAGGAGCAGGACAAGATCAAGGTATACGGTGCCGATGATTGTAAGGACCCCTGTGAGCGGCGGGGTAAGGACCCTCGAGCACCATTCCGACAGCCCTGAGGCGTATTATTCGCATACGGGGGGATTGATAGTCATAGAGCCGTCCAATCCATACGATGCCAAGGGCCTTCTCATAAGGGCCGCGCATCTAAACGATCCGGTGCTCTTTCTCGAGCCGACAAAGCTATACAGGCTTTTCAAGCAGGACATACCAGAGGAATCGTACGAGATACCGATAGGGAAGGCGAACATAGTGAGCAGCGGGGACAATATCACAATAATCACATACGGCACTATGGTGCCTGTAGTGAAGGATGTCGTCGCCAAGAAAGGCGTATCAGCCGAAATAATAGACATAAGGACCATAAACCCGCTTGACGAGCAGACAATAATAGAGAGCGTCAAGAAGACCGGCAAGGCGCTGATAGTGCATGAAGCGGAAACAAGCTTCGGCGTAGGCGCAGAGATAGCTGCAAGGATAGCGGAGAAGGCCATATTCGAGCTGTCCGCGCCTGTTGTAAGAGTAGGATCGCACAGCTTCCCGTATCCATTCCCTGGATACGAGCAGTATTACGTGCCAAACGCCGTAAAGATATCAAGGGCAATGGACAGGGTACTGAAGGCGTGATTAAATGAAGGCGATCAAGTTTGTCGATGTGGGAGAGGGAATAACAGAGGGCCACATACAGAAATGGCTCGTCAATGACGGCGATGCGGTGAAGGAGGACCAATCGCTGCTGCAGGTGGAGACCGACAAGGCAGTGGTTAATGTACCGTCTCCTATAGACGGCTTCGTGAAGATAGTTGCAAAGGAGAACACAATAGTGCATGTGGGCGACATGATAGCGCAGATAGGCACACGTGAAGAATTATCATCACAGCAAGCCACGCAGGTGACTGTGCAAAAACAGGTACAGCAGCCAATGCAAGCACCGGAACCACAGGCCGCAGCACAGCATATCGCAGCTGCGCCTAACGATGACACTGCAAGCGAAACACAAAAAGAGATAATCGCAACCCCATATGTAAGGAAACTGGCAAGGGACATGAATGTCGACCTCTCTAAGATAAAAGGCACAGGCCCTAACGGAAGAGTACTGGAGAACGATGTCAAGAATGCCTCATATGGCGCAGTTGCGTCGAAGGTCGCGGCCGCAGGCACAGGTGCATCACATGCAGAGGCATCGCCCCAAAGCGCAGGCGGCACGGAAAGGATACCTATGTCGCAGACAAGGAAGGCGATAGCAAGGAACATGGAGCTGTCATGGACCATACCGAGGGCGGTCCACATGGACCTGATAAATGCATCGAGCCTGTTCAAGCTGGTCTCCAGGGAGAAGCAGATTCTTGCAAAAGACATGAACGTGCATCTTACGTTCCTGCCGTTCATAATAAAGGCAACAGTAGAGGCAATAAAGGAGAACCCCAACTTCAATGCCAGCTACGACAAGGAGAAGCAGGAGATCGTAAGGAAGAACTACTACAACATAGGGCTTGCGGCAGAGGCCCCTGACGGCCTGAAGGTAGCTGTAATAAAGGATGCGGACAAGAAGACGATAATACAGCTTGCAAACGAGATAAGCGAGCTTGCCGAGAAGGTCAGGAACCAGACGATAACGCTGCAGGAGATGCAGGACAGCACTTTCACGATAACAAACATAGGCAGCCTCGGCGGAGGATACCTATCGGTTCCGATGATAAACTATCCCAATGTGGCGATACTTGGCATACAGATGATAAGGGACACGCCCATTGTAGATGAGGGAATGGTGAAAGTAGGGAAGCAGCTGCCGTTCTCGCTTGTATTCGACCACAGAGTAGTCGACGGCGCAGAGGCCGTGAAGTTCGGCAACGCGCTGATAAAATACCTGGAAGACCCCGATCTCCTGGAAATGCTTTAGCCCCGGTGCGGTAGATGCATAAGAGTGCAATAATCGCCATCATAATAATCGTGGTCATAGCCGTGCTCGCTGTTTCTTATCTCGTGTACAAGGCAGGCACGGGGAGGCAGTCGCAGGCTGCCTTTTCCAACAGGACATACTCACAAAAGTTCTGCGTCAATGCGGTGCAGAACGCATCTGCAATGCAGGAGGCGCTGGCAAACGGGATAACGTGCTTTAGGACCGACATAGCGCTGAACTCAAGCAAGGAGGACTACGTATCCAACATAACAAACGAGGGCGGACAGTTCCTAGGCATACTCGATTACGAAACTGTTGGGGCGCAGCCTTCGCCAAGCGGCTGTGTAAGCGGGTGCAACTGGACGCTTGCGGACTGGAATGCGAGCGTGTACAATGCTGTGCTTGACTACCCAGAAGTGGATGAATGGGAGATATGGAATGAGCCGCTGGTGCTGAATTTCGCGAGCGGCTACGAGAACGGCAGCGCGCTTGATTACTATGACATGATTAAATCAGCCTACCTGATAATAAAGAAGAACGACCCCAACAGCACTGTAGTGTGCTTCGGCGGCGCAGAATTGTACCCGTTCAGCTATGTGCAGCAGGAATACGCGTTCTACAGCGCGGTATGGGGCTACGGCGCATCGCAGTACTGCGACGCTATATCGCTGCATGCTTATACCGGGGCATCATACGACCTTAACCAATCCATAGGCGGCGCCACGGTATACGACGAATACAATTACACGCTCAACCTCTACGAGAACCTTACCAACAAGCCGATATGGATAACGGAAACAGGGATACCGTCGAACAACTGGACCACTGGAATAAACCTGTCGGAACAGAAGCAGGCGTCGTTCATAGTGCAGGACATGGAGTTCTTCGGCAACTACTCGTTCGTGAAAAGGGTATACTGGTTCAATCTTGAGGACGGCGGCAGCGGCCCGGACTACGGCCTTCTTGGCGCGAACGCCAACCCGAAACCGTCGTGGAATGCATTCCTGCACTTTGTCGGCAACAGCACAAAGCGATGATCATGTCTTAATGCTTGAATTCCCCACTGCTTGCGGTGGGGTTGTTCACACAGATTTTGACTTTATAAACAAAGCCCCACCAACCAAAGCTTATAAATTTGCCATCCAGATAATATAGGTGTTAATATGGTAATGGGATCCCTGCCTGAGGAAGTGGACCTTGCCGTAATAGGCGGCGGCGTGGGAGGCTATGTGGCAGCGATAAGGGCCGCTGAACTAGGAATGAGCGTGGGCCTTGTCGAGAAGCACAAGCTCGGCGGGCACTGCCTGAATTATGCATGCATACCATCAAAGACGCTCATAAAGATATCCGACATATTCTACGAGGTGCAGCATTCGCAGAAGTTCGGCATAACCGGAAGCGTGTCTCTTGATGCGAAGAAGATGCTCGAATGGCGCATGTCCGTATCCAAGAAGCTCGAGGACGGTGTGGCGTTCCTCTGCAAGTCGAACGGGATAGACGTGTTCGAAGGCACTGCAACATTCGTGTCATCCAACACTTTACAGCTTACGGACGGCATATCCCTTGACTTCAAGAAGGCCGTGATAGCCACGGGATCTGAGCCGATACCAATGGAGGGATTCGAGTTCGGCGGCAGCATAATCGACTACAAGGAGGCGCTCATGCTCGATCACATACCAAAGTCCATGTGCATAATAGGCGCAGGGTACATCGCTGTGGAGATAGGCACACTGTACGCGAAGATGGGGACGAAGGTTGCGATAATAGCAAGAAGCGACGTGCTGTCGCATTTCGACAAAGATGCGGTCGGTCTTGTAAAGAAAAGGATGCAGGATCTTGGTGTGACCATATACACAGGGGCGGCACCCAAGTCACATGACCAAAGCAGCGTAACGCTAAGCGATGGCACAAGGGTGGATTCGGAGGTGATAGTGGTCGCCATAGGACTTGCGCCTTACACAGAGGAGCTTGGTCTGGAAAACACGAAGGTCCAGCTGGACGTCAAGGGATTCATTAAGACCGACGCGTCGCTTAGGACCGCCGACCATGACATATTTGCAATAGGCGATGTTGCGGGCCAGCCCATGCTTGCGCACAAGGCGATAAGGCAGGGAACGGTAGTAGCCGAGGAGGCATCAGGAATGAATTCATCGTACGACAACATAGTGGTGCCTGCTGTGATATTCTCCGACCCCGAGATAGCGATCGCCGGAACCGTGGAGGAGGGCAACGGCATAAGCGTCACCAAGTTCCCACTTACGGCACTGGGAAGGAGCATTGCGCTTGACACGACGAACGGGTTCGTGAAGATCGCATACGATAGCGGCAACTACGTGAAAGGGATAGAGATAGTGTCTGACGAGGCAAGTTCTATGATATCCGAGGCGGCGCTCGCCATAGAGATGGGCGCCAACCTTGAGGACATAGCAGACACCATACATCCGCATCCGACATATAGCGAGGCGGTGCAGGAGGCCGCCGAAGCGGCGCTGGGCAGGCCTATACACTTTTTCTACGGTAAGAAGAAGCAGAAATAATAGGCGTCAGGCTACGCTGCAACTGGGGCTGTTGCAGCCGTCGAGGCTCACGTGCTTTGCATAACGGGCGCGCCCATTCATTGTTGTCGGGAACTCTCCTGTCCTTATGAACGTCCTGAGCTCTGCATACGATGTCCTATATTCCATGTGGAGTTTTAGCGCCTTGCCCTTGCTGGAGTTTATGTCATTGAGCAGTCCCCTGACAGCCTTGCCGCTTTCCGGTATGGACATCTGCTTCACGTCCCTGAGCATTCGCTCCGTTGAGGTTATGTCCTTATTTATCACGCCTAACCTGGCTCTCGTGTCGTCCATCTCCATAAAGAAGGCCTTTGCGACCTTCCTTTCGCTTTCCGACATGTTCATCTTTGCCAACGAATTGGCAAGTTCTCTCTTAACCATATGTACACCCTTGTGCAAAATCCATTCTATGTATAGTGTCGACT
>JBOGRY010000008.1:0-23016 GCA_050749665.1 Candidatus Micrarchaeaceae archaeon
GAATAGCTCAATGGTAGAGCGATTGGCTGTTAACCAATAGGTTGCAGGTTCGATCCCTGCTTCGGGCGATGCGCTTCAAGTATGACCCAAGTAGCATCTATTATAACGGCTTACCCTTACCTGTAGCAATAAAACTTTTTAGGCTGCCGTTTATGATAGACCCCCATGCATTACTGCAGCTGTCATAGCACTCCAGTCTAGGGATCAGGCCTTGATGGGTAAAACGCACTTCAGTTTTACTGCCCTTCTTCGATATCTCGAAAATAATCTTTGTTCCTTTCCATTCAACTTTATCTTTGGTGAACTTAGGGCCGCCCTCAGTTACAGACCAGACCACCATTTTGTCTGGCACGAGTTCTGTTACCTTTTGCTTGGAATTGTGAAAGGTTTCGTATTTATATGTGAACGCAGCACCGACTTTGTCAGTATCTCCATCGATTTCTCCATCCCACCATCCACGGGCATTGTTGATAGCCTTAAAGACCTCTTCAGGGCTTTTATCTACCAAAATCGTGGTTGTATAATCATGTCCAGCCATATTATTCACCATTTTTAATTATGAATCTGAATTATTAAAAGTTACTTGTCGGAGATGTGCCTGTGGCACATATTGTGCTTCGGACGATGGCATTCAAGGTCGGCTCCCATGTCACAACTCTGATGCTAATCTGTTTTCCAATTAGTATAGCGGATTCCGCAATACGCTACTATGACCCTTCCGCGGTTTTCTGCATAGGGCCGCTTTAAAGGAATAAACAAAGGTCATTTGAACAACCTTATTTTTATGATTTTCTTGTCCTCAGCCTCGCGCAGCGAGTAGTATATGACTATCAGCGCCATTATCATTATTACCCCTATGACCAATGCCTCGCTCGGCATGCCGAGCATGAACATCAGTATCATGATTGCCGATGCGATAGGTAGGTAGGGGTAGAAGGGTACCTTGAATCCGGCGGTGACGCCCTTGCGCCTGAAATGAATGACTGCGAGGCTTACCATCAGGTAAGCAAAGAGAACGCCGAAGTTGCTTATAGCGGTTATGACAAATATGTTGCCGGAAAAAAGCATTACGGTCCCTATAAGCGCAGATGCTATCACCGTGCTCTCTGCCACATCCTTACTTTTGTTGTATTTTCTGAAGATACGCGGCAGCAGCCCATCAGAGCTTATCTGGTACATGAGCCTCGATCCGCCAACTATCATTGCAAGCGTGGCAGACGCAGTAGCTACGAGCGCGCCTATGTCGACCACTGTAAGCAGCCATGATGGCGCATGCACATGGCCTAGCGCCAACGCCAACGGATCTGCGCTTATGGTGAATTGCGATGCAGGAACGAGCATAAGCAATGACACCACTATCGCTATGTATAAGACCATGCTTATGACCACGGCAAATAGGGTCGCTTTCGCCGCGCCCATGCCTCCGCCGCGTATCTTGGGCGTCAAGGTCATTATCGTCTGGAAACCGGTATAGGCGAAGAATATGACTATGCTGGCGGAAAGGAGGGAACTGAACGAGCCCTGTGCTATAGAAACGGAGAAGTTGCCTAGGCTTATCAGGTGCTGTGATACTGCTATGAATATCGCGAACGCTATGAAGAACAGTAGGACAAGCACCTTGATTATCACGAGCCCTAAGTCGGTCCTCACGGCTTTCTTTACGCCTAGTATGCTTATGAGCGACAGCACAGCTATCAGCATTATCGCAAACAGTATCGCTATAATTCCCTGTGTCATGCCTAGCATGCTTGATAAGTAGGAGCCAAAGCCCAGCGCGACTACCGATATGCTCGTCGCAAAGCTGAAATACATTATAATGCCGGTTATAAAGCCCAGCTCGCTGCCGAAAGCCTCGCGCACGTACGAGTAGGACGCACCCTCGAGGTGCGGGAAGATGGTGCCAAGCTCCCCAAACTCAAGTGCCACTATGGTGGCAAGTATGCCGACTATGACAAATGCGATGAGGGCGTCTGCGCCCGCTATGGCTATCGCCGTGCCGCTGAGCACGAATATGCCTGCGCCGATGATGGCTCCCAAGCCCACGGCTGTCGCGGCTAAAACGCTGACTTTGTTTTTGCCATCTTTTGCCATATGTTTAACCTTTGTCTAAAATCAAAAACGGCTTAATAATATCTTCGCGGGTAATTCATCCATCAAAAACGGCTTAATAATATCTTCGCGGGTAATTCATCCCTGCCTAGCCAAAGTCCCCATGGGGTCCCAGGGTGGAAGGACGATGGGCTTTGAGCGTAGGACTTTCAACAGCTTCTGAGGAAGATATTTTTTCCTGACGGTTATCTCAAACAAGAATTGGTCAAACCACTCATCTGTCATATACATATAACCTTCGTTCCCGATTGTGGCCCCCCAACTGTTTTCAACTTTCCATTTTATAGGTTTCCCCCTCTCATCAAGATCCACGCCGGTCAGTACCATGGCGTGCGTCAACTCGCTGTTTCCGTATTCCAGCCTTCCTGCCTTGTCCAACTTGAACTCCGTCCCATAGACAATGCTATAATTGTATACGCTCAGGTCCATTGCCCCTTTCTCGGTCTCAAGCATCTGGCCAACGTCACAGCCAAACCAAACCGCATTGTTGTTCTTTATCATATCTACTGCGGCTTTCTTCATTGTCTGGATATCAACATTTAGGTAACTGACCTGGCGCCCTTCTATTACATTACCAAGATACTCCACAGTATAATGCTTGTTGTAAGGCTTGCCAGATGCTGGAGCATTTATCAGGCAGACCATCTCATCCAAGTCTAATCCAACATATCTCTTGTAGAACTTTTTGGGTGTTGTATCAATGTCCCTGTGGAACATGCCGTCTTTGTCTCTCCATTCCCAGGTGAACTTGTGCGGGGGCTTCCCTAGGTGGATTGTAAGCAGTCTATAGAATTCTTCAAGCAACTCATACTTTGTATTGCGCAGTTTCTCCACAGGGTAACCCTTAGCATGCATGTCTCTTAGCAATTTTGCATATTCCCTCATCTTGAAGTCCAGCAGCGTATCCATAGCATCTGAATTGCTGCTGCTAAATGTCTCCGACATGAACGACTTTGGCACAACCCCATACTTTTCTACGAGATTCACGAACATCTCCCACTGTCCTCCATCTGCAAGCGGATCGGCTAGAAGTGCCTGGATTATCCTGCTGTCCATGGGCTCGGCAATGGTCTCTATGATATTTTCAAGGAAATAATTTGCTTTCTCCAACTTATCCCAGAACATCTGGTAGGCCTCGGAAAGTTCAAAGGTCCTAAGGTTCAGTTTTTTCATGGCTTTAATGCTGAGTACGCTAAGCCCGGAGAACAACCAGCACCGGCCAGAATCCTCCTGATCGGCCGCCAACGGGGACTCTACAAGATTGCTAAATGTATAGTTAATCCGATTAACTTCTTTTCGGCTCAAAGCCACCGAAGCTATCCCATTCCTTGTCACTGCATTCATAGCAAGAAGATTCTTCAGATCGCCATCAAAAGAAGCTAAAAAACGCTTGATGTCCTTATCTGTGATATTTTGTTTCATAATATCATTCTATTAATTGAAATCTACTCGATAGTCAAATATAATAACCTAACTTCGCAGCAATCTTCGTGCCAAAAAAAGATCCCTAAAGCCGCAAGAGAAGGCAGCCGCTCGGCAACTTCCCGCAGGCATGTTCCCACATAGCCATTATAAACACAGCGCTGGACCTGTTCGGGTAGCTATTGTCCACTGTTATGATCCTATAAGAATATAAGAGATAAAAAACAAGGTCGCCGTGAAAGCCGCCGTCATGTGTAATTAACCGCTATGCCCCGGGTCTGCGCAGGGGAGTCGCTCTGGTAGAAATTGCCCACGGCTATGAACATATTCTGGCCGGCCAGCTGGCCAACGCTCGACACAGCCTTAACGGTAACGCTGCTGCACATGAGGCTTGTCATGTTGATGCTTGCATATGCAAATCTACCTGTCATGTTGGTGCCCTTGCCATCTAGCGTATCATAATAATAGTATGATGGCGATCCGTTGTAAGGTGTCACCTCTACATAGAGGTTTTTGCTGCCAGGGGAATATATCTGGAAATTGAGATATGGTTCAACCACTACGAAATTTAAGGAAAGATTTCCCGCAACTGCGGTTGACTGCTGGTGGTAAGTAGTGGCCGCAAACTGGCCGTTATATCCGGACCACTTGTTTACGTAGTAGTAGCCCTCGTTGTTCGCATTTGTAAGGTTCAAAGGAGCGCTGCCGAACCCAGTCCCGGATTTAGCCCAGCCGAAGAACGTGCCTGTGCTGAAGTTGCCGTTGTATATGAACACATAGCTGCTGTTGGACCTGCAGTATTGCGTCGAGGTGGTGGTGGCCTCTATCGTCGAAGCTGCTGTAGTTGTGTGCGTGCCATTCGCAACAGTCGAAGAAACAGTACTATTTGACGTGGCGAGCGAGCTTGAGCTATTCGTGGGGGCCATCGAGTATATGTAATAGACCAACGCGGCAATAACCACAACAATTATGATTAGCATCACGTACGACGCTGCTCCAGGCATGGTAGTTCTTTGCAGCATATGTTTTTAAGCATAATCATAATGGAAATTCCCCTGCCGCGGCGCATTTATCCACGAAGTGAGCGCCCATGCTATGGTAACAAATAGCTTTGCATGACATTAATTACCTTAATGCGCAATGGGTGGATTGTTCCATGGATCGCAAGATAATAATACTGGCAGCGCTGGCAGTGGTAATAGTGGCTGTTGTGGTATATTCCGCAGTAATAATCCTTCCATCTGCCCAGGTTGTGAAAGCCGGTGACAGCATACAGGTATATTATACCGGCGAATTCACCAACGGCACGGTATTCAATTCCAATGTCGGGCAACAGCCCTTCAATTTTACCGTAGGGGCAAACGAGGTGATCCCCGGGTTTGACAACGCGGTATTGGGCATGAAAGCCGGCCAGACGAAGAACGTAACCATACCTGCAAGCGATGCATACGGCGAGGTCAACCGAAGCCTTATTGCAACCTTTCCTATCAGCGAGTTCGGGAACCAGTCCGTTGAGGTTGGCATGATATTCACCAAGACTGGGCCGGACGGGCAGCAGGTAGAAGGTACTGTCACGGCTGTCAACTCAACCAACGCTACGCTTAATTTCAACCCGCCGCTCGCGGGGCAGACGCTGCTGTTCATCATAAAGGTGGTGAGCATAAGCAAATGAGCGCACGTTTCGGTCATGCTTAGGCGATTCGATGAAAATAGGGGTATTGGGCACGGGCATTGTGGGGGAAAACCTTGCGACAAAGATGGTGCAGCTGGGCCATGAGGTCAAGATGGGGTCGAGGAGCCCTGGAAACGAGAAGGCTGTCGCATGGGCCAAAAATGCGGGAAATGGCGCGTCCTACGGCACATTCGCCGATGCCGTTGCTTTTGGCGAGATCATATTCAACTGCACCCACGGCTCGAGCTCCATAGAGGCGCTCAAGTCTGTTGACGAGAAGGACCTGTACGAGAAGGTGCTAGTCGACGTTTCAAACCCGCTCGATTTCTCTGGAGGCGAGCTCAAGCTCACCATAAGCAATACCGATTCATTGGGCGAGCAAATACAGCGCGCCTTCCCAAGGGCAAAGGTGGTCAAGGCGCTCAATACCGTCAATGCATACATTCAGGTCAATCCTGCATTGCTTGAGGGCGAGCACGACGTTTTCATGTGCGGAAACGATGCATCGGCGAAGTCCACCGTAAAGGAGCTGCTCAAAAGCTTCGGCTGGAAGAACATAATAGACCTAGGGGACATAAGGTCATCAAGGGGTCAGGAGGCCCTTATGCTGATGTTCATGTCACTTACGGCGGCATTTCCCAAAGAGCACTTCAACTACCATGTGTTAAGGGGCACAGGCTGATCGATATCATCGCTCGAAGAGCGAGGAAAATATGTAGGTTATGCCCTTGAAGCCGTCGGACATCTTTATCTTCTTGCCCTCTTCGTAGGTCCTTCCCTTGTAGCTGACAGGGACCTCGTCTATCTTGTAGCCCTTCCTTGCAAGCTTTATTGATATCTCCTCCTCTATCAGGAATCCGTTCTCCTTGAGCGTTATGCCTTCCAGCATAGACTTCCTAAATATCTTGTAGCATGTGTTAAGGTCCGTTATGTGCTGCTTGTAAAGCAGGTTGAACATGTCTGTAAGGAAGGCGTTGCCTATCTTTGCAAGCATGTAGTGATGGCCGGTATTATCCCCTATCATCCTTGTGCCGAACACTATGTTGTTGTCCTTTAGCGCATCGAACAGCTTTGGATAATCCTCCGGCATGTATTCCGTATCGGCATCCTGTATCAGTATTAGCCCATCCTTTACGTGGTCAAGGCCCTTCCTAACGGAATATCCCTTGCCGCGGTTCTCCTCGTTCTTCACGAGCGTTATATTGCCGCTTCCTATCGATTTTATCTGCTCTATGCTCTTGTCATTTGAGCAGTCGTCTATTACCACAAGCTCGTCGACCATCGGCTGCGCGAGCACTCTTTTTATGACCTCGGCAACGGTCTTCTCCTCGTTGTATACCGGCATTATTATTGTTACTTTTTCGTTGCTGTACAAAGCGGTCACTTATCTCCGGTTCCGATGCCTACGCCCTTGAACCTTTTGTATCTATTTGGGTCGAGTATCCTCTTGCAGTCTATTACTGTCTTGCTTTCATCTACCGCTATGTCCTTGAATTCGTCCCAGTCCGTTGCTATAACTACGACATCGGATTTCTCTATGCATTCCTCCTTTGTCGCGCACATGTTAACGCCATCTATACCATGTTTTACAACGGGGTCGTATGCGTATATGCTGCCTGCCTGCGCCTTGAGCCTGCCTATCAGGTTGATTGCCTGCGACTCCCTTATGTCGTCAGTGTCCTTCTTGAAGGCCAGGCCCAGTACGCCTATCCTTGCCGAGCCTATGCCGTTTCCGCATGAGTCCTTTATGTGCCCTACAACCCTGTCGATCCTTTTCCTGTTCACCTCGATCGCTGCCTCCACTATGCTTGTTGTCTCGCCGACGCTTCTTGCAAATGACGCAAGGGCCCTGGTGTCTTTCGGGAAGCACGATCCCCCAAAGCCCATCCCGGCCTTCAGGAAATATGGCGATATCCTCTTGTCGAGGCCCATGCCCCTGCTTATCACGTCTATGTCGGTATTTGGCAGCTTTTCGCATAGGTTTGCAAGTTCGTTTACAAACGATATCTTTGTGGCAAGGAAGGTGTTGCTTGCGTATTTGATGAGTTCGGCATTCTCATTTGATGTAACTACGGTCTCCGCGCCGGTAAACGACCATATCGATTCGACGGCATCCGCTGCCTTCCTTGATCTTGAACCTATTATTATCCTGTCCGGTTTTTCGGTATCGCGCACAGCTGTGCCCTCGCTTATGAATTCCGGGTTTGTAACAACCTCGATGCCCAGTTCGGATCTTATCTTCGCGGCGGTGCCGGGCAGGGTTGTGCTTTTGACTATTATGATGGCATTGCCGTTTGCATTGCTTGCGCTCCTCACCGCGCTCATAACGTAGCTCATGTCGGCGTTGCCGTTCGAGGTCGGCGTCGGCACCGATATGAATATAATCTCGGCATCCTTCAGCACGCCGTAATCGGTGGAGAACCTGTTCCTATTGGAATTCCTGCTTATGAGCTCTCCAAGGCCAGGCTCATGGATCGGCGCGGTGCCCTTTTCGAGCATGCCGACCTTGTTGCCATCGACGTCCACGCCGATTATCTCGTTGCCGCGCTCTGCCAGCACGGCAGCCGTAACAATACCGACATAGCCAAGGCCTACAACTCCTATCCTCATCTGCCACCACCGAACCATTCTATGGTCTTAAGCAGCCCGTCGTCCAGCTTTGTCATGGGTTGCCAGCCCAGGGCATCCCTTGCCTTTTTTATGTTGGCGCACCTGCGCCTCGGATCGTCATCCCGCGCCCTCTCGTGTATTATCTTGGAGCTGCTGTTTGCGAGGTCTTTTACGCGCTCTGCCAGCTCGTTTACAGTTATCTCAACTGTCGAGCCTATGTTGAACACGGAGCCGCCTATGTCCTTTGTCTTAATCATCTTCATCGTGGCATCGACCCAGTCATCCACATAAAGGAATGAGCGCGTCTGGTTGCCGTCCCCATGAATTGTTATGTCCTCATTGCCTAATGCCTGAGATATAAACCTGGGCACAACCCTGCCGTAGACGCTGTCAGCCCTTATCCGAGGGCCATAAACATTGAATGGGCGCTCTATACGCGTATCCAGCATGTATTCCCTATGGTAAGCCATTATCAGCGCCTCCGAGAACCTCTTCCCCTCGTCGTAGCAGCTCCTTATGCCATTAGGGTTAACGAAACCCCAGTAATCCTCGGGTGTGGGTATCTTTGAGGCTTCACCATATACCTCCGACGAAGACGTATATATCAGCATCGCGTTGTCCCTCTTAGCCATGTCAAGCACCGTCTTGGTGCCCATCGAGTTGGACAATAGCGTCTTTACAGGGTTTATCGTATAATCTTCCGGAGACGGATGTGCAGCCAGGTGCATCAGCACGTCGAAATGTTCCGGCGAATCGTAATCCGATATGTCCTTTTCCACGAACACTGCCGATTCAGGCACGTTGCTTGTATCCTTCGATGTCGAAAGGTCATCGACTATAACTACATCATTGCCTTCATTGATGAGCGCATCGGCTATGTGAGATCCCAGAAATCCTGCACCTCCGCTTATGAGAAACTTCATCTATACATCCGGAAAAAGAAGTTATATCCTATTATCTTACCAGTCTATAAAAACCTATCTTGTAATAATATAAATTATTGTTTCTGAGTAAATAATACAAGTTATATGGTATGCTGCAATGCAAAGCCAAGAAGCAAAACAGCGATCCTATGAGGCTGAACAACGATTTTAACCCTGATATGCCAAACGAGGTAAAGCTGTCCCTTAAAAAGACGCTTGCGAAGATCACGTCGTTCAAGGAGCAGGACTTCATAACGCGGGAGCTTTTCGATCCATCGATGCATCTTCTGAACAGGAAGGGCAAGATGCTTAGGCCGGCTCTTGTGTTCCTTAGCGCAAATGCCATGGGCGAGCGGTGCTCCGGCTTCATAGACCTGGCAGCCGCAATAGAGCTGCTGCACGTCTCATCGCTTGTGCATGACGACATAATAGACAAGGGAAGATACAGGAGGGGCGTAAAGGCGGTCAACAGCAAATACGGCAATACCGCCGCGCTGCTTACCGGCAATGCGCTCATATCAAAGGCCATACACCTATCTGCGAGGTACGGCGAGGACGTAATGAACGAGGTCTCAAGCGCAGCACTGCGGATGTGCGCGGGCGAGCTCATGGATTACCAACTGCAAAATGGCGCCTCCAAGACAAGCGTTGAAATGTACCTGAAGGCAGCCGAGCTCAAGACCGCATCGCTTATAGGTACGTCCTGCGACATAGTCGCCACGTACCTTGGCAGGAAATCAGGGCCCATGCTCTACAAATACGGGTTCAACATAGGCATGGCCTTCCAGATAAGGGACGACGTGCTTGATTCGTACAGGAGCAACGGCAATGCGGCGGACAAGGCCAACATAGTGTCATCTGTTGCAAGGAAATATGGGACAACAAGGCAGGCCGCTCTCGAAAGGTCGGCGGAGATGAATCGCCGGTATATAAGAAAGGCCCTTGCAGAGCTGAAGGGAAGGAAAGAGTCCGCGCTGCTTGAGCATTATGCGCACATGCTGGAGGTGCAAGCCTAGCCTTTGTTGGCTGTAACCATGAATGCCGTCTTTGACGGCAAATCTACAAGCCTTATGTTAATGAAGCCTTCCCTCTTAAGCAGCCTGAGAAGGCCTTTCTTGTCGAAGCTCTTTATGCTCTTTACAAGGAACGAATAGGCTTCCCTGTCAACAAGCATGCCCTCAAGCACCATTATATTGTAGTACAGCTTGAAGAAGTACTTCATGGCGCCGCCTTCAGGCTTTGACATGTCCATTAGTATTATCTTGCCGTCGCCCTTGAGGACCCTGCGGGCCTCCCTGATGAATTCGGGCAAACTGTCGAAATCCCTCATGGCAAATGAGCTTGTGAGCACATCGAACGAGCCGGCCTTGAACCTGAGCCTCTGCGCGTCCCCCACCTCTAATCTTATCCTCATGCCAAGCTTTGCTGTCTTCCTCTTTGCAACCTCCAGCATGTCTTTATTGAAGTCAACGCCGGTTATCCTGACGGATTTTTTGGCCCTCCTGCATTCATTGTGCATTGCTATGGCAAGATCGCCGGTGCCGGAGGCTATGTCAAGTATGCCGTATCCATCCTTGCCTATGACCGCCTCCCTCGCTGCGCGCCTGCGCCATTCTATGTCAACGCCCATGCTCATTAAATGGTTCATGAAGTCGTACCTTTCATGTATGTCAGAGAACATCCTGTTTATCTTTTCGCTCATTTCAACACCATCACAGTACCGGCAGGAACACCACTATTAGCTCTATCCACACTATGTGTGCAGCGATCGATGACAATATGCCATACCTTTCCGCCAGGACGCTTGTCACAAGGCCCACGAATAGCGCCGCAACTACAAGTATGGGATTTAGCGCTGATATGTGGACCAGCGTATAGTATGCTGTGGTGACGACCCACGGGTAATTCTTGAACGTCTTCGAATTCTTCCTTATGTAGCCCTGCAGCGCCCCCCTCCAGTATATCTCCTCGAACAGTCCTATGAGCGCGAGCAGCACTATGAGCTTTGTCTTTGCCACGTCGCCGTATATCATGGCATATACGTTGCCGACAAGGCCCCCGGCGCCCAGGGCCGATACCACAGTATTGCCGAAGTAGAATACCAGGTAGAGCAGCACCGCGCCCACGACCCCGGCGGCAACCGCTATCCATGCGCTGCGTTTCGCCTTCTTCCATAATATATTCTTCCTGTGGAAATATATGGACAGGACGGCAAGTATGAACACGGATACGAGCAGCGCGTATATGAATATGCTTCGCAGCACTATGAATGATATGGGCCACAGGATCGCCGGAAGAACCATAAGCGCCAGATCTTTTGCCTTCAATGCATTCACCACTTGGCCTCCATGACTACCTTGCCGAACGGCTCAGAATTCTCCAGCATCCTGTGCGCCCCCTGCGCGTCCATTATGCCGGTCCTCTTGTAGATTACCGGCCTTATGTTCCTTGATTCGACGAACTTCAGGGCATCATCGAATTCGCTCTTGGTAGAAGATGTAAGCCCCTCCACCCTTTTGGCCTTCAGGTAAAGCTTCTTGACATCGAACCCGCCGGTGCTTCCGGTCACGGTGCCAAACAGCGCAACTATGCCGCCGTTCCTTGCCATGTCTATGGACTGCTCAAGCGTGGAGCCGAACGAATCCATGACTAAATTCGCGCCGCCCCCGTCGGTCATGTCCCTTACCTCCTTGCACAGATCGGCCCCTTGACCCAAATCGACTATCACCTCTGCGCCTAGTGCCCTGAGGCTTTTGCCCTTCTTATCGCTCCTTGTAAGCGCTATCACCCTAATGCCCATGGCCTTTGCAAGCAGCGTCGCCATTATGCCAACATTGCCTGACGCGCCCCTAATCACCATTGTATCGCCGTCCTTTGCGCCGGCAACGGTATGTATGGCTCTCCAGGACGTGGATAGCGCAATGGGCAGGCAGGCCATCTCATATCTGTCCAGGTGCCTAGGCGGCTTTGCAAGGACCGATGCAGGAAGCCTTACAAGCTCCCCATATGAACCGAATATGTTCCTTCCGACTATGCCCATTTGCTCGCAAAGGTTCTCCCTTCCTGACATGCATGCGCCGCAGCTTCCGCAGCCGTATAGCGGACATGCTATGACCGTGTCACCAACGTTGAAGCTGCCGGCATCGCTGCCTACTGATTCTATCCTGCCGACAATGTCCGCGCCAGGGACATGCGGCAATTTGATGGCAGAGCCCATGTATCCCTTCCTGACAATCACGTCGAGCATGTTAAGCGATGCGAACTCCGTCCTAACGATGACATCCTTGCCGCCTGCAACAGGGTCCTCAAACTCCATCTCCCTGAGCACCTCAGGCGAACCGCATTCGATGAATCCTATTGCTTTCATAGCATCACTATAATATAGCCGATAAAGAGCAGGAACGTGAGCAAGAGCGAATGCAGTGCATTGAATCCCATGTACTTCTCGAACCTTTTTGGCGTTGAATACCTCCTAACGGCCATGAAGCACACAACTATCAGTGGCGATATGGCAAGTATGATAATCTCTGTATAAGGCACGATCCTATATATTATGCCAAGCATGACAACCGCATAGCACAGCGCCTCCCATATGAAATAGTAGTATGCTATGCTTGATTTGGATTTCAGCATCACCGCGCCGCTCCTGCGCCCGTGCCTTTGGTCTACTTTTCTATCAGGAACCTCGTTCATAAGAAGCGCAAGGCCTACCATCGATCCAGCGGGGAACGCCACTATCAGTGCGGCATAGATGTGTGCGAAAGATCCCATAATCACAACGAAGCTTCCGAGCACCACAGCCATGAAGTCGATGGCGACAAGAGGCTCTGCGAGGAAAGGCACCCTTACCAGCAGCACGGCGTACAGCAGTATGGATATACCTCCTATTGCAACGAACGCTATGGCCAACGGGTTGCTTACTATAATGTATATGCCTATAACCGCGCCCACTGCGAACGCCAGCAAACCTATCAGTAGGACCATATCTGGCTTTAGCGTTCCATCAACCAGCATGCTGCTGCCCCCGCTGAACTTGGTCTTAGCCGTCTCTGCGTCTATGCCCTTCCTGAAGTCAACATAGTCGTCAAGTACGTTTACGGATATGTGTGCGAAGAATATCCCAAGCACAACCAAAGCTGCAGTTGCAAGGTCTATCTTGATGTAGAATGCAGCTACTGCTATGCCCAAAAGCGCGGACAGAATACCGAACAGCAGGGTAGGCTCTAGGGCCGCAGCGGCATAATCCTTGAGTATTTCACCACCAGAAATGAATTAAACTGAATTATATAACTGCTTCTAAAAGATATATATCCTTGCGCTTTCGAGATAGGCGATTGTGCACATGGTACCGATGCACATACATGCGCTGAGATAAAAAAACCAAAAAATGGTGAACAATGCAATGTCGATATACTACACCGGAAATGGGGACAAAGGCACAAGCAGCTCCATAGGCAGCGGCGATATGAGCAAGGACGATGTTATCTTCTATGCCCTGGGCAGCCTGGACGAGCTCAACAGCAATATAGGCGTATCATTGCTGTATGTCAAGGACAGCAGGATATCTGGATTCCTGAGAATTGTACAGGACAACATCTTCTCTATAGCTGCGATTATCGGGGATGTGTACAACAGGACAAGCAACAGCGCAGGTGTAAAGGTACCTGACATGCTGTTCATGGAAGAGGCGATAGAGGAGCTCGCTGGCGAGCTGCCTGAACTGAAGAAGTTCGTGATGCCTGTAGGATCTGCTGCAGCCTCGTACCTGCATGTTGCAAGGGCCGTGGCGCGCAGGGCCGAGCGCGATGCGATATCCCTCCGCAAGAGGCGCGAATTTAGCGTAGGAATAATCAAGTATCTAAACAGGCTCTCGTCCTTCCTGTTTGTTGCGGCGCTGTACGAGAACAGCATAAACGGCAGAGCAGAGAGCAATCCTACGTATATGTGAACCCCAGTCGCGCTTGATGTAGACGCAGCCAGTGCATGTGAAGCATCCTGAACGCATGCAAGGAAGGAAAAGATATAACGCATTATAAGGACGCCAGAGGAGGGCAGTAAGTTACACAGACCTAGGTGCGGCTAAGACAAGCAACCGTATCCTAATCAGGTTATGTCCGGGGTGCAATGCTCAAAGGCATATATCTCCTTCCTGATCTGTAGAACCATGGCTGAATTCGCCCTGTCCCCATATTTTTGAACCCCGATTACCAGCGGCGCGATCATTCCCGTAAAATTATCCGTGTCCTCTACGAACCTGTATGAACTCTTGTTGGTTGACATGTTTTTCATGCGTTGCGGCTGTGCCCATGCCCTCTCAGGCGAGCCCAGGTAAAACCACCTCTCATTGAGCAGATCCCTGAAGTTTGGATCATTCTTCATATGCTCGACTGCTTCATTGCCTTTAAGCCCCCTAAGTAGCCTGGATTCCAGGAGCTCCATGCTCGTCCAGTAGTCTGCAGGCGTCTCGGACATGAAGATCTGCCTACCTATGCTCTCAATCCTTGTGAAGTAAGGTGTTGCCGAGCGCCACGGCATTTGTACTACGGTCACATTTATCACGTAAGGATATTCTGCGGCCAAATATATATAATCTGCTATTGTATCGTACGGATTGACCTTGTTGAACCAACAACACACCCATTTAAGGGCATTAATCTATAAACATTATCTCATAAACTGTTCATTGAGTCCTATGACACCAGAAAGGGGAGTAGCAACGCAGGAAACAGGCAAGGAGAAAAAGCCGCTCCAGTACGACGTCGCCGAAAAAAATGAGGAGATGAAGTACGGTGTCAAGTACAAATGGATCGTCCTCTCGAACACTACAATAGGAGCACTAATGGCCGCCATCGACGGGTCGATAGTGCTAATATCCCTTCCGGCAATCTTCAACGGGCTCGGAGTGAACCCACTGGTAGCCCAGAACATAGGGCTACTTATATGGCTGCTCCTGGGCTACATGATAGTAACTTCGGTGCTTGTCGTAACGTTAGGAAGACTGGGGGACATGTTCGGCCGTGTCAAGATATACAACATAGGGTTCCTAATATTTGCCGTAGCCTCCACGATGATATGGATCTCATCGTACCTTGTCCATGGGCCCTCAGGCGCCCTTTCGATAATAGGGCTTAGGCTGGTGCAGGCATTTGGAAGTTCATGCATATTCGCAAGCATGTTCGCCATGCTCACAGACGCATTTCCGCACAAGGAGAGGGGCATGGCACTTGGCATAAACGGCATAGCCTTTGCCGGAGGCAGCGTCATAGGGCTGGTCGTCGGAGGCGTGCTTGCCTCGATCGACTGGCACCTGATATTCCTGATAAGCGTACCCGTAGGTGTAGCAGGGGCCATATGGTCATATACCGCGCTACACGAGATAGCTACGATAAAGAAGGGGCGCAAGCTTGACATAGCGGGCAACGTCACATTCGCAATCGCATTGACTGCTATACTGTTGTCCCTGACCTATTCATTCCTGCCCTACGGGACCGCAACAACGGGCTGGAGCGACCCGTTCGTGATAGGAGGCCTGATCTTCGGCTTGCTTATTCTCGGATTATTCGTCTTCGTAGAGACAAGGGTGGAAGACCCGATGTTCCACATCAATCTTTTCAAGAACAGGACCTTCTCGGCTGCGAACCTAAGCGGCTTCCTTGCCGGCACCGCAAGGGGAGGCCTGCAGTTCATGCTTATAATATGGCTCCAGGGGATATGGCTGCCGCTCCATGGAGTAGCGTTCAGTAAGACGCCGCTACTTGCAGCCATTTACATGCTTCCGCTCACTGTAGGGTTTTTGATATTCGGGCCGTTATCCGGCAAGTTATCCGACAAGTACGGCCAGAGGCCGTTCACCACTACCGGCATGATACTAAATGTTGCCGGGTTCGCCCTGCTTCTAACACTTCCGACTGACTTCGCGCTACTGCCCTTCGTCGCAATAACGTTCATAATAGGGTGCGGCCAGGGCCTGTTCAACTCGCCGAACAGCACGAGCATAATGAACGCTGTACCTCCGGAGCAGAGGGGCGCAGTAGGTGGAATGAGGGCCACTATCTTCAATGTCTCATACATGTTCAGCATAATAATATTCTTCAGCATTCTCGTCACGGGATTTGGCACATTGCTTCCCCACGCGATGTACTCGGGCCTGACAAGCCAGGGGGTGCCTAGTACCGTAGCAGCCTCGCTGCAGAACATACCACCGACATCGGCGCTCTTCGCAACATTCTTGGGATACAATCCGCTCCAGCAGATAATACCTCAAAACGTGCTGTCCTCGCTCACCCAGCAGCAGCAGAAGACGATACTGAGCACGGAGTTCTTCCCGGAACTGATCTCGCAGTCTTTCATAAACGGGCTTAGGATCGTGCTCTACGTCGCCATAGCCCTGACCATCATAGCAGCCGTAATATCGGCAACGGTAAAGGTAAGGAGCATATACGAGCCCCAGGAGATGCAAGCGCATTCTCCGCCAGTACACTGATTCTGCCGGTAAAAACTACTTCTCTTGCGTAAGCCCTTTAACGTAGTCAAATGCTGCCAGCTCTGATTCTGTAAATAGGGGGATTGCCTGATATTTATCCAATGCATCAACCTTAAGGGCTATGAGCCAAGCATTGTTTAGGACCTGCGCCATTCGCTTGAGCGTTAGGTTCCATTTCCGCCTGCGCCTGTGTTTATTTTTATGCCGCCTCCGCCGCCAGATGGGCACGGGCCGCCGGTACAGAAGCTGATTGCGCCTCCTGTATTGTTTCCTTGGGAACCCGTGAATATGTAGTTGGTTAATGCCAAATACACCAGTGCTACTACTACGATAACTATAACTGCGAGAATTAAGATTTCTACTTTATCCATTTATCCATATTACCATCAGATAAGGTTAATAGAAACAAAAGCTTACAAATATATGTGGTGATTACATGCCAGGTGCCGTAAGTGTTAGATACATAGTGAACGATGTTGATGCTGCAATAGACTTCTATACGAAGCTGCTAGACTTTAAAGTAGACATGCGCCCTGCCCCAGAGTTCGCCATATTGTCTAAAAACGGCTTTAAGTTGTATCTTACTAAACCTAGCGGAAAAGGCGGAGGCGGACAGACGATGCCTGATGGTGTCATGCAAGCACCAGGCGGATGGAATAGAATATCCATTGAGGTTGATAACTTTGATGCAACATTCGAGAAGCTCAAGAACGCAGGCTGCAAGTTTCGCAATGAAGTCGTGCAGGGTGTGGGAGGCAAGCAAATACTGGCTGTTGACCCTTCAGGAAACCTTGTAGAGCTGTTCCAATACTTCGAGCAATGGAAACCTAAGCAATAGGTCATTCCATTAAACCAAAAAAGGAGGTCCACCGCACATGGCGACAAGAAAAGCGCTAAGACTAAAGTAGCATCTCATCGACAAAAATTGGTAATGGGCTCGGCGATACGCATCCTTTAAGTAATGTGGCAAATGTATATGGTTCTATATGCAAAACCATACAAATATACATTAGTGATAGCATGGCAGGCAAAGTCGACATAGAAGATGGGAATCTGGTATTCAAGCTCACAGGCGTGGACGAAATACTTGCATTGAAAAGCGCACTCAAGGTCCCGCTCAATCATGTAAAGTCCGTATCAACTGAGAAGGCAGACTGGAATTACTTCAGCATGCTTAAAGTTGCAGGCGCCAGGCTTCCTGGGGTTGTGGTCGATGGCAGGTATATCGACAAGGAAGGCATGCTTTTCTATGAAATGCACGATCCTGACAAATGTGTCACTGTGGAGTTGAGCGATGAGCTGTACAAGAAGGTTGTTTTTGAAGTGGAGAATAAGGAAGAAGTTGCAAGCATGATCAAAAAGGCAATCAAAAAATGATAAATGGACTCGGCGGGAATCGCACCCGCGGCCTCGCCGTTGCGAACGGCGCGCTCTACTACTGAGCCACGAGCCCGTACTATGTATAGACTTATGACATACTTTAAATATTTGCATTCCATATGATTCCGTACAAAGATGCGTGTGGCTATGGGAAAAGAAACATATGGGATCTCAAGTTCGGGCAGGAAAAGGCTAGGCGAGCTCTTGAAAGAGGTCATTGAAGATGTCAAACCCTCAAAGAGCGAGATAGACGCTGCTAAATACGCCATAAACACCATCATGGGCAGGCTGAAAATAAAGTCGCCTAAAGATGTCGAGATCCTACTTGCGGGATCTGTAGCCAGGGGCACGCAGATCAAGGGAAACTCTGACATAGACATCTTCCTGCTCTTCCCAAGGAACATCAAAGAAAGTGACATAGAGCGCAAAGGCCTTGAGATCGGGAAAGGAATAGTGAAAAAAGGCGGCAACGAATCATACATCGTTAAGTATGCCGAGCACCCGTATACGAGGATACGCTGGAAGGATTATGGGATCAGCATAGACATAGTTCCCGCTTACAAGATAGAGACCGCAAAGGAGCGAGGCACTGCAGTGGACAGGACGCAGCTCCATAACGAGTTCGTGAACTCGAAGCTTACTGTAAGGCAGCGTGATGATGTAAGGATACTCAAGGCGTTCCTTAAGGCCCACAGCATATATGGCGCAGAGGCAAAGATAGAAGGATTCTCGGGATACCTGTGCGAGCTGCTAGTATGCCACTACGGGTCTTTCCTGGACGTTATAACCGGAATGGCCAACATAAGGCTGCCTGTAGTGGTCGATGTAGTGAAGCCCAAAGGCGGTGAAAAGGACAACGCAGCGGCGGTCAAACGATTCGGCAAGAATTTCGTGGTGATCGACCCTACGGATTCTGACAGGAACGTCGCTGCTAACGTATCCGATGAATCGCTGTTTAGGCTCGTGCTCATATCAAGGGAGCTCCTCAAGTCCCATGATAAAAAGTCATTCTACGCCAAAGGCCATGCGGAAGTGAATTCGGAAAGCATGCTCAACGTCATAAAGGACATGCTCCAATCTAATCTCTATGCACTGCATTTCAATGTGCCTGAGATAGCTGAGGACATAATATGGCAGCAGCTGAAGAAGGCAAGGATAAGGCTGCAGCAGTCTCTAGGGGAAAACGGATTCCAACCAATAATATGCATGCAGAACGTCGATGGAAACGACGCGGTCATGGGCTTCTTCATAGAAAATGTGCATGCTGCTACGAGGAAAGTAGTTGGGCCAAGCCTCATGATGGGCAACGCAGTGGATAAGTTCATGAAGGCACATTCCGGTGCAATGCTGATGTACATCGACTGCGACAGGATATGCGCCATAGAAAAGGCAAGATACAGCAATCCGGAGAAGCTTATAAGGGCATTCTTGGCAAGCAGGAATTCCCTTCCTTCGAACCTGAAGGCCAACAAGGCATCAATGTACGTAAACAAGCTTCCTGAAAGGCATGCCAAGCTGCTGTACTTAGCATATGTCACGCGGTTCCAGATATACTAAAAGCCGTACTTGTTGCCTTCGGCAACCAGCTCCAGCAGCTCCTCAAGCCTGCTTATTTCCTTGTATTCAGGAGCCGTGCGCTTGCTTCCAGATGCAGTGCCAACTATATAAGATATCATATCCACTTTATCAGAGTCGGATTCGATCTCGTAGGTTTCCTTGCATGTCTCCAAGGCCTTCAATCCGCAGTAGTCCACAGCTTCCGATATCACGTTCTCCCTGATCTTCTCCTTTACGTAGCCCCTTTCCTCAAGCCTGCTGACGAGCTCCTTAAGCCTTATCCTCAATACAACAGTCACATCATGCCTGATATTAATCTCAGGGACAAGATGCCCCACAACTATGACATGGTGCCCCTTGGACTGCTCCGCTATGATATCGTTCGTCTTCTCCTCGAGCTCCTTGAGCTTCACGATCTTGGACCCTAATTCGTCTATCTTAGAGTAGAGCCTATGCTGGTCGACTATGTCGTTTATCTCGATAACCTTTGAATTTTCAAGAGATTCCGATAGCCGTCCGGCAAATTTCGTCTTCCCGGCCCCAGGCGTTCCAGTTACGGCTATGATTATCTTTTTCGCGTTTATTCAATTACCAATTCAAGATTCGGACTTAACCAATAGACAGCCGGTTTGCTTACTTTTTGGGCTTTCCTTAAAAATACTCCATGTGGGCAAGCGCAAGGCCTCCTACGAACTTATCAGGATTGCCTTTGCTGCGCCCATTCAGGAATTCCATAGCGAAATCGAACTCCTTGTAATCGTCACCTGGCATGTGGCTATTGCCTAATAATCGTGCTTCATATCCCTTTCCAACTCCTATAAGAGAAGAATTTGCACCGCACATTAAACCACAAGATTATATTAGATTATAGATTTATATTATAATGTGTCAGACCCGGAAGAAGCGATAAAGGCGAGGATAAAAAAGGACATAGACCTGTTCTACGTCAGCATCGGCAGCGTCGGTGAGATCCAAGACAGCAAGGCCATATCCAAGATAGTCGAGCTCTCAAGGATGTATGCTGAGGACTCCAAGAGCTTCCTTGAGAAGGGCGACCTTTATACTGCGTTCGCAAGCATAAACTACGCCCATGGATTGCTGGACGCAGTCATAGCCATAAAAAAATGAGTGTTGGCATGTACAAGGAGGGCAAGGCATCGATCAGGTACACAAAAGGGTCATTTCTGAATCCCGATGCGCTTATGTCGCGCGACATAAGTGCGGCTTTCGTGTCGTCCATGTCCACAAAGAAGACAAAGGTGCTGGATGCAACAGCGGCCACCGGAATAAGGGGCATAAGGTATTACCTGGAGGCAAAGGCAAAGGATGTCACAATGCTGGAAATGAACAGCAGCGCCTTCGCATCGCTGAAGGCCAACGTAAGGTTCAACAAGGTAAAAGCCAAGGCGATAGATCGCAGCATACAGAGTTTTGCCAATGCAACCAAGGAAAAGTTCGACGTCATAGACCTCGACCCGTTCGGCGGCGCAACGCCTTACGTCTACGACCTCATGAAGATATCAAAGGATGGAACATGCATGATGATAACGGTCACCGACACGGCAGTGCTGTGCGGCGCGGATTACAAGGCGTGCATGAGGCTATATGACGCAAGGCCCATGCACAACGAGCTGTGCCATGAGGTGGGGCTGCGCCTCCTGATAGGCTATGTTGCAAGAACGGCGGCGCAGTTCAACTTCGGAATAGAAGTACTGGCATCGTTTGACTACCTGCACTACATGCGCATATTCGTAAGGCTTAGGCACGGCTCCGTAAAGGCCATAGAGTCGATAAAGAGCATGGGATACGTGCAGTATTGCAGCAGTTGCCTAAACAGGATCATCGACAGTTCCGCATTTCCCAAGGCGCACAAATGCGGCATGTGCAACTCGCAGCTTGAAACTTCCGGCAAGGTATGGCTCGGCCCGATAGAGAACAGGAGCACATTGACCTCCATAATAAGCGAAATCCAAGGCAATCCAAGCCTTTACAGCATCAAAAGCCTTGAGTTCATAAAGGGCATACACGGCGAAGCGGCGTCGCCGCTGTATTACGCCATACCGAAGGTCACCAAACGCATGGGCATAGGCTCGGTAAGCAACAGGGCGTTAATACAAAAGCTCACAGAGCGCGGGTTCTCGGCATCCCCGACGCACATGTCAAAATATTCCGTAAAGACCGACGCAAGCATAAAGGAGGTGAAATCGTGCATCCTTGGGCTTTCAAAAAGTATTTAATACGATATCCCTCGCTTCCGCTTATTGGCTGTTTTTTTAGAGCACTGCAAAATAATAAATATTACCCTTGCGCTAATATAGAATTAAGTATGCGTAAGACGAGGTTGGAAAGGCGCTAGTGTATATATATGGATTCTACAACAGAGCACTGCGGAAGATGTGGTGCCGCATTGTACGGATTTTCAAGTTCGGTAGCAGCTAGCAACGGCTTTTCATACTGCACAGGCTGCGCGGCAGAGATAGACATGCTATTTCTTGAGAGCAACACATGCTCGGTATGCGCAAAGCTTCTTGGACAGGACGAGATAAAATTCGTCATGCCGTCAAGGCTGTACAGCAGATACTTCTTCGACAGGCTTCCCGTTTCAATGAGACTGATGTGCATAGGCTGCTACAGGAAGGCAAGCAGGCTTAACATACTTAGGCGGCCGCTGACTAAGATAAGCCAGATAAGGCTTAGACTCGGCAAGACGGTATCAAACAAAATGCCGATAAAGGCAAGGAACAGGTCCTGACTACTTCTTTGAGTTTACCGCAATCATATGGAACTCCTTGTCGAATCCAAGCGCTCCCTTGAACACCTGCGGATCCATGGTTATAGTGCTATCGGAGTAAGGATCGTTTATGTAGAAGGTGTCCTTGTCGTAGCCCTTGACAACGACCCAGTGCGGCGACGCCTCAAGATATGGATTGAGCACGTTGGCGTTGACCAGCACTATTGGTATGTGCCCTCCGTTTATCTGCTTTTTTATCATGTTTATTGTAGTGATCCCGAACTGCTCCTTTATCTTAAGGTTCTTGGCCTTGTCCTTTATCTCATTGAAGGATGAGCTCAGGGTGTCGAGGTTTATGCCCTCATACACGGCAAGCTTCTTCTCGTAGCCCTCGTCCCTTGCGTTGCTTATTATCTGGGTCTTGGCGCCCCTCTTTGCAAGCGCGTATGCAAGCCCGTACCTTGAGCCGTGCCATACGCTGCCGTTGACCGCTTCCTGCCATATCTGGAATTCGAGTTCCTTCTTCATCTTGAGGTTCTTGTTGAGATACTTGAGCACCATCATTGCAGAGGCAGCAGAGCTTGTGAACTCCTCTGTCTGCGCATAGTTCGGTATGTCAAAAATCTTGGATTCCCTTAGTTTTTGTCGTTTCGCTGGTTTGCTTTTGGGCATGAATACACCTTGGTTATGCAGGGAGGGAGATTTGTTCAAGCTTGTTATTGAACTCCCGTAGACCTAAGCCAACGGATCTTGAGTCCGCCGCGTTTGACCGTGCTCCGCCATCCCTGCACAGAGACTATTTTGATAGCACAAATTAAAAGCTATCCATGTTATACAAGATAGTATTGCCCTATCTAGATATATATACTTTTCCTAGTTTCCATCTATATGGTTTATAAGCATTGACCTCGGAAAAATAGGGTTTTTGAGCGCTCCAAAAGAACGCGCTTTTGCAAAATGCAGCTCAACAGCCTTGTCTGAAAGGGACAATGCCCTTCCAGTCATTTATATATTTTAGGCTTTGCGAGTCCCTTCCTCTCGTGATTCCTTAGAAGGAATACGGGAACGCTCCCCGGGCGTGGTACATTCCTCCTACCGTTGGTGGCCTCAAGTCTTACCTTGTATGTAT
>JBOGRY010000009.1:0-48256 GCA_050749665.1 Candidatus Micrarchaeaceae archaeon
ACCTTGAAGTCGTTCTTCAGGTGGGACAGGTCTGCCTGCAAACCTATGCCGCTTGTAACCATTGCCATTATCAATGCACCTGATACGGAAACGTCCAGCAGGGCGCCATGGCTCACCAGCGTTATTATTACGAGTATGGACAGCGGCGACATGAGCGTGTTGACAAGCGTCACAGGATAGTTCTTCATGGCGTATACGGCATTTACGAGCACCGACGCGTATATCTGGCTCAGCCTGTTTACCTTCATTGCTGCCATTCCTCCTGCTCCTTCTCGCTCTCTATGGGCTTTTTGACATAGTAGTAGAATATGTCCTCAAGCGATATGGGGTTCATTGAGAACCTTATGCCGTCCCTTATAAGCGCCTTGCCTATCCTTTCCGCCTCCTCCTCAGTGGTTATTATCTGCTTGAAGCCGTTCTCCACATTCACGATGCTGCCGTGCCTTGGCTCCATGCGCACTCCCTTCTGGAGTATCATTATGCTGTACTGGTATCTTACGCTCTTCCTGAGCTCGTCCATTGTGCCCGAAGCTATGAGCTTGCCCTTGTCAAGTATGCCTATCGTATCGGCAAGGCGCTCAGCCTCCTCAAGGTAATGCGTGGTCAGGAATATGAAATGGGTCTTCTTGAGCCTGCTTAGCGCGTCCCAAAGCTCCGACCTTGAAAGCGGATCCAGGCCCGTAGTTGGCTCGTCAACGAAGAGTATCTTGCATCCCGAGGCAAGCACCATGGCTATTAGCACCTTCCTCTTCATGCCCCCGGACAATAGCCTATTTAGCTTGTTTGAGTACTGCTTGAGCCCAAGTGATGCCAGTGCCTTTTCAGCCGTGAGGTTTGCGCTCCCAAGGCCCATGCCGCGGTAAAGCAGGTAGGACATGACGCTCTGCTTTGGCGTGAGCCACTGCACGGCCCTGGCCTCCTGCGGCAGCGCGGCTATGAGCTCCCTGATCCTGCCGGCCTTTGCAACTACATCGATGCCGCTTATCTCCGCGCTTCCTGAAGACGGCATGAGCTGAGTTGCCAGTATCCTTGTAAGTGTGGTCTTGCCGGCGCCGTTCCTTCCTATGAGGGCGAAAATTCCCTTAAGCGGAATTGACAGGCTTACGCTGTCAAGCGCGGTTGACCCCGCATCATACTTCTTAGTGACATTCCTGCAAACAAGCCTCTGCTCCATAGTAACGCTATAGATGTGCAATGCAATTTAATAGCTGTTCCCGTAGCGGCATAAGCCTACGGAAGCGACATCTAACCCAGAGCAGATGGTCCGGTATCATTACTTTGATATTCTGCCATCTATATCGGCCGTCTATGCACAATTCATCGAACGCAAATAATTACACTGCATGGTGCCAATTGCCGCACGTGCAAACCCATGAAGCTGCAGGCATTTTCTATGCTGTCTGCGAACAGTATAAATAACAATATGACAATAACATTTATGTGATGAAATGTCAGTATTAGCTAACAAACAGGTGGAGCTAAAGAAGGAGAGGGAGCAGGGCAGGTACACCGCAATCTTCTCGCGGTACGGCCACAGAAGGTTTTTCGAGATAAACGTGCAGATAAACATTCCCTCTGGCAGCAGGGAGGAGCCTTACCATTACAAGTTCAGCACTGCCGAGATAAGAAAGGACAGCACCAAAGTAGAAAAGGACGAGTACCCCGGAGTTGTTTCCCTATACTCGAGGAGAAGCTTGGACAAGGAGATGGTTGATAACATAAAGATATATGTAGAAACGTATCCAATAAACGGGCAGGACTTAGATAAGGAGAGGCTGTGGTCCTTGCTAAGGGCCAACACATCAAGGCTCTACAGAGCCACAAGGTCTGCGATTGGAGGAAAGGTGAAGGAACTCAAAAGGAGGGAATGAGGGCAGGCCTAAAATCAGTTACATTTAAATATCCTGATCGCCCAGATTAATAATGTGGTGATACGGATGAATGAGAACAAGAGCACGGTCCTCCCTGCTGGGCATATAGTCGAGATAGAATACGGAAAGTTCAAGATGACGCTGTACAACCCCACTACTGTGAACTTCGCTGTATCGATAAGGAAGGCAGGAAAGAACGACGTAGTAAAATGACTTAGATTACCCTACATAGCCCAGCCGCAGCGCTGCAGCTAGTCTATCTCGTCTATGCCTAGATCATCGGTATCTATCTTCTCCTCGGTCTCGGTTATGCTGTTTTCGACGTACTCAGCCAGGCCCATGCCGCTCATTACCACCATCACCCGTAGGGAATTCTTGCGCATCTTAGGGTCGATCCTTGCGCCCCATTTCATCATCGCATCCTCGTTTATCCTGCTCGAGACCGCCCTGAAGACGTTCTCCGCCTCTTTCAGGGTCAGATCAGGACCGCCAATTATGCTTACAAGGGCCTTCTTGGCCTTCGACATGTCTATGTCAAGCAGTGGGCTGTCAAGGGTCGCGGCTATGGCGCTATCTATTCTCTTGTCCTCATTTGTGGCGTGGGATTCACCTACGCCTATCACTGCGTAGCCCGAGTCCTTTAATACTCCTTTCAGGTCTGCGAAATCCAGGTTCACCATGCCGGACTTCGTAACCATCTCAAGTATGCCCTTCGTAGCAGTTGCAAGGACGTCGTCTATCTTCTTGAAGGCTTTGTCGAGCGTCAGCTCCGACGCAAGCGACAGGAGCTTGTCGTTTGGTATGACTATGGTGGTGTCTGTGTTCTTCTTCAACCTCGACAATCCTACAAGCGCGTTCTTCATCCTTGCCTTGCCCTCGCTTGTGAACGGCAAGGTGACAAGCGCCACGGTAAGTGCACCGCTGCTCCTCGCCTCCCCTGCTATGACCGGCGCGGCCCCTGTTCCTGTTCCGCCGCCAAGCCCGCAGTTTATGAATATCATCTGCGCGCCTTCGAACATGTGCTTAAGCTCGTCTATGCTCTCGACAGCCGCCTCCTCGCCAAGCACCGGGTTGCTGCCAGCCCCAAGGCCCCTTGTTACGGTCCTCCCGAGCAGCACCTTCCTGTGCGCCTTGGTGATCTCTAGATGCGGGGCATCGGTATTGGTTGCAATCAGGTTTGCGCCCTCTATGTGAAGATCCGACATCCTTGTCATCGTATTGGAGCCGCTGCCGCCTACGCCCACAACGTATATCTTCATCTTTGTAGCGTCGGCGAACTTTGATATCTCCTGATCGTCGGGTGACATGGCAGTATACCTTGCAGCATCTGCAGGATTTGGTGCCGCGGCGGTTCTTTTCCTGGCCGGCCTCTTGGTCTTTGTTGCCTTTTTAGCGCTCTTTTTGATAACCATCAAATATACCTGGCCAATCTTTACATTCTATATATACCTAAAAAGGCATAAAAAGATACCCATGAGGCATTGGACCATCTGTGGAGGTGCCAAGCTCAAGAATTGCTTTTCCGGAATAGGTTAAGTTAAGCCTTACAGATTGCGGCATCATCTCCCTAGATGCAATGAATTTCTATTGTTTTTGGCCTTATTTTGGCATGTTTCTAATCGATCTTTTTCTTTATTGCAGACATTATCTGACTTATGATACTTTTTCCTATCGATTCGTTTTTAGGTGTCCTTTCTATCACATTTATAGCAAGACTGTTTGGTATATAGACATAGTTATTTGGTAAAGAATTAAATATCTAAATAAACCCATTATATTGAGTGATATTCTGGTAAAAGTTTCTAAAAATTCAGCCATAATAGTTGGCGCGGGGTCTAGCAGGCGAATGGATGGCGAAGACAAAGTATTTGTCAGATTACTAAATAGACCGACTATTGCCTGGACTATTCAAACTTTTGAGAAAACAGACAAGATAGATCAAATTGTTCTGGTCCTATCAAAGGACAATATTGACCTGGGTAAGAAACTTGTAGAAAATGAGGGCTGGAAGAAGATATCGTATATATGCGAGGGCGGTGAAAGAAGACAGGACTCTGTAGAGATTGGGTTAAATCTATTGAGGAATTCTCGAATTGTAATGATACACGATGCTGCAAGGCCGTGCATAACTTCAGATATAATAGAACGTGGTTTGTCTGCTGTTCAATCCACAGGGGCCGCAGTTGCAGCCATAAAAGCAGTAGATACGATAAAAAGAGTCGGTACAAATTATGAGATAATAGAAACCATAGTACGAGATAATCTTTGGGTCGTACAAACTCCTCAGGTTTTCAACTATGACTTGATACTAAAGGCACACAAACATGTCAAAGAGAATGTTACTGACGATGCAACTATGGTGGAAAAGCTTGGTTGGCGTGTAGTTGTCTACGAAGGTAGCCATTCAAACATAAAGATAACTAGAAAAGCAGATATTGCCTATGCTGAAAGCTTTTTGCGTCAATCTTTACGTGGAGTAAGCTGACGGGGGCGAGATTTGAACTCGCGATCTCTAGATTTCTCTTCATAGCTAAAAAGCTCATCACTCATGGTGCTATGCACATGAGTCTAGCGCTCTAACCAGGCTGAGCTACCCCGCCTTTGTTGTTCAACTAAGATATTATTAAACAAATGCATTAAATAAGGTTTTTATGCATGAGAGCATATTATTACATATGGACAGTTCGCGCTATGAAAAGCTAGGATACAGGCTTACAAAGAGCAGGTACGGCATAACCGCGGCGATACTGAACAAAAACAGGATATTGCTCATGAAGAGGAGGAATATACCGTTCACATCCCATCCGGGCATGTGGCTGCTATTAAGCGGAAGCATGAAGCGCAACGAGAAACCTCTTGAAACCACATACAGGGAAATAGAGGAAGAGACCAGGATCAAAAGGGAGGAGCTAAAGCTCCCGTTTCCAGGCAAGAAGGTGCTGATAGTGGAGCAGAAGATGAAGGGCATGTGGTATGACTATTTCTATGTGCTCAAATCAAGCACCGATAGGGTAAAATTGGACATCGAGAACAGCGGTTACATGTGGATTGCAGCCAAGGAATTTGCAGGGCTCGAAAGCGCAAAAGCTGCATACGGCGACCATGCTGCTATGGCGAAGATGATAAGGAAGGCCCTGGATAAATGATGGCCTACTTGTATTTTATCTCGTGTATCCTCCTGCCCCCGAACGGGTGAAGCTCCCCGACTGCATTGCATTCCTTGCAGAACATGCAGCCGTCCCCGACTATAAAATTCCCATTGCCTTCGACCTTGCATCCGCACTTTAGTACAATTGCATCCATTTTCTCACAAAAAAGGTTTAATCATTCACGTGGAGCTGGGCCTTCCCGTATAAGAGGAATATTCCCTCAATCTTCGCTGCTGTATCATGTCCCTAAGTACGGTGCTGTTCCTTATCCAGTCCTCCGCCTTTATATCGAGCTTAGCCCTTATAAGCCAGAGCATATCTGACATGCTGTGCAGTATGTGCGGCTCATTTTGCAGCGTCTCCCTGACGTGCTCCCTTACGTTCCAGACACCTACCGGCATTATGTAGCCGTCATGCACCTCGCGAAGTATAAGCGCAACCGCCTGGCGCTTTATTAGCTGCATCTTCTCCGTAATCGCCAACCTGCCGGAATAATAGCAGCCGCCTATCTCCGCATAGGTCTTCCTGCCGTTGTAATTCTCGTAAGAGCCGAATATGGATATGTTGACTCCGTCCTCGTTCCATACGGTCTTCGGATACCATGCCTCTATCGACTCGTACTGCCAGTTGCCCGGCACAAAGAATATTAGCCAGCGGTTGTCAAGCGCATTGTTGTAATATGCATATATAGAGTCTACGGTGTCATATGACTTTACCTCCTCAAGGTTGTCCTTGGAAAGGGTGTCATCTACCGCGGTTATGCTCCACCTTGTGGGTACGAACCTCCTCCTGGTCCCTATGCCGAAAATGCCGGCTGATAGGCCCTTTTGTATTTTGGATACTGGTATGCCTTTTTCGTACAGCTCTATCATTGCGGTCTTGGATGGCGCATCCGTGTCGCTGTACAGCCTTTCCACGGACCTGTCGGCATGCATGTTGTACAGCTCGAATTTCCTCATCCTGGCGCTCGGGCCGAACGGCTCCACCTCGTCCTTCAGCGTGAGCTTGACGAACGGCCTGCTCGCGAACGAGACCTCCGCCTCGGCAGGCCTTTCAGCTATAGCGAGATCCCTTACTAGCTCCTCTACCCTCCCGTGCTCGACGTTCTGCACCTTTGTCCTGTATAATCCTCTTACCATCTTGGACCTCATGCCCACTATCTCCTCTATGCCCATGTTGTGCCATCGTTCAGGGGTACTTAGGATTGTGGTATCGCCGAATTCGGGGGGCACAAGCGGACCTATGTTGACGTAGGGGTAGCCGAATCGTCCTATAAACAGGTCTGTGGGCGAGCTGCCCACTATGTCCATCCTGTTTGTCAATGGCAGCATCTTTACCCTGTAATAGTAGCGTAGCAGCGCAGGATCCCTCATGTGCCTGTAGACTATGTCGGATCGCTTGACAGAAGGGTTCTCGCTGCCCAATTCGCCTATTATAGCGTTCCTGTCCAGGTTCCCACCTATCCGGTTTCACAATGAAAATAATTAAACCTATGCAGTCATTATTAAGAGTGAATGATTCTATGCAAAGACTCAAAGAAAGGATAGATAGCATATTCAGGAATGCAGGCGCAGATGTAATATTCCTTATGAACACATCGCACCACGACAGCAACTTCACATACATGACGGGATTCACGAGCGGGGATTTCGAGTACAATACACTGATAGTCACAAAAAGGGGCATGGTGCTGCCGGTGTCAGAGCTGGAATATGAGATAGCCATGGAGCAACGCCCCTCGAACATGAGCGTCGTGAAGATAGATTCCAGGAAGCAGCTAGGCGACATACTCAAAAAGCACATCAAGTCGAAGGTTGTCGGGGTAAATGGGTCGTTCTTGCCTTACCTGTCGTACAAAAATCTCAAGAAGCTGGCGAAGCCGAAAGAGGTAATAGACGTGTCAAAGGCTTTCCATGATGCCAGGTCAGTCAAGTACGCATATGAGATAGGCAAGATAAGAAAGGCAAACAGCATATCAAAGGACTCGCTCGAGGAGCTTAAACCTGAACTGAAGGCAGGCATGAGCGAGAAGGAGCTCGCCGGCAGGTTGGAATACTTCATGAGGAAAAGGGGATCTGGAGGCACGGCATTTAAGACCATAGTCTCATTCAACGGCAATGCGGCACTGCCGCACCACATGCCCGACAACACAAAACTTGCGCCTAATAGCATAGTGCTGATAGACTTCGGTGCAACGTTCAACAACTACTGCGCCGATGTGACAAGGACCTTCATGTTCAAGCCGGAAAAGTCATCGCAAAGGCACAAAAGGTTCACGGAAATGCACAGCATAGTTTCACAGGCGCAGCATATGGCGCTAGAGGCCATAAAGGAAGGCGTGACAGGTGAGTCGGTGCACATTATAGCTGCAAACTATATAGACAAAGCAAAAGGTGGCAAATACAGGGGTACGTTCATACACTCGCTTGGGCATTCAATAGGGTTAGACGTGCATGACATGGGCCCCGGCTTGGGTTATGGCGTAAAGGACAGGCTCAAGGCGAACATGGTAGTGAGCGACGAGCCAGGCATATATGTGGTGGGCTTCGGCGGCGTAAGGATAGAGGATGATGTCATTGTGACGAAATCAGGGGCAAAAATGCTCTGATCGCTCAGTTGTCCATGGTGCAGTCGATCTTTGTCTCGCTCTGGGAGATCCTTACCAACGCGAGGTAATCTTCGTACTTTTCCGTTTTGGAGTCGAAGACTTTTGCCCTTGTGCTGTTTAGCAGCCTTTTGCTCTCCTTTTTTATGATATCAGACACTTCCAGCTCAGTTTTTCCCATGGCAAGAAGGACTTTCCTTTTCGTGCCCACGGCATGCACCGCGTCATCCATTTCGTAGATCTGCTTAATCATTATCTCTTTTGATGAATCGCTATAGCTGTATTTTTCAGCAATCTTTATCTCGTTGTCTGCTGAGGGGCTTATGTTCTTGTTAAACCATGACGAAAACGCATAAGCCTCAGATTCTTCAAGCTCTGCCTGGTCGATGTATTCCCGCATTGCATCAGAATAAACAGGGCTCGACGTTATAAGCTCCACAGCTGCCACCATCGAAAGCTTTTTCAATGTGATAGTGTTGGAGTCCTTGTCCTCGAGCGAGAATCTAAGCATGTCCTTTACGCGTTTGTATTCGTCTTTCCTGATGTCGTCTATCCACTCCTTTATGGTTTTAGGAGCGGTTCCATATATACTGTAGGCATTTTTAACTATTGGCGATAAATCGCCATGCACACAATCAGCATTCAAATCGTCCTTCCTAAGAACGGCCAAGCTGTCTTTTTCCAGAAGCACATGTATGATATTGCCTATCTCGCGATCTTTCGTAGCCATTTAATCATATATATGTATGGCAATATATTTTAACCTATTCTTCAAATGTTTTGGCTGATGTAAGAAGAGTCAATCCTGGTGCCTGCTCTGTCCATGTTCTGCAATAGCGCCCCTCTCTTTCCTGAGCATCCCTACAATGCTCTTTGTGAAAACCTTAGTTTTGTCCTTGGTTGACTTGTACGCTTTCTCTGTAGCAATTCTGGAGTTTTGGTATGCACTGACCATAGCATCGTATCCATTTGGTACGCCTAATGTTGTCGCAACGACCATATCTATCGCAGTTTTCCTAGCCTCCGCCAGGCCTTCCTTAAGTTTGTATATATTTTTTGCATAAGGCAATCTAAGCACCTTATCTAATCTTTAAATCGTGCTCAATTCTTGTACTGGTAATGGCTCGTGATCCTGCCGAAGCTGTTGCCTAATTTCTTGGACAGGTAATCATTCACGCCGTCGCTTTCGTCCATGCCGAACGACTTTACCTTTACAAGAAAGCCATAGTCCCCATCGGTAACAAATACCTCCTCCACATTCTTTATGCTTATCAGTTGCTCCGCCAAATCGCTTGCGTTGGTGTCTTCAGGCGGATGCACAAGGTAGAATTTATAAGATTTACCATCGATGCGCTTTATGCGCCTGCTATCGCTAGGTTTTCTGTTATCGTTCCTCATCTATAAACACCTTTAGTTTGGGAGAAAAAGACGCACGGCATAGAGCCGTACGCATTGGGTGATTTTGGTTGGGATTGGTAATTCTTTCTGTAAAGAATTGTGTTATTGGGTTTTTTGGGATTATTCATCCAACAACCAATCTGTAGAAAGTAATGTTTTATGGGTATATATTCATGCCCGTGCTTGATTGCAATCCCAATTAATGCATTAACGATATTTACATGATAAAATTGGATATATCGCTAATTTTAAATATATAATCCATATATTAACCCATATCTCCACTCGGAAAGGTCTTAAGTAATGGTAAAATATTTATATCTAATTATTCAATATGTAATCCATATGATAACTCTTCCCATGAGGGTAAAAGCAACGTTCCTCAAACTGAAAAAGGAAAACAGCAAGTATATAGAGATAAAGCATATTAAGAATTATTTTTTTGTGTATCAGTCTACAAGCAGGTGGGACAAGAATAAGAGGAAGCCGGTAAAGGTGCCCCTATACCTTGGAAGGATAACCAACAAAGGGGAATTCATACCCGCAAAGCGGAAGAAACCGAGGAACCTAAACAACGCCGTGCAGGGCAACATGCAACAGACAGAGTTTGATAAGGACCAACCAACTTTGGGGCAATCGCTGAGAAACGAGAAGAAATACAAACATGAGGCAACGCTCCTGACCGCGCTGAGCATGAACGGCAGAATGCCGATGTCTGTTCTTGGCAGAATGGTCGGCCTCAAGGAAACTGCAGTTGCATCCCAGATAAGGAAGCTTGAAAGAAGATACGGTATTACATATATGGCTGAGATAGACCCTTCAAAACTAGGTTACATACAGTTCCTGATAACAGTAAAGTTCATCGACAAATTCCCAGCTTCCAGCGAATTAAAAGAGATACTGGAAAAGGAGGCAAGGGTGCAGCTGGCGTTTATAACTACAGGTGAATTCGACCTCATAATGTACGCGCTTGCGAAAGACAGTGAAGAAATAAACATGATAGTTCTTGGACTGAGGACAAAACTCAATTACGAGGCTGTCTGGAATGCAGCGCCTGTATTCAACGACTATGGATATCTGCCGATAAGAACGGAATTTATAGACTTTTTGAAGAACAACTTGCTGGAGAGAGAACATGCTGTCTTAAAAGGACTGATAAAAGATGGCAAGATGGATTTTACTGAGATAGATAAAGTAAATGGATTTGATACAGGTAGATCGCAATATTCCTACTACAGGTTAAAAGAGAAAGGAGTAGTAATCAGGATTACGATATCCATGCATAATCTGCCCATAAAATACGTTGCTATAATATTGGAAGACATAATAAACTGGAGGGAATTTAAAGCTAATAGAGACAGATCATTGAGGGACATAGTTGAGAAAAATGCAACACAGATAAACAAATATCTGCTTGTCGATGATACTGTAAGTCCTAGCGGTTCTGTTTTGTATCTACCTGTATTCAATGAAGGGGATTTAGACGCTACAGTAGATAGTATATCATCACTTAATCTAGGAATAAAGATAAAGACATTGATAATTACGTCTATTATATTAGGCATGTTCTGCTTTAGGAGCTTCGACAATGATTATTCCATACAGCACGGTATACTGGTAAAGGAGTACAAGGATATGGCAACTCCAAAAATCGATTATGAGCAGACCGGCAGGATAAAGAAGAAGCGCATTACACACACTGATATAAGAGGATTAAGGCCTGAAAGCTGATCCGTTACTTGAATATCAGCTTTGCAAAAGACTTTGGTGCCTTTAGTCCCTTTGAGAAGTCATCTCTCAGCTTTGCGTTCCTGCCTGTTTCGGTAAGATTTATCCTTGGGCAGTTTGCCCCGCTTGACACGAATACAGTCCTGCCTTTGTTCGAATAAAGCTTTCCGTTGGCATTTATCTTGGATCCCATCATTCTCACTGATTACAGTTAAGAAACAAGCTCTAAAAAGCTTTCGTACAGCATATTTTATCCAGATACATTTCCTACACGCCATTTTGCCAAAGGCTCTCGAAATGCCTTTTCAGCTCGTTTACCCTGTCGATGTCGCTTATCACCTCTATGTGCTCGATGTTCTTGTGCATGCCGTTGAACGTCAAATTTGCGCTGCCTATTATGGCTTTGTCCCTTCCTATGTACAGCTTCTCGTGGACGAACTTCTTGCCTGCGACCTTGACCTTCATGTTTGATTCCATCTTGCTATGCTTGATGTAGGCATACGACGATACCGCAATAAGGAGTACCGTGAAGAGCAGCTCTGCATATGCCACCTGGAGGTAAATGGATATCAGCACCATGGCCAGCAGCGCGAATGCCGCCTTTACATACCCCTTTGTGCCTTTCGCAAGGTAGTTGTTTAGCAGCGCGCCCTTGTAGCTTAGGGAGCTCTTTGATGTCACTACCCTTATTAGCTTGCTGCCGGATTTCTTCATGAGCTTCCTCGTGTAGTAGTCGCTTATGTATGGCGACACTATCATCAGCTCGGCGTCGTCGCTGTTTATCAGCGCGTCGATGTACCTGTAGGAGCCATCACCGCTGTAAGAGGCATCCTCCTGGGTCGTCACGATAATAGATGCCTGGAAAAATAGATAAGATTATGCCTTGAGTATGCCTATCTCTATCTCTGCGCCTAGGACGCTCCAGCTCTTCCTGAACGCCCCATCGGGAATGTTTCCGTTTACGGTTATGCCTTTTGCCCTGGCTACCTGCTTTATCTTAGATTTGCTGCCTTGCAGCAGCTTCTCCATTTCCTTGTCGGCGTTGGCGTATAGAGTAACCGCATCTAGCCTTGTAAGCCCCATCTCCTTCCTCATTATCTGTATCCTCCTTATTATCTCCCTTGTCATCAGCTCGTCCTTTAGCTCCTCTGATGCTCCAGCATCGATGTCAATGTATAGGTCGGAGCTGCCGTACCTTATCGAAGTGCCTTTGTCATGCAAAGACCTCTCGAATATTGTGAACTGGTCGGGTTTTATGTCGAATGCGCCAAGGGACGTATGCAGCCTATAGTACCCGTCTTGGTCTATGGACTTTTGCACCGCAGCGGCGTCCTGCCTTTTTAGCTCATCTGCTATCGTTTGAGCGTTCTGCCTGAATTCCGGTCCCAGCTTCTGGAATACCGGCCTTACCTCCTTGGCTGACGCATGGCCTTTTACGATCTTTATGGACTTGGAGTTCGTGTACATGGCAAGCAGGTTGCTGATCCTCTCTAAAGACGCTATTGCCGAATCGTCGTTCGTCTCTATCAGCGTCTCCTTTATGGGCCACCTTAGCTTTGCGTCCCTCTGCTCCCTTAGGTAGAGCACGGCCTTCGAGACCTCTTTGAGCGCCACGAAGTCGTCCTCGAGCTCCTTTTGCTCGAACGTCTTAATTGGCTTCGGCCATTTTTCCATGAATACGCTTTTGTTGTCCGCGCCGTATAGCTCCCTGTACACGTATTCGCACGAGAACGGAATTATCATCGAGGCAAGCACAAGGACATCATGGAGCACATATGCTGTCGTGTTTGATATCCTCTTTAGCTGCGCCTTGCCGGCTGCCTCCGCCCTTTGCTTTGCGAACTTTAGGTAGAACCTGCTGAAGTCGTCCAGTATGAATTCGCGTATCCCCTTGACCGCGACATCTATGTGGTAGTCGTCCATGTTCCTTGTGGTTGATACGATTAAGGTGTTCAGCCTCGAGAGTATCCACTGCTCCTCCTTTTCCATGGCCTTTGCTGAAGGCCTCCTTGGCTTGCTTGCGCTGTTGCCTGACAGTGCCGCGAACTCCTTGGCGAGCTCCGCTATGTTGTAGAGCGTCATTATGTTGCTGTCCGCCTCGGTAAGCTCGTCCTTCTTCAGCTTTAGCTCCAGCCATCTAGGATGGCTGGAGCACCACAGCCTAAAGCCGTCGGCTGACACTACCTCGACGAGCTCGTTTGCTGATACGGAATTGCCCATGTGCCTGTGCATCTGCTGGCCCAGTTCATCCTTTATCATGCCTCCTATGTTGACGCGCCTAAATGATGCCTTGCCGTATGCGGCTATGCTTGTGCGCAGCAGTACGGTGAACCAGCCGCGTATCTGGTCCCTGCTCTCGGTTATCCAATCAGCGGGGAACAGTTCTCTGAATTCATCGTCGGTAAGGCTTGCAGTGTGCGATATCCCGGAATCGTACCAGACGTCGAATATGTCCGGCACCCTGTGCATCTCCGAACCGCATGACTTGCATTTGAATGAAATCTTGTCCACGTAGGGTTTATGCAGGTCGAAAGGCTCCTTTTCAAGAAGGGCGCGCTCCTTCAATTCGTGCGATGATCCTATTACTTCTATGCCTTTGCAGGAGTCGCATATCCATATAGGTATGGGTGCGCCCCAGTACCTCTGCCTTGACACGCACCAGTCAGGAGAGCTGCTTATGGCCTCTGAGAACCATTCCTTGGCTGCCTCGGGGTGCCAAACTATCTTGCCGTTGGCCTTCAGCATCTGCTTCTTTATCTTTTGGACATTAACGAACCACTGCTCTGTCGCCCTGTATATAAGCTTGCTGTGGCATCTCCAGCAATGTGGATAACTATGGGTTATCTGGTCCTCAAGAAGAAGATTACGGCTTTCTTTAAGGCTCTTCAGCACTGCGGCGTTTGCCTCCTTCGGCACCTTAAGGCCCTTGAATATGCCTGCATCTTCCGTATAGCTTGCATGCTGGTCTATGGGCGAGAACGTAGGCATGCCGTTCTCCTTGCCTAGCTTGTAGTCCTCGGGGCCGTGGCCAGGCGCAACATGCAGAAGGCCTGTGCCCTCCTCGACGTTCACGAAGCTCTCGCTTAGTATCACCTTATGGTGCTCTGCCAGCTGCTTTTGCATCGGCACCTCCTTCTCGAGCGGGCTCAAATAATAAAGCCCCTTCAGCTCGCTGCCGTAGAATTCCGCATTCAGCACGGCGCTTATATTCAGCTGCTCCACGAATGAATCGAACCTATCTTTTGCCATTATGTAATGGTCCTTCCCTGACCTCATTACAACATATATCGCCTTCGGGTTTGCCGCTATGGCAACGTTTGATGGAAGCGTCCACGGCGTGGTTGTCCATACGACAAGATAGGTGTCGTCAGGCAGCCTTATGCGTGCCTTGCTGTTCCTTGCGCCGTCGACCTTGAACCTTACGAATATGGATGAGTCGTTTTCGTTCTCGTATTCGACCTCTGGCCCCTGCGCGGACAAAACAGTCTCGCACCTGGGGCAATAGGCAAGAGGCGCAAGGTCCTTGTAGAGAAGTCCCTTGTCGCTTATACCCTTGAATATGTGCCAGCCCTTGTCTATGTAATAGTTCTCGTATGGCATGTATACGCTGTTGAAGTCAAGCGAGGAGCCGAACCTTGTGTATGTTGCTATAGCGCTCTTTGCCTGCTCCTTCGCGTAGTTCTTGCACGACATTACGAAGTTCTCTATGCCTATCCTCTGCTCTATGTCCTGCTTTGACGTGACGCCCAGCAGCTTCTCGACTTTCACCTCTATTGGAAGACCATGCACGTCGAAGCCCGCCCTGTCATGTACATTGTAGCCCCTGTATCGTCTGTACCTGAGCACAATGTCCTTTATGGTCTCGACCCATATGTGATGGCTGCCAAGATCCCCGGTAACATATGGCGGCCCGTCAAGGAAGTAGAACTTCTTCCCTTTTGCGTTCCTTTCCTTTACCTTTCCGTTTACGGAGTGCTCCTCCCAATAAGCCAGTATGTCCTTCTCCCTGGATTTGGTGTCCAGCATGAAAAGCCCCTAGGAAGGCTATTCGCGCGCCTCTATGGCCTTTATCTCTGCCCTCCTGTTCTTGAACGCGCCCCTGGCCTTCATGTTGCCCCAGCAGTCCTTGCATATCACAAGTCTTGTAACCTTTTGCACCCTTTGCGAGCCTTTCACGCAGCTGTTGCATATTTTTTTTCCGCAGTAGTTGCATGCCTCGTTCTTGTATATCTCGCGCTTGCACCTTTCGCATAAAAATGTCATAAATGCACCTTCCTACAGCCATATATATGTACCCAGAGGTTAAAAGCCTTTTGGACTGGCTTGCTATAATATCTAAATGCTTGGCTCCTCCACCGCTTGTGGTCGGGAGGCTACATTTATGATGCCTATCCTGAAGAGACAAGAGTCACACATAACCATATACCAGTTTATTCCATACATTCAAGGATATATGCCGATTTTAATATGACAGATAGGTTTAAAAGGAATTTATCACAAACGAAAGAAAAAAGCCATAGGAGAGCTTGGGAAATAGTACATGAAAAAGGTTATGGAAATATTTTAGATACGCTTAGAATACACATAAATAAAACATAATGTGTATAGCCTGGGGCGCTTAATGGGCAAGTCTTCTTCTGATTTCTCTTTTATAGGTTTACTTCTAAATAATTCTGGTACTACCATGAAGGCATACATAAGGACGTACGGCTGCACGCTAAACCAGGCGGACAGCGACATAATGAGATCGGTGCTTGAGCGCGAAAGCATAGGCATTGCCGGCAGCGAGGCAGATGCGGACGTGGTCATCGTAAACACCTGCACCGTGAAGAATGCGACGTCGCAGAAGATACTCGATAAGCTCAAGGACCTCGGCAGATCCGGCAAGAAGGTCGTTGTCACGGGCTGCATGGCTGGCGCCAACAAGGACACCATAGAAAAATACGCACCGTATGCGAGCATAGTGACAGCACCAAACATGGACGAGATAGGCTCGGCGGTTGCGGGAGCCAATTCCGGAAACAGGGTCGTGCTCGACAGATACAAGAAGACGGACAGGCTTGCGCTGCTTGAGCCAAGGAACAGCGTGATAGCAAGGATACCTATAAGCGACGGCTGCGCCAGCAGCTGCAGCTTCTGCGAGACAAAATACGCCAGGGGCCCCCTTAACAGCTTTCCCGAGCGTTCGATACTCAACAGCATAGAGTACAGCATAAAAAGGGGCGCAAGGGAGATACAGGTGACATCGCAGGACATCGGTGCGTACGGCATGGACAAAAACACGAACATAGTGGAACTCATGGACAGGATACGAATGATAGACGGTGATTTCATTGTAAGGGTGGGCATGCTGAACCCCGAGCACCTCAATAGGTATTTCGACGGTTACGTGGAATCGCTAAAGGACAGGAGGTTCTACAGGTTCGCGCACATTCCCATACAGTCAGGCAGCGACCGCGTCCTAAGGGACATGAGGCGCAATTACAAAATAGATGAGATGGAGCGCTACATGAAGGAAATGCGCTCGCGCATACCCGGCATAACCATAGAAACGGACATGATAGTCGGCTTCCCTACGGAGACAGACGGCGACTTCGACGAGACTGTCGAATTCGTTAGGAGAGCAAGGCCCGAAGTCACCAACATATCGAGGTTCGGCGCAAGGCCCCATGCCGGTGCGTCTAGGATGGAGCAGAATACTGCAGAGACAATAAACTTTAGGAGCGCAGAGCTTTCAAGGGTGGTGAGGCACGTGCAGCGCGAGATAAACAGCGCCCATATAGGCAGCAGGCAAGATGTGCTCATTACGGAGTCGAACAGCAAGTCATTCAACGGCAGGAACACGGGCTATAGGCAGGTGGTTATGCCGATAGAAAGCCATGGCAGCGCGCTGCTCGGGGCCACGCGCAATGTGCTTATAAAGGCTGTCTCAGCAAATGTATTGTACGCTTGAACGGTGTTTCGTTGTACTCTGATGAACTAGCAAGGCTGTTTAAGGAGGATAGCATAGAGGTGGGAGACCGCATAATGCTTACGGCTAAGGGAATTGACATGGAGGGGGAGCTAATGCCCAGCACCGAGGCCGGAGATCCGAACATAATAGTCATGAAGCTCAAGAACGGCTACAACATAGGCGTGGAATATCCGAAGGGCGCGAAGCTTAAGCGCACGTCCAAAGGTAAAAATGAGATAAAGTTCCCTACAAGCGAAGCCGTAGCAAAGAGGGGCCTTCCCAAGGTAACGCTGATTTATACAGGCGGAACCATAGGCAGCAAGGTCGACTACAAGACCGGAGGGGTGTACATGCTGACGAAGCCCGGCGAGCTGCTCTACGAGGTGCCGGAGCTGTCAGACATAGCGAACATCGAGGTGAGGCACCTGTCCAGCATAGCGAGCGAGGACATGTCCTACATCGAATGGCAGGGCATGGCAAAGGCAACGGCAGATGCGCTCAACAGCGGATCAAGGGGCGTTGTGATAACCATGGGTACGGATACGATGCACTATGCATCTGCCGCGTTGTCATTCATGCTGCAGGACCTAAATGGCCCTGTCGTGATAACAGGTGCGCAGAGAAGCAGCGACAGGGGCTCAAGCGACGCCTTCATGAACCTTGCGAGCGCGATGCAGATTGCCGCGAGGTCCGACATAGCGGAAGTAGGCATATGCATGCACGATTCCAGCTCGGACGACAGATGCGCATTCATAAGGGGCACAAGGGCAAGAAAAATGCACACGTCAAGAAGGGACGCATTCAGGTCCATAAACGACAGCCCTATAGCATACGTTGACAGGAAGCTGGACATTACATATGCCAACACTTACAACAAGATGGTAGATGACATAGGCGAGGATGTAGAGGCCGCTACCGGATTCGAGAGTAAAGTGGCGCTTGTCAAGAGCTACCCGAATTCCGATCCCGAGATAATGGACTTCTACGCAAAGAAAGGATACAAGGGCATCATAATAGAAGGGACAGGCCTCGGCCACCTGCCCGTATCCACAGAGCATGCAGATTTCCTATGGCTCGACAGCGTCAAAAAGGCAATCGCAAAGGGCGTCATCGTAGGCATGACATCGCAGTGCATCAACGGAAGGGTGAACACAAACGTGTACAGGAACCTCAGGATCATAAGCAGCCTAGGCGTTGTATATTGCGAGGATATGACCCCTGAAACAGCGCTTGTAAAGCTTGGATGGCTCCTCGGCAACTTCAAGAGGGACGAGGCAATGCAGCTGCTTGAGAAAAGCCTCAAGAGGGAGATAAAGCCAAGGAGCAAGTTCGACGAATTCGAGTAGTTGGTACGTGATGGTAGGCAAAAAAGTAAAAGGAATTGCTAATGACAGCAGGTACAAGGACATCGGTTTCATGTGCGGGCTTGAGATACACCAAAGATTGGCGACATCGCGCAAGCTTTTCTGCGCATGCGGCACCAACATATTGGACAGGTCGTCAAAGCCGGATGCATCGATCACAAGGTACCAAAGGGCGGTTGCAGGAGAGCTTGGCTCGATAGACAAATCAGCCGAATTCGAGGAGGGCAGGAAAAGGGGCTTCATATACGGCATATTCGACGAGAACACCTGCCTGGTCGATGTGGATGAGGAGCCCCCGCACCATATGAACATGAACGCGCTCAAGACCGCGATGTCGCTCGCAAAATCGATGAACATGCATACCATAGACGAGCTGCAGCCGATGAGGAAGGGCGTCATAGACGGCAGCGATCCCAGCGCTTTCCAAAGGACAGTGATGGTCGCGCACGAAGGAAGCATCAATATAAACGGCATAAAGATAGGCATACCGTCGCTGTTCCTTGAGGAGGAATCAAGCGGCATAGTATCAAACTCAGAGTCTACGGTAACGTACAGCACAGACAGATTAGGAGTGCCACTTATAGAGATAGACACGGATCCAAGCATACCAGACCCAAAGACCGCAAAGGACGTCGCGCTGTACATCGGCACGCTACTTAGGCTTACCGGCTCGGTGCAAAGAGGAATAGGCTCGATAAGGCAGGACGTCAACCTTTCGATAAAGGGCGGTGCGCGCGTTGAGATAAAAGGCGTGCAGGACCTTGCATCAATAGACGGATTTCTCGAGAACGAGATAAAAAGGCAGCAGGGCCTTATCGCAATAAAGGAAAGGCTCGTAAAGGCAAAGGCAAGCGTAGGCAAGGCGGTAAATGTCACGGCGCTGTTCCTTGACACCAATGTCAATGTGATAAAGTACCACATAGGGAACGGGGCCGTATTTGCATTCCCGCTCAAGGGCTTCAAGGGTTTGCTCGGCGCGGAGATAAACCCGAACAGGAGGCTCGGCACCGAGATAAGCGACTACGCGAAGATGGCAGGCGTACACGGAATAATACACAGCGACGAAGACCTGAAGAAATACGGGTTCAGCGACAAGGAGCTGGCCGCATTGAGGAATGCGCTGCACATAACTGAAGATGGCTCGTTCGTAATAGTAGCAGGCAAACCAGACGATGCGTCAAAGGCGTCATCCCTTGCAATATGGAGGGCCAAATTCGCCATGGACGGCGTGCCAAAGGAGACAAGGGCAGCCCATGACACAGAATCGTGCACATCAAGGTTCATAAGGCCGCTGCCGAGCGGATCAAGGATGTACCCTGAGACTGACATAAAGCCGATACGCATCACAAAAGACATGATTGATGCTGCATCGGGATCGGCCCCGAACATAGAGAGGGAACGCGCAGGCCTTAAATCGCTGGTGAAGAACGATGTGCTCGTAGGGCAGCTGATGATGTCGCCTAAGATATTGCTGTTTAGGTCCGTAGTCGAGAAGAGCGATGCGGATCCGGAGTTCGTTGCCAACATACTGATTCAGAAGCTGACCGAGCTAAAAAGGGCTGGAGTTGCGGTCGATTCGATAAAAGACATCTCGATAATAGGCATATTTAGCATGTATGCAAACGGCAGGATAACAAAGCAGGCGGTTGAGGAGATGCTCAGTCTAGCCGCAAGCGGGGACGACATAGAGAAGCTCCTTGAGAAGAATTCGCTGGAAAGGATAAAGGGGAAAAAGCTGGCCGCGCTTGTCAGCAAGGCAAGGAAGGAGAACGGCAAGGCTTCAGGCGAAGAACTGCGCAGGATCATAATGTCAACGTACAGGTTGAGAATAGACGGCAGCGAATTGAACGTTTTGCTGTCGAAGAATGGCAAAGTATAAATATAAGGACAGCCAGAAATATACTTAAGGGGTTGGATTGGGAAGCAAAGGACTCGTAGCCGAGCTACTGGAGCGTCAGCAGGAGAAGAGGCGCATCAGGGCGAAGGTTATCGAGGTTTTGGGGCGGAGCGACTGGAACGAGATCCTGGAGCTTGCAGGAGGCCCGGAGGGCGCGAAGGAAGCCGGCACAGCGATGAAGGCCGTCATGGCCGAGAGGATAACGGAATACACGGTAAGGGCCATGAAGGAGGCGAGGAAAAGGGGCACAAGACTGGGCGCGGCAGCAGTAATAATAGCGGCCTCTAAGGCAAAGTAAGGCAGGAGTCGGCCAGCCAGGAATAGGCATGCCTACTTTGTAGCAACCCTGCTTTAAATAATTTGCCTACGATAAATAGGCGATGCGATTGTAGTCTAGCCTGGTAGGACTTTGCCCCTCCATTAAAACTTTTTGGAAAAAAGTTTTATCAAAAAGCTTAGATGAAAGGCAAAAACCCGGGTTCAAATCCCGGCGATCGCATTTTCGACGTGTCACGTAGAAAAATTGGGGTTGAAATCCCTTCCACTTGGGTCAGTTGAGTGTGGAGAAAATGTGCAGATTAAATATGATTCAATTTTAGAAAAGAAAGCAGAGCAATACAAACAAGGCGCAGTAGTATGGCTTTATCATCGTAGATAATAATAAATCTCCGTTGGAACTATTCAAAAAAGACACGCCCATAGTAAGATTTACCCCAGAATTAATAAAAATGAGTCTAAAAATAATCTTCGATATTGAAAAATTGTTTTCTGAATATAAAAGAATTATAAATATGAAAACTCAAAGTTAGGCATTCAATTACATTTACTATTGAATAATAGTGTCTAGACAACGTGAGCAAAGAATAGCAAACGCTTATATTTACAATCACTCAATAACATTTATCGTCGGATAATAGGGTTTTCAAAGCCCACTTGACGTCGAAAGACCGGCGATCGAATAAGGTATATTTATGAAAAGACCACGAACAGGAAAATACCAGCATTATAAAGGGGATTTCTACAGAGTGATCGGTGTGGCAAGACATAGCGAGAGCCCAAAGGATGAATTCGTTGTGTATCAAGCGTTATATAAAAGCAAGAAATTCGGGAATAATGAATTATGGATAAGGCCTAAAAAGATGTTCCTCGAAGATGTGAACCTAGAGGGTAAGAAGGTCCCAAGGTTCAGATTTGTTAGAAAAGAGTAAGTTATACGAGCCAATGTTTCAGCGCTTCTTTCATTTCACGCTTGCCACTATCCCGTCTATTATCCCGTTGACGCCTATCCCTCCTGTCGACCTGACTACGAGCCTGTGGCTCAGCACGGGCTTTGCGAGGAACTTTATGTCATCCATTGTGACCTCGCTGCGCCCCTCTATCAGGGCCTTTGCCTTGGCGCACCTGACAAACGATATCTCGGCTCTTGGGCTGCCACCCATGACAACGTGCATGTCCTCCCTTGTCGCGTCTACCATCCTCGTTACGAATGCGATGATATCGTCCTGTATCCTTATGCTGCTGATGTCCTTTTGCATCTGCAGCAGGTCCGTAGTAGATATTACCTTGTTCGTGGTGACCTCCGCCTCCGTCTCCTTGATCTTGATCATCTCTATCTCCTCCTCGTTGGACGGGTAGCTGACGGCTATCTTCATGAGGAACCTGTCGGCCAGCACTTTGGGCAGCGTGGTGGTGCCCTCTATGTTGAGCGGGTTCTGCGTCGCGAACGCTATGAAGGGCTTCTCGAGCTGCTGCGTCGGCGCCCCAGGTATCGTCACCTGGCGCTCCTCAAGCGCTTCCAGGAATGCCGCCATCGTCTTTGCAGGGGCCCTGTTGAGCTCGTCTATAAGCAGTATGTTAGTGAATATCGGGCCTTGCTTTATCTTTACGGTATGGTCGGTCTCATCGGTGTACGTGAACCCTATTATGTCCTTCATGTCCAGGTCCGGAGTGCCCTGCACCCTGTTGAACTTGGCGTCTATGGCATCGGAAAGGGTCTTGCACATCTGGGTCTTCGCCACTCCCGGTACCCCCTCAAGGAGGCAGTGCCCGTTCGCCACCAATCCTATGAACATCAGCTCTATTATGTCTGCCTTTCCTGCTATGTGCTTCTTCACCTCCCCCAGGATGAGCGGCCAGGCGGTCTTGGCGTCCATATTTATACCTTTGTAACCTAATTCTATTAATAAAACATATTAATACTTAACAGTTGCTAAATATAGTGGGGAAACAGTGGTCATATGGAAGTAAAAGAGAGTAAGGTTGCATCTATAGACGATGTCATAAGCGTGCTAGAGGAGGACAGGGGTACGAGCCTCACATACGAGCAGCAGCTCGCGCTTCAGCATGCCAAGAAGTTCTCATCAAGCAAGCAGAAGAGCGATAAGGTAAAGAAGGAACTTGAGGTCATGGGCATCCTCAGCGAGAAGAGCATAATAAAGATAATCGAGATAATGCCGAAGAACCAGATGACTCTTAGGCAGATACTGGCGCAGGACAAGAAGACTTACTCTGACGAAGATGTCAACAAGGTACTGGCTGTAACAAAGGACAGGGGCTGAGCATCAATTGCTCGGTTATATTGGTGTGGTGGGATCATGGAAGATGAGAGAAGGGAGGAGTACGCATACGTACTGGACTTCATGGCAAGCGGCAAGTCCTTCTCCAACAGGCCGGAGCCAATTACGCAGCTTCTAGGTGATGAGAGATTCACCATGCTCGAGGCTACCATAAAGCTCGGGGCAACGCTCAGCCTAGGCGAGCGCGTATACATAGGAAGCAGCGAGCGCGACAAGATACTGCTCATAAAGTCTAGGATAAGCTACGAAGAGCTGACCCAAACGGCAAAAAACGAGCTTCCAAACGTAGTCACCAACATAGTGCATTCAAACGAAAAGAAGTTCGTGGACGTGTTCAACAATGCGGGGCCGTTGAACATAAGGCAGCACTCGCTTGAGCTCCTTCCTGGAATAGGCAAAAAGCACCTTGAGGCGATAATAAAGGCAAGGAACGAGAAGAAGTTCGAGAGCTTTGACGACATAATGAACAGGGTGCAGCTGCTTCAGGACCCTACAAAGCTGATAACCGACAGGATAATCGGCGAGCTTCACGGCGATGAGCGGTTCTACATGTTCACCAAGCCGTACCGAAAGAGAGAGGAAAGGTACAGGTAATCTACACTGTTTGCTCCGACACGTAATGCATTATCGTGTAGTCCTTGAACTCCTTGTTTAGGAGCATTGCAACGTCGTTGAAGTTAGGCCTTATGCCTGGAATGCCGTAGTGATGCTGCTTGCACCTGTATGCGCTATCTGTCCTGACCCATATGTTCTTCCAGCATCCTACCACTATGAGCGTGCCCCTGTCTTCAAGGCCTATCTTTATGTGTGTCCCGTACTTTATTGCGGCAAGGCCTATCTCATCGTAGACAACCTCAGGTATCTGGCCGTACATGATCGTGAGCGGCGTCTTGCGCTCTCCTGGCTTGAGTTCCCCTATGTCGTAGTGCACCGACCTGAGCAGCAGCTTGCTCGCAGCGCCGTCTTCTGCCCTTATAAGGCAGTAGAGGAACCTTGACGGGTCAGGCCCGCCGCCGAACATCCTGACGTCTGGAAGCGTGGATATGACGCTGCCCAGCTGTGCATTCGTATCGCTATTACCCGTATATTTGTGTATCATGTAATACCCTTGCAAGGCACATGCCTGTAATGCTGCAATGAATTGATTATTGGGGCTGCCCAGGTTTTATTGCTTTCTCGCCTTAGACGATGGCGGCATTTATCCGTGGCGTTCGAGGTGCGCTACAGGCACTATAAGCCTTTTCGTGGAATTGAACATCTTAAGCTCTATTACGTATGCATTTCCCCTCTTCTCTATCACCTTGGCTATCCTGCCGCGGTACCTTGGGTGCGGTATGTTCTTGGCGTTGCCCTTCGGCACTATAGCAACGCTGTCCCCGACGCTGAAGCTCTTTATCGCGTTGCTGACTCCGAGCCTTGAGGGCTTGTGGTGCCTTGCAAGGTGCCTTGTCTTCCCAGAGAACAGTCCCTGTGATCTTCTTGTCATGATATGGCCCGTTTATATAATTAGCGTAGAATATGAGTGCATAAACCTATTTAAACATGCGTGTGGAAGTATTATCACGATTATAAAAGTGCGTTCAAATGGCAAAACATTCTAGTAGTCAGATATATCCGCCCCACAAGAGGGTTGTACTAAGACCTACGTACAAGGTGCAGAACATAGTAACAAAGGCCGAGCTCAACGTCGACCTTGACCTTTACGGGCTTGCTAAGCTGTCGCACGATGTTGATTACGAGCCCGAGCAGTTCCCAGGGGCGATCTTCAAGGTGCACGAGCCAAAGGCTGCGCTCCTCCTGTTCAAGAACGGCAAGATAATATGCACCGGGGCCAAGACGACCGCGGATGTCAGGAGGGCGATAGACAAGGCTGTCGAGCTTGTCAACAGGTACATAAACTCAAAGAAGCGCTAGCTACCAGCCACATCGCGCACCCATTTTGTTATCGCCCTTGCCAGCTCATCTTCCTTGCCAATGAATCCGTGGTTTGCTCCATTTATTATCAGATGGTCGAACCTTTTTGAGCCCGAGTTCATTTTCAGTATGTCCATGCATTCCTTTACCTGCATTGTAGCGTACTGCTCCTTGCTCCCGAATATGGCAAGCACAGGAACCTTTATCCTGCTGAATTCCTTCAGCCTCTTCGGGTTGTAGTGGAACATGCGCGCCTCAACTGACTTGAGGTCGGAGAAGCTCAGGAACCTCCTTGAACTGTACATCTCTTTCATGTATCTTTTAGGCATTAGCGGGTTGCCCTTGTAGTTCCTTTTGGCGAAGCTTACCGCATTGCTGAATTCCTTTCCGAGCTCATGCTTCCTAAGGCTGTAGTCGTCCACCGGCGCCGACAAGACGATCCCCTTTACCCTCCTATCGCGCTTCTTGTACTGGTAATACGCTATCTTCTGGCATCCGGTGCTGTGTCCCTCAAGAAATATCCTGTTAATGCCGAGCCTTCCAAGGAACCTGATGGCCCCGCCTATGTCGTTCACGCTGTCCTCGAACCTTTCGTATGCTCCGCCTGCCTGCATCCTCTTGAATTTCCCGCCCGTCTTCCTGCTAAGGCCGAATGCGCCGTAGCTGCCCCTTTGCTCTATCGACAGGAAATTAAACCCTGATTCAACGGAACGCTTGAGCAATGCCATCGCGTATTTGTTTCTGTAGAATGAGCCGTTCAGGCCGTGCACATGAATTATCGCATTGCGGCTCAGCCTGCGCGGCCTCGCGAGGAATCCGTGCAGCACTAGCCCGTCGCCCGTATTGAAGAACGCCAGCTCGCCTTTTATGGTGTCCATGATGTACGCCTAATATCCAGCATATTCCTTTTCCGAGGTAAAACACATAGGGATATGTAGATCGGTTATAAGAGTTAATCGAAAGGTATATATATCTTTAATATTAATCTACCTAGGCGCATTTTATGCGTATTCTGTAAAACCCTATTCTCATCCACCCAGGTGTATGCTTTGCATACACCTCAACTTTTTCTATCTTATCAATTTGAATCTAAGCTTGCGCGAACACTAGGTATGCGGTATGCCATACGCCCTTTGTCGAGGGCCGGGTGCCTTCCTCCCTTACGAGCATGTCCCTAACTATGACTTCCAGCGTAAGTATGTTCCTAAATCCGTATCTGTTCAGCGCCGCAACAAAGCTCTTTACCTGCTCCGTATGCGGAAGGTAGCCGCACACGTAACCATTCTGCTTGAGCGCCATGTGCGCGTGCCTTACTGCCTTGTCGGAATTCGGCATGTCGAGCGTGACAAGGTCCACGTCCCTTTCGGCTATCCCTTTCGTCACATCCTTCTTCTTTATGTCAAGGTTCTCGAGCCCTTCGCTGGCCTTGTTCTTTTCCGCTATCTTTATGAACTCGTCCCTTATGTCGTAGCTAGTCACATGCTTGCATATCCTTGCTAGCGCAACCGCAAGCCATCCGCTCCCTGTCCCCGCATCTACGCATACGCTGTTCTTGCTGACTCCCGTATATGCTATTATGATGCCGATGTCCTTGGGCAGTATGACCTGCGGGCCGCGCTTTAGCCTCTTGAAGTGCTCGGGTATGAACATATAATCGCTCATTTTCTCGCCTTTGTTCCTGTTTTAGGTTTCGCCGTTACTTTCTTCGCCGCTGCCCTGCGGCGCACAGCCTTTGCGCGCGTTGTTGTGGCGCTTCCCGTTCTTGGCTTTCTTGCCGGAGCAGGCTTCCTTGCAATAGAGGGCGCCTCTTCCGATTTCATACCGCTTGCGGGAATGGCCTGAGGCGCAGGCATCTTTACGGTTGTGGCAGCCTTTTCCGATTTCATACCGCTTGCGGGAATGGCCTGAGGCGCAGCTGCGCCTTTCAGCTTGGCCTCGCTCCTCTCCCTCCATTTCTGTTTCGTTACGCAGTTGGGGTCGAGGTCCATCTCAAATACCCCTTTTCCCCTCCTTATGACCTTGATTATCGGGGTATGGCAGTGTTCGCAGGCTTTTCCCGTGGCTACTATGAGCGCGCTTTGCGGAACCGAATACGTGTTCACGCAGCTTGGATAGTTGGAGCATGCTATGAACTGCTTGCCGGCCTTTGACCTCTTCAGAACTAGGTCGCCGCCGTCCTTTAGGCACTTGCCCATAGGCACTATGCTCTCCACTAAACCCTCCTGCATGGCCTTTGCTATCTTCTCCTTGTTCGTATCGAATACCTTCAGCGCATCAAGCAGCATTTCCTTGCCTTCCTTTATTACGTCATCGGTGCTCTTCTTGCCGTTCGATATGCCTTCCATGTCCTCCTCCAGCCTCCTTGTCGTATCTTCGTTTACTATCATGTTGGCGTTCTCGTCAAGGGCCTTGAACACGCTCATCCCGAAGCTTGTCACCTTTATTGCAGAGCCTTCTATATAGCCCCTTTTGAACAGCGTGTCTATTATCGAGGCGCGCGTCGCCTTGGTGCCTAGCGTCTTCTTCTCCAGTTCTGCTATCAGCCCTGCCTTGCCGTACCTCCTTGGGGGCTGTGTCTGCAATTCCTGCATGTATGCCTTTGAAACGCCAACTTCCGAACCCTTGGCGAACTCGGGCAGGAACTTCTCCTTAGTTGCCGAGTACTCGTAGAACTCGAACCATCCCTTTTCAACTATGCGGGCTCCGCTTGCTAAATATTTCTCCTCCCCTATGGCTACAGCAACTTTTACGCGCTCCACCTTGGCGTATGGGGCGAAGCACGCAAGGAACCTTTTGGCTATGAGGTCGTAAAGCTTTGACTCCGTCTCGTTGAGCTCCTTTGGGATGACCCCAGTCGGATATATCGCGGGATGCGCCTCGTCGGTCTTGATGCCCTCGTTTGGCCTGAACCGCTTCCCAGATATCAGCCTGCTTGCAAGCGCGGTGTACTTGGGGTTCTTTGCAAGCTCTGAAATTATCTTCGGAAGGCCGAGCGTTGCAGGCAGCTTCTGCGATGACGTTCTCGGGTAAGATGTGTATGCGCGCTCGTAAAGCACCTGCGCGGTCGCAAGCGTTACGGACGGGTCGAGACGTAGGACCCTGCTCGCCTCGAGCTGCAACGACGTAAGGTCGAATGGGGGATAAGGCCTGACCATCTGCTCCGTGCCATCAACGCTGTCAACCACTGCCGCGCCGATGGCCTTATTTGTGCGGTCAAGTATGCCATTTGCTTCCTTGCTGTCGAATATGTCGCCTCTGGTGTTTGCGAACTCTATCTCCTTTATTAGGGCGAAGACATTCCAGTAAGGCTTCGGCACAAACTTTTGTATCTCAAGTTCCCTCCTTGAGAGCAGTGCGAGCGTAGGCCCCTGTACCCTTCCTATGCTAAGCTGCCTCATGTATTTCGTGCCCACAAGCGTGCTTGTCAGCGCCCTGCTGAGGTTTATTCCCCAGAGCCAATCGAGCATGTGCCTTGCCTCTCCCGCATGGAAGTTGTTCATGTCAAGCGGCATCAGGTTCTCGTATGCGTTCTTTAGGTCCGGTATTGTTGTCGTTGAGAACTTCATCCTCTTTGCCTTGGCTGCGGTGTCGGCGCCTAGGAATTTTATTATGTTGGTGCCTATCACCGTTCCCTCTATGTCGAAGTCGCACGCGTTTATGTAGCTGTCCATGCCTTTCGACAGCATCTTGAATACGTCAAGGTATTTCTTCGTGTAATAGGAGCCTTTGCTGACCTCGTACGACGCCGCCCATTCAACGTCGAGCACTGGGTAGCCCTGCTTGGCTACGCTCTGCCTTATCGTGAATATGTGGCCCACCGCAGCGGCGATGTAGGTCTTGCCTGAAGGGCCGGCTATCTCATAGTAGCTCACGCCGTTTAGGTTGAGCCTCTTTTGGGAATTGCCGCCCAATGCAATTGCTAGCCTGAGGGCGACGCTTGGTTTCTCCGCTATAATAAGTGTGTTCATGGACAACCCGGATATTTTTTGATTATTTCTTGCGCCTGCCGCTCTTTGGTTTCCTTGAGGCTGGGCGGTGGCGGCTAGTCTCGGCAGAGTTGGATTCGGCCACAGATATGAGCCACGCGTTGTAGATTCCTAATATGATGGCGATGGACAGCACAGCGTAAAAAATAAGGGTTCCGCCAGAACTTATAAATAGTGCTATAGCCAATATAGCAAGTATTATCGTGATGGATGACGTTACAATCTCTTTCGTGATTCTCCTCAAGTTACCACACGTGACGCTATGAATATTTACTTGGTTATATTTTTAACACTTGTTGCTGCGCTTGTCACATCCTATTCGCAGCTCCTTTTCAAGAGGGGCCTAAACAAGAGGCTCAATTCCGTATACGACATACTTGGAACGCTCAAGAACAAAACGATATTCATGGGCCTGTGCGGCTATCTTGTGAGCTTCCTGCTATACCTCATCGCGCTTTCAGGCTCGCAGCTCTCCATAGTGTTCCCGATATTCGCAAGCTCCTTCATATTCGTAACTATACTTTCGGCTATGAAGCTGGGCGAGAGGATAAGCATGGTTAGGGCGGCCGGCATAGCCATCATATTCCTGGGCATAGCGATAGTAACGCTTACGGCGTAGGTGCTTGATTGGGCAGCAAAGAAAACAAGGCCGTTGTCGTGATGCTTCTTGTGTTCTCGGCCCTGTTGGGGGGAGTGGGCCAGTTCCTCTTCAAGTACGCGTTCTTAGACCATCAGCTCAGCCTTACGCTTGCGGCCGGGCTGCTGGTATACGCAGTATCGACTGCCGTGTATTTCTACGTGCTGAGCAGAGTGCACCTGAGCTGGGCATACGGCCTCAACGGCATAAGCTATATAGTCGCAGTGGTCTTCGCCGCCACCATACTCGCCGAAAACGTGTCTGCGCTGAGGTGGGCCGGAGTATTGCTCATAGCGCTCGGCGTTGTCCTGGTAAGCGTCAGCTAACGCAAACGTCAAGAGCATTCAAGGCGCGCACGAATCCTTTGATCACGGTAAATAGCCAGATGATTGGCATGCTTTCGCGAATGGATATCCCGGGGTTCGGTATGCTTCAATGAACACCGTGTTCTTGGTCTTGGCTGCGCTATATGTTAAATAAGCCGTTAGGAACAGAATATGCCGCGCTCGATTACTCCTTTATGTCAAGGCGCCTTACTTCTACCTTGTTCAACGGCGCTATGTGGGAGAGCCTTGCCGCGAGCCCTGCCTGGAACTTGCCCTCGACTATCGCGCTGATGGCAGTATCGGAGTCGTTCTCCTTGAAGTAGCTTTCCACAGCGGAATTCACCTCCTTCCTTATGCCTATGATCCTGCTGTGCGTGTTCCTTGCCCTTGTTATGACTATCATCTTGACGACCATGCCTATGCCGTCCCTTGTCTTTACAGGCACAACAGATGTTGAGACGCTCCTGTACCTTCTTACGAGGGACCTTATGTAGCTGTAGAGCTGCGATATCGAAACGAGCTTTGTCTGCGCCGAGTTCCCGCTGACCTCGGTTACCTTCAACACCACGCTGGTATATGCATTTGAGGGGTTCTTCGTGAGAAGGTCAAGCCCTATGACTATGTTCCTGCCTACAGCTGCCTTGTCCTCGTTTGCAGGCATCTCCCCGACTATCGCGTTGTTGAATACCTTCGGTGCGTACACGGAGTACCATTTTTTCAGCTTCCAGCTATCTGTTTTCTTTTGAAGCACCATTTGATCACGAAGCCCTCTTTATCAGCAATTCTGCCTGCTTAGGGTCATATCTCCATCCCTGCGGGAGCGAGCCCTTCCTTATGTAGTACTTTGTCAGCCTCCATATCTTCGATTCTATCCTGCGCAGCCTCAGGGCGTTGCTGTAGTCCTGTTTGTTCTTGCTTATGTGGGCATTCATGTTGACTGCCTTCTTCATCAAGTCCATTATGTCAGGAGGCAACTGCATCGAAACGCCATTTTCCTTCATTATCGCAACCAGGCGCTTGCCCATGTAGTGCTTTATGTATGGCACGCCGTGCTCCTCCTTGAGCTTTAGGCCTATCATCGAAGGCATCATGCCGTGCTTTGCGTATTCCACTATCGCATCCTTTACCTTCTTGCTGTCAACATCCTTCGGCTCCCCAAGCTCGCTTGCAATCGGCTTCCTGGACTTCGACTTTCCATGCCTTTTTGAATGCATTCTTGCCATTGAAACACGCGAAATCAAACCTTAATCTCTACCGAATAGTTCCCCATGTTTATCTCCGCAGTCCTTGCCTTGCATATCTGCATGAGTTCCTCTTTGGAGGATAAGGTTGCCTTATAATATTCTTCAGGAACATTTATATTAATAGATGCTATTTCGAAGTTGAGCGCCTTCTTCGCCTTGGCTTTCGCCTTCCTTATGTCGCTTATTATGCCGTTTAGGAGCGCGCCAGTGCTTTCGTAATCTACAATCACCATTGCGCTCTTGAATACTATGCCGTTCATGACATATGATGACGGGCCTTCCATCTCCATGTATTCGGGGAACCTTTGGCTAAATACGCTCTCCTTCGACATGCCATGGTAAAGCTCCTCTGCCGCGTGGGGCATCACTGGCGCAAGCATGCGCAGCGTTGCCTCCAATACATGGTGCAGGACGTGGACGGCGGCCTGCCTGCTGAACTTGGTAGCTGGGTCTTTCGAGTATACCCTGTGCTTGACGTTTTCTATGTAGTAGTCGCAGAACTCATGCCAGTAGAAGTTTATCACAGTATTTGTAGCATCGTAGAAATTGAACGCGTTGTATGAATCGTCAACGCGCTTTATGACCGAATTGAGCCTGTTTAGGATCCATATGTCGAATATGCTCATGCTGTTCGCCATCTCATCGGGCTGCTTGGGCTTCCCCGCCTCCTTTACAGCGGCGTCGACGAATGCGGCCGAATTGAACAGCTTTGTTATGAAGCTCTTGGCATATTCCACGTCATTGTATATGAACGGCTTGTCCTTGCCTATGGCGCTGCTAAGCGCTGCCCACAGCCTTACGGTGTCAACAGGGTATTTTTTAAGCACATCGTCAGGCGAGACGAAGTTGCCCTTGCTCTTGTGCATGCGCTTCCCGTCGGCAGCTAGTATCATCCCGTGCACGAGTACCTTCTCGAAAGGCTTGTTGCCCGTCAGGGCCCACGACCTGAATATCGTGTAGAACGCCCATGTCCTTATTATCTCGGTCCCTTGAAGCCTCAGGTCCGCAGGGTAAGCCATCTCCATCAGCTTCTTGTTGTCGGGCCACCCTGCAATGACAAGCGGCGTTATGGATGAGTCGACCCACACGTCGCATGTGTTTGTTTCGCCCTTGAGCTTCCCACCGCACTTGGGGCACCTTTCAGTCGGGGCCTTGTCCCTCGCCGGATCCACGGGCAGCGATTCCCTGTCAGGCGCAGCTATGAATCCGCATTTCTCGCAGTACCAAAATGGTATTGGAGTTCCAAACACCCTGTTCCTTGATATTATCCAGTCCCAGTCTATGAAATCGGCCCAGTCCTCAAGGTAGCGCTTGGTGAACTCGGGCTCCCATGCCATCTCGTTGGCAAGCTCCTTTATCTTCGAGGAATATTCCTTCACTTTTATTGCCCACTGCACGGACATTATGAGATTTATCTGAGTATCGCACCTGTCGTGCACCTTTACCATGTGCTTGGACTTTACTGCCTTGACCATTGCTCCAGAAGCATACAACGCTCGCGTGAGCGCGTCCCTTGCCTCCTGCAATCCCATTCCGGTGAAATCCCCGGCATCCTTGAGCTTTCCGGATTCGTCCATGGCGTCTATAAGCTTCAGGCTGTGCTTGTAGTACATGTCGCGGTCGACCTTGTCGCCGAAAGTGCAGACCATTTCCGCGCCGGTGCCGAATTCGGGGTCTACGTGATCGTCGTATATTATCGGGACCGATTCGCCGAACAGCGGCGTCTTCGCCTTTTTGCCCTCAAGGCCCTTGAACCTCTTGTCATTGGGGTTCACCGCAACAGCCACGCATGCATGCAGAAGCTCAGGCCTTGTCGTTGCTATGGTGAGCTTTTTGGAACTGTCGCCGACCATGTCGAAATTTATGTACACGATGCTGCAGTCGTCATTCTTCTCCTCTGTTTCTGCATGGGCTATTGCCGACCTGCACTTGATGCACCATTCGACCGGGTGTCTTCCGCGGTAGACCATGCCCTTCTCATGCATGATTATGAGCGATAGCTGCACCTTTGCTCTGTAATCGTCGGACATTGTAATGTATTCGTAACCGTAATCAGGAGATAATCCTAGCCTTTTCATTTGCGACTTCATAGTTGCAAGGTTTGCCTCGGCTATCTCCTTGCATTTCCTGTAGAATTCGCCTCGCGCAAGCCCGAGGCCGTATTTCTTCTCCACCGCCTTCTCCGTTGGAAATCCCTGCGTGTCCCACCCCTGCGGATAGAGGACGTTGAAGCCCTTCATGCGCTTGTACCTTGCTATAAAGTCAACGAGGCTGTAGCTGGTCACATGGCCCATGTGCAGGGTGCCTGACGTGAACGGCGGAGGGGTATCTATAACGTATGTCTTCCTTGAGGTGTCATCCTTGTCGAACTGGTTCAGCTTGCGCTCCGACCAGTGCTTGTTCCATTTCTCGTCTACCGATGAATCGTACATACTCGCACCTGCCTTGTAATGCTAACGCTAATCTATATGCAAGCAAAACAATAAAAGCAGAATAAAATAAAAAAAATAAAAAATCAGCGCTTTAGGATACGATTTCTCCTATAGCGAATCTTGCCTTTACGTCGGTTATCTTAACCTTTATAGTGTCGCCTTCTTTTGCGCCCTTTATAAAGATCACAAATCCGTCCTTCTTGGCTATTCCATCGCCCTTTGATGCGACTGCCTCGACTTTGACTTCTACTTCGTCGCCGACCTTCACTGGCTTTGGCAAAAAGTAGTTCGGATTCATGTTCATTGAACGCCTTCCACCTTCCCTTCCGCCGCGCCTTTCCTCTTCCTCTCCATAGTCTCCTTCATTTCTCATTTCATCTATTTCTCATACGTAGGATTAGCTTTTACGCCTTACTCCGTATATGTGATAAATCTATGTTTAATCATCCTTAAAAGCCTTTCTGTATGCGGGGCTTTGCTCTAAAAGTATGCTCCTAAACTTACTTTAGGAGCAAAAGAATAACTGGTGGTTTTATGGCTATAACAACTAAAAAGAGATTTGTTATTGGATGGGGCAGGGATAGTAGGAGCAAAGGCAAGAATAAGAGAAAACGCAATGACTACCGTGCCCTGATGAGGACCATACGCAATGAGGAGGGTAACGCTTTGGACTGGTTCCATGGAAGGAGGGAGACCGACGCATGATTGCGCATTGTTGTGGACCTGTGCGATTTTGGCAAAGTGATTAAATCATTGCCTATCATATCTGACGGATATGATGGACTTTGCGCAGATAATCGCCATACTTTCCACGCTTGTGGTTTTTGTCGTCAGCGCGCTGCTTGCGGCGTTTCTCACCAAGCTGTACATAGATGACAGGAAGAACATAAGCTATCTCGTATGGGCGGCAGCTCTGCGCTTCTTCTCCATATCAGTAATACTCGAGATCCTATTCTCATTTGGCGTGTATTCCGACTTCCTGGTAAAAATCTACCTGTTCGCTGCCGCCATGCCGCTTCTTGTGTTCTCTGCGGGGCACATACAGTTCATCAGATCCGAAAAGGCGAAGCAGGCATATTACTACTGCATATCGGCCTTGGCGTTCATTCTCCTTGGTGCTCTCTTCGTGTCAAACATAAGCAACCCGATAACGAATTACGTGGTCCATGCCAACCTTCCGCTGCTGGCACTAATACCCGCATCGATAATAGCCGCGTCGTCCTCCATCGTCCTATTTTACATAGGCATAAAGGAATACATGTCGCGCAAGGACCTTAAGATACTCGCGATAATACCTGGCGCACTGGCTTTTTGGGGTGCGAACTTCTACAGTTTCTCTTACTCGCCGATACTGCTCTACTATTTTGAGATTCTGGGCATAATGCTTATCTGGCTCGGCATTGCAGGACTGAGCCCGAAAAGGAAAAGTAAAAGTAAGGGCTCACAGCGCCTTTGAGAATTCCTCTATGCTCCTGAAAATGTATTCAGGGCGCGAGCTCTTCAGCTTGTGATAGCTGTCGAAGCCGTCAGCGATCGCGCAGGAATGCACATGCGCCAGCTTTGCCGTTATTATGTCATCGACCATGTCGCCTATGTATATGCACCTGCCAGGCCTGACCTTTAGGTATTTGAGCGTGGCCCTGATCCCCGTTGGGTTCGGCTTGAGCGCATGCATGTCCCTTGCGCTGATTATCGCGTCGAAATATTCCTTTATGCCGAGTATGTTCAGCTCCCTTATGACCCGCTGGCCGCTGCCGTTGGTGAATATGGCGATCTTCTTCCTGCTGCCCTTTATGCGCCGCAGCATGCTTACGGTTCCGTTGTGCAGCCTGGGCTTGCTGAGGTTTAGGAATATGTCGAACATGTATGTCATAAGGTCGTTTTTCATCTGCTCGTTCTTGAGCTTCCTCTTCAGATCGTAGTCCATGCTGCTGACATCTTTTATGGCGCTGTCCCTGTTCCACATCCCAAGGGAGCGCTTCATTGTCTCGTTTGCCCGCATTATCAGCCTCATGCTGTTTAGCGTGCCGTCCCAGTCGAATATGATAAGGTCGCATGAGCCGATGATGCCGTGCTTGGACATTTCAACCCCAGGTAACGTCTATGCTGGGCTTCTCCGGCATGGCCCTTTGCGCCCTTTTCGATGCCGATGACGGCTCGCTCTCTATTTCTATGGAAGCATTGAACTTCTCCGAGAGGTAATCCTTGGCCTCAACGAATGCTCGTAACAGCGATTCCATCCTAAGGCCATCGCGCCTGTTTATGCTGTTCATCTTGCTCGCGAACTGCTTCAGGAACTGCGAGAGCCTGTCCTTGTCGATCCTTGAGAGGTCGGGGCTTTCCATGACATTGCTTATGCTCTTCGACTCTGCAAGCATGTTGTACGCATCCATCTTCCACTGGTCGGCTATTATTATCGTTATGGCCTTGACCGATTTGCCCTTGTTGGCATCCATCTTGCCGGTAAGCTCTATGCTCTGCCTCGCGTCCTCTACCGTATTGTCGAATACCTCCTCTACGCGTTCCTCTTCCGGGTTCATCATCCCGTCGTTTACCGTTGGCCACTTCTCCTGCACCACCAGCGTGTCCTTGCCCAGGCAGCTCCAGAACTCCTCTGCAACATGCGGCATTATAGGGGATATCATCAGCGTGACGCTCTCAAGGAACTCCCTGATCACTATCTGGTTCTCGCTTCCCCTCTCGGTGTATTTCTTCAGCTCGTTTATGGAATTGTAGTATATGTTGGCATACGCGTTCTTCAGGTTCACGCTGTCCATGGACTTTGTCGCTTCGCTTATCTTGGAGTTCAGCTTCGAGTACAGCCAGTAGTCAAGGTGCGACAGCTCCTTGCTGCGCGCCTCAGGCAATGCCCGTATTGCCCTGTAGAGGAAGTCGTTCCTTGCATGTATGCTGCCTATGCCTTCGGCTGTGAACTCTGTGGACGTGTCGAGGTCGGCACCTGCCACCTCTATAAACCTCAACGGGTCGGCGCCGTATCTCTCTATGCCATCGGTGAGCGGTACTATGTTGCCTAGGCTCTTGCTCATCTTCTCGCCCTCGTAGTCAACGAACCCGTTCACCACCACCTGCTTTGGCCAGTAGTCCTTGCCAAACAGCGCCACGTGGTTGAAGATGTACATGGTAAGATGGTTAGGTATCAGGTCCGGCGCAGAGTGCCTTGATGTGTTGCAGTACCAGTACTCGAATGATTCCTTGCACCTGTTTATCACAAGGGTCGTTATCCCCGTAGACTTTGATGCCTTTTCGGCATCGCCCTCTGAAAGGAGCACATAGTCGAAGAACTCAGGCTTCAGCTGGTCCGGCCCGATCCCCTCGGCCTTGAGTATGTGCACGAATGTGTAGAAGCACATGTATATTGTTGAATCCGAAAGCGACTCTATAACATACGATTTGTCGAACGGGAACCTTGTGCCTAGGCCCTGCTCCCTCTCGGCCGCCCTAAGGTCTATCCACTCCAACATCTTCTCGAACGTCAGCTTCAGTTTGCTAGGGTATATCCTTATAGCTGCAACATTCTCGCGCGCCTGTTTCTTCCATTCCTCGTTGCCGTAGTTTATGAACCACTGGTCCTCCACCACCTTTACCTTTACCCTTGTGCCGTCCCTGCAGTACACCGGCTCCTCGTTTCCTATTATGTATATCTCGAACGCTTTTCCGTCTTCCTTGAGCCGTTCTTTTATGAGGTCCCTTGCCTGCGGCTCCTTCATGCCCTTGTAATCGTCCGCAAGCATCACGCCCCAGTGCGATTCTTCCCTATACGAAAGCTTAGTAGCGAACTCTATCATGTCGTCTATCGAGTTCTCGTTGGCATGGAGTATCTCTAGGTACGCAAGCGCAGGTATCTCGGGGTGCGCCGGCTTCACCTCGCCGCTACTGACATCGGTAAGGGATCTGCCTATGCCTATGTCCCCTTTTTTCTCTATCTCAATTATGCTTTTTATCTCCATTTCAGGCACGGGATAATTATCCCTCTTGAGCCGCTGCAGCGCCACATAGTCGAAGGGCGCGTGCGCAGGAACGCTCATCACCATGCCAGTTCCAACATCCGGCTTTACGAAATATCCAGGGAGCACGGGGATTTTCTTCATGTTTATCGGGTTTACCGCGCTCTTTGAGAGCAGCTCCGCCGCGCTTATGTCGCCCTCTATCTTTACATCAAGCTGCAGCTTGAGGTCTTCCGCCGCTTCCTTTGACATGTAGTATTTTACGCCCCCTATGCTTGCTATTACGTAGCCTGCATCCTTTGCGATGAAGATGTTTGTTGCACCAAAAAGCGTTTCGGGTCTGTACGTGGCGCACGCGAAGTATGCGTCGCTTGATACGTCCTTGAACTTTATTACCGTCATTACCTCTATTTCAGGCTGCACGTCGTGCTTGGTGTCGTGCTGGCCTACGGCGTTGTTGTCATTGGTGCACCATCCTATCGGATGCCTTCCTTTGGTTATGTAGCCCTTGTCCTTGAGCTTCATGAACTGCCATTCAACGAGCTTGCTGAATAGCGGCTCTATGGACACGAACTTCCTCCTCCAGTCCATGCCGTAGCCTGCCGCCCTCATGCCGTTCTCCATCTCCTTTATGAAGTAGTCGGCTATGTACTTAGGGTCGGACATCGCTCTTATCTCGCTGTCTGGAACATGGAACATCTTGAGCTCCTCTATTAGCTCCTTGTCATCCGCCTTTATGCGCTTTGCGAACGCAAGCAATGGAGTGCCCGTAGCGTGGAATGCCATAGGATAGAGGACGTTGAACCCGGACATGCGCATGTACCTTGCGTAAGTGTCGGCTGTGCCGTATGTCCTTATGTGACCTATGTGCTGCGGCGAGTTGACGTATGGGAATGCGGCCGTTACAAGCAGCGGCTTCCTGTCGTTTGGCTCGACCTCATACACCTTGGCCTGGTTCCATGCCTTCTGCCATTTAGCTTCTATTTCTTTGTAGTTCATTATAGGCGCCTTGTGGGCAAGTAAAGATTGCACTGCAACGTATTAACGATTAGAATATTATGAAGAGCCTTTTAATAGTTTTTCTGTTTATAATATCTAGGGTGAATATATGAGCAACAACGAGGCTAACCACGCGGTAAAGGCCATGCCTGTCTCCTATGACAAGGTAAAATCGGTAATGGATGAAGACACTTACAAATGGCACCACGACGTGCACTATGCGGGATATGTCAACAAGAGGAACGAGATAGAGAAGGAATTGTCGAATGTGGACAGGACCAAGGCCAACGTGAACTACAGCGTGTTCAGGTCTTTGAAGCTGGAGGAAACATGGAACGGGAACGGCATGATACTGCACGAGGTGTATTGGGACACCATGGGCGGCGACGGGAAATTCCCTGAGGGCTCGAAAATCGCAAAAAGGATAAACAGCGACTTCGGCTCTTTCCAGAAATGGAAGGAAGACTTCATTGCAACAGGCAAGTCGGGAAGGGGATGGGCTGTGCTGATGCTCGACAGGCTAACCGACAACAAGCTAAGGAACGTGCTGTTCGACGCGCACAACCAGGGCGGCCTTGCAGGCGCAGTGCCATTGATAGCAATAGACACCTTTGAGCATGCATACTACCACAGGTTCGGCCCTGACAGGGGCGCATACCTAAACGCGCTGGTCGACAACATAGACTGGGACAAGGCAGAAAAGAGGCTAGGCTGATGGCAAGAGAGCCAACTGTCTTTATAGAAGTTGGCTCCTTTTCTTATCTGGTTGCATGCAATTGTATACTTTAAGGATAGTAAGCATCGTAGCCGCGGCTTTTGTCTACATGATGTTCGACCTGTTCAACAAAAGGAACGTCCCGTCGCTGTGGGCCTATGCCACCTTTATGTACGGGTTCGCGCTCACGCTGTTGTACCTAAACTTTATGCAGATAGCGGTAAGCCTTGCGGTTGCCCTCATAATACTTGGAGTGGGATACGTAGTATACAAGATAGGGCAGCTTGGCGGCGCAGATGTCATAGAGTTCGCAGCTCTGTCCCTAATGCTGCCCGTGCTAGGCTTCCCTTTCGTAACTTCAGGCATAAGCCAGTATGGGATACCATTCGCCCTTTCGCTATTGGTAAACACAGGAATAGTGGCGCTGGCGATAGTGCCGCTGTATTACATACCCAACGCGGCAAGGAAGCTAAAGAAACCTCTTTCATCATACATAACAAGGAAGAGCGTGTTCATGGCCTCGCTGATGGCCGTAGCATATGCAGCATTCATAGCGTTCGTGCTGCTTGAGGTCGGGCCCAACATAGCGGGTGTGACCGTGCTTGCCATAATGATGGCGAGCTCATTTTTCATCATGCTCTTCTCGGTGCCGATAATGTATTCAATGATAGAATACGTAGGGATCGGCAGATTCGAAGCCGGAGACATAATAGCTCTGAATCTCATGGATGCGAGGAATGTGTCGCGGCTCAGGAAGAGGATAAGGGGTTTCGACAGGCTGGTGACCACTGGCACCATGAGGCAGATGAGGAGGCAAAAGATAAAGGATAAGCTCCCTGTTTACAAGAACGCGATGCCGTTTGCCGTGCCCATATTCATCGGGGTGATAATGACGCTGCTGTTCGGCAACCTTATATTCTTCGTCCTGAGGATATGAGCGCATGGAAAGACTTTTTAACCTTGGCTGCTTTTAGTTCTACTGGTTGAGTAGATGGATTATGCGAGGGACCACATAAGGAAATATTGGGGCATATCATACCGTAGGACTATCGGCATCGCGTTCGTGACGCTCGCCGTTGCGCTTTCAATAGGCATGACATTCGTTACCCTAACGACGCTGCTTGCGCTGACCAGTTATTACATGTACTTCGTGTTCTGGTCCGTGCTTCTTCTAATAACAATCGTCATATTCCTTGCAAATTTCATGAACTCCCACATAGGCTCTGTCAGCTACATGAACGAAATGGAGCATAAGAGCCATTCGAAGCGCATGGGGATATGGATGATAGTGCTTGTGCTCGGAATCGTTGCGTTCGTGCTGCCGCTTTTGTTCGTCGGATCGTATATGGAGCCGCTGATGCTGCTGCTGACTTTCGGTGGCGTGCTCTGGATGCTTTACATAAGCATAGCGGTGCTGTTCAAGCATTCCTATGGCGAGCTTGCCATAGGCGGTGCGATTTTCTGGCTGATGTTCGCCCTAGGCCTGCTCGAGATAAGCAGGAACTTCAGCACGGCGACGAAGATCAGCTTCTCGCTGTATTTCGCAACGATGTCGATCACCATAATCGCCGGGTTCATAGGCCTTGCGATGATAATCAATTCTTCTAGCGATTCCTTCAAGGAGTTCACCAGCACAATATCGGACCTTAGGGCCGTAAGGAGGGTACCGCGCAGAAGGCAGAAGAAGTTGAAGGTCAGGTGAACTTCCCGGTAAGCGTTGCCGAGGACTTAAGGACAAGCGTTGTGTTGCGCGAGCTTGCCGATGCGACTGACGATGGCGAATTGACGGCCCATGACTGGAAGCCGCTACCAGCTGCAGGCTGCGCGTAAATGAAGTAATTCCCTGACTGGAAATACGCCGATGTGCCGCTGAAGTACGTGACGCCGTTGATCACTATGGTTCCGCCGCTGTTGGCGTTGAACGTCAGGTAATCCAGTTTTACGCTGGATCCGCCTACGCCCTGGATGGAGTAGCCGGACGACTTGTACAGCCCCGGGGCGCATGATAGGGTATTTGCAGTGCCGCATATGTAATAGCTTAAGACGAAGTTGATCGTGTCGGTTGTCCCTGGCGTTATGAGCTTGTTGTTCATGGTGACGTTGCATAGGACGGTTGCATCTGGGCTCGCCGTGCCCGGCGAGCAGGCGCCATAGCTGTATGATGCAATGCTGGAGCCGCTGTTCGTTTCTATTGATATGTTGATGGCGTTAGCTGGAAAGTCAAGCGAGGAGCCGAGCTGGTTGGTGAACACAATGTAATAATTGCTCGAATGAGCGATTGAGTTGTATGTCATCAGCGAATCGGTGCACGGGAGCAGGGGCTGTATGTTGCATGAGTATTGCAGATACGCAGAGGGCGGCCTGGTGTCGGAAAGCAGCAATACTGATACAATAAAAAGCGTTATTATCATTATTGCCCATGCGTATGCCATTATGAACTCTAGCGCGGCCTGCTGCTTAGGCAAATATACACCACTACTGATTAGTAGCATATTTATAAATAAACTACATATAGGAAACGAATGGACAGGATAACAGCATTTGTAAAGCTGACAAGGATAGAGCACAGCTTTATGCTAGTTATTGCTGTGATCGCCGCCGAGCTGCTCGCAGGCCATCTCCCTACGGCACGTGATTTCATTCTGAGCATCATCACCCCCATATTGATAAGCATGGGGTCGTTTGCCGTAAACGATTATTATGACGTTGAGACCGACAGGGCAAACAAAAGGTTTGATAGGCCGTTGGTCAACGGATCCATGACGAAGAGCGGGGCCATCAACGTCGTGATGGTCTGCCTTGTAATAGGAGTGTTTGTCAGCCTGTCCATAAATGTATACGCCTTTATCATTGCGCTGGTGTTCGCGGTGCTTGCCGTGCTGTACAGCTACAGGATGAAGGACATCGCGCTTCTAGGCAACGTCTACATAGCGTTCTCGATGGTAATACCTTTCATATACGGCAGCTACGTCGTGTCGAGCAGCGTCGACGTCGAAGTGATATTCATAAGCATGATCATATTCCTTGCCGGGCTCGCACGGGAGATACACGGAATGATAAGGGACTATTCCGGGGACAAAAAAGCCAGGAAGTCCAGGAACCTGCTGCACTATACGGGCATCAGGAGGGCGTCACAGCTCGCTTTCATACTCTACATCGAGTCCATACTCATAAGCCTGTACATGTTCTTCTTCATAATTCCCTTCGCATACAACCTCGTGTACATAGTGCCCATAGTCATAACCGACGCCGTTCTCGCTTACATAGCTTCGGGTTTCATGCTGCAGGAGAAATCGAAAAGTTTCTTCAGCGTGTCAAGGAACGCAAGCCTTGCGGTGATGGGCCTTGCGCTGCTGGCATTCCTTGCGTCTGCATTGGTTTACATACACATATGAGTTGATATGATGGGTAGGGAGAACGAGATAGCCGTGCTTGATGTGAGAAAGGCGGATGTCATGAAGCGCATCCGTGCAGCAGGCGCAAGGCACATAGGCAGCTACCATTTCAGGCGTGTAGAGTTTCTCCTTAAGGGCAATGTCAAGGGCAGGCACTCGTGGGGCAGGATACGCGACGACGGCAAATGCACGACGGTAACCTTTAAGGAGCTGAAGGGCAGCCGCATAAACGAGGTCGAGGCCAAGGCCTATGATTTCAAGGACACGGTAAAGATAATGACAAGGATAGTGAGCCCTAAGCTCATGGTCTACTTCGAGAATGACCGCGAACTGTACTCTCTTGGGAAAGCCGAGATATCGATAAACAAGTGGCCAAGGATACCTTATTTCGTAGAGATAGAGGCACCCTCGATGAAGGAGGTCAACATTGCGCGCATACTTCTAGGGATAAACGGCAGGATAGCGGTAGGCATGCCGATACATAAAATATACAAAGCGTACGGGCTGGACTTTACAGCTGTGATGGGCAGGAACAGGAAGAAGCTGATGGGGCTTATGTGAGCGGCTTGCGCATGATTAGGTCTGGCGCTGCTGCCTTATCTGCTTCGACGGGTCGACCTTTGCCTCGAAATCGCTGACCAAGCTCGTGAACTCCTCGTTGCCCTTTATGGTGCCCCTTGACTTCAGGACCTCCCTTGAAAGGAGGTAGTATATGAATGCGAGGGACCTCCTGCCGCGGTTGTTGGACGGTATGACAAGGTCTATGAACTTAGTGGAATTATCGGTGTCGCTCAGGGCTATTATCGGCACGTTTATCTTGCTCGCCTCCTTTATAGCCTGCTTCTCGTTCCTTGAGTCGCTGATCATTATAAGTTTGGGTTCCATGAAGTCCTCCCTGTTCGGGTTTGTGAAGACCCCGGGGGTTACCCTTCCCTTTATGAACTTGGTGTCTATTATCTCGGCGAACTTCTGGGCCGCGACTATGGCGTATATCCTTGACGCGGTTACGACTATGTCCTTAGGTTCGTACGCTGCTATCATTTTTGCCGCTATCTTTATCCTGTTGTCTATGGTCTTTAGGTCAAGCAGGTACAGCCCGTCCTCCCTTACCTTGTAAATGAATTTCTTCATCCCTGGGCTCTTCGACTTCGTCGCAATGTGTATTCCTGCCTCTAGATAGTCGTTCTGGTTTGTCAATAGTTCATCATCGCTCATTTGAAACACCTTCGGGGCCGCCGAGACTTTCAACGAAATTTGTTTTTGAACTCGGGTCGCTGGCACCCCATGCCAAAAGCCTACCAGACTAGCCTACGGCCCCCTTTAGCATAATCATTTCCTCCCGAATTGTATGAATTCGTCGATAAGCTCGACGTTGCTTATGAACATGCGTCTGCAGCAGTAGCGCTTGACTCCCAAGCCGTCGAGCACCTTGTCAGCCTTCTCGCCCTCCTTGTTTACCCTCCTGTCGTACTCGTCCCACTTGTCGGCTACAACAGCGCCGCAACTGAAGCATCTAACTGGCATCATCATCGTATCATCTATATGATTTTTGGAACCTGGCCCTTGCCTTCGGCCCCTTGAACTTCTTGGGCTCGACCCTTCTTGTGTCGTCTATGAGCATGAACCTGTCGAAGGCCATGTACTCCTTCTTTACCGAATCGCCGTCTGACGATTCTGATATGCTCTTCGCTATCGCCCCCCTTACCGCCTGGGCCTGGGAGCTCTGGCCGCCGCCGTATACGTTTATGTCGATGTCCATGCGCCTTGCCGCCTCATGGGTAGAGCTGGAAACGTGCACGGGTTCCAACATGAGCCTCCTGAGCTCAAGAGGCTCGAACATGTTTATGTCGTAGCCGTTTATCCTTATGCGCCCGCTGCCGCTCTTTGCCGATGCCCTTGCTATGGCCCTCTTCCTCTTGCTCTTCACGAAGACTATCTGCCTGTCCTGCTTCTTTGACGCCTTCTTCTTTGCAGTGGCGCGCCTCTTCGCTGCCTGCTCCGGCGCAGGCGCCTCTTCGGTTTTAACATCAGTATCCTCAGCCATAAAGCGTCACTTCGTATTGTCGTGTCCTAGTAATTTTGATAGCTCACCAATATAAAGGTAACCGACATACATGCTTTTCGGGGATTTGGTCTTCACCTCTATTGGCTTGTGCGATCCGAGCTCCTTAGGCACGCCTACGAATACCCTAAGCCTCTTGTATGCGAACTTGCCCGAAGGCTTCTTGTGGTACGGCAGCATGCCCCTTATTATCCGCCTTACCAGCATGTCGGGCCTTCTAGGCCAGTGCGGCGAGTGCTCCGGGTTCTCCTTCTCCTGCAGATGCAACCTGACCTTGTACCTCTTAACTATCGCTATCTTGCTCCCTGTTATGAATGCCTTTTCCGCATTTACAACGGCGACGCTCTTCCCGTTGAGAAGGTCCTTAGCCACGGTGCTTGCCAGCCTACCGAGCACCTTGTCGTTCGCATCGTACACAATGAAATCCTTGTAATTTTCTTCTGCCATGTGAATACCTTATATGAGCACGCGGACCTTTTCGGACTTCACGATGTCCTTTATGCTTACAACGCTGCATTTGGCATCCTTTAGGCTCCTTAGGGCGCTGGCGGAGAATCCCATCGCCGATATAGTCACGCTGTGGCCAAGCGACCCGTTGGACAGCACCTTCCCCGGCACTATGACGTTGTCGCCCTCCTTGGTGTTCATTTCTATCGTTGACAGGCTGACCTCGTGTCTCCTTCTTGATGGCACTTCCACGAGCTCGTATGCCCTTTTGTACAGCTTGCCGTACCGCTTGCCCTTCGATGCCTCTCTAAGCGTCGCAAGCCATTCCCTTACCACTGATTTCTCAGCATTTATCTTCATCGGACTACCTTATATCATTAATGATTTTACACGTAAACATCTGCGGGGGACGAGATTTGAACTCGCGCAGTCTCTAAAGACACAGGAGCCTCAGTCCTGCGCATTTGGCCATGCTCTGCCACCCCCGCGCCTTAGATCTTCTTTACCTCTTTTTCTACTTCTTTTAGCTCATCCTTAATTGCGCTCAGAGCCTTATTAACTATTTCTTTGGGCGGCATCTGGCCAAACGTCTCCACATAGAAGTTAAACGTGCTGTCGTCTACTTGCTCGTAAGTAATTATCCCGGGCTGGAACTTGGAATGCCTTGATCCCGTACCCATTATCGCCTTACAGTCTATCCTAAGGCGCTGCTCAGGCGCGAGCTTTATTATCGGTATGCCGTCATTTGCAACCTTCACGTCCTTGTCCTTGCAATCTAGATCCTTCGAGTATACGGTCTTTGGCCCCTCAGCTTCAAGCGTTAGGAGCACCTCGTCCTCTTCGGAATAGCCGCTGCTCGGCGTCTTTATCGGTATCAGCCCTATCCTGTGCGCTATGTACTCGTCGAATATCGCGCCGGAGTTCTCGTAGAACGTTACGGTGTCTATGGCAAAGCATTTCACGTGGTTTATGGCTTCCCTTCTCAGCGCGTTGGCGCGGCTGCTCGTGGCTTCCTTGAGCATGAACCTGTACACTTTGCCGTTCTCTTCTTGGCTTTCTATTTTCATGGATTCACTCGGGTTAAAAGAGGAAACTGCTAAATAGGCAACAATATATAACTTATCAATTATTGGATAATCAGGTTTATAATATTTATGGTGGGGCGTTGAGCTTTGAGCTTATACTGAAGGGCGATGCTAAGAAGGACATAAACGGCAACCTGTACAAGAAGAACTTCAAGGACAGGCCGCATGTGTCCAAAAGCAAGATAGACATGTATTCCAATTCTGTCTACATTGGCGTAGGCAAATCGCATACGCTGCGCTATTCCGGCGCACTGGACACAAGGTACATGGCCGCAACCGACATGACATTCGACATGCTGATAAGCTTATATGACATAAACAGCAGGACGCTTCTCGTGCACAGGTTCTACATGTACGACGGGAGCATAAAGAAGGGCATGCTATCCATGGTATCTTCGCTAAAAGCGCACAGGCCCAACATCGAGGCCAGGGTCATAGGGCGCCAGAACAGCCAGGAATCGTACGTTGCCTTGGAGGGAATAGCGGATTTCTTCATATCAAATAAGATAAAGCTCGTAGAGGCAGACATATTCGGCAACAGCATAAGGCACGTTGCCATAGACGCAAAGCTCGGCACAAGCTATAACATACTCATGGAGGATAGGCTCTACAGGCCGGGCGAGCTCATCAGCTCGATGACGCTTGAGAACTTTGAGGCAAAGCTGGCAGGCGGGCCAGACAAGGCAGAAGCCGCCAAGAAGGACCCGGCGTAGTACTATAGGCCCTTTGCATACAGATCGTAATGCGCTGCGCCGCCGCTGCCGAGCTCGCTGAGCTTGAGCTTTATGCTCATGCACGTGAAGCTGCCGAACTCCGTGCCGGAATTGGCACCTATGAAGCTTTTCACTGCATCCTTGCCCTTGAGGCCATATATCCTAGCTATAGTAATGTGGGGCGTGAACCTCCTCCTGTCGAGCTTTATGCCTAGGGCGCCGATGCCGTCGCGCAGGATGCCGTGTATCCTTGCGATGTCTTCGCTTCCCGAATCGATTTTGGCGAAGACAACGTCTGGGCGACCCTTTGGGAACGTGCCTAGGCCATTCACTGATATGCCGAAACTGCCGTAGTCCAGCCCTTCCATTGCGCTTTCAACCTTCCCTATCGTTGCATCGCTTATGTAGCCTAGGAAGAATAGCGTTATGTGCATGTTGCCCTTGGGCACAGGCCTATTTGCCACCGGGATTTCGGCGCATGCAGCTGCAAGCTTATCTTTTATCTGCGCAGGAACATCTATCGCTATGAACGACCTGCGCTTATCACTCGTACCGAAGGTCCCCACTTGTATCATATAATCTGTTTATGGAAATGTATATATTCTAAGCATTTGGTTAACTCCTTGATGGATTTGGGAATATATGCCAATGAAGCTCACAGGCTACATGAGGATAATCCCAAAGGTTTCAGGTTCCTGCCGTACAATGGTAGGGAAATGCACCGCTGGCCGCATAAAGCTTTTTAAATAGTTGGTAGGAATAAGTATGTGCCAACCAAGTATGTTGTAGTGTTAGGGTCCCTGCTAAGCGGCATAGGCAAGGGCATAGTTTCATCGTCGATAATCAAGGTGCTCTCCTTTTATGACCTTAACGTGATGCCGTTGAAGTTCGACGGCTATCTCAACTACGACTGCGGCACCATGAACCCGTTGAAGCATGGGGAGGTCTTCGTACTTGATGATAAGAGCGAGGTCGACATGGACTTCGGGACATATGAACGCTTCCTGAACAAGGAATTGAGCGGCGCGTTCTCCTTGACCGGCGGAAAGCTCTTCAGCGAGATAATAGCAAAAGAGAGAAAGGGCGACTTCCTCGGCAGCGACGTGCAGATGATACCGCACCTCACGGGACTCATACTTGACAAGATAGCAAAGACATCGCTTGAGAACAACCTCGACGTCATGCTGATAGAGGTAGGGGGCACGGTCGGCGACATAGAGAACAGCTACTTCATAGAGGCGATGAGGGAGCTTGCGCTGAAGAACAAGGTGCTGTTCGTAAACGTAACATATGTACCGGAGCTGGACGTGGTGGGAGAGCAGAAGACAAAGCCTACACAGCTTGCATTGAGGTCTCTCATGCAGATAGGCATACAGCCGAACTTCATAATAACAAGGTCTTCGGGCAGACTCATGGAGAGGACCAGGGACAAGATAGCTCTGTTCGCAAACCTGCCGACAGACAGGATAATAGACAACAGGGACATAGGGAACATATACAGGGTGCCGCTTAGCTTCGTTGAGAACGGCTTCGGCGCGCAGCTCATCAAGGAGCTGGGGTTCGCCGATAAGGGCCTGAACAAGGAAAAGACGGAAACATGGAAGAAATACATAAACGATATGGAGGATGGAAAGGGCAGCATAAAGATTTCAGTAGTCGGAAAATATGTAAACCTCCATGACTCATATGTGAGCATAAGGGAGGCGCTGATTCATGCATCGGCGGCGCTGGGCACCAGAATGGATATAAACTGGATAGAGTCGGAGTCGCTTGAGACCGACAGCAGGGGCATAGG
>JBOGRY010000010.1:0-59595 GCA_050749665.1 Candidatus Micrarchaeaceae archaeon
AATGCGTTGAACCCTATAACGTTGCTTCCTATGAAGTTGCCGCCATCGCCGACACCTATTGCAATAGGAGTGTTTGCTGATACTGCGGTGCTTTGCTGGTTCATCACGTTGATCGGGAGATAATACAGGATGTTGGTCGGCACCGTTAACGGGTCGTCCACCATCTTTGTGTAATTGTCATTGCCTGACGTGCTGAACGTTATCTCTATCTCGTGCGTCGCTGGTATCCTGAAGTTTTCTTGGATATCTATTGAATTAGATACTATGGTGCTCAGCGGGAGGATTGCGGTGCCGTTCGTGAGGTCCACTACGGAGAAGTTGAATTGCGCTTTGTTGTTGCTGAGAAGGCCTGCAGTGAATGTTATATTTAAGGGGTACCAGTCGTTGCCCGTAAGCCCGTAGCGCCCGTTTATTACAGGCACGTGTATTACCAGCGGCGCCGTGGCGTTGGAGCAGAATTGGTATGATTCCAGGTTTGTTGATATGCATGCATTTGGTTCTGCCTTCAGTATGTTGTAGTGGTAGAACGTTATGTCGGATGTGGTCGAAGGTTTCTGCACCAGCAGTTGGCTTATCATGTTCTTGTTTGCAGTTGTCGTGGTGTTGTTTATTCCAACGTATTCCAACGCCTTTCCTGCAGGCGCGAAACTGCCGTTCTGCATTATCGACCCATAGCTTTTGTTTACTGTAAGGTTTATGATGTCTGTTTTGGAGTTGAACCCCTTAGAGCTTAGTTCTGAATGCAGATTTTTGTATATTAGCGACGCATTATGCTGCGTTAGGGGCTTTGTCGACGATGTGTTTGTAAGTATGCTCGAGCCGTATCTTGATGCCTGTTCATCGATATAATTGGATATAGCTATGGTTGTGGATTCAGAAGTTGACGTGGATGTAGTGGATGAGGTTGTCGACGATGTGGTTGTGGATGGAGTGGAAGATGATGTGGTAGTTGGTGCCGATGTTGTCGTGCTTGTTGAAGTTGATGGTGGTGGCGTGCTTTGGACAGAGGACGATGCGGTGGATGCCGTCGTAGTATTTGTAGTGCTGGTAGAGACCGTTATCGGCATTGTGGAAGATGATGTAGTGGTCGACGACGTGCTTGTCGTTGCAGGCGAATTCGGGTTGATGGTTACCGTTGATATGAATGTGATAGAGGTAGATGTCGCATTAGAGGTGTTTGCTATCGTCGTTGATGCCTGTAGCGAGGTTGTGGTCAGCGTGCTGGCGGTGCTGGTTGTCGCATTGCTGGTAATGGTGGATGATGCGGACTGGTTTGTTGCATTAGGCGCTGTGAGTATTGCAGGGCTGTGCACTCCGGCTCTTATGGTGTATATGCCAGCCCCAACAGCAAGCAATGCCATAACAAGCACCGTTGCCAGTACTATGGCTTGTGCTATGTGCTGTCGTCTTTGACTAGCCATTGCGTTATATACTCATTTGCATTTATAATAATTGCTTATATTGCATATGTATAAGAAAAACGGCCAAAAGATTGGTAAAAGATACCATAAAATTGGAAATCTGGTTTTATGGCCGTTTTCAGATAGGCATAAATCTTTGCCTTATGCTTACCGGCTGTGTGGTGAAATGGCAAAATGGGGCGTCAGTAGGAAAATCGTTGATTCATATGCTCTCCAGTCGGTTCTCATTTTTTCGTTGTTTGTAGTAATCGTATTCGTAGCATACAGTCCAAAAAGCCGCCGTTGCTGCCATAATTCCGATAAAAATCAGTAATCGACGATAGAGAATACATTTATATACCTTTTCTCCAAATTGATAGTTGTCAACGACAGCCGGGTCCTTGCCTTGAAGTTGCACACGTAACAATAAGATTATTAAGTTATCCATTGAATAATACTCAACGACTATAGGTGGCTTGTATGGTAAAGTTTATTATAGCAAAACAGCTAGTAGGGAAGAAAGTGATAACGAACGACGGCTTTGACCTTGGAAGGTTCGTGGACGCGGAGATAAGCAAGGTGACGGGCAAGCTCAACAACCTTCTTGTGGAGCCCGATCCTGACAGCTCGCTTGCCAACAAGATAAAGAGCGAGGACGACCAGATAAAGGTGCCGTACAATTCCGTTATGGCGGTCAACGATTACATAGTCGTGGACAGGAAGAACCTCTGATTCTTGCATATGCCATAATCCCGTGCATGCCAGCCTAGGCTTTCAAAGTTGCCTTTGGCATGCAACGGCTATATCAGCATTTCGGCCTCTTTCAATCCTTTGAAATCGGGATCGTCTGTCAGCACTTTCGCATTCAGGCTCTTTGCCGTCTGTTATGCAAACGCATCGGCAAGGCTGAAATTCGGCCTTGTTTTCTTGATTGCAGAATGCAGCAAACCGGTCTCTTTTGCAAGCTGCCTGCCCGCCTCGATTATCTTTGATAATGAAGCAATTGACGCTCAAGCCTCATCGGAGCCGAGTCCCTCCCTGTCAAACTTCGATATGATTTCTGCGATTGTCGCAGAATTCGTTGCGGTGTCATCCTTGTCTATTATCCTTTTGGCATGAGCGCCGGGACCTGTTCCCCTGAAGTATTCCCCGTGCTCTATGACCGAAAGGAACTTTAATACGTAATCCCAATAGTAAAACTATTCGGTGATTGTGTAATACAGTGCGGCGGTGACGAGGCTGGGCGCGGGGCGATACTGGGCCCTTTGGTTATGAGCATCGTGGCGGTAAATGACACCAGCCTGCGCAGGCTCTCGGACATAGGCGTGCGCGACTCGAAGATGCTCTCGGAGAAGAGGAGGAAGCAGCTTTACGAGGGGATTGTCGGAATAGCGGCTGACGTGAAGGTCGCAAAAGTCTTTCCTAGCGAGATAAACGAGGCCATGGGCAGCCATATATCGCTTAACGAGCTCGAGGCCAAGCACTTTGCATCCCTTTTCGACCAGATGAGCCATGATATCGGTGTTGTGTATCTTGACTCTCCGGATGTCATAGCGGAAAGGTTCGGCATGCGCTTCAAGATGTCTAGCTCGAAGCCGTTGCGCGTGGTAGGCATAAAGTCGCCGAGGGAGAAGGGCACGAAGTACACAAGGATAGTGTCGGAGCACAAGGCCGACGTAAGGTATCCAGTGGTCTCGGCCGCAAGCATAATAGCGAAGGTGACACGCGACTTGGAGATAAAGAAGCTTGAGAAGCGGCTCAAGATGCGCATAGGCTCGGGCTACCCGTCCGACTACAGGACCATAGACGTGATAAGGATGAACCTAAGGACAGGAGTCCTTGACGAACACATACGGCAAAGATGGAGCACGATGGAGAGGGTAAGGCAGATGAAGCTGGCCGGCTTCTAGTTGGTTATAGGGATAAATAACCTGCGCACCAATTAGTACCAAGGGCCTGTGGCGCAACTTGGATAGCGCACCTGGCTTCGGACCAGGGGGTTGCGGGTTCAAATAAACTTTTTGGCAAAAAGTTTAATCGAAAAGTTTGGAAAATCCCGTCAGGCTCGCTTAGGCAATATCCTAGCTGCCGGACGGCTACTGGTGCTTATTGCAATGAGTATGAATCCAACCGCTTACGCCCTTCCAACGGCAACGCTTATAAGCCTTGCAGATAGAATAACTATGCTGATTTTCCCGGCAATACTGCATCGTGCAGGAGGGATCTCATGGACAAGGAATCGCTAGACAGATTTAGCTCGTTTATTACGGAGAACAAGGGCAAGCGCAAGTTCAAGCAGAGCGTGGAGCTTGCGATAAACTTCACGGGCATAGACATGGCCAAGCAGGACAACAGGCTCAACCTCGAGATAAAGCTGCCGCACCCGAAGGGCAAGCAGCTAAGCGTCGTGGTGTTCGCGGACGACAAGGGCATAGTTGACAAGGCGATGGCCGCAGGAGCTAAGATAATACCCGGCTCAGACATACAGTCGATAATGAACGACAAGGCTAGGATAAACGAGCTCCTGAAGAGCGAGCTGCTCGCACAGCCCAGCCTCATGCCGCAGATAGCCAAGGCGCTCGGGCAGTTCCTCGGACCAAGGGGCAAGATGCCAAGGCCGCTCATAGGCGCGGACGTGGGCAAGGCGGTGGAGGACACCGCAAGGTCCATATTCATAAGGAGCAAGGGCAAGTACCTCCCGACAGTGCACTGCATGGTCGCGACGGAGAGCATGGACGTCGATGCCATAGAGGCGAACATCGACGAGGTTGTGAATGCCGTTTCGAAGAAGGTCGGCAGGGAACACGTAAGATCGGTATACGCCAAGCTCACCATGAGCAAGCCGGTAAGAGTGATGTGATATTATGCTTACGAAGACGCAGAAGGTTAGTTTTGTCGAGGAACGCAGGAAGATGCTAAGTTCATACAAGGTGATAGGCATAGTCCAGCTCAAGGGCGTGCCCGACAGGCTATTGCAAGCCGCGAAGAACAAGCTCAGGGGCGACGCAAGGTTCATAATGGGAAGGAAGACACTGCTCAAGATGGTGCTGGACGGAAGGGAGGACACCAAGCAGCTTGCTAACAGCCTTACGGACACATCGGCGATAATACTCAGCAACGACGATCCATTCGGCCTTTACCAGAAGTTCAGGTCCAACAGCATAAGGCTTGCGGCAAAACCCGGGCAGGTATCGCCTGACGATGTAAGCGTGAGCGCAGGCGAGACTGGGATACAGCCCGGCCAGACAGTCACTGATTTGAAGAGCGCCGGAATAGACGTCCAGATACAAAAGGGCAAGGTCGTAATATCGAAGGACAAGGTAGTGGTGAAGAAGGGCGACGTGATAAGCGCAACCATGGCAAAGGCGCTGCACACGCTCGACATACTGCCGTTCATGGCGGTGATAGAGCCGTCTGTCATACTTTCAGACAAGATAATGTTCAGTAAGACCGTGCTAGGAATAAGCAAGGAGAGCACAACAGGCGAGCTGATGGTGTGCTTTAGGAACGCCTTCACAGTATCGCTTGAGGCAAACATAGTCAACACATACACCATAGTGCACATGATAGGCAGGGCCTACAGGAGCGCTGTCAGTTTAGGCCTTAAGGCCAAGATACCCGACTCGGGGATAATGGAGCTGCTGATCGCGAGCGCGGCACAGCAGGCCGCAGCATTGGGCGGCGCCGCACAAGTACCGGAAAACGGATGATATGTTAAAACAGGTGAATTGAAATGGAGTACGTATACGCTGCACTTCTTTTGGATGCTGCAGGCAAGGAGATAAGCGAGAAGAACATAGAGGAGGTAGTGAAGGCCGCGGGGCTTCAGCCTGACGAAGCTCAGGCAAAGGCGGTTGCCGCATCGCTGAAGGGCGTCAACATAAAGGACGTCATAAAGAACGCCCAGGCCGCACCGGTGCAGGCTGCGGCGCCGCAGGGAGCTGCGCAGCATGAATCCAAGAAGGAAAAGAAGGAGGAGAAGGAAGAGGCCAAGAGCGATGAGGAGGCAGCGGGAGGGCTTGCAGGGCTCTTCGGCGGCTCCTGATGTTGCCGCGTTCCGGACTTCCGCAATGCATCCGGAACAGTAAGCAATAAATAGCTTCCAGAAGATAAGTGCTAGACACAGTCTAAAGAGGTTGTACTATGGATGTTTACGTCAACAAGACAAGATGCACCGGATGCCAGCACTGCAAGGACGTGTGCCCCGTTGCTGTCTTCGAGATGCACAGCAGGAAGGACATGGAGAAGGCGAACGCCGACACCGCACCCGAGGAGGCGAAATGGAAGGGGGTGACGGAGCAGGCTGACCACGACAAGTGGGTCAACGTGCAGGACGGCCACAAGCACTTCGCGGACGAGAACGACGGAACGTCGGGAGGGCTCTCAGTCGCGGTCAGCGGCAGCGCATGCATACTCTGCCAGGCGTGCCTCATAGAGTGCGAGGGCGAGTGCATCCACATAACCGACGACTCCGGGGTCAGGTACGACTCAATATACAAGTGAGCTTCTAGGGTTAATGCCCTTGGCCCATGCTGCGCTCGGTCCACCAAAAACAGGATTTGGGAATCCCTGTCTAAGTGTTAATAATTTTTTTGTATAATAGGGAAACAATTTGTGCTCGTCGGTTAGAGGTAACAAGTTTTGTAGGTTTCCTGCCTCAAAATACTTCATGAGAAAACTGAATAAAAGGTAACAATTTAGCCTTTTTGAAGTTGCCGTCTAATTCTGTTTCTTAAAGCAATCATTACTCCAATCCAAGAAGTTTTGGTTTCGCATGCAGTTTCTGGCTGACATGTAGTTTCTAGCACCACATGGAAGCCGCGCATCACTCGCGTATTTATACTTTTCTAGTCATTATAGACACTGACGGGTAGTTGCATTGAAAAAGACAGCTAGCGCTAATAGGAATAAGAAAGGTCAGAAACAGCAGAAGGCTCAGTCCAAAACAGGGGCATTCGCTCCGTTCGTCTTCGGGTTCATCTCTGGAGTGCTTACAGGCGTCTACTATTCGCTCTTCCTTGGCAGCTTCGCCAAGACATATACGGGCATCGGCGTGGTCATAGCCACGGTATTCGGACTGGTGCTTGCATACGGGCTGTGGAAGAGGCAGAAATGGGGATGGACGCTGACCTTCCTCGCATCGATAGTCCTGATGTTCAGCCTGTTCACGCTCAACATCATAAACTTCGCCATAGGGTTAGTTGTATCATACTACATGAGGAGGAGGGACACGGCAGAGTACTTCGGCGTGTTCCACGGGCAGAGCGCCATAGAGTACCTCTCGACATACGGCTGGGCGATACTGATTATTGCGGTGGTCGTGTCAGCGCTTTACATATTCCTCTCGGCACCGACAAACATAGCTCCGAACACATGCACATTTGTTAGTGGCGCATACTGCAACGACATGATAATAGGCACAAACAGCGTCAGCGGAGCCACGAAGGTATCCATGTTCCTAACCAACTCGCAGGACGCTCCGCTCGAGAACCCTGAGATGTACGCGGCCCTTAGCAACGGCAATACGAGCGCGTTCAGCTGCTCGCCAAATTACGTGCTGCCCGGAGGAGCTATAATATGCACCATAGACGTGCCCGAAGAGACAGCCGTCGGCGCGCTGCTTTCCGGGAAACTATACCTCAATGCCACGTCATGCGGCCTTTCCGCGAACTATGAATCCACGCACAACTGCACCAGCGGATCGGAGCAGACGTACACTGGAGACTTCACAGGGCATACGCAGCCGCTCACGTCCCTGAATTCCGGACTTGCACTTGCGGCCGCAAACTACACGCAAACAGCCAGCGGCGGCGGCGATCCACTCACTGCGACCGTCGACCTTCTCGGACAGCCGCTGAAGGGCGCGACGGTCAACTTCACTGAGAACGACACCTCGTTTAGGCTTGCGCCCAAGGTGACTGTCACGGACGTAAACGGCGATGCATTGGGATCCATATCCGGCACAAGCGTAGGCAACGTGCTGGTGACAGCGTCGTATGCAGGCCTCACGAGCAACGTAGTGATAGAGTTTATAGCCCCGTTGACAGTGACGTTCGTGCCAAGCAACTTCCAGTACTGCTCCGGCAGCGGCCTGACACTTTACGTGGACGGCAATCCATACACCTGCAGCCAGATAATGTCCGAGCGCTTCACGTTCCCCAAGGGGTCGGTGCATACCTATTCGTTCGTCGCAACTGTCGGTGTCCTTTCTGGCATAAGGGAGAGCTTCGAGGGCCTCAAAATAAACGGCATACCGTTCACAAGCGCGTCCGGGAGCATAACAGTTGAGAACAACATGACCATACCGTTTAGCTACTACGTGCAGTACTATCTGGAGGAGTCGCCGAACCCCTCATCCGGAGGCACCGTATCCCCGGGAGACAACTGGTACAACGTATCGACGATAGTTCCAATATCCGAGTCGCCAGGCGCAGACCACAACTTCAACGGATGGGAATGCACAGGCTCCGGATGCTATAGCGGCGTGCAGCAGGCTTCAACAGTCATAATGGACGCGCCGGTGATAGAGACCGCCAACTTCAACGCTAATACTATTACGGTCACGTTCGAAGCCCCGCCCATGCCTGGCGCGGCAGGCACGATACTGACTGTCAACGGCAACTCCTACACTCCGTCGCAGCTGCCTGTATCCGTTGCGTTCGATGCGGGGAGCAGCAGCGTTGCGTATGCATATGCAGGGACTGAACCAGGATCCACTGGCACGCAGTACACGTACTCGGCGCTGTCGGGATGCGGACAGAACAGCCAGAGCGGCACGTTCACAGCGCCGGCGTCGTCGTGCTCAGTTAGCGCATCGTACGGCACCCAGTATTACCTGACTATGCTTGCCAATCCAGGAAATGGAGGCACTGTGTCGCCATCGAGCGGATGGTACAACTCAGGGTCGTCAGCAAGCATAGGCGAGACAGAGGCATCGGGATACACCTTCAGCGGATGGGCATGCACAGGCACTGGATGCCATTCAGGCACGTCAGCATCGGCACCAATAACAATCGACAATCCAATATCGGAGACCGCGTCGTTCACGCCCCCGCCTTCGACATACACCATAACGTTTGCAGCATCGTCAGTATCAGGGTCGTCAGATGTGCTTACGGTCAACGGCAAGGCATATGCAGCTTCAAGCATGCCGGCATCGCTTACATTAGATGCAGGGAGCGGCGTCACATACTCCTACGGCGGCACCGTTGCAGGCTCAACAGGCACGCAGTACACATATGCGTCGCTGTCGGGATGCGGACAGAGCGCGCAGAGCGGCACGTTCGCAGTGGCATCCTCATGCACGGTAACAGCATCGTACAATACCCAGTATTATCTTACAACATTATCGTCCCCAAGCACAGGAGGGACCGCATCGCCTGCAAGCGGATGGTATAACTCAGGGTCATCAGTAGGAATAAGCGAGAGCCCATCTTTGGGGTACACGTTTACAGGCTGGACTGGCAGCGGAACCGGCAGCTACAGCGGCTCTGCTGCATCCACCACCATAACCATAAGCAGTCCGGTATCTGAGACGGCGTCGTTCTCCTTGGCAACATCGTCGGTGACATTCTCCATATCGTCGTCCATGCCAGGATCATCTGGCGCAGTGCTGACGGTCGATGGGACCACGTACGCGCCATCCAGCTTGCCGGTAACGCTTAGCTGGACCACAGGGACATCGCATTCGTACTCGTATTCTTCAGTAGAAGGAGGGGGCGCAGGCACGCAGTACACATACTCGGAGCTGTCGGGATGCGGACAGAGTGCGCAGAGCGGCACATTCACAGGGCCATCGTCATCGTGCACAATATCAGCATCGTATAATACGCAGTACTACCTGATGATGGCAGCGTATCCGTCTTCTTCGGGCGGCACAGTGTCTCCGGGAAGCGGATGGTATAACTCAGGGTCATCAGTAAGGGTAAGTGAACAGCCACCACCATCGGGCTGGCTCTTCTCTTCGTGGACGGGCAGCGGAACAGGCTCGTATTCAGGAACGTCCTTAACGCAGACAATAACCATGGACAATCCGATATCCGAGACAGCCAATTTCAACCCGTACCTTACAATGCTGGTGTCGCCAGCTGGGGCAGGCACAGTAACCCCTGCATCCGGTGCGCAGCCTTACGGTTCGCAGGTCACCATATCGGATCCTGCAAATCAGGGATACGTATTCACAGGCTGGACAGGCAACGGCACAGGCAGCTACAGCGGCTCTGCAGTATCCGCAACAGTTAGCATGGGCAATCCGATAACTGAGACTGCCACCTATAGCTCTGCGACATCCACCTCCACTACATCCACCTCCACTACATCCACCTCCACTACATCAGCCACTAGCACGACTATAGCATATGTGGCGTTCTCCTTGACTGCCTACAGCGTATCATACCCAAGTGAATGCGTCCACGGCACATATAGATATATATCTGGCAACAGCGTGGTTTCGAACGGGCTATCATACGGCACTACCGAGATCCCCCAAGGATCCCAAGTGTCGATCACTGCCGTAGGCGTATGCTTCTCCAACGGCTGCGTTGGAACGGATGAGCAGAACGGGTTTACTGAATGGGCCGGCACAGGCGCAAATTCGTATACTGGAGCCGGTGAAAACCCGCCGAGTTTTGTCGTTGGCCCTGCAGGGGATTTGGAACAGGCGGATTATGCGTGCGGGCCTGTGCAATCAGGATAAAAGCAGAGGGATTGTAGAACTTGGAGCAATGAGTATCTATTAGTCTATTGATTTCAACGAACATCATTGCTGCGGCTCCTGCGCCTCTGTCACTGCAAAACCAGTCAATGGCACTGTCTTCAGCAATGCGTGCGGGGCGGAATTTATCTCTATCACGTATACGTCCGAGAGCGCGGTTGCCGGTACGGGATTCGCTATCACGTACAGGTAATTGCTGTCTTTTGTGGATACTATCTGGCCGCTGTCGGTCACTTCGCTGGTAATCGGTATCGTGTCAGAGTTCTGGTTGCTGGTGTTGACTTCGATTATGTTGGTGCCGCTGGATGTGAAATCAAGCACATAAGCAAATGTGCTGTTGGGCGTCATGGCGACAGGATAAGGCGGTGCCCCTATGGGAATCTTTGACTCATCTAAAACGAATGGCAGGGGGAACGACAATACATAAAGAAATCCTGTAGTTGATGTAGAGGAGACTGCTGATCCGATATAAAGAGGTGTGTTAGTTCCCTGAATAGACTGGCCAGGAATAAAGTTGTTGTTTAACCCAATACCACCATTTCCAGTACCACTATTAAGGGGGTCAACTATTACACCATCAACTTCACTTATATACGCAGTAGGTCCGTAAGCAGGATTGCTGCCGAAAGAGATATAACCAGTCTGTGGTGATGTTGTACCTCCGCCTGCCGTTACTTCGTTTGTAGAAGTGCTAATATTATAAACATTATTGATAGTAGACAACCCTGATGAGATCACCTCGGTACCATCCGGCGTGGCTGCGATGTAGGCAGGTATATCAGGCACGCTGATCGATGCCGTGATGGCGTTTGTCGAGGTATCTATCGCGAAGACGTTGGGCTGCTGCGAGTTTGCCGCCGCAACGTAAAGCGTGTTGCCGTTAGGAATGATGGTCAACGACACTATCGGCATCTCCGGAACCTTTATGTCAGTTACCACTCCTGATGCTGTGTTTATCGCGTCTATGTTGCCGTCGGCGCATCCGACATATGCTGTTGACCCATTCGGGGTGAACACGATGTTAGATATTGGGTTGGCGCTGAGAGGTATAATCTGCGACACAGTATTTGTCGCAATGTTTATCACGGATATGTATGCTGCTGGCGTCGAAGAACTTGGGCCTTCGGTAGCTACGTACAGCGTGCCTGTTTCTTGCGGCAGGAAATCTGCTATTTCCACTATATCAGAATTCATCGTTATTTTGGGAGCTGTAGTGGTCCCGGTGTAGGAGCCCGTGCCTGTTCCGGACCATTCCTGGAACTGGTATCCTGTGGCAGGGGTCTCCGAAAGCGATACGCTCTGGCCCTGATTGTATGTACCTGAACCGGGTAATACTGTGCCCCCTGCAGATGGACTTGCAGATTCGGTGAATGTGTAGCTGGATTGCGTGAAGTCTGCGGTTTCGGTGACGTTGCCGTTCATTGTTATCGATGGCGGAGTCGCATCCGTACCCGTATATGAGTTGGTCCCTGTACCTGTCCATCCGGTGAAGGTGTACCCAGATGCGGGGGTCTCAGAGAGCGATACGCTCTGGCCCTGATTGTATGTGCCTGACCCGGGAGATACCTTTCCGCCTGACGTCGGGTTTGCGGTCTCTGTCAATGAGTATGTTATTTGCACAGGCTTGGTGGAACTTCCCCCACCTCCTCCTCCGCATCCTGACAGCATGGCTGCACCTCCTGCAAGCATGGCTGCCATGGTCACGTATGCAGCGGCCTTCTTGGAGTTGTCAACAACGTAGTCTAGGCCCTTCCTCATGATATTCGCTGCAGTGCCTTTGCTGCCTTCCCTGAGCATTCCCATGTTTGCGGCGCTATTCCCATTTGCCATGCTTTTCTCTGCTGACATTGTACCACTATTACTAGGCATCTGGTCCTTTTGATATATAAATTTTGCCAGGTTATAAAAGATATTTTATTTTAGCATGCTGTCATGGAATGTTGTGGACCATGGTTATGTCATGGATTATCTTTTAGAACAGTTTTGCGTATACCATTTTTGTGACATCCTCCCACCCATGAATGGTGTGGGCTTCCTCTGCATCATGCGAACACCGCATCCTGCTTTTCCTTTTGATAAATGTTTGACAGCAACTCTTTTAGATTGCCGCGGCAGATATATTACCGGCGCACCTGCGCACGGCCTAGTTGTGATTATTTATGATAACCTATGCTGGCAAGCCATTCAGCGATGCCGAGAGCCTCGGCGTGCTCAACCCCTACGTCAGGGAGTGGTTCACCGGCAGGTTCGCTGAGCTGACGCCTCCGCAGCAGTACGCGTTCAGGCTGATAAGCGAGAAGAGCAACGTGCTGATAACCGCTCCTACGGGAAGCGGCAAGACCATGTCCGGCTTCCTCTCCATAATAAGCAGGCTGTTCGACTATAGCATAGGCGGCAAGCTCGAGGACAAGATATACTGCCTGTACGTGTCGCCGCTACGTGCCTTGAACAACGACATATACAACAACCTATCAAAGCCGCTCGAGGAGATCTACGACGCGATAAAGAAGGACAAGGGGATCGACATAATAAAGGGCAACATACAGCAGGTGAGGATAGGCATAAGGACTGGCGACACGACACAGCAGGAAAGGCACCGCATGCTGGCTAAGCCTCCGAACATACTGGTGACAACTCCGGAAAGCCTTGCAATACTTATAAACTCGGAGAGGTTCGTGGAGCACTTCAAGAGCCTCGAGTACATAATAATAGATGAAATACACGAGCTTGCGAACAACAAGAGGGGAGTGCACCTTGCGCTGTCGATCACTAGGCTTGAGGAGATAATAGGGCACAAGACTGCAAGGATAGGCCTTGGCGCAACGCTTTATCCGCTTGACGAGGCTGCGAAGTACCTCGTCGGGTACGACAAGGGAACGCCCAACGACTGCATTGTAGTGGATGCATCGTGGAGCAAGAAGATAGAGGTTCGCGCCCTCAGTCCTGTCAAGGACATGATATACGCAAAGGACGATGACGTAGAGGACTCGATGTACAGGAAACTCAACGGCATAATAAAGAAAGGAGGCACTACGCTGATATTCACGAACACAAGGAGCGGCACGGAGCGCGTCGTGTTCAACCTCAAGAAGCGATATAAGTACGACGAGGACATAGCGGCGCACCACAGCTCGCTGTCAAGGGAGTCGAGGCTCGAGGTGGAGGAGCTGCTCAAGAAGGGCTCGCTTAAATGTGTGGTTTCGTCTACAAGCCTTGAGCTGGGAGTTGACATAGGCACCATAGACAACGTCATACAGCTGGGCTCGCCCAAGAGCGTGACAAGGGCCGTGCAGCGCATAGGCAGGGCAGGCCATTCCTACAAGGCGACGGCAAAGGGCGAGATAATAGTGCTCAACCGCGACGACCTTGTGGAATGCGCGATACTGCTTGATGCTGCGCTCAAGAGGCACCTAGATGCTTTCGTGGTGCCGCAGAACGCGCTTGACGTTCTTGCGCAGCACATTATAGGGATGTCCTTGACTAAGAAGTGGGATGTGGATGAGGCATACGATGTGATAAGGAAAGCCTATCCGTACCACAGCCTGCAAAGGGACGACTATATGTCGCTCTTAAATTACCTAGCGGGCAACTATGTCGGCCTTGAGAGCAGGAGGGTATACGGCAAGATATGGTATGAAGACAAGGAGAAGACGTTCGGACGCCGCGGCAAGATGGCCAAGGTCATATACATGCTGAACCTCGGCACGATACCAGACGAGGTAGCTGTCAACGTCTTCGACCTGAACAAGAGGTGGATAGGCAACATAGAGGAGGAGTTCCTAACGAGGCTCAAGGAGGGAGACATATTTTCTTTGGGAGGCAGGCTGTACAGGTTCGAATACGCGAAGGGCATGAAGGCGTACGTGGCTCCGGCGCAGGCCACCGCTCCCACGATACCCCCGTGGTTCTCCGAGCAGCTGCCCCTTAGCTACGAGCTTGCAAACGAGATAGGCGAGTTCAGGGCGAAGCTGAGCGGAATGATGCGCAAGCACATCAGCAGCGGCACAGGCAGCTGCGGCAGCAGGACGCCCATACCCAAGGACATAGATAGGTATCTGTCGGAGCTGCCGATAGACGGCAACTCCAAGAGGGCGATATTCGGCTACTTCATGGAGCAGATGCTGTTTGCCTGGGAGGTGCCTACGAACAAGATGCTCCTTGTGGAACTGACAAGGGAGCTTTCGGGCAAGGAGAACTACATCGTGTTCCACTCGCTGTTTGGGAGGCGGGTGAACGACGCTCTCTCGAGGGTGCTCGCGCTGGAGATGGCAGAGATGTTCGACATGGACGTTGACATTATGGTCAACGATAACGGTTTCGTTTTCAGGACCGAGGACACGATAAAACTGACGGGCAAGGACATGAAGGACATGATAGAGGATATACACACTACCGGCGTGTCGCTTATGCTGAAAAGGAACATAAGGAGGACCGAGCTCATGAGGAGGAAGTTCAGGCACGTCGCGGCGAGGAGCTTCATGATACTGAGGAACTACAAGGGCTACAAGATACCAGTCGGGAGGCAGCAGGTGAACTCGCAGCTGGTGTTCAAGGCAGCCGAGGAGATAGGCCAGGATTTCCCTGTGATAAAGGAGACGTACAGGGAGATAATGAACGATACGATGGACCTGCCGCGCGCAAGCGAGCTCGTGTCAAAGATTAGGAGCGGCGAAGTGGCATGCAGGATAATAAAGACCGCGATCCCGTCGCCGTTCTCGCATTCTATGATGACTTTCGGGCATGCGGACGCGATACTCATGAAGGAGAGGCACAAGTACCTGCAGAAGCTGCACAGGCATGTGATGAAAAAGATAGGGGGAAAGTGACCGCGGCTGCGGATCGCTTCCTATACTGCCGCGCGGGCAAAAGGTATTTAAGCGTTGTATGGCATATTAGAGTACGGCTACGACCAGATTGAAGGAAAGGGTGAACACGTTATTCGATGTCCTAGAGGTAGGGCGTCCCATTTGCGTTTTTTAGAAAAAAAGGATTGATTGAATGTCAGAGATAGTCTACAGGAACGAGCTTTTTAGGATAGAGGAATCCACTGTGACCATGAAGGACAGAAGCTTCAAGAGCCACAAGATAATAGAGAAAGACACAGTTGTCATACTCCCCATAACGAAGAGTGGCTACATCCTTCTCGAGGAGCAGTACAGGCCGGGCATGGCAGACAGGGTGTACGAGGTGCCCTCAGGCCACATAGACGACGGGGAGGACCCGCTCGCTGCCGCAGGCAGGGAACTGGAGGAGGAAACGGGGTTCAAGGCAGGCAAGATCACCTTCGCCACGGCGTTTTATTCCAACCCGGGCATGATCAGCAAGAAGGAGAGCTTGTATATTGCGGAGGACCTAAGGCCCGGAACCGCGCATTTCGACGAGGACGAGGACATAATCGTAAGGGAGAGAAGCGTAGAGGAGTGCATGGACATGGTCGCATCAAACAAGATAATCGACGCAAAGACCATAATAGCTCTGCTTTACTACATGCACATGTTCGGACCCGGCGGCGCGGAATAGCAAGGCATAATATTTTCCATTCCCATGCATAATGCATGAGGATAGACAGCGACGTGGAGCTGCTCGACGGCCTTACGGTAGCGTACATAAAGAGCATAAACTGCCTTGCGGTGGCGGACCTGCACCTCGGATACGAGAGCCACATGGCAAGGAACGGCGTGTTCATACCCAAGGCGAACCTCAGGAGGATACTCTCTGCGCTGGGGAGGAGCCTTGATCAGACTGGCGCGCGCGGCATAATAGTCGTCGGCGACATAAAGAACGAGTTCTCCACTGTGGAGCATGACGAGTTCAACGAGCTCTACGACATAATGGAATTCTGCAAGGAAAGAGGAGCACCGCTCACGCTAGTCAAGGGCAACCACGACAACTACATAGACAGGTACAGGGATAAGTTCAAGCTCAAGACCCGCGGCGATGCAGATATAGGAGGCTACCTGTTCTTCCACGGTAACAAACTCCCAAAATTATCTGGTAAGAAACCGAAGATGCTCATATCTGGGCATGAGCACCCTTCAATAGGCATTGTGAATGCAGCCGGCAGGAAAGAGAGGCTGCGCTGCTTCATTTTAGGGAAGTACAAGAATATGCGCCTTCTCGTGCTTCCCGCGATAAGCTATTTCGCTTCCGGCACTGACATAAACATAAGGCCTAAAGGCAGCCTCCTGTCGCCTGTGCTCAAGAGCATGGACGTGGATGCGGCGCACGCCATAGCGGTAGGGTACGGCTCAACGCTGGATTTTGGAACCGTAGGCGGCCTCAGGAAGCTGAGTCAAAGGTAGAATATCCACGGAAGCACGTTTATTATCAGCAGTATTATTATGAATGCGCCAAGCGTCTTCGTGAAGCGCTCGCTCTTTATGTTGACCATGTATATGCGCCATCCGTCCAATCCCGGTATGGGCAATAGGTTCACCACCGCTACAAGGAAGTTTAGGAGCATGGAAAGCGCGAATACCGTATATGCAAAATAGACCGCCTTTGCATATGGTGTGTTGAGTATGGGCTCTGAGCCTAGGGACACGCCTATTAGGCCTTTTGATGAGTTGCTGGGATCGGCCACTGCCCTTATCATGTATGTCCCCGTGCTGGTCAGCACGGTTATAGTGCTGTTGGGCCTGTCGCTTGCGCTTGCGGCGGTAAGGTTGCTTATGCCGCTTACCGTGTAGTTGTTCCACTTAAGCACCTGCATGCCCTTGCTGAGCACACCGCTTGCAGGGTAGCCGGGTATGGTGCCTGTTATGACAACGCCGTAATGGTACGCGCCTGGCGCCACATAGTACAGCACCGCCATCATCAGCGCGAAAAAGACCAGCATGGCTATGAAGTTGGCGGATATCCCCGCAGAGAATATCTTTGTCTGCTTTGTCGAATCCAGCCTGTTCACCATTTTCTCATCGGGCTCCACGTAGCCGCCTATGGGTATGAACCCGAACATCAGAACGCCTATCTCCTTAAGTTTTACCTTTGCCCTCCTTGCAAGGACTCCGTGGGAGAACTCGTGTATCATAAGCAGGACCGCAAGGGATATTATCCCAGCAATTAGCGGTATGTCTATCCCCGGTATTATCGGCGCGACTCCCGGGATCTGACTCGATATGCCCGAACCTGCAGCGCCTAGCGACGGGTTTGTCGCAAAGAGTATGAAGCTGTAGAGTATCGACTCGGTGTTTATGAACAGCGACGACAATATGAGGCCGGAGAACCCTGCCAATACCGTCACTGCGTATATTGCGTATGTGGCTATGCTCGGGGAGCTGTGGCCGGAAGCCTGGGATGACGATATTGCGGTCTGTATCTGCGATATGTTTATGAACTGGAAGCCGTATGATATGTACGGCAGCACAAGGAACAGTATTACAAGCAGCGACACAATCCCAAAGGCATATACGCGCTTGTCTATCTTTCCCTTGAGCAGCGGGTACGTCAGGAGGCCGAAGCCGAGTGTGAGCCCCCACATGGCCATGAAGTCCCAGAATGTCCCGTACTTCTTTGAAATGTGATCTATGGTTGCAAGCCCCTTCTTGCTTCCTGCCATGTAAAGGCCATAGCCGCCATTCAGCTTGAATGCCTTGCGCATCATTGACCCTACGGCCACCAGAAGCGCAAGGGCGAGCACGACGCGCACCACTATGTTCGCTGACTTGGCCGTAAAGAGCAGGTAAAGCGCAATTAGGGAAACCGCTATTAGGACTACAGCAGCTACGATTGACTTGTATTCCTTCATTTAACCAGCGCTATGCTGATATATATTTATTCGACTTTATAGCCTTTTCTAATACCGCAAGCTCAGAAAGTATTTTTAAATCCGCATGGGATTACTATATGGTGGTTGGATGGAGGAATGCGAAATATGCGGCGCGAAGTCTAATGACGTGTATATAGTTGATGTGGAGGAAGTGGAACTGAGGGTGTGCACCAAGTGCGCAAAGGGCAGGAAGATAATATCGAAACCAGTGGAAAGCAGAGGAAGGCGGGCTGCGGCACAGGTACAAGCAAAGAAGGATGAGCCGCAGCTTGTCGAGGACTACGGAATGAAGATACATGACGCAAGGGAGCTTATGCACCTGCCGCTCAAGGTGCTTGCTGAGATGATAAACGAGAAGGAGACCCTTCTTTTAAGGGTGGAGCAGCAGAAGACCATGCCGTCCGTGGCGCTTGCAAAGAAGCTGGAGAGGGCCCTTAAGATAAAGCTTGCGGAGCCTGAGCAGCAGTCCGACGAAACGTTCACGGGTGGAGGAGGGGGCAGGGCCGTGCTCGGCGACTTCATGGGCAGGAAATGATAGGGTTTTAGCATGGCTGTCGACCTTAGCAAGCTTGTCTCGAAGAGGAGACTTGAGTTCGAAGAGCTGCGCGGGAAGTCAGTCGCGATAGACGCGTACAACATGCTTTACCAGTTCCTCTCGATAATAAGGCAGAGCGACGGCACGGCGCTCATGGACGCCAAGGGCAATGTCACAAGCCACCTCTCTGGCATATTCTACAGGACCATAGACATGGTTGGCTACGGGATAAGGCCGATATACGTGTTCGACGGCATACCGTCCATGCTGAAGCAGAAGACAACAATGTCAAGGATAAAGAGAAGGGATGAGGCGCGCAAGGCGTGGGAGGAGGCAAAGGAATCAGGCGACGTGGAGGCTATGAGGATGCGCGCAATGGCCAGCACTAGGATAACGAAGGACGTGGTAGATAGCGCAAAGGAGCTGCTCGCGCTCATGGGCATAGGCTGCATAAACGCACCGAGCGAGGGGGAGGCGCAGGCAAGCTACATGTCAGGCAAGGGCCTCGTTTACGCTGCCGCGAGCCAGGACTACGACACGATGCTGTTCGGCTCGAGATACGTTGTCAGGAACCTGACGTTCAGCGGCAGGAGGAAGCTTCCAGGAAAGAACGTGTACATAAACGTGGAGCCGGAGATAGTGAGCCTCGAGGACACGCTGCGCGCCCTAGGAGTGAGCCGCAGGCAGTTGATCTGGATGGGCATGATGCTCGGAACCGACTTCAACGGCGGCATAAGGGGCGTCGGCCCGAAGACGGCGCTCAAGATAGCAAAAGGGGCGAGCAGCATAGAGGACATCAACAGCGCTGTAAAGGAGAAGTACAGACAGGAATTCGAGCCCGGCATAAGGGAGGTAGAGGACCTGTTCCTAAATCCTGAGGTTAGGGAACTGGACGGCGATGCGGTCCAGAGGCTTCTTGGCATGCCGTACGACATTGACGGGATCGTGAGGTTCATGTGCGACGAGCACGGCTTCTCGAAGGACAGGATATCGAAGACCGCGGAGAGGCTCTCGAAGACCAAGGCGGAATCCAGGCAGAAGGGAATGGACCAGTATTTCGGATAGCTTTTATAGCTTGGTCTGCCAATATACTAAACACATCAGGTGCATGCATGCAGATCAAAGTAAAAAAATCAAAGAAGCGCATAGGCAAACCCTACAGGAGGGTGCAGAAGATAAGGAGGCTCAGGAAGGCCCACAGGAAGCTGCTCAAAAGGAGATAATCAGCTTATGTCGGCGTACATCTGGTTGTTGAACTCGTATATCGACGCGTCGCTGTCCATCCCCATGTAGCTTACCGCCTCCTCCTTTGTCTTGAATTCCCTCTCGGCGTCCTCAAGGTCGAACATGCGCATCGAGCCGTAGAACTCGCAGTAGGTCACAACCTTCCTTGAGCCGTCGTTCAGCCTCACCAGCACCTTTGAGGACGGGTTACCCAGGCACACAAGCATGCTGCAGAGCAGTATGTTCTTGTCCATATGGTCGCCGAGCATGAACGTGAGCGTCTCCTCTGGGGTAAGCCAGAACTGAAGCGGCAGCACCGTATCGGCGATCTCGTCTTTTACGAACATGAACGCCTTGCCGCTTGCCTCGATGAAGTTGGCCTCGTAGTCGTAATTAAGGAAGCCTGCCTTTATCTCCTCTACCTTTTCAGCCACCTTATGGTTAGCTGGAGTCACAAGCGTGGGCAGCTCTGCCACTGACAGGCCCTCTTTTTCCTCTATGTAATCCTTGTACCTGGATATTATTGCAAGGTACAGCCTGTTCAGACTGCCATCCCTTTCAATGGCGCTGTTTGCAGGGTCAGCCATTTCCACCGCTATTATATGACTGCAAAGGTAAAAAATAGCATAGGTATGGTATGTGCAGGCGCGCCATGTCTTGCCTACGCCCTGTGCATATTATAAATACCAAAAACGTGAATAATTATTGTTGTTTTGCTAAAATAAGGCATGTTTTTATATAAAGAGCGCAGTAAATACATTGTGATAAGATGGCGTTGACAGACGTAAAGGAGCTAGTAATATGTCACGTAATCAAGGGCGGCAGCAACATACTTCTGATAAAGCCAGACGAAGGGATAAACAAGGACAAATGGAATGCCCCGGGAGGGAAAATAGATAAAAACGAGAACCATGCGAAGGCTGCCATGAGGCACGTCTTCCAGCAGACAGGCCTTTTTGTCAACAAGGTGTTCTACAACGGCACCATAAGGCTGTTCCTAAACGGCAAGAACGAGTACAGCTACAGGATGCACATATATTCAACGAAGCTGTTCAGCGGCGACCTCAAGCCCAACATCAAGGGCGAGGCAAAGTGGTTTGCCTCGGCTGACATACCTTACTACGAGATGTGGGCTGACGACAAATACTGGCTGGGCCTCGTACTGCAAGGGAAGGAGTTCAATGCCGATTTCTTCTTCGACGAGAAGAACGAGAAGATAGTCAAATACAGCGTAAAGGAGAAGGAGAGGGTGTTCCAGAAGTTCCTACCCGCAATCATAATAGCTGCCGTCATCGCGGTGGTTGTGTTCGGCGTTATCAGCAGCGGCATACTATCGTCATTTAAAAGCACTTCGACAATACCAAAGAATACGGTATCGCTAACGCCGCCAAATACGGTCACAACAATACCGCAAAATGCATTAACAAACACGTTGACTACGGCGACCACCACCATAATACAGGTGCAGCCGCCTGCGCCGCCGCCATCTACTTACGGAGGCGCGCCGCCCAACCAGACTTACATATACGTCAGCAATTACGGGTCGCCGCCATCGACGCACGTGTTCGTCAGCACATGGACAAGGCTCACCGGCACTCCATTGATACTGCGGAATTCGCAGTGCGAGGTCTTCAGCGACTACGTGTACTGCACGGCCGCACCGCTTAACAACAGCTACATAGAGTACAGCGCTGCGGGCGCAGACGTTTCTGGAAGCGATGGAGGTGGAGGCACCTCTTCCGGCGCTTCCGGCTCATCGAATGGCACCATAAGGATATACAATCCAGCCTGTGGTACGCCAAGCTCGCCTTTCTGCTACAACGTATATCCAACATGAGTATTTTTTTTTTCGTTGCTCATGCACTGGCTTTTTATCCCTTAATTGCGATTAGGCTACCCGTATGGTCTTATGGATAATAGGGTAATAGCCGACATGCTTGAAGAGATAGCCTCGATGCTGAGCATAGACGAGACAGCGAACTCAAGGTTCGAGGTGAGGGCGTACCAGAAGGCTTCGCTTACAATAGGAACACTCCAGGAGGCTGTAGAAGACATATACAGAAAGGATGGGACTGCCGGCCTGATGAAGCTTCCGGGGATAGGCAAGGGCATAGCCGGCTCGGTAGAGGAATACATAAAGACAGGGAGGATGAGCAAGTACGATGGCCTGAAAAAGAGGTATCCGATAGACATGAAGGCCCTTACAAGCATAGAGGGCATAGGCGCTAAGAAGGCCGTGGCGCTTTACAGGCAGCTCAAAGTCAGGAATGTGTCCGACCTCAGGGCGGCACTGGCTGCGCACAGGATAAGGTCCATTCCGGGATTCGGCGACAGGAGCGAGGAGCTCATAGAAAAAGGATTGGAAATGCTTGAAAGCACAAAAGGCAGGATACTGCTTGGGGACGGCCTTCCCGTGGCCGAATCTATAATTGGCAAGCTCAGCGGCAGCGGCCTTGTCGACAAGGCGATGGTTGCGGGCTCTGCAAGGAGGATGCGCGAGACGGTGGGGGACATAGACATACTTGCGCTATCTGAAAAGGGCGAAGAGGTCATGGATCTCTTCTCAAAATTGTCAGAGGTGCAGAGCATAATAGTGAAAGGGCCGACGAAGACCAGTGCACGCCTTAAAATAGGGATAAACTGCGACCTGCGCGTCATATCCCCTGACAGTTTCGGCGCAGCGCTGCAGTATTTCACCGGCAGCAGGGACCACAACGTTCAGGTAAGGACTATAGCAGTGGAAAAAGGCTACAAGCTCAACGAGTACGGGCTGTTCGGCAAGGATGGCAGGCTGATAAACACAAGGAACGAGGAAGGCATATATGGGAATCTCGGAATGCAGTATGTGCCGCCTGAGATGCGCGAGGCAAGGGGGGAGGTCAAGCTTGCGCAGGGGCACAAAATACCCAGACTTGTTGAGCTGGGCGACATAAGGGGGGATATGCATACCCATACTAACGACACCGACGGCGCCGATACCATAGAGGAGATGGCGCGCGCGGCAATAGGCGCTAAACTCGAATACTTTGCCACTACAAACCACACAAAGAGCCTGGGCATAGCAAGGGGCATGAACGAGGCGCAGTTCGGCAGGTTCTTCAAGAAAGTAGACAGGCTAAATGCGTCCCTTGACGGAAAGGTGACCATACTTAAAGGCGCAGAGGTGGACATACTCAAGGACGGCTCGCTCGACCTCGATAACAAGTGCCTCAAATCCATGGACGTTGTAGTTGCCGCGGTGCATTCCTACTTCAAGATGGGCGCAAGGGAGATGACCGGGAGGATATGCAAAAGTCTTGAAAGCGGGCTCGTGGACATATTGGCGCACCCGACAGGAAGGGAGATAAACATAAGGGAGCAGTACGAGATGGACATAGAAAGGGTGTTCGAGACGGCAAAGGAGAGCAACGTTTTGATGGAGATAAATTCGTTCCCGAACAGGCTGGACCTAAACGACACCAACATAATGACTGCATCAAGATACGGGCTAAGGTTCTCGGTCGGCACCGACGCGCACAGGACATCGCATTTCGGGTTCATCAGGTACGGAGTAGGCACGGCAAGGAGGGGGTGGCTTAGGAAGGACGACATAATAAACACAAAGCCCCTCAAGCTGCTTCTCAAGGAGCTTTCAAAATGACAGCATTCATTGGCGATTATGCAAAACCTCGATAAGAATAAGTATCACCAAATCCACAACATTATTGTGATAAGATGGGCACGACGCCAAGCAGGCTGAAGACTGCCACTCTGGCCTTGATTACGATACCGCCTTCGTGGGCCATATCGTATGTGGCCGATCCCGTGCTAAGGGCGGCGCTAGGTAACATAGGCGCAGGCACTGCTGAGCTGACCATAGGGTTTGCGGGGACGTACATGCTAAGCATGCTGCGCACCAGTGTTATCAAGAAAAAACCTTACATGGAGGCTTTTAGGTATCCTGTACAATTCGCGTGCGCCACTGCGGCGTTTGCTGCCGCATCGTATGCATATGCCGCGCCATTCATGTACGATTCGCTAACAAGGTATGTACCAAAGCAGATGCACTACATCGCGCTGAACAGATGGGAGATAGGTGCGGCCAACATTGCAATGGGGGCGTGGGCCTGCATGTTCCTGAAGAACGGCCTCATGAGAAGGCACTTTGGCGACCCGGACAAAGGCAAGCACAAATGATTCACTGCGCTACATGAACCTTGAAAGGTTGAACTGCCTGACGGGCACCGCGGCCCCGGCTTCGCCGCCGAAGACGTTTTTTATCTCGTCCCTTATGAGAAGCAGCCTTTGCACTATGTAAGGTTCCAGATTGTACCTGTTTGCAAGGTCTATGGCCATGTTGAGGTACTTCTCTATGCTCCCCTTTGATATGGTGAGCACTATCTTGCCCTTGCACCTCGTGCACCTGCCTATGAGCGGCACCCTTCTGTATTTGGCGTTGCATGCAACGCACCTGAAGCTCTGCCTCGAGAAGGAGTGCATGTTGCCTATAAGGTCAGGTATGAAGTGGCTCATAATAAGCCTCTTCGCGGAATCCGACTTGTCTACGCTGCATAGCATGTCCATCAGCTTGAACTGCGCCTCTATCTTCTCTTTCATGCTGTTGAGCCTGGTGTATATGCTCCTGTGAGGCGCGCTGCTTATGGCGTTTATGCCGCTTAGGTGCGTGAACCCCACATTGCTGAATTCCCCTTTCTTGGGTATCCTGCTCTTCACCGTCTCAACCGATACCCCTGAGGGCGATGCATACTGCCCGGCCTTCTCGTAGAACTCGAGGCCGTATCTTTCCGTGACCTCCATGTCGTGCACCTCGTCGTCTATCTCGTTTATGTCAAGCTTGGTCGTGAGTATAAGCGGCGCGTCCATGGTGCCGCCTATTGTCACTGGAAGGTAGCTCCTAGAGAAGTTCACCAGCGCGTCGAGGAGCAGCATCATCGTATCCTCGTCGCCGTCGCAGTTCCTCCTCCTTGCGCATATCACATACGGATGGGCGAAGCCGACGCGGGCGTCGGTGAATCCCGCTATCCTGCACAGGACCCCTGCGCTGGTGTGCGGCGAGAGGGTTATCACCTTGTGGCCCACCATGTCCTCTATTGTGCTTGCGTTGTAGAACGGATCGAGGCCGTAGAACTTGACAAGCATCTGATCGATGAACTTTGCGACGTTGAGCAGGAATTCCGCACCATCCCTGTTTATTATTATGTCTTGGGGGAATATCTCAACGAGCTGGTCTCCTGACACAAGCTCGTTGCCGCGGTAATCCTTTTCGTACCCTATGCTCCTAAGCTTGCCCACGCTCACCGTCACCTCGTCCGGGTAGAAGTGCGTAAGGGGCATGTCGGTGGCGTCGAACCTCGACGTCCCGTCCTTGAATATGTGGATGCCGCAGCCCGCCCTTAGTATGCCCTTCTCCATGGGCTCGGGGACCTTGTCCCTGTTGGTTAGGCCCTTTACGCCCTTGATGTTCTTGCTAAGCGATGAAATCCCCATTTCCCTCATCGCAGCCTCCACCAGCTCGCTTATGTATATTGTTCTCAGCTCCTTCGCATAGGCCTTGCCGCCGCAGTATTGGCATATCTCCTTGCCGGTGACCCTTCCGCAGCTTACGCAGGTGCGTTCAAGCCTCGCGCTGGATTTATGCTTCATGCAGTACGGCATAGACAGTATCTCCTTGCCGAAATTGCACCTGTATTTCGCTATCTCGACGTTTATGCCTATGTTCCCGAACTTGTTCTTCTCGTTGTTGTACGCCTTCGATATGCTTCTTTCCTTGCCGCCGTATTCCCCTACAGGAAATAGCATGTGGGGCGATGGCTTCATGAGCCTCTCCCTGGCCTTCTCTGGCCTGCCTATCCGGCCGCCTATCCTTGTGGACCTCCTCATTATCTTGAAGGGCGCTGCGGAGTTGAGGTTCTCAAGGGTCGTCTTATTGTCATCGTAGGCGCTTGTCGCATGAAGCTCCATTGCGGTGCCTTTTACGAACCCGAGCGACGTGACAAGGCTCTGCGCATCGTCCCCTTTCACCGTTATGGACGATTCATCTTCTATGTGCGGTATGCACATCCGCTCAATCGCATACGTTATGTCGATCTGCTCGGCTGCCTTTTTGAATCTTATGCTTTTAAGGCTGAAGATGTCACTGCCCAAGCTTTCCGCCTGCGAAGACGCTACGGCACTGTGAATGGCCCTGAGCTCTGCGACGCTTATGTCCGAATAGTCGTATATGTATCTTGGATGCATCGGCACGCCCTTGCTTGACGAGATCAGGAATGCGTCCTTGAAGCTTATCCCGTCTTGCGGCTCCCCGCCGAATCCGGACGCCTTCAAATGCTCCAGCCAATATTCCTCGACATAGCTCGAGGGCTGCAGCGGCGTGTTGGATTTCTTGAAGTCGCCGTACGTCACGAGGATGTCTCCAACAGCTATTATCTTCTTTATCCTGCCTTTAAGCGCCCTTGCGGTTTCGACGTCGTTTATCCTGAGCGCCTCGCCGTTCTCAAGCTTGACGAACGGCCCCTCTATCGTGTCTACCGGCGCGGCCACGCAGCCCTTGCCGGGTTTCTCTACCCTTAGCTGTGTTCCGCATACTATGAAGTCGTCTAGCACTACCATGGTTGCGGGGCTGAACCCCTTTGCGGCTATGCCGGTCAGCCTCGAGCGGCCGTATCTCAACCTGAATGCGCCGCTTTGCCCGGGATAAGCTATTATAGGCCTTCCGGCAACCAGCTCTTGCAGAAAAACTGTGCTGCTTTTCTCCACCGATTCGCCCTGCGGTACGCTCTTCTCGAACTTTATTATGCTGTTGAGCCAGTTCCAGTCAAGGTCTGCGGCCTTTGTGTATTTAAGCACGTTCTTTGCCTTCTGGGCTATGCCTTCGCATATGACAAGGCCTATGCCCCCGCGCACCTTGTTTGTTATGAACTGCTCCTTTCCGCCTTTGTCAAGCCTTTTTATGTTCCTGTGTATGTTTATCTCTATTTTCTCTGTGGGCATCCCGTCAACGCATACGGTGAGGTTCCCAAGTATCGTGCGCATGTCGCTTTCAGAGGGATAATACTGCAGCCTTGCAATTCTTGCGTGGTATATCTGCATCTCTTCTATGCAGCGCTCAACCTCTGACTGCTGCGCCATGTACGCGCCTATGCCAAGCAGCCTCCTGCCATAGTCGGCGAGAGCGACCGACATTGCCGCGCTTGTGCCTCCGGCGCCCCTTATGGGTCCTGCATACACGACCGCTATGTAATCCGAGCCGTCGATATTCTTGTGCAGCTCTACCGCTTGTATGCCTTCCGTAGGGGCGACCACAACAGCATCAGTTAGTATGGCCAGTCCCACCCTTACCGCAATCGTGAGCTTTTCCTCTATTCCCTTATCGTTGAATGCGTTGTCGGTGCATACGGTCCTTACTATTTCAAATGCCAGTTCCTGCTTGCTCCTTCCGTTTGTCTTGCCCCTTATCATGTCCGCAAGCCCTTCCATGCCCATTATTCCCTCTACGCGGGACGCAAGGTCCAGCGCCGGCTTTATCTCTACGAACTTCTCCGGATCATAGCCCTTCTCCCTGGCCTTTGATGCAACGACAAATGCCGAATCGAAGTCGACCTTCAATCCGTTGAAGTACTCGTTTTGGTCCATGCGATCATTTGCTGAAGTTTATTTCGGTGAACCTGTTGGATTTCGTCTCGTATACAGGGACTATGCACGGGCTGGGCACGTGCCCCTGCGCAAGCTGGTAGTCCGTTATTGACTGCCATGTACCGCTGTTTATTATGTCTACCCCATGGTAGTTTGCTATGCAGTTCTTGTGCACGTGCCCCATGTGGAGCACGTCCGGCACCTTGTCTATTACCATGTTGTCGTTTGCCGTAGGCACAACTATGTTGCCGCCCCATATGGGGGACAGGTGCCTCCTCTTCAGTATCTCAATCATTGGCTTCTCCGGCTTTGCGTAGCTCATTCCTGGAACCGAGCTTATCATTGAATCAAGGGAGGTGCCGTGGTAGACAAGCACATCTAGGCCGTGAAGCGTAAGGAAGCTGGGATTCGGGAGTATATGGACATTCTCGGACTTGAAGTCGCCAAGGAATTCGCTGCTCAGCTGCGGCTGAGGTTCGGCCCTCTGAACTGCGTCATGGTTCCCGGGTATTATGAACACGTGTATGTATTCGGGTATCGCGCTTATGAAGTTAAAGAACACCTTGTACTGCGCGTATATGTCAAGTATGTTGAGCTCCCTGTCCTGGTTTGGGTATACGCCTATTCCGTCAACAACGTCCCCGCCTATTATTATGTACTTGAGCTTCTTCGCAAGTTGCGGCGCATCGCTGCTGCTGCCGTTGGTCCATTTTATAAAATTTGAGAAGTTCCTCTCCATGAAGAACCTGCTGCCGACATGCACATCGGATATGAACGCTATCGATAGGTCCTCTTCTATCAGCTTCTTTTCCCTTATCGGCACGTCAGGCCATACGATCTCTTTGGCTATCACGAACGGCCCCGATATCTTTCCCTTTACGGCTATGGCCTCGTCGTTGACCAGGTGCCTGGATTTCTCGAACAAATCCCTTGCCTGCTGCGACGTGCCGTTCATGAACATTACCTTCGCCTCGGCTGTGGCGTCGTCGATCACCACCATTATGTTCCCGTTCTTCGTGGTTATCTTGTTTAGCACAAGACCCAATACGGTTACCTCCCTGCCGCTTGAGTACGATGATATGCTTTCAAGGTTTGCAACAAACCCGCTGATGGAATTCCTGCGCTGCTCTATTATATTCCTGAGCTTCTGCAGCCTGCTCCTGAAGTGCGATACAAATCCATCCACGGCACCGTTCGAGTATTCCATTTCGGGATTTGTTATGCTGTAGCGCGCTTCTATCTCCGACACATAGGACTTGAACTCCGGCTTGTGGAGTACTTCTATTGGTTTGGGGGACTTCTCTGTACGCATTTCCTCCACTATTTTACATATGGCATCGTTGTCTATCACATTAAAACCGGGATCCGACGCCTTGTGCTCGATTATCCTGATGGCTATGTCGTCTACGTCAAATCCTTCTATGCTCTCGCGCTTCACATCTGCAGCAACCAGCACGCCTAGACCGGAAAGCTTGCCGACAAGTGTTTTGACAGCATTTTCACCAGCCATGTCAACTACTGGTCTCGGTTTTTATTGATTCCAGCATACTGAGTATGCCCCATACGGAGGTCCTTGCCTGCGAAGGCAGGTTTATGTCGTTGCTTATAGAGTCTATGTTGTATATCGCGGATGACACTTTTACGACATAGTCCTCTTCGGTATTGAGATGCTCCCTTGCCTCCTTTATGGCGCTCTTAACATTCTTAGGAACACTCGTGTCGTTGAGCAGAAAGTCCATCTGCTTCTTTATCCGGTCTATGAGTTCCGCTACCTCTTTATCGTCCATAATTAGCACCCCTAGAAACTAGATTTAGTAATATGGCTTATTAATGTATTTATTGGTATCTGATATCCATATGTTATACGCTTATATGGAAGACATTCCTGGCTATTATCCCAAGGGTTATTGTTATCGCAACTATTCCGAGCGATATGATCAGGGTTCGTATTATGCGCTTGGTTATGCTGGTGTCGCTGACTATGGATATTATGGTTGACGCGATCACAAGCACAAGCGCGGTTATTATTATGGAGAGAAGTATCGCACCATAGCCGCCGAACCCTAGCATGAACGGAAGAAGCGGGAACAGCGAACCCAGTATGTACGCTATCCCGGTATAAAACGCCGCATCCTTCGACGAGTATTCATTCCTGGACTTGTACACGCTCTTTTCATATTCTATTGACAGATAAGAGCCGCCCGCCATGGATAAAGTCCCAGCTATGGCGGTTATGGACCCTGCCACGAACACGAGAAGCGGAGTATTGAACACCACGGCGAACCCGGCAACAGCCCCGAGTATCTCCACAAGGCCATCGTTCATCCCAAGGATGACGCTCCTTATGTTGCTAAGTATGGAGCTGTACAGTAGTAGCTTTTCCTTGAGGTTGTCTTCGACCTTTGCCTCTGATTCCCTTACCTTTGCTATTGCTCGCCTCTGCGAACCGGTAAAGCTTTGCCCGGTGCCGTTGTACAGTATGCCTTCCATCCTCTGCTCGCCGTGCTCCATCACTTTTATTGCGAATTCCAGTCCGAAAATGCGCCTTATCAATACTATAAAGCTTATCGGTAAGTAGTTTCTCTTGTATTCTTGTGCAACTTTCTTTGCTCCCGGTATGTTTCCCCATATCTTCGAATGCTTGACCTCCTGCCTTGCAAGCTCTTCGAGTATAGGCTTTACTGAATGGTCGTTCTCTACCTCTGCCAGCCTTTTGAGCACGTGATAATGGAATATCTCAGTAAGGTACAACTTACCGAAATAGGCAGATGCGCCTGCGTTTGCATAGGTTCCCTTGCGATTGTGCCTGAGTGCCTGTTTGCGCTCTTTTTTCATGATACCATACTTAGAGTTGGCTATATAATATTGATATTACTTTCTGCGTATCTCTTCAGCACCACACATAGGGAGGGATATTATAAGTTAATTTGGATACTGCTTAATCAAACGGCGCATGATGATGAAAAATTCCAGCAGGTCCAGTAGCAGCAGGAATGACACCTTATATGTGATAATAGCAGTAATAGTTGTGCTGGTAAGCATCATATATTGGCTTGTAATACTCACGCATGCATACAATACTTTCCAGGACGGAAGCGGGGACCTGACGGCTTATTCCTATAACATGTTTTTTGACATCCATTATAGCAGCATAGTGCATGGGCTGCAGTTCTTTGTCATAAGCAACCATATCTCCCCGGATTTCATATTTGTGCTGCCGTTTTTCTACTTGTACCAGCATTCCATCATACTGGTATACATACAGGCAATAGTTATATGCCTAAGCTCCCTGATAGTGTTCTTCACGGCAAGGAGGATGGCAAAGGATTCTTTCTTAGCATTGATTCTTGAGATTGCTTTCCTTATCAATCCAGGCACTACAGGCATAATCACATTTGATTTCCATATAGAGTTCCTGCTTGTGCCGCTTTACCTTGCCACATTCTATTTTTACATCGCATCGAACAGGAAATTCTTCATTATTTCAATGGCCCTTCTGCTGGGCTCGATGGAGATAGCCCCTGTCCTTGGCCTTACTATGGCCTTGGGCCTTCTCCTGTTCGAGATGTATAAAGCAGATTTCAGGCTTGCTTCCATTGATAAGGTCAAGAAGGAAATGATTGCAGTACTGATCGTAGCTTCGATAATAACAGGGGTATTTTATTATGCATCAATACGGTACCTGATTTCAAGCTATAATACATCGTATCAGCAGCTGCCTTCGTCTCTAGAGATAACAAGCGGCTCTGAGGTGGGGCTATTATCAAATATCAATAGCATAGCAAGCAATCCGCTTGCGCATTTCGCCGAATTGCTGCCTGTTTACGAGATGCCGCTGGTCCTCATCATGTTTGTCTTATCCATAGCCGTAGTGCTGCTAGGTTTCGGGTTCTTCACGTTCAAAAAACTGCAGATCACGTTGCTTTTCCTCCTGCCATGGATAATTGCAGTCATTACATGGACCGATTTCCCGCATTTCATATATACCGGTTTCCAGTACTATAGCTACTCTTTGGGCTCGAGCTTTGCCGCATCAATGGTAGGGCTTACATTTATGCATAAGTGGAAAGGAAGCAAGGCAGGTTGGATAATTACTTGTGCCTCCATCCTTTTGGTTGTGGTGATGCTCGCTATGGTGTCCTTGATTTTGGCCCCTAAGCCTATTCTGTTCCTGACCAATCTACGGAACAGTGTACCGGTACCTGGCTACAATTCTACACAGATAGGCCAGTTGATGAGCATAGTTCCAGATAACGCATCGCTGTTTACAATGAATCTGATATCACCGCATCTTGCAGAGCGTAAATACATGGAGTATATACCGCTAAATGAGTCGAACAGCACTTATTTCGTGCCGGATTACATGCTCGTCGTCTACAGCAATAACACCGACATATACACGAATAGCTCGTACATGTTCTTGGCATACGCGCTAGAAAACTATAACTACACGCTTTATGCAAGAGAATCAGATGCGAGGCTGTATAAAAGATCTGATAAATAGCAGGTTGCGGCGATTGCAATACGATAAGCCTACTGCTCCACAACCTTCCTGATGCCTTCACCGACCGTCTTCCAGTTCTGCTCAGAATGCACCTTCCCTTCTTTTGTGTTGTTAGTCTGTAGGATTGTGAGCCTTGTAGCTTCATCCTACTCCTTGACGATCCTGTACGTTACCCTTTTGTAGTTTTCGGGTGCGTCAGGAAGGCCAGACATACCGCTCCAGTATGTGCATTCCAATAGATTTTAATGCTCTATTTTCAGTATCTTGTCCTTGTCCTCATAACTTTTGCCTTCCCATGTCCCTTTCCATTTTATATCGCTGCCAACTTTCCAATCAGTAATTGTATCTGTACCAAAGAGGTATTTCTTGATCAGTTTTGGATCTGTAAGTGCCCTTCACACCTTTGATGGCGGCGCATTGATTTTTATCGAGACTTCGGCCACGTAATCTTTTTCCATGTACATCAGTTATTATCATTGCCTTTGCCTGGATTCGAACCGACTTTACAGCCATTTTTTCTTAACCTCTTGGTTTGAGAGCTTCTCCTCTATGGAGGATATTATGTCTTGTATGGCTTCATCGCTTAGCCGTTCGTTTTGTTGAGTTTCGGCAGGGTCATTTAAAGCGACACCTGCTTCTCCGAGCCATCTTTTCCCTCCGCCGGCAGCAACCATCTTCTCGACATTGAAGAATCTTTTGTCTTTAGGAGAGGTGATTAGTATTTTAGTGCCTTCTATCATAGATGAGAATTCTTGATCCGTATCCACCCCATAAAGCTTTAGTATCTGTTCCGATTCTGACTTAACCAAATAACCTAATGGGCCATATGGGGTTTTGAGCAGGTCCTTAAAGTTGCCCAGTAGCTCATTGAGAACCTCCTTTTTTGCTACGTCTTTTTGTTCCGGACTTAATTTTTGCACATTGTCTTCAGCATTTGGATTTTCGGCTTCTTCAAAATCTAGCTCGACGGATTCTTCTCCGTTCAGTACTTCAAGCTTCTCTTCTAGAGCCTTTATCTTGCTGATAAGTGGCTCATTCTCAATGTTCCTGTATATGTCTTCTAATTTTCCTGAGGAGGGGTTCGTAATCTGAGCCACAGGAGGCACATTAGGTTCCTTAGTAATCGGTTCATTTTCGGTTACTCCAGGTATAGAATCGCCTTAAACGCCTTGGCCGGGATTCGAACCCGGGTTACAACCGTGACAGGGTCGCATGCTGGACCACTACATTACCAAGGCACAGTATTATTTATCATGATTATTTAATAATCGTGATGTACGCCCCGAGCAGGACTCGAACCTGCGACCTATCGGTTAACAGCCGATCGCTCTACCTGCTGAGCTATCGAGGCATATTCAGTCTTTCTTTATTTCATCTAGTATCAGGCCCATTATCTGCTTGGGATCGGCCTGCTTCTTTGTCAGCGACAGTATCTTGCCTATTAGGAACTGCAGCGCTTCGCTCTTTCCCGACCTGAGCTGCCCGACTGCGGCGCTTTCTTCATCTAATGTTCTCTTCGTTATGGTTCTTAGCTCTTCCTGACTGAGGTGCAGTGCGCCTTTGCCCAGGAGGGCCTTGGGCGAAGTCCCGGTATCCACGTATTCCTTTATGAGTTCCTTTGCGTATCTGTCCGTTATCTCCTTGCTATCCATCATCCCAAGCAGTTCAACGAACGTATCCGGCCTTACTTTCGAGCCCTTTATGCGCTCGGACCTCCAGTTAAGGCTCTTGAGCAGATAGTTTGACACCCAGTTGGCCACTTCCTTCGGCCTGTTGTAGAGCTTGCAGCATTCCTCGAAGAAATCCGCGAGGTTCTTGTCGTTGTATATTATCACGCGCGCATCATATTCGCCTAGGCCGTACTGCTTCATGAATCTTGTTACCCTTATGTCCGGAAGCTCCGGCATTTCCGAGCTTATACGCTTAGTCCATGAGCTGTCTATCCTTATTATAGGGAGATCGGGGTCGAATATGTATCCGTAATCCTCTTCCGTTTCCTTTGATCTAAGCTTTTTTGTCGTGCCGGTGTTCGCATCGAAGTGCCTCGTTTCTCTGCTTATCCTCTCGTTCATCCTTGCAAGGCCGCTTTGCCTAACAATCTCGAAGTTCAGGGCCTTCTCTACGCTCTCGAACCCAGTTATGTTCTTTAGCTCCACCCTTTCCCCTGTAGTCGATACGTTGGCGTCTATCCTCATCGAGCCGTCCTTCGTGGGATCGTATACGCCTATGTGCTCGAGAATCGATGAAAGTTTCTCAAGGAAGTTCCTTACCTCCCTGGGCGTGGCGAAGTCCGGCTCTGTCACTATCTCGACGAGAGGGGTACCGGACCTGTTGTAGTTTATCATCGTGTATTCAGCGGTGGTTATGCTGCCGTTGTACACTATCTGCGCGGGATCCTCTTCAAGATGTATCCTCCTTATGCGTATCTTCTTTCCGTTTGTTGAGAGCTCTCCGCCTATCGCTATAGGCATCTCGTACTGCGTTATCTGGTAGTTCTTTGACAGGTCCGGATAGAAGTACGCCTTTCTCGAGAAAAACGCGTCGCTTGATATCTTGCATCCAAGCGCAAGCCCAGCAAGTATCGTGTAGTCTATCGCCTTTTTGTTTATCTTCGGCTTGTAGCCTGGGAATCCCAGGCATATCGGGCATGTGTTCTCGTTCGGCCCCAGATCGCCGGGATTCGTGCGGTCGCTGCAGAACAGCTTTGTCTTAGTATTAAGCTGGCAGTGTATCTCTATTCCTATCATAGTCATGTGCATTCCTCTATTGCCTTGCCTAGGGCGATTACCTTTGATTCGCTGAAGTGGTCGCCTATTATTTGGATGCCTACAGGAAGCTCATTTGCAAATCCCGCGTTTACTGAAATAGTCGGCAGGCATGCAAGGTTAGATGGCGTTGTGAGTATGTCCATGCTATATTGCTTAGCCGGCGAAAGGCCTTCTATCTCTGAGAAAGTCGGAGGCAGTATGGGCATAGACGGAGCCACTAGCGCGTCGAGTCCATTGAAGGCTTTCTTGAATTCCTTTACTATGAGCGACCTTGCCCTGAGCGCCTTTAGGTAGTACGCGTCGCGCAAGCCTGCCATCCTCGCATAGGTGCCGAGTATTATCCTTCTTTTTGCCTCGTCGCCGAAGGCCTTTGACCTTATCTCCGAGAAATATGCGTCGAAGTTTCCAGCAGCGTGCTCCTGCAGACCGTATCTTATCCCACAGTATTTAGCAAGGTTCGTCGAAGCCTCGCTGACTGCAATCAGATAGTACGCAGGCATAGCGTATTCCGTAAGCGGCAATGACATCTCGGTGCATGTTGCACCCATGGATTCCAGTCCGTCTATCCTCTTGCGCACCAGCTTTGATATCCGTTTGTCTACGTTATCGGAGAAGTACTCTATCGGTATCCCGATATTCATCCCTTTTACTTCTTTGCTTGTGTACTCCATGAAATCCTCTTCATGCTTGCTGCTTGTGGAGTCTAGCGGGTCGTAGCCTGCGATTACGGATAGACCAAGCGCCGCATCGTCGACTGATTTTGCTATTATGCCTATCTTGTCCATGCTGTTTGAGTAGTCTATCAGGCCGTATCTCGATACCCTGCCGTATGTGGGGGTAAGGCCTACTGTTCCTGTAAACGATGCGGGGGCGGTTATGCTGCCTCCGGTTGATTCTGCTATGGCTATATGCGGAAATTCCGCTGCTGCGGTAAGACATGCTGCGCCCCCGCTGCTCCCGCCGCATGTCCTGCTCTTGTCAAAAGGGTTCTTCGGCACTGAATATGCGCAATTGGTCGAGAATGTACCGAACCCGAACTCGTCCTGCGCGGTCTTTCCTATTATAAGTGCGCCGCATTCCTTTGCCTTGGCTATGCAAGTCGCATCGAACGGTGGGATATAATTCTCAAGTATCTTGGATCCTGCTGTAGTCCTGATGCCTGCAGTGCATATGCAGTCCTTAACCGATATCGGAAGTGCGTACAGCTCCCCTTTGCCTTTCGGCGTGCCCGGCCTTTCGTTTATTGTGATGAACGGAGAGTATTCCTTCTGTATCTTTTTGCAGTCTTCGGCTGTCTTGTGCAAAAATTCGCTTACGTCTATGCTCCCTTCGCTTGCCTCCTTGACATGCTCTCTAACCGACTTTATTAATGAAACCACCTATAGTATCTTTGGGCCCTTCACGTACCCGTCAATTTTATCTATGGAATTTGACAATGGCGACCATTCCGTCTTCGAGGGTACATCTTCCCGCCATATGTTCTCCAGCTCTATCGCGTGAAAGGCTGGTTTCTCATCGGCAAGCAGCACGTCCAGCTCGTCGAGCCTGCTAAACGACCCTATGACCTCGCCTAGCTGCTTGGCATACGCGTCTTTCTCTCTTTCGGAGAGCGTAAGCCTTGACAGCAATGCCACGTGCTCGATTAGCTCCTTGTCTATCTTCCAATATTCCGCCATTTAAGCACTCGCAGAGATAGATTGCATTCTTGTTTATTTAAGCGTTGCGTGCGGATTGCGCCGATACCGGCGCTCACGGCGCAAGCCTCTTCCTGTCCCTTGGGAACAGCGAGCACTCCCTTATGTTCTTGGAGCCCGTTATTCTCATGGCCAGCCTCTCGAGGCCTATGCTCCACCCTGCATGCGGCGGCGCCCCGACCCTGAACGCGTCTACGTAGAATGCGAAGTTTTCAGGGTTTAATCCCTTCCTCTTCAGCGATTCGACAAGCATTTCAGGATTGTGTATACGCTGTGCCCCGCTGCTTATTTCAAGGCCCTTGTACAGGAAGTCGTAGCTGTTGGTCAGTTCAGGATCATCCTCCTTCGGCATGGTGTAGAAAGCCCTCACATCTCTTGGATAGTCCCTGAGTATTATCGCATCGCCGTATATGTCATTTAGCTTCTCCTCGGCCTCCCTGGGGAAGTCCTCCCCGTGCTTCATCGTGATGCCCTTCTTCTGCAGTGCGGCAACCGCTTCATTGTATGTGACCGTCTTTACCTCCGGCACCTCAAGATCGACCCCAAGGGTGTCAAGGTCTTCCTTGTTCTTCTTTGTCACCTGCCCGATTATGTACGTGACAGCATCACCGAGCAGCTTTATTGCGTCGTCAGCATCGGCGAATGCCATCTCTATGTCCATCTGCGTGACCTCAGTAAGATGGTACACGGTGTTCGACTTCTCCGCCCTGAACACTGGCACTACCATGAACACCTTGTCCATCCCGCCTATCAGCGCCAGCTGCTTGTACAATTGCGGCGACTGCGCAAGGAACGCCTCCTTCTCGAAGTATACGACAGGAAACACCTCCGAGCCGCCCTCGGTCGCCTCGCCGACTATCGTCGGGGTCCTTATCTCCCTGAAGCCCTTTCCCATAAGGAAGTCCCTGAAGCTCTGCAGTATCGTCGACTCTATCTTGAATATCGCATTGACCTCGAGCCTCCTTAGGTCTACATACCTGTGGTTAAGCCGTACGTCTATTTCTGCCGGGACCTTGCCGGTCACCTCGAACGGCACCTGCCTCGACAGCGGATTGAGGTTGGATATGCTCTTTGGGATTATCTCGAACCCCTTCTTCGCCTCCGCATTCCTCCTTACCGTGCCCTTCACCTCGACAACGCTCTCCTTTGGCAGCGTCGCATCCTTTACTATGCTGTCGCTGACCTCCCCCTTCTTCGCCACGACCTGCACTATGCCGGTGCTGTCCCTTAGTATCAGGAACACTATCTTTGACGTTTCCCTTACCTCGTGCACCCACCCGGCAAGCGTGACCTCACTGCCGTCCATTCCGGCATTCAGCTCGTTTATCATGTGGGTCCTTATCATTCAACCATCGCTAATATAATGCCGCACCTATCTTTTTATTCTGAACGTTCAGTTATATGTATATTCGCATGCCTACCGCTGCAGGCATGGGCGTTCTACGCTGCGATGGCGGCGCTTTTATTCGGAATATTCATGCGCTTCTGGAGCGAATACACGCTTGGCAGATTCTTCACGTATCCGGTGCTGGTGATGAGCAGCCACAAGCTCGTCGAGAAAAGACCATATAGGTACATAAGGCACCCGTCCCACCTCGGAGGCATAATGATAATGGCGTCGCAGGGACTAGTGTCCAGGGCGCTTACGGGTACGCTGGTATCGCTTGCCATAATGCTGATTGCGTATTCCTATAGGATATACCGCAGGAGGCCGCGCTCAGGAGGAACTTTGGCAGGAGCTACTACATATACGCAGCAAGGACGAAGAGGATTATACCATACGTCACATGAGCAATTGGCATTGCATGCCGGTATATTCTGATATGGCATATTTGATATGCTGCGTATGTTTAGTACATGCCTTTGTAGCTAAATGTTAGTTCTCGTGGGGGTGAACATAAGTTTAGTTTCAGATCTCCTTGCATATTGTTGCATAACAAATGCAATATGTTGCTATATTTGGTAGGCTTGTTGTTTCTCAGACTTTTACGCAGCGCTTTCATTAATGGCGGCTCTTCGTTGTATGGGCCTTGTCTGAGAGCCTGAGTTATGCGCAATCTGTCTGTATTAGGGACATGGGGGGGGATTTGCCATGATAACTTTTCCAAACCTCCAGCATTGTCGAATCATTGGTCAGGCCTTCTCTGTTTAGGGCTCTGCCGATGTCTATAGCTGCAAGATACCTTTTTGCAGAGTAGCCTGCCATAACCGGTCTTTTTAGTATTTCTTCTCTAACTTTATCATTCTTAATTCCTGTCGTCTATCTGACGTCGTAAAAACTGGATCCCGTTGGAGTGAATTGAACACTCAACCTGCCGCTATCGACCTGTTTGCCGCATCAGACTACAGGCGGCCGCTCTGCCATTGAGCTACAACGGGTATTGGATACTTTTGAGCCATAATATTTAATAATTCCTTAGAGATGTATCAGTGGATTGACCTGTCTGTGGCATTCGGCACATATATGTCATGGGACAAAAATATTAATGATTTTGATGGCAGGCACAGGCGATAGCAATGAAGCAACCGTCAAGGGCAGCATAGCTCAGGACGTTATAAGGAAGTACCACAGGACGCCGATGCTGTTCTACAGGATAAAGGACACGTATGTCGACGTGGTTACTAACCCTAATTTCCTTGATTCGCTGCTGGTGATAGCTGCGCTCGTCGCATTCAGCGCGGCATTCCCGTTCTATCCGTTAGCTTTGCTTGTGATACTTGCGATCGTTCTGCTCGTTTTCACGCTCAGGCATGCGTTCCTTGGATTCGTATTGCTTATGCTGATGATATTCCCGATGCTGGCGTTCCAGGCGCCTGCACTCGCATATGTATTCGTGATTGTGATGACGATGGGGCTTGTATTCGGCTACAGGCATTACAGGACGCTCATATTCGCTTCAATACTTGTGCCGCTTGCGCTGTCGCCGCTGGGTTTCATATTCTCGATACCTGCGCTCATAATAGGCGTGCTCATAGTCGGATACAAGCGCGCGGCCTTCCTTGCGGTCGTATTCGTAATAGGCATAGTTATGCTTTCTGCGGTGACAGGGGTGCAGAACACCGCATACATATCGTACAATGCACAAATCGCACATACAAAGGTGTCCAACGGCGCCCCTGCGCTGGACTACTCGGTGCCAAACAAGCCGGCGCCGACATTGTATACCATGGGCAATGCCTTTGGCGCGGTGATATCAAACCTCGAGAACCAGAACCTGACGCTTTACATGTACAGCGAGTTCTACGCGATGTTCGATGCGCTCACCATAGAGCCTCTTAGGTATGTTGCTGACCTCATAGTGCTTGCGATAATAGTGATGCTCATAGACACGTCTGCTGTTGCAAGCAGGTCGAACTACAAGGGCACCCAGGCAAGCCTCATAGGGGTGCTGTACCCGCTGCTTTACATAGGCCTTTCAGTCCTGTTCAGCAATCCCCATTCGTATATAATACCGTTCAGCAGCTTCATCATTTCACCGGCGTTCCTTTACATACTGGAGCTCTACAAGGTTGATATAGTCAAGGCACTGGATGTCAGGAAAGAGGACCTAAGGCTTAAGTTCGGCGAGGCCTTTGAGGACCTGCTTGCGACAAGCCCGACAGAGAAGTTCGGTGACATAGGCGATTACGAGGCTACTAAGAAGGAGCTGAAGGAGGCGATAGTGTCGCCGATAGAGGAGAAGGCGGTGTCAAGGGCCTACAACATCAAGGCAGTGAAGGGCGTACTCCTTTTCGGGCCTCCCGGAACCGGCAAGACGATGATAATGAGGGCGATAGCAAACGACATAAGGGCGGGGTTCTACGTGATAAGGGCGTCAAATCTGGTCTCGGGTGTACCTGGAGACACCGAGCGCAGGATGTCCAAGATATTCGACGTTGCCAGGAAGAACGCCCCATGCATCCTGTTCATAGACGAGATAGACGCCATGGCAAGGACAAGGGCCGAAGGAGGGATAGACGAGGTACACAGGCAGATACTTTCAGAGCTGCTTATAGAGCTTGACGGATTCCAGAAGCTAAAGAACGTAGTTGTCGTAGGCGCAACAAACGTGCCGAACCTGATAGACCCTGCGGTGCTGCGTCCGGGAAGGTTCGACAAGATAATATACATGCCATTGCCGGACTTCAACGGCAGGAAGGAGATATTCAAGATATACCTCAAGAGACTGCCAGCATCGAAGGACATCGATTTCGACGAACTCGCAAAGATGACCGAGAGGTTCTCAGGCGCTGACATAAAGTCGATGTGCGACAACGTTGCGCAGGAGATAGCACAGGAGGCTACAAACAGGCACAGGGTGCTTGAGATAACCCAGAAGGACATGAAGAGCTTCATACTCGCAACCAAGCCTTCGACTACGCTCACGCAGCTCAAGGAGTACGACAGGTTCAAGATAGACTTCGAGAGGAGGACGCTCAAGCAGGTGCGCGTTGAGAATGCCAAAAAGACCAGCATCGACGAGGTGATAGGGCTCGAGGACGCAAAGAAGGCGATAGTCGATGCCATAAAGATACCGCTTGAGCACCAGGACCTTGCAAAGAAGTACAAGGTGCAGGCAGTGAAGGGCATACTCATGTTCGGCCCTCCAGGAAACGGAAAGACCATGCTCATGAGGGCAGTAAGCAACGAGCTCAGCGAGGCCACGATGCTACAGCTCAGCGGATCGGAAGTATCCGAGGAAGGAATAGACAAGGCCCTGACAACGATAAAGGACATGTTCAACAGAGCAGTTGAGAACGCACCATCGATACTGTTCATAGACGAGCTTGACGGCATAGCCCCCAGCAGGAAAGATGCATCCGAATACGGCGTGCAGCTCACAACGGAATTCTTGCAGGAAATGGACGGCGTGAAGGAAACTCCAGGGGTCGTGCTGGTCTGCGCCACAAACAGGCCCGAAGAGTTGGATCCTGCCATACTAAGGCCTGGTAGGTTTGACAAGCTCATATTTGTACAGCCGCCCAAGGCCGAAGACAGGAGGAAGCTTTTCGAGCTCTATATCAAGGACGTGCCTAACAAGGACATAGACTTCAAGAAGCTTGCGGATGAAACTGACGGATATACAGGGGCAGACATAGCGAACATATGCAGGGAGGCCAAGTCGCACGCCCTCGAAGAGAGCATAAGCTCTGGCAAAGATACCGAAGTGACCATGGGAAGCATAGAGGGCCTCATAAAAAGGATAAAGCCATCGGCCCCGCCCGACCTGGTGAGATCCTATCAGAAATTCCTTGATAGGTATGGGCAGCGCTGACTATACATGATTAAGCAGCTTGGCGAACGCACCGTTCGCTGCGACCCTTGAATCGTCGTTCACGTATATCTGCAGCTTGCCGTTGCGCGACCTTACGTCGCAGAACTCCAGCTTGACAGTATCGTTCACTTTTAGGTCCGCTGTTATTATGGCCGATGAGCCCCAGAAGGATACGTCCATGCTGCTCTTCATGTCTGTTATGATGCATGATGAAACGGCGGTATTGCCTGCGCCGCCGAGCCTGCCCACATATTTTATAGGATTTATCTCTACTATCTTGCCGACAACATCCACCTTCCTAAGGCCCTCGCGCATGGAAGAATAATCTGAGATTACCTTAATCGTAGATGGCGCAATCTTGTTGATCAGGGTGCTTTGCCCGGACTGCAGCTCGCCTTTGCGCCTATCGATGAACAGGTTGTTTATCTGTACATAGTCCCCGCGCTCGAATGCGCTTATGTCTATGAATTCGGAAAGCTTTTCGCCAAGGCTCAGAGCCACTGTGCTGCCTTCTTCCCCGAGTATCATTATGCGCCTTGCCGGGCCGTTTCCGTCCGGCTTTGCGTCCCTGGGGTTGAATATCCTGTAAACCTGGTCCTTTATGTTTATCATGCCAGCCGCATTTGGGTCGTTGCCGTTTGCGTTGCTAAGGGTGTCGAGGACCTCGCAGACGCTCATGCTGTTTCTCTTGACGCCTGCTTTTGCTGTCTCCTTGGACCCCCCGTTCAATATGTACTCGGCCTGGTCCTTTGTTATGAACCCGGAGAATTTATCCACAACCTTTTCAAGATCTGACATGGTTTATGCTGGTATCAGGTTATTTTTATATGGTTATGCATGTAGCTTTGGATTCGACTACTTTGAATTATAGCAAAATATGGGCCTGCGGAGAGTCGAACTCCGATCCTCAGCGTGTAAGGCTGATGTCTTAACCGCTGGACTACAGGCCCGCTTGAGCATCATCTCCGATGTTTGCTGCAGAAGGCATTTATCCTATTTATGGAGTAGTCTAATATCTCTTTTGGAGGAAGCGCAACTATCCTGAAATGCGATTGTGCACCGAAACCTGAGCCTCTTGTGATCTGTATTCCCTCTTCTTTAAGCAGCATCTCTGCGAACTCGCTGTCGTTTTTCATGTGGAGCGCATTGAGGTCTATTTTAGGAAGCATGTAGAATGCGCCGCCTGGAGCCACGGTGCTTATAAGCGGGTTCTCGTTAAGCAGCTTCGTCGCGTGGTTCGCACGCTCTCCTATTGCCTTTACCATAGAGGATATGGATCTCTTGTGCTCTCGTATATTGGAGATTGCCACGGATATAGCGAACTGCGCTGGCGAGTTTACAGATAGCCTAATTACCGCATAGTCGCGCAGTTTATCCTTAAGCAACTTTGAATCCTTGTCGTCTTCGGGCACCAGTATGAATCCTATCCTAAATCCAGTTGAGTCGTACACCTTGGATGCGCCGTTTAGTATCGCGTATGGCATGCCTTTTGCGATCTCGGAAATGCTCGTGAACCTCGCCTTGTTGAATATTATCTCGTCGTATATCTCGTCGCTTATCAGGAGCACATTGTACTCGTTTGCTATGTCCACAACATCTTTGAGCACGGATCTCTTCAGTACAGTGCCTGTCGGGTTGTTGGGGTTTGTTATCAGTATATATTTTATCCTTTTCAGTTTTCCGTCCTTCCTTGCGCTGCCAAGCGTCTTTTCAAGGCTATCGACATGTATGTTCCAACCATTATCTTCATCGTATCTTTCGAGTATGGGGATGCCGCCGCTAAGCTTCAGGAAGGAATGGTACAATGGATAGTACGGCTTGAATATAACCGCCATGTCGGACTCATCTATGAGGGCGTTGTTTAGGAACATCAGCGCCTCCGATACGCCTGCAGTCACTATTATGTCCTCGTTGGACAGCTTGAGCCCGTAAAGCCTGGAGTACCTCGATGCTATTGCACCCTTGAGCTGCCGTGCGCCGTCTGCAGCGGTATATGAGGTAAGTCCGTTGTCCAGCGCCTCCTTGTAGGCCTTTATTATGTATTTAGGAGTTGGAAAATACTTCGCAGGATCTCCCCTGTTTAGCCTGTATATCTTTTTGCCCCTCTTTTCGAGCTGCGATGCTAGATGATCTTCCTCTTCTATAGGGTTGGACGCATATGCGCTCCTTTTAGAAAGCAACATTTATACCACTAATTAATCTACGCTTAATATTAAATCATTTGCCCATAAGCCTTGCTTCTTCTATGATGTACCTGCCGACGCTTCCCTGCCATGATATATGGCTTTTCTCGACTTTTATCTTCTTCTTGAAGAACGGCGCGTCAAGGACGAATGACTCTGCTTCGCCGCCCTCAAAGAGCATGTTTATGCGGTACTTCTCGTTTATGCCTGATAGTTTTTTTATCATGTTGTCGTCTATCCTCGCGCCCAGGAAACTGCTGTCGAACCCTTCTGCGGCAACCTGCGTTATTATGGCTTCATAATTTCCGGACAATTCATGCAGCTCCTCTAGCGGGTCTATGTGCCATATGGGCGATACCGCATTTATCGACAGCTTCTCGCATATTTTTTCTATCCTGTCCTTTTGGTATGTGCTTGCGACCGCCCCTGTGACAAGCTCAGTCACGCCGTTCTCCTTCAGGGCGTTCTCTATGTCCTTGAGCTCAAGTTCCTTCTCGCCCTTGGTACCGTAGGTCACCTGCCTTATACCTAGAGCCTCAGCCTGCATGGACGCAAGTCCTATGTTGGGCTTGTGGAACATATAGCTGAAGTCGTTGTCAGATATCATCGTTATCAGCAGCTCCACATGCTTGCCCTGATCGTGCACTTTATGCAGAGCCAGTGTCGAATCCTTGCCGCCGCTGAAAAGGCATGCCATCATATTTTCACCTTGCATCGCTAGACGGGCATATGTCGCGCAGGACGCACCTGCTGCAGTGCTTGGCCCTTGCTGTGCACGTATCCCTCCCAAGCGCTATGAACAGATGGTTGATGTTTTCCCAGTCCTTCCTGCCTACCAGATTCATTAGCCGCTTCTCTATCCTTACAGGATCCTTTGTTCTTGCAATGCCCAGCCTGTTCGATACCGTTATGCAGTGCGTGTCTATCGCTATGCCATCGTTTATGCCGAAGGCGTTCGACAATACGACATTCGCTGTCTTCCTGCCTACGCCGTCAAGCGACGTGAGCCCGTCCATTGTACTTGGAACCTTGGAGTTGAACCTCTCCCTGATGGCCCTTGCTGCACTCACTATGTTCCTGGACTTGCTGCGGTAGAGGCCTATGCTGCCTATGTACGGATAGAGCTGCCTGGGATTCAATGCTGCGAAGTCACTTATCGTCCTGTATTTCCTGAAAAGCGGCCCTGTTATCTTGTTGACCTGCTTGTCCTGTGATTGTGCCGACAGCATCGTTGCCACAAGCAGCTCCCATGCGTTCGAGTGGTCAAGGGATGTCTTCATCTCCTTTTTATATTTTCTCTTTAGCCTGGCCAAGACATTGGCCATGTAGGCCTTTCCATGATCAGACATATCAAACACTAAAATCAGATGTTTAATTATCGCATCGGAATTTATTAAATATTCCTTTTCCAATATAACTCATGGTTTCTGGAAAGCTGCTTGACGAAAAAGACGCATCGACGCTCGCAGATAAGCTTGCAAATGCATACAAGGACGCGCACTACTACCTCGACTTCAAGACACCCATAGACCTTTTGGTCGCGGCAATACTTTCGGCGCAGACAAGGGACGAGGTCGTGAACAGGATAACTCCTAATCTGTTCAAAAAGTACAGGAGCGCAAAGGATTATGCTAATTCTGACAGCAGCGAATTGGTGGGCATTGTAAAAAGCGTGAGCTTCGCGGGCAACAAGGCAAGCAACATAATAAAGGCATGTAGCATCATAGACGAAAAATACAAGGGCAAGGTGCCTCAAAGCATGGACGAACTCGTTGAGCTTCCTGGCATAGGAAGGAAGACGGCGAACACAATACTTATAAATGCATACGGCATAGTTGACGGCATACCGGTGGATACGTGGGTGATAAAGCTTTCGTATAGGCTAGGGCTAAGCCTGAGCAAGGACCCTGATAAGATAGAGGGCGACCTCAAGTCAAGGATACCAAGAAAATACTGGGGCAGGTTTGCCTATATCCTAAAGACCCACGGCAAGACCCTGTGCGGTGCGGTTCCTATATGCAGCAAATGCCCTATAGCGAAGCTGTGCCCAAGGAACGGAGTAACAAAAATGGTGTAACATGCAGGTAATAGCGGATTTCCATACGCATTCAAGGTTCGCGATGGCATGCAGCTCAAAGATCACGATAAACGGCATGGATGGCGCTGCCTTTGAGAAGGGGATAAACCTTCTCAGCACCAGCGATTTCACCCATAGCAAGTGGATGGATGAGGTTCGCACGAATCTGGAGCCGATTGGCGATACCGGGCTTTTTAAGGTAAAGGGCTCGGGTTCCGGTGTAAGGTTCATTCTCGGGGGCGAAGTGTCGACGATATTCACAGGGAATGACAACAAGGTAAAGAAGATACACAACATGATTGCCCTGCCCGACCTGGAATCCGTAGCGTCATTGAGCGATGTCCTGAAGAGGTACGGAAATCTCGAAAGTGACGGAAGGCCGCAGCTTTCCATGAGCGCGGCACAGCTTGTAGAAGAGGTATTCAAAGTTAACAGGAATGCGCTAGTGTTCCCGGCGCATGCGTGGACGCCCTATTTCGGGGCTCTGGGCTCCATATCCGGATTTAACTCAATAAAGGAGGCGTATGAGGACCAGGAGAAGCACATACACGCGCTGGAGACTGGTTTGTCTTCGGACCCCATGATGAACTGGATGTTGTCATCGCTCGATAAGTACACGCTGCTCTCAAACAGCGACATGCATTCGCTTCCGAAACTCGGCAGGGAGGCTAACGTGTTCGATCTAGACGGGAAGGATTTCACGTACAGTAAGATAATCGATGTCATAAACAACAGGGATGTCAAGCACCTTAAAAGGACCATAGAGTTCTATCCCGAGGAGGGAAAATACCATTTCGACGGGCACAGGCAATGCAAGTTTTCGATAGATCCTACCAAGACGGACATGGCAGTATGCAAGGTATGCGGCAAGAAGCTTACCATAGGCGTAGTGCACAGGGTGAAGGACCTTGCGGACAGGCCGCACGGCTACAGGCCGAATGATGCCATACCATACGTCAACCTTGTGCCGCTTGTGGAGGTAATAGCCTATGCGATGCATAAGGGCGTCTATTCCCCGCTGGTTGAATCGCAATACAGGAAGCTGCTTTCGTTAGGGAAGGAATTCGACGTGCTCACAGATGTCGGCCTTGAGAGCATAAAGGAGAGTTCCTCAAGTGACATAGCCGAGTCGATAGGCAACATGAGGGAGAACAGGATAACAGTCATACCTGGATACGACGGCGTCTTTGGGGAGATAGAGCTGCTCAACAGGAAGGTTAGGCCGCAGAGCGGGGAAAGCAGGCAGAGGAGCCTGTTTGGATAGGCGCAAAATCACAAAAAAGCATGGCCCGATTGCAAATAATCGCTAACCCTATATATATGCATCGCCATAAATCATAGTGTGATAAGATGGCATCAAGGAACAAGAAGACAGCAAAGAGATCAGGAAAGGCATGGAACCTGTTCTTAAAGAAGCTAAGGACGCCGCTTAGGCTATTTAAGGCTTAAGATAGGGCAAGGGTTTATTTGTGGTTCTTTTGTTTTTTTTGTCGGCCGGGATGCAGAATGCATGTCCTAGGCTCACAGCAAGGATTATATATCTATTCCAAGCTAATACAGTATTGATATAACATTTCTTAGTCTTAAGAAAGTGAAAGGTTCGAATTTTCATGAAGAAGAATCCTTTAAAAGACAAATTGGTGGCAGTGGTCAGGATACGCGGAAGGGTGAACGTAAGGAGCGACATAACGGAGACGCTCAACAGGCTCAACCTCAAGCGCGTAAGCAACTGCACTCTCATAAAGATAACCGATTCGTACAACGGCATGCTCAACAAGTGCACCAACTATATCGCTTACGGCGAGATAGACGAACCGACGCTTTCAAAGCTACTTGAGAAGCATGCGAAGGAGCTTGACGCCAAGGAGCTCCTGGGCGGGAAATACGACGCAGAGAAGGTAAGGAGCTTTGTTCCTTTCAGGCTGCACCCGCCAAGGCACGGCTACAAGAGCACCAAGCTGCACTTTAGGCAGGGGGGCTCGCTAGGCTATATGGGCGGTGAGATAAACAAGCTGATAACGCGCATGGTGTAGGCATGGTAGTAAGAAGGGAGAAGACAAACAGGAAATATTTGGGCACCAGGAGATGGGGAGCCGGAAACATAAAGAACCATAGAGGGAAGGGTGATAGAGGGGGCGTAGGCAAAGGAGGGAAGAAGAACAAGTGGACCTACGTAACGGCTAAGACGCCGGAACTCATAAGGACAGTGGGCTTCACTCCATGGAACAGGCGCAGGCTAAACTACATAACGATAAGGGACATAAACAGGATGGCTGGCAAGACCGATGGCAAGTCCACCATAGAGCTTAGGAGCTTTAAGGTCTTGAGCAACGGCTCAATAAACAGGGCCGTAATAGTCAAGGCAAGCGGATTTTCCGAGGGCGCCATGGCAAAGATAAAGGGCGCAGGAGGGGAAGCGATCAAGATATAGGGCTAATAGATGTCAGATTCATTGAGGATCGCTTTTTACACTGATTCATTCCTTCCTGCCGTTGACGGCGTGGTTGTATCCATACTTAATTTCAGGAAGGAGCTCGAGAAAAGGGGCCACGAGGTGTACATATTCGCCAGCGGCACAGATAAGACAAAGAGCATGACCAAGGGCGATAAAAGGGTAGTGGTCGTACGGGGCCTCAAGTTTAAGAAATACCCGCAGTACAGCCTTGCGCTTTTCCCGCTCACATCGAAGATCAGCACGTTCAACATAAAGATGGACATAAACCATGCGCAGACGCCATTCATGATGGGCGTGCATTCGCTGCTTATCTCCAAGGTGGAAAGGACACCGATAATAGGATCTTTCCACACCCTCTTCACAGACAGGAACGTGATAAGGGATTACGCGATAGACAGCAAGTTCCTTGCAAGCAAGGTAGTCAAATACTCATGGAAGTATGCCAGGCTCTTCTACAACAGGTGCGACGGCGTGACCGTGCCAAGCAGCACCATGAAGGGAATGCTCGACAGGAAGGGCATAAAAAACGTATGCGTTGTCCCAAACGGCATAGACACAAGCAAGTTCAATGAAAGTGTCGACGGCAGCGCCGTAAGGAGGAAGCTCGTAAGGAAGAGGGGGGAGAAACTGGTCATGTACGTAGGAAGGTTGAGCAAGGAGAAGAGGATAGAGACGCTGATAAAGGCGGCTAAGCTGCTAAGGGATGAAAACATACGTTTCGCCATCGTGGGAAGCGGCCCTGCACATGCTCACTATGAGGATATGGTTAAGCGCATGCACCTCGACAAGGTCGTGTTCACGGGATTCGTCGAGAACAGGCATCTGCCTAAGTACTATTCGGCATGCGACCTGTTCTGCATACCCTCTATGTTCGAGACCCAGGGGGTAGTGTCGCTCGAGGCAATGGCATGCGGCAAGCCGGTTGTCGGCGCGAACTACCTTGCGCTCAAGGAGCTGATAAGCAATGGAAGGAACGGTGAGAAGTTCAGGCCTCTTGACAGCGGCGACTGCGCACGGAAGATAAAGAAGGTTATATATAATATCGACTCGTATAAGGGTATGGCAGATACGGCAAAGAGGTATTCCATAGAGAGGGCGACAGACGACCTGCTGAATCTGTATGGAAGAGTATTAAATAATGAAAGTTCATAAAGAAACTGACTTTTATCATCACATAAGGCGATTCACTGGATAATAAGGGCTCACGGGAGCAGGAGAAAACGAATGAGGCAGGGAGGGCATCTAACGCTAATACAGCTACTAAGCGGCCTAACGACAGGCATGCTGCAGATATAAGCGAAAGGCAGTCCCTAAACACCCTAATAAAGGAGTCAAACAACCCTGAAGCTACAAGGCTCAAGGACGAGATAGACAACCTAAGGAGGGATAGGGGCAAGCTTATAGCAAGGATAAAGGACTGCAGGAGGAGGCTCAGCTACAAGGAAGCGGAATCCGCAGCGATAAACAAGCTTGTGAAGATGAGGAAGGAGGACCCGAACTACAGCTCGAAGAGCAAGAGGATAGGCTACCTGAAGAAGGTAAAGTCGAGGATGGAGTTTAGGATATCTACAGAATCGTCTTCGCTCGCGCAGGAGAAGGAGATGATAAGGGGGATAAGTGAGATAAGCAAGGAGCTTGACGAGGCCCTGGCGTCTGTAAGGATGGAGAGGAAGATAGGCTTCATAACAAAGGACATAGATGATTACAGGAAGGCGATAACAGAAGTGAATTCACAGATAGTGGTGCTCGACACAAGGCTTGACAACATATATGTTGCGCTTAGGAAGACACTTGGCATAGGGAGCTGGAGGAGCAAGCCGCAGCAGGCGCCCAAAAGGGAAAGGCCCGCACCGGCCCCTGGCGTCAATCTAGAGGACATAGCGGTCATAAAGAAGAAGGACTCAAAATGAACCCTTCTGCAATCCGCTAAATTTTAAAATATAATGATATATAGTGATTTATTGAAAGTTACTTTTTTTGGAGGAGCGCAGGAAGTAGGAAGAAGCTGCGTGATGGTAAGTACAGAAAAGACAAGGATACTGCTTGATGCCGGCATCAAGCTAGGAGAGGTAGAGGAGCACCCGACGATAAAGGACGAGGAGTTCAAGAAGATAGACGGCATATTCATATCGCACGCGCATCTTGACCACATAGGCTATCTTCCGCATGCGTATTCTGCAGGGTATGCAGGGCATACGTATACGACGAAGCCGACAATGGAGCTAACGAACGTGCTCATAAGCGACTACATGCGCATATCAAATCCCAGGGACGTCACGAAGGACGGCCTCAACAGATTGCAGAAGAGCTACAAGGTGTGCGAGTTCCGCGAGGACATAAGGATAAACGACCTTACGGTAAGGTTCATACCTTCAGGGCACATAGTTGGGAGCTCGATGCTCAGCGTAAGCGATGGAAAGAGCGTCCTTCTATACAGCGGCGACCTGAACCTGGCTAAGACAAAGCTGCTGGATGGCGCAGACACAAGGAACCTGAGCGCAAAGACGCTGATAATAGAGAGCACATACGGCGCAAAGGATGACGTGTTCCCGAAAGAAGGCGTGATAGCGCAAAGGACACTTAAGAGCATAAAGGATACGATAAGCGTAGGCGGCAAGATAATAATACCGTCCTTTGCCGTAGGTAGGGCGCAGGAGATACTCCTCATGCTCGACGACTACATAAATTCCGGCCTTCTGCCGAAGGTGCCGATATATGTGGACGGCATGATAAACAAGGCAATGAGGATACACAGGCACAACGTCATATACTGCAGGAAGGAGCTGCAGATGAAGATACTGATGAGCGACTACGACCCGTTCAAGAGCAGCAACTTCATACCAATAGAAAGCAAGACCCAAAGGAGCAAGGTGGTCAATGAGGACGGCAGCGCAATAATAGTGACAACGAGCGGCATGCTGACCGGAGGCCCTGTCATATACTATTTGCAGAGGCTTGCAGGCAACCCAATAAACAAGGTAATACTTGTAGGATACCAGGCTGACGGCACCCCGGGAAGGATGATACAGGACGGCATGAAGAGAGTGAAGCTCGACAAGTACAACGTTGAGATAAAGCTGCATGTTGAATTGCAGCACCTGTCGGCGCACGCGGACAGGCCACAGCTTGAGCAGACCATAAGCAGGGTCAACGGCCTTAAGACGGTATTCATAATGCACGGCGAGAAGAGCAAGTCCGAGCAGTTGAGGGAATACGCATCAAGCAGGTACAAGGCGATAGTGCCTAAGAACGATGAGCAGTTCGACATATAGTTAGTTGTTTTAATGCTTAGGCTGTCCAAGGGCGCAAGGGCGAGCGGATCCATAAAGGAGAGGGCCGAGGATTTCAGGGTAGAGGAGATAACGAGCAGCGGCCACGTGCTCCATATAGACGAAACCTATTCCCCAGGATCGATCGGGTTTGATGACATAAGCAACGGCAAATTCTCGGTTTTCGTGATGCAGAAGACCAACTGGAATACTGCGCAGGCGTTGAAGGCCGTAGCGAGGAAGTTTAGGAGAGGCGTCAAATCAACCGCATTTGCAGGAACAAAGGACAGGATGTCGGTATCTACGCAGCTTTGCAGTATATTCGGCGCCGAGCCGAAGGATTTGTCAAACATACACATAAAGGACATAAAGATAAACGGGTCATGGCGCGGGGGCGAAAAGATCAAGGTAGGCGACCTCCTCGGGAACAGATTCGGCATAAGCGTGAGAAACGCCTCGGGCGCCGAGCGGATTGCAGGCATAATATCAGAACTCGATGGCCTGTTCCCGAACTATTTCGGCGAACAGCGTTTCGGCTACAGGGGCACCAACGTAGACGTTGGCATCTACATCCTGAAAGGCGATTTCAGGGAGGCTGCCCTTGCCTTCCTGACAGGCACCTCCGGGGAGACCAACGACGATTCAAGGCTTGCCAGGGAAAGGCTTGCAAACGAGATGGACTTCAAGAAGGCCATGGAGTATTTTCCTATGCACCTCAAATACGAAAGGAGCATGCTGGAATACTTGTCAAGGTTTCCGAACAACTATGCAAACGCAATAAGGAAGCTGCCAAGGTCCATATCGCTGATGTTCGTGCATTCTGTCGAATCGTACATATTCAATAAGGAGCTCGAGCAGAGGATAGCTGACAGAGGAATAACACCGGCGAATGGCGATATCATTTGCCATACAAACAGCTATGGGTTCCCGGATATGAAGAATGTAGCGCCTTTTGATGGCAGTAAGCCGGACAATGCATTCATTGTGTCAAACATCCTGGGATACGACACGAAGAGTGTAACGGAAAAGGAGCAGGGGGCGATGGATGAATTGGGCATAACAACAGAATCGTTCAGGGTGAACGGTCTCAACGAGCTCAATTCCAAAGGGACATACAGGGTCATGTTTGCGCCGTTCAGGGGCCTATCTCATCGTCATGACGAGACAGGAAACGGATTCGAGCTCCAATTTGAGCTGCCTGCAGGATCCTATGCGACTGTGTTTCTCGAGGAACTATTGGAAATTCCCATGTAGGGCAACGTATGCGCATTCCAGGCATTGCCTGCAGTTCGCGGAAACGTTAAATATCATGGCAGTGATAATAAACAAGTGATTGGATGGATAGAGCTGGCATTCCCAGGTTTATGGTTGACGGAGGAAAATCGGAAAGTAATTTGCTTGAATTGAGGAAAAATCTTGACGCATCGCAACTGCTTTATGTGGAAGTAAGCTCTGTTGATGACATATGCGGATGCCATGGCATGGGAGTTCCCAGTGGACATAAATATGAAGTTAGTTACAGATACTACCTTGGGGTCTATGCAAATGCCGTAAAGCAGCAAGAAACCAAAGGGCTGTCCCTTTTCGAGGATGGTGAATTCGTTAGGCTGGACAGAGGGTATGGGTCAAGCAGATTTGAATGGGAGATGACGAGGACAGGCGGGCTGTTCATAAATAAGGCAGAGCTTGGCATAACAAGTCTGGTAAGGTTTGGCGATGAGAAGGATCTAGGGATGAAAAAGATGAGGGGCCACAGTTTCATGCGTGTTGAAGGCCCGCCGCGCTTATCGGCGGTAAGGATATTCTTGGGGGATAGTAATGTCCTGTGCAATTATGTGGTAGACGATATCGGCGCTTTCGATGCCCGTTCGGCATTCAAGAGGCTTGGGGTGGACGGCGGCAGCTACCTTGATGATAGGACAAAGGATGAATCAGAAAAGGAAATAGCAGAACTCTATTCCATTACAATGAAGGCCGAGAAAAAAGGCGCTTGGGACTGCGATGAGCTGGCGGCGCAGGCAAGGCTGCTTAGGGAAAGGGAGGTATACAAGTACGTAACAAGCATCAAGCTTCATCAGGGCATCACGCTGGATGTGGAGGCATTCCTGAAAGGCGTTGAGAAAAAGATAGCCGAATCAGGCAGGAGGCGTTCTACGGATACATGCAGGTAGCGCGAGTTTTCGCCGGGATAGGGATTTGAACCCTAAATTCCGTGAGGAAACCGGTTGCCTTGTTTGCATCACAGATCAGCTCTCGGGACACAAATCTCGAGACCGGCGCGTTACCGGATTCCGCCATCCCGGCATGCATTTGTCGCGTATTTTCAGCAAGTTATCCAATGTCTTGCATTGATGCCGAACAAAGCACATACCTATTTAAAGATACAATTTAATAAGCATATCCAGCTGACTCGATGATATACATAAAGATACACGACACAGAAAACGGGGATATAGTAGCGATGTGCGACTCCGACCTGATAGACAAGGTATTGGTAGATGGCGAGCTTGAGATAAACATAAAGAGGTATTCGGACTTCTACAAAGGAACCCTTGTTGACAAGGAGAAGGCGTCAGGCATGATAAGGCCTGAGAGGCTGTATTCAGCAAGCGTAATAGGCAAGGATTCTGTCGATGCTGCGATGAAGGGCAACATAATACACATCGACAGCGTGAAGAAGGTAAAGGGAGTCCCTTACGCCAACTCGTTTAGGATAAAGTACTAGCCTTCCGTCTCTTTCGTGAGGTCCAGTATCGCCTTTGCTATGTCGCCGTTATCCTCTTCAAGCTTTTCTCTTATAAGATCCCTGTCCGTTATGCCGGTCTTTTCGGCCACGAGAGATATGTCATCCTCTGTGACGTTTGCCTGCTGCGCCTTTGCACCCTCGGTTATGTCGCCCACTACCTGAAAGCTTATTGCGCCTTGCGCTTCTATCTTCGTTACCTGTGGATTCTCTATTATTATGTCCTTGTCTGTCGTTTCTATAACAACCCTGATGGCGTCTATCTCAGATGACTTTATGCCCATCTTTGCCATCAGGCTCTTCATGGTCCTTGGGTCCATGTTCGGCATCATAAATACCACATTTGTACATAAGCGTTAAGTTATTTATAGCTGACAAGCGATATAAAGCATTCCTTCCGGATTATAATTCGGGGTTTTAGAGTGGTTTTGCAACTTATGGATATGAGGGCCTCCCAATGTTCCCTGACGGGAGGATAGACTACACGGATTCGCCCAGCGCCCCGATAATATCGTGCTTTGCATTCTTTTCTGATACTATGCTGCTGGTCAAGAGAAGCGGGAATGTCGCGCACTACAAAAACAAATGGGACACCATTACATGATACATGGACAACCCTAGCATGTCTACGCAGGAGCAGGCGATCATGGAGCTTGACGAAGAGGCAGGTGTGACAAAGGGCAGCATATCAAGGATCAAGGTAGGTGCGCCTTTCATGGCTCCCGACAAGGCCGTCGGCAAGACATGGATAGTTTATACAGTTGCGGCCGTGCTGTGCAACGAGCCAGCCATAAAACTTAACAGCGAGAACGTCGACTATGCTTGGATAAAGCCTTGCGACATTTGCAAATACGACGTAGTGCCGGACCTCGATTCTGCCGCAAGGAGGGCGCTTGATATGTTCTGATTTGCAGTGACGGCTTATTTGTCCTAATTATGCCTTGGACATGATGCTGGCTCCTGCGTCCTTGCGCAGCAATTCGGAGACATTCGGTGCGCCGGATGTATCCAGATTTAGCACAAAGCCGACACCCAACGTCTCATCAGGGCTTGTGCGCGCATTGATATCGCGTCCATCGTATTCCATGCCAAGTATGCCCCTTGAAATGGGTCTTATTCCAGCGCCGTATTCCCTCCATAGATATCTTTTCTGTATTTTAAGAAGCGTGTATTTCTCGTCAGGGCCTACGAAAGTTGGTATTCTGGTTTCCCAGTCTACACAGCCGATTCTCCCGTTGTCTTTGATGAATGGTGATAATATTTTAGTGTATTCTGGTATTATCACAACGGCTTTGCCGTTTACCACTATATTCTGCGGGTCTATAAACAGCCCGACTCCCGCTCTTTCTATTGCAGCCTCTGGTATGTAAGACGCCGGCAATGTCCATGTCCTTCCCTCGGCATCCTTGTACGAATCTGTTGCATCTACCCCCTTCTTGAATTTTTCGTTCCCTTTGGGATATACGAGTATTTCCCTGGCCCATGCCCCGTAGTAGTTCTGCATGAGCAGGTTTTTCCATGCGTCAGACATTACCATGACATCATCATGCAACACGTTTGACGGAAGCCCGCCCATTCCCCTAACAAGCTCTCTTGCACCAAGATAATCAAGGTCCTTGCCTGTATACTGTATTACATTCCTGCTTTTACCAGAATCGATAGTCTTAGCAGATGCAGCCATTTTATCATATGTTATGGTTATTTTCAGATATTAAAACATTTCTATGGTATATATAACTATGCTTCCGGCACCCCAGATGGCGTAGGGTTTGAAGGACCATCGTTTTGCTTTGGGGGAATCGCTATCCTGATCTCCTTTGCCTCGGCCTTGAAGCCATTGGTTTTGTGCGAGCTGTCGCAGAAAGGCGGTGTCTTGGACTGCCCGCATCTGCAGATCTTCGCAATCACATTACCATCGACCACTATCCTGACGGATCCGTTCTCCTTGGCAACTATCACTATCTCCCCCATAGTAACCACACTGTATTAGGTAAAATGGACTCTGCGGGGATCGCACCCGCGACCTTCCGCTCTTTTGGTGAAGCTTTTCCCTGAAAAGCTTCCTTGCAAAGCGGACGCTCTACTACTGAGCCAAGAGCCCGTAGAAATAGAATGATATAACGTTAAGATTTATTAACTAGCGCCTTCGTCTTGCGTTATTCCTTTTGCCGGATTTCTTGCTGCGCTGAGCAGGTCTGGACATTGCCTTGCGGGCGGGTCTTTTGGCAGTTGCCCTTTTTGGACGTTCGACCCTTGAGCTGTTGCCCTGCGATACCATGCTGTCTATTATCTCCATGTCCTTGGTTGAGTTCTTGTCGAGGTTGAGCTGGTTGAGCATGTTGTCTATGGCACTGTCGCTCACAATCTCAGAGTCCTTTGATGTGTTGGTCAATGCTGCATTCTCTATGTCGCCCTTCTTGAGCACCTCCTTTATGGCGTTTAGCTCCTTGAGCTTCTCCAATTCCAGGGCATATCTGCCCTTCTTTTTGTTCTTAGCGGCCATAATAAGCACGTTAGGATATGCGTTGTAGTCTATGGTAGCAAAGTTTTTTATGGTTTTGTAGCGCTTTTCTCCCTTGTCTTTGCGGCTATGGCGGTGCGTTTCATATTGTAATGCATGCTGCCGACGTTGTTCCTTTGGAGATGCATTACTTCGTGCTTGGCGATGTTCTTGCCCTCGCGGCGCTGCAGCTCTTCGGCCAGTTTCGTGTGGTTGTACCTTTTGGCAAGGTCCGATGGCCAGCTGCTCCTGAGGTTCTGCCTTATGTGCACTCCCTTGTCTATTATTTTCATTGCTATAGAGGCGCTGCCGTACATGGCAGCTATGTGCAGCGCCTGGTTCGGCCCGTAGAAGGCCTCAAGGTCTGCGCCAGCGTCTACAAGGGCCTCGAACGCGACAAAGCGGTTCTTCCTTATGCAGATGTCAACTATAGGTTCATTATTAGTGTCCCTCGCGTTAGCAAGCATCTTTGCCTCCCCTGAACCAATGGCATTTAATATATCATGTATCCTATCGATGTTGTCATTGTAAACAGATTGTATCAATTCCTGCTCAATCTCCCTAGCGGTCTTTTCTGCCATTTGAACCCATCCCCGTCAATACTTCTGCTCTCAGATATTTATGCGTTTGCAGCCAGAATGTGTTACCGTCTTGTTTATGCGTATAATATTTTACACACGACACAGCATAATCTATATATACCTTTAGGATTAATCTATATCCGGTGCTAGTGTGGCAGCTTGAGCTATTATAGGCTCCTGTATTAGAAAGCTTGTTTTGCTTGATGAAAATACTTCGATTAGAGCCTGTGCTCTCTGCCATTTGTGATATCGTGTTTTTGCACGATTGATATTAGGAGAAGAAGCTTGCATAACAATAAACCGTCTAGGGGATGGCTTGGCTGTAGCAGCGAATGAAAGGCCGTGGCAAGCTGCGATAAGCCCAGGGTAGTCGCAAGTCAGACTTTGAACCTGGGATTGCCGAATTGTGCAGAAATGCACATGCATACGCGGGGAACTGAAATGACTTAGTACCCGCAGGAAAAGAAAGAAACATCGATGCGGCGAGTAACACGAGTGAAAGCCGCAGAGGGCGAACTGAATCCAGCCTTGCAAAAGGCGCGGAGATGTGGTGTAGGAGGAATCCAAATCATGAGCTTAAGGTTCTGGAAAGAACCGCCATAGAGAGTGACAGCCTCGTGAGTTAAGTGAGATGGAAATTACTACGAGAGAGTAACTCTTCTTGATTATGAAGAGTGAATACGGGAGCATTAAATCCCAACCCTAAACATTGGCTACAGACCGATAGCGAACAAGTAGCGTGAGCGAAAGCTGAAAAGAACCCACACGCGTGGGATTGAAAAGATCTGAAACTAGATGGTGAAACGAAGGTAAGGCGCGGAAGTTATGAAGTACTTTGAAGCTGAAAATCGAAAGATTTATGCGAATTGTATGGAACAGCGTCTTATCATTCTTCTTGAAGCAAGAGCCAGGGAGTGTACATGAGTGGCGAGCCGAAAGGCGGAGCGAAAGCGAGTGCGCGCAGCATGCGAGGCGCAGGGTATGAAAATGCCTCTAGTCACTTGTGTACGACCCGAAGCCGTTGTGAACTACGCGCGACCAAGGCGAAGCTAGGCTAATGCCTGGTGGAGGCCTGCAACCTGTCATGGCATGTCCTGTTGGGTGAGTTGCGGGTAGCGGCGATATACCACTCGAACACGGCAATAGCGGGTCCCCTCTGAAGTATCTTTAGGATAGCTCCGGGCGAGTTTGCATATGCGGTAGAGCTACCGACTAATTGGCAAGGGGTCGAAAGGCTCCACCAATTTATCAAACTCCGAATGCATATGCTGCGTAGACCCCGGGAGTCGACGAGTTTGGGTAAGCCAGACCCGTGAGACTGCAAAGATAGTGACTAGGGTTAAGGTCCCCAAATCCTAATTAAGTGTCTTAAAGGTCGGACACGTCTTAGACAGCTGGGAGGTAGGCTCAGAAGCAGCCATCCTTTAAAAAACGCGTAATAGCGTACCAGTAGAGATGTGTCTCACTGAAGATATACGGGGCTAAATTAGGTACCGAGACCCTAGAGTTTGAATAAAACTGGTAAGAGGGCGTGTGGCACGTCAAGAAGTACGTCCGAAAGGACGTATGGAACGTGCCATAGGGAAAATCCTGGCATTAGTAACAGCATATATAAGTGAGAATCTTATACACCGAAAGCACAAGGTTTTCTTCGCAACGCTCGTCAGCGGAGAGTTAGTCGATCCTAAGCTGAATGCTAATCACAATTCAGCAAAAGGGAAGCGCGTTAATATTCGTGCACCTAGGATGTAGGAGCGGCAACGCAAGGTGGATTTCTGACGCTTGGGGATAGGTCCGCAAGAAAGTGCAAAGGGCTGCAGAGTCTCGTTATGAGGAGAAGCAGCTAAATGAACTATGGACTGAATTCCTGAGCCCGTGAAAAGGGAATCTGCAACGATCATCCTAGACCGTACCTAGAACCGGTAAAGGTGCTGCTGGCTGAAGAGGCCAAGGTGTGGCGGGGTAACCCGTGTTAGGGAAATCGGCAAAATGGTGGCGTAAGATAGCAAGAAGCCATGTCTGCGTATGGGATATGCAGATATCATTGACTAGGGAACGACAACTGTTTATCAAAAACACAACTCACCGCAAAGCGGAAACGCTAAGTACAGTGGGTGACGCCTGCTCACCGCCAGTACGTGAAAGCCCTTTTCAAGGGGAAGAAGCGCTGGCAAAGAGCGGGAGTAACTCTGACTCTCTTGAGGTAGCGTAATACCTCGTCACTTAATAGGTGACTTGCATGAAGGGCGTAATGATCGTTCCACTGTCCCAACATGGGGCCCGGTGAACTTACT
>JBOGRY010000011.1:0-12606 GCA_050749665.1 Candidatus Micrarchaeaceae archaeon
GTCTTTTCATTGTACATCCTGGCATCGGCATCGTATAGCATTTTGTTTACAGTGCTTTGCACTTCGTTCCTGTTTATTATGCCGCTTTCAGTTGCTACGCCTATAGATACGTCGATAGCTTTTTCACTAAGCCTGGCCTTTAGCCTGTTTGCGAACCTGTTTGCGCCGGGCTTGTCTGTGCCGGGTAGTATCACTACGAATTCGTCGCCGCCGGTCCTGCACGCAACGTCGTTTATCCTAATTGTGCTCTTTAGCGCATCCGAGATGTTCAGCAACGCATTGTCCCCGTGCGCATGGCCGAATGAATCGTTTAGCAACTTCAAGTTGTTCATGTCTATGGCCATTACCGACAGCGGTTTCTTTTCCCTTGTCAGCTCTGCCACATACTGGCTAAGCGAATTGTGCATCTTCCTCCTGTTGCCAAGACCTGTAAGCGGGTCTGTAAGGCTCTTCTCGGTAAGTATGCTTATTGTTTCCAGGAGCTTTGTCTTCTCGTTCCTCAATTCATAGAGCTCCCTTATTATGGCGCTCATGCTCTTTGTTTCATCGCCGTTCCTAGGTTTCACTCTCCCGTTCATATTTATAATATTTGAATCTTATAATATAAATAGCTATCTTTGCCTCGTTATTCTCCTGATGATGTTTGTTAGGTTCGGCTTGCCGGAAGTGCTTTCAAAGTCGCCGAAGACCCTGACCATCAGCTTTAGGCGCGGGTACTCCTTTTCATTATCGCCCCAATGCACGTTGGCGAATTCACCAGGCGTCATGGATATGCCTTTAATGTGGCCAAGATCCATATCGTAAACCCTTGAAAGCCTGTATTCGTCCTTATCAAGCCCGACTAACGATCTATTTTTGTCAAGGTATACGGCTGTCGGCGAGCAATATTTATCAGTATCGACAGTTGTCACTATCTGCGCCCATCGCCCGTCTATTCTTACCAAGTCCAGCATCGCAGGAGCAAATCCATGATGCTTAGGCATGGCAGGCTTGGTTGCCATATGATTGCCTTTGTTATTATACATTCAATAAGTAGGTATAAATGTTTTATGTGCAACGGCTTATTGCTGCTGCACTGGCTGTTCCGGCTGCATGGGAGGTTCTGGCTGCACAGGTGGTTCTGGCTGCATCGGCGGTGGCTGTCCCGTAATCGGAGGGGTTGCTGAAGGTTGTCCCCCTGACGATCCGCCGCCTGAGATCCTGTGCATCCTGTGTATGGAATAGGCGATGCTGAGTCCCACCGCCGCCATGATCCCTACTATTATTACCAACCAGTAGTCGACGACATGCGGATTATTGGCAACGGGCTGCTGCACCGTTGTTGCGACTGTTGTTGGTATTATGACAGTCGTGGTTGTCGCTGTTGTGGTCGGCGTGGTTGTTACTTGAGGGGTGAACAGGCCTATTAGCCCTATGCCGCTCTGGTTGTACAGTGTTATCTTGCCCGAACTTTGGTTTACCGAGTATGAATCTATTTTCACCCAGGTGTTGTTCGTCATGTTCGAGAGCCTAAACGGTATTACATTGGACTGATATTTCTTGTAGGGATAAGATGCTGTGATGTTTGCGTAGACCTGCGTTATGCCGTATATGCTTTCGTTCATTATGCTTACTTCATCGTATCCAGCAGGGGCAGATGCGGAACTTGCATTAGAGACGAAGAGGTTCATGTACGTATACGATGGAGTTGTCGGCGTCTGCGCCATCCATAGGTAGAATGTGCTGTTGGTTTTTGGGGATTCCACGATTGTCGTGTTCGAGCCGTTTATCCTGTAAATGCCGTTGATTATGCTGGGCACTGTGTTGTTGGTGTATATTTCGATCGTTATCGTCTGCAGAATCGGGAGGTAGGACGTGTTGAGGAGCGATGCGTAGCAATCGGCGCTGCCGCTCCCGACAACAAGCACGTTGCTGTTCGGCGATACTGTGTACTGCTTCCCGTTGACCGATATCCCTGAATAGGTTGGTGTCAGGAAGTTCTCTGCTACGTTCATGTTTACGCCGCAGAGATTTATGTTGAAGGAATTGAGCTGCGCTAGGTTCGATATTATGTATCCGCCGCTTGTCTTTACTGTTACAGGTTTTGACGAACCGCCTCCGCCGCCGCTTCCTCCACCGCCGCCACCTCCGACGCCGCCTCCAGAGCTGGCGATTGTGGTTGTATATGTTTGCGTTGTAGACACAGATGTCGTGGACGTGGAAGAAGTGGATATCGATGACGTCAAAGTTGAGGATGTTGATGTTTTTGTGGTGACCGTTGAAGTGGTTGAGGAGGATAAGCTGCCATTTGATACGGCAACATACAAGGTGCCGGAGTACAGTATCTCAGGCGCGGGAAGGGAGCTGTCCATGACTTGGTAGCAGTAGTAGCCGCTGGCGTTCGGCACCGTGATGTAGGTATCGGCATACGTATCGATTCCCGAGTTCGTCTCCCCGAGCGTCCTTATGTTCATGCATCCGCCGGTGTACGGGCCGTGGTACCATGTATAAAGGTAGGGCTTCGTGCCGCCGAGCGCCTGCGCGGTCAGGGTGATGCTCTGGTCAGGGCTCACTGTTGTCGCTGTCGATGTCGGAGAGTTGGCGACGAAGTTACCTTGGTATGTGCCGAACGTGAGGTTGTACATGTTATAGAACCTTACCTCAGCAGGTATCGCACTGTCAAGAAGGGTGTTTGGGTTTGTTGGGCTCGGGCCTATGGCAGGCCATGGGAGGTCGCCCCACCATGAGGGCTTCCCTGAAAGGTAGAGAGATGCTGGTATCGATTGGTTCGGTATGGATGGGTTCCACACCGTCTTGTTGCTCACTACGTCCCAGTTGCCTTGCCTTATCAGGGTGTTCTCTACAAGCGGATCGAAGTTCACAACATTACCGACGTAGTTCCACCACCCGAGGGTATAGATATAGTTCTGCTCGCTGTCATACGAGAAATTGCCCGATGTCAGGTTAGGCTCCTCGTAGTATATGTGCATGTTCCTCGTGCCGAATATGTTCCCGATTACGGTATAGTACCATGAACTGTTCTCAAGTATTACCGGTATTGAATCTCCCCAGAACCATTGCCCAGACCTGTAGCCGGTGAAATGGTTCCTCAGCAGGAGGTTATACCCGGAAGATCCCCAGTAGTCGTCGCTCTCGAAAGAATTACCGATGTTCCCCTCTATGAGTATGTCGTGGTTGTAGGTTTCGTGCATCGCCACGTCGCCGCCAATGGGGCTGGAGGTGTTCTTTATTACGTTGAAGAAATTGTACGCTACGACGCTGTCCTCGTTGCCTCCCCCGAAGACCACCCCGGACACTATCTTGTCGAAAAGGTTGTTTTGTATTAGCATCCCGCCATTGTCCCACATCTCGATGCCGTAGCGGGTCGGCCCGTAGGGCTGCTTGGAATTGGCAACGTAGTTGTTTGATACCTCGTTCCTGAAGCCTGTCCAGAACTGGACCGCATCCCTGGAGGTGTTGAATAGATCGGTGTTGTTCACCCAGCAGTACTGGCAGTTCCACAGGACCGCCAGCGCAGAGGTGTTGTTCTTCAGTCCGATAAGCGTCATGTTCGCTATGCCGACATTCTTGATGTAGCCCTGGGGCCAGAACCATGCCTGGGGATCCAGCGTGCTGTTGAAGTTTATGTCAACCGACGGGCTTATCGAGACGCTGTTGCCGTTTACGGCCGTAACCAGCACCGCCTGCTGCAGGCAGCGGCCCGAGCCATTGTAGGGGCCTGTAGGGCTCCTTCCGCAGTTCTGAACCCCGCCGTACCCATTGTCGCTTACGAAGGCCGGATTCAATTCATCAAGGGTTATCACATTGCCAACGCTGATGCCAGCTACGGAATTCAGGGTTATTGCGCCTGTCCCCTTGTCGTACCCTGCCGTCCAGTTGTAGACTATGTACCCGCCGTTCTCCGGGCCTGTAGGCCTGGGATTGTTCTCGTTCGTCTCTATTGGGTATTGGCTGATGAGCAGCACTGTGCTGTTGGGCCCGGCTCCGACAAGGACCACGGACTTATACAGCGTTAGCTCGGTCAGCAGGTAGTTCCCTGGCGGGAAGTAAACAGCCTCGCCTAAAGGGCAGGCATTGACCGCATTCTGTATTGCGCTGGTATCGTTGTGTATGCCGTTGCCCAATGCATTATACGGAGCGGCAAGCACGTTGGCGCATATTGTAGGAATTGCAGGTATGCCACCTGGCACCCCGGCAAGGCTCCAGTAGCCTGACCTGATGGATAGTATTATAGGCGTCGAGGTGGTGTTCGTCGTTCCTGTGAATGCAATTTCGTTGCGGCCGGAATTTGAAGCATAACCATAGTATATCGCCAGAGCGGATGCAAGAATGATCATGACTGCAGCGACCTTCCACGCAACTATCCTCATGCTATTATTTCCAAGGAACGGTTTATATATTGATGCGGTGCCGTATCTGAGATGCAGGCGCAGCAGTCCAGGAATGCGTTTCCGCCATTTTTGGCTCTGTAGAATTCCCATATTGGTGCAAAACCGTACGGCATTTGATTGGAGGGTTATATCTTCTCTGGAAGGGCTGTCTCTGGCTGCCTTATTGCATTTGCCACCACCTCGGCAAGCGCCTCTATGAGCTTGGGCGAATCGTTGAGCATGGCCGCCCTCCTTAGCATCACGCCGGATGATTCCGCGCGCTTTCTGCACATTATGTCTATGTCGTACAGCGTTTCCAGGTTGTCTGACACGTAGCCTATAGGCACGACAAGGATGTCCCTGCCCGCGCCGCTTATCTCGTCGAGCTTTTCGGTAAGTATAGGGCCGAGCCACTTGCCGTGGTTGCCCGAGCTCTGGTACGCGAATGCATGGTCCTTTAGGCCTACCATCTTCGCCAATTCGTCCGCAGTTTCCTTGAGCTGCGCGCTGTATGGATCGTCGGGCTTAACCACGCTTAACGGGAGGCTATGCGCGGTGAAGATCACAAAGACATTATCCCTCTTTTCCTTGGGAAATCCCTCTAGGGCGTTGCGTATGCTGTCCTGCCACGCTTCAAGGAACTGCCTTGCGGTGTACCAGCCGCTGACCATGCGCACGTCGAGGTGCGGCGCGTGCTCCATGGATGCCTTCCTCAACATGGTCTCGTAGCCGCCGACGCTGAATTCCGAATAATGCGGCGCGAGCACGATCCCAACAACGCACCTGCTGTCCGTGTCGTTTTTTGATATGTCGGATATGGTGTCCTTTATGAATGGATGCCAGTGCTTCATGCCGACATGCACCTTTGCGTTTATTCCCATGGATATGAGCCTGTCCTCCAGTGCATGCGCCTGCTTGAACGTTATGTCGGTTATGGGCGACCTTCCGCCTATGAGCATGAACCTGTTCTTGAGCTCTTCGACCGTGCCTTTCGCCGGCTCCCTTCCGCCGAATATGTCCCTGAGGTTCGGCTCCACGTCCTCCATTTTTTCAGGGCCGCCATGAGCCATGACTATTACCGAGCACTTCGCGCCATTTCTTGTCCTGTCCATTCTATCATGATAGTTTATACCGTAAAGGCTTTTAAAGATTCAACATGATATCTTCACATGGGCAGCTACATAGTGAATGTACTCGGGTTCAAGTTCACAGACAAATGGTGGTCCTCAAGCAGCAATGAAAGGAGGGCACTTATGAAAAGGGCATGCGACGCTGTGGAAAGGCTTGGAAAGAACAAGGACGTTGAGAAGGCTGCGCTGTACTCGTCGCTTAGGTACGATACGGATATTATATCATGGGTAATGACGGAAAACCCTGATGATATAACGCTCTTCAGGGCAACTATGGAGAAGATCTTTGGGGACAAAAGCATGCTCAGGTACGGGTTCCTATCTGTTTACGAGCCCAGGAACATAGGATATACACGCAGCCGCAAGGTCTCCCTTCCTTATTTCGTCGCATATCCGATGAGCAAAAGCCCGGACTGGTATCTCCTATCGGAGAAGGAAAAGAGCGGCATAATGTCCGAGCACATAAGGGTGGCAACGACCCACAAGGACAACAGGGGCATCAAGTCTTACACTACGCAATCCTTCGGCATAGACGACAACGAATTCCTCGTGCTATATGAGGTGCCTTCCATCGAGGGATGGATGCATGTGACGCAGGACCTTAGGGGCGTGCAGGCAAGGAAATGGATAACAAACGACAGGCCAATACTCGTAGGAAGGCTTGGGGGCTTCGGGCCGTTTCTAATATGAATTATTCAGGAACCGCCGATAAACCTCAATTCCGTCCCTGTGCTTATGTTCTCGCTATTTACGAACCCGGATTTTGTCTCAAGCACGTAGTTAGAATACGCCGTAGGTATGTACACCGCGCAATTTGCCTGTGACTTGTCATAATCTATGCACGGGGTAGCATTCACCATGTATACGACCCTTGCGATGTGCGTTGCGGCGCTGTAGTTCAGCCATATTATGTCGAGCTGCGAATAGGTGTCCTTCATCCAGAACGGGTATATGCCATGCTTCCCGAAATAGAACAGCATGAACGTGGAATTTGTCACTGTCGAATTCATAAGGCCCTTCTCCTGCTGCGACTGCGTATACGCATATGCGCTTATGCGGTACGTATTGCCGTTCACGGCGAATGCGCTCATGCTCTGCTGCGCGCTGCCTGCAAATGAGGCTGCGACATATATGACTGCTATCGCCGCCATTATGGCAATGATGGCCGTAATTTTTCTGCCCCGCCCCATCGTACCAATGCTTTTTGTCAGCTAATCAGCCTTTAGTACCTTTCCCGATGCGAATATGCGCGGCGCCGCTGCCCTTGCCATCATGAGCGTGTCCCCGATTTCGGCAGGTATGGCCTTTTCGAGCTTAACCGTTGCGTTGGCGCCTTCCACTTTCTCTATCGTCGCAATGGCGTATGAGAAGCCGATGGCGATGGAGTACATCTTGCCATTCTCTATGGTCTCGTTTGCAAAGCTGCTCCCCCTTATGCTAATCTCAAGCGTCTTTGACGGTTTTATGGCGCTTGACGATAGGGTGTCCCCCTTTTCTATTTCGCTCTCGTCCATGCCCTTCACGGCTATTCCGACCCTTGTGCCCGGACCGGCCTCCTTTATGTCCTCGTCCTGGCTCTGTATGGACCTTACTGTTATCGGCTTGCCGGAGCTGTGGTAAAGAACATCGTGGACCCTGACAGTCCCCTTGGTGACTATTCCGAGCACGACCGTTCCTACGCCCTTTACGTTGAATGCCTTGTCTATGTCTATCCTCGCGTTTTCGCCTTCGTTTGCATCCTTTTTCAGCGAAACTATCATGTCAAGGATGTTTTCCCTGTCGGCAAACGATATATCCCCTATGGCCGTACCGGATAGCATTTTGCTTATGTCGCTGTCCTTGGTGAATATGACTTTCTTGTCCAGCAGCGCACATGCGACCAGTACCTCGCCAAAGAGCCTGTCTACATCCCTTGTGCTTACAACTATCTGGTCGGCCATGAGCAGCGATTGCGGCAGCGCGTAGAACTTCTCCTCTATCGATGACGGCATGAGCGCGACTATGACGCTGTCGTTTAGCTTCCTGTTGTAGAAAGTGATGCTGTTCTCCGAGCCCTTCTTGCCTATGTAATCCGCGATGCCATCATCAAGCGGTATTGCCACTATGGTATTCATGGTATTAATTACCAGGGACAGCTATTTAATATATGGCGGATGCCTGCGTTAAATGGCCGTGCATGCTGCACATGCCAAACACAAAGTCATTTTAACCTATAGAACAGATACCTAATTACTTATTCTCTAGTTTTAGATGAATATGTTTATTTACAGGTGAATAGATTGAAAGAATTCAGGGAATTGAACCTCAAGCCGGAGTTGCTCGAGGCGCTTAAGAACATGGACTTCAGAGAAATGACGGAAGTTCAGGAGATGGCCATACCGATAGTAATCAACCATAAGGACGTAATCGTAAGGTCAAAGACGGGCAGCGGCAAGACCGCAGCGTTTCTCATACCTATATTCCAGTCAATAGAGGCAAGGGGGCATCCGCAGGCGATAATCATAGTCCCGACAAGGGAGCTTGCCGTGCAGGTAAGCACCGTGGCGCAAAAGCTCAGCGGCAGGAACGGGCCGAGGGTTGCAGTGGTATACGGCGGCGCATCCATAAACGTGCAGATGCACAACCTGAGGAACGGTGGTGACATCATAGTAGGCACGCCGGGACGCATAATAGATTTGATGGACAGGGGCGCGCTGAAGCTGAACAGGATAAAGTTCCTGATCCTAGACGAGGCAGACCTCATGCTCGACATGGGATTCATAGAGGACATAGAATTCATAATATCCATGGCACCAAAGGAAAGGCAGACCATGCTGTTTTCCGCAACCATACAAAGGGAGATAACTGACATAGCAAGGAAGTACATGAGGGACGATACAGTTAAGCTAACCGTGGGCGACGAGGAAAAGATAACCGTAGAAACAATAACGCACAACTACTTCATCGCTGACGGAAAGGTTAAATTCGCGGCCATGCTGGCGTACATAGAGCAGTGCAACCCGAAGAAGTGCATAATATTCACCTCGACGCAGCGCGAATCAGAATACGTGCACAAGTTCCTCACATCAAACGGCTTCGATGCCATAGTGATGCACGGCGGCCTGACCCAGTCGATGAGGGAGAGGTCGCTACATGCATTCAAGGAGCACGCGAGGTTTCTGATATCGACCAATCTCGCATCAAGGGGCCTTGACATACCCGACATAAGCGATATAATAAACTTCGACGCGCCGGACGAGCCCAAGGTATACATTCATAGGGTTGGCAGATCGGCAAGGATGGGCAAGGACGGGCGCGCTTTCACCATATTCGGGCATGACCAGGAATCGCTTATGGAAGCAACAAGGAAGTTGGCAAACGTGAAGATGAACCACATGAACCTTGATGTGGGGAAGTTCAAGGACCTGCGCCTACCTGAAATGCACAACAGAAGATTCCACAGCAATGAGAGGTTCAGGGGAGACGACAGGGCGCGTTCGGGGCAGGCGTTCCGCGGAAGGGACAGAAGCTTCGGGCGTTCTCCCTCAGGACATTCAAGGAGCAGAAGGGGAGGAAACAGGCACGAATACGGCTCAGGCAGAAGCTAAATTCTGTAGAGAGCGGCATAATAATAATTATTAACCTTTGCTTAACATCTTCTTCTGTATGTCGCAACCGTCGCATAAGCGTCAGGCTAAAAAGAAGATACCGCTTAGCATCATGCTAATAGGCATGCTCATAGCAGCACTTATAGGTGCATCCTCAGGAATATACGCCCTGCACATGGTAGGCGCAAGCTACACAATCGTCAAGAGCACGGTAATATTCATAGCAGGCGTATTTAGCCTCGTGCTCGCCTATGGCCTTTGGAGCGGCGCAAAATGGGGGTGGTGGCTTGGCATCATCGTGTCTATAGTCCTGATATTCACCATAATGCTGCTTGAATTCGTTAGCTTCTTCGCTGGCATGATAATATTATATTACCTGATGGGGAGGAGGACAAGGACGTACTTCAATCTAATGCATGCGCAGTCGGCAATGGATTACATGATGACTTACGGCTGGGCTATACTCATAATAGCCATAGTGATAGTATTCCTTTTCGTATATATAGGCGTGCCGTACAATGTGGTACCGACCTCGTGCAACTTCGTAAGCGGGATCAAGTGCAGCGCGGTGACCATAAGCTCGGCCAACAACGGCAAATCCACTAACATCAATTTACTTGTGATAAACAGCATCGGCGGCGCGATGCTGAACCCGACCATACACTCAAGGATAAATGGGGCTAACAGCACCGAATTCGGCTGCTTCCCAGACTTCGTGCTTCCGGGGGGCACTATCGTATGCCTGCTAACGCTTCCGCTCAAATCAAGCAACGGCGAATTCATCTCCGGGGCGCTGTACCTCAATGCTACTGTCTGCGCCCTTACTTCCGCAACAAGCGTCTCGACATGCGGCACAAAGATAAACAACATCTATGTCGGCAATTTCTCAGGGGATGTCGAGCAGTCGTCCAAGGCCACGACGGTTGCATTCTTCTTCAATGCGGCAAACTACACCCAGCTTGTCGGGCACTCTGACCAGCTGGAGGCGATAATCGAGCTTTCGGGCAGCCCGCTGCCCGGGGCCACTGTGAATTTCACAATAAGCAACTCCATCTACAGCCTTGCGCCAAGGACCGCGCTCACAGGCTCAAGCGGCACTGCGCTGACCGCGGTTTCAGGGCGCGTTCCGGGTAGCGTGGTCGTCACAGCGTACTATGCAGGGGTATCAAACAGCCTAACCATAGACTTCGTGAACAAGGTAACGACATCGACAACCACAACCACTACAACAAGCAGCTCGACCACGACGACTACAATACAGAACGTGCCTTCATTGATACTGAGCATGTCGCCATCAAACGTGGCAACGACAGACTGGACCATGTGCATTGCGTACAACGCAATAGGCTCGGACTGCAATTACTACGAGGACGACTGCATAGGAAAGAACCACGGAGGCGCATTCAACGTGCTGCAGGTATCAGATACGGCCACGGTTTGCGACGTGGAAGTAGACACCTCGTGGCCGTATTTCAGCGGGAACTACGGATTCACCGAATTCACCCCATCGAACACGGGCCACTCGTTCCCGGGATGCGGCAGCAGCAACTGCTATAGCCTCGACATACCGATCACAGGACCTTACTACATAAACGCGAATTTCCAGCAGGAACAGACAAGCAACAACATGGTGCCCATAACGCTTTCGATGAATCCTGCAGACGCAGCGAACTACTGGGGATTGTGCATTACATACGAGGTGCCGGGTTTCCAGTCCGACCAACCGGATGAGTGCATAGGCAATACCGATAGGTGGAACAACTGGTATTACCGATCAAGGAGGCAAATCGTCTCCACCAACACGATATATGTGCCTTACGGCTCAACGCTAGACTACGTCTGCACGGAGCAGGGCAACAGCATGGTGGATTACGGATTCACAGGATGGTCGGGCAACTTCGCATGGGACAGCGACTGCGAATCAGGCTCCGACATAACGATAAACGCGCCTTATACGATACAGGCGAACTTCAACGTCATAGATACCAACGTGCCTACTGTGCCCATTACGCTTTCCATAAGTCCAGCAAGCGTGGCAAGCATCTCAGGAATGACCCTATGCATAGACTACAAATACCCCGGGGTATCTAGCTACGAGCCGCCGGAGTGCGTGGGCAACGGCGACGGATTCAGCGGCTCGACGAACACCATAAACGTGCCGGTAAACACCGTGATAGGAGGAAGCCAGGGATACGTATGCACAACGCCACAGGGAGACGGATGGGGATTCACCGGCTGGACGGGCAATTACCAAGTAGGGGGGGACTGTGACTATGGTTACCTTGACATAACGGTAAATGCGCCGTATACGATACAGGCCGACTACAGCCAGATACCTACGTACTCCAATACTGTTAATATCATACTGAGCCAGAGCCCATCTGCAACAGCTACGTACTGGCAGTCATGCGTATACTACGAGCTGCCAGGCTTCGAGTTCGCCGAGGAGAGCTGTGTGGGCAATGCACAGGGATTCAGCGGCTCCTACAACGCGATAGCTGTCCCCACTGGCACAATGCTCGAAGAGCTCTGCACCGGCACAATAGGCGGCGACAGCGGCGGCTACACTTTCATTGGCTGGACGGGCAACATCGTTGGATCGAACGAGTGCTATTTCCCGTGGGTGCAGATAGAGGGCACATATACATTGCAGGCCGACTTTCAGGGATCTGCAAGCACCACATCCACAACTACGTCATCATCAACGTCGACATCCACGTCCACATCGTCCACTTCATCTACAAGCACAACGATATCCTATACGCTTACCATGGGGTGCGCCGGCCCGGTCAACCAGAACTGCGGCATAACGCCGCAGGCAGGCATAGAGTATAGCTACCCGACAGGATCCGCGGTTAGCATATCGGCGCCGCAGGACGCCGCATCAACTTCGGCATGCTCAGGCGGCCAGGCGTCCTTTGTTGACTGGACAGGAGCCGGAGGAGGCTACACTGGCACAGAGCTCTCGAACAGCTTCATAATGACAAGCGACGTTACGGAGACGGCAACATACCAGTGCTACGGATAATTGCAGGCATTACGTCATTCATCAAACTTGCAGCATATGTATTTAAATTACGGGAAAGAGAAAGATTACCATGGTAGAGAGGGTACTGCTTATAGGGCCTAGGGGCTTTTGCGCCGGAGTGGAGAGGGCCGTCAACACTGTCGAGGAGGCGCTCAAGGCATTCGGCTCGCCAGTGTATGTCAAGCACGAGATAGTGCACAACAGGATAGTGTGCGACGACCTGCGCAAGAAGGGCGCGATATTCGTTGAGGAGCTCTCAGAAGTTCCTGAAGGCAGCATATGCATATTCTCCGCGCACGGCATCGCACCGCAGGTCAGGGAGCAGGCGAAGGCGCGAAGGCTTTCGACGATAGATGCTACCTGCCCTCTTGTGACGAAGATACATATAGAAGTGGAAAGGTTTGCGCGCGAGGGCAATGAGATAATATACATAGGGCACAAGGGCCATCCCGAAGCAATAGGCGTCATGGGCATAAGGCCCGACATAACGC
>JBOGRY010000012.1:0-18473 GCA_050749665.1 Candidatus Micrarchaeaceae archaeon
GGGTCTGGCGAGAAGTACATACACTGGAGCCTTGCAACAGGGGCAAAGCTGATGGAATTCAGGCCGCTCATAAGGTTCTCGCTTGTAATAGTAACGCACACAGGCTTCACGCCCATGCTCAAGGAGACCCTGGAGAACCTGGAGATGGAAAACCTCGGCATAGACTCGCTTGACAAGAGCATCTTGATCCTGCTGAACGAGAACTCAAGGATGACATACAGGGCACTTGCAAAGAAGCTAAACGAGGACGTTGAAACTATAAGGTACAGGTTCAGGCGCATAACAAAGCTCGATATGATAAAGAGGTTCACCATTGTAGTGGAAAGGCCGCCTGCGAAATACAACATGGCCTTCTTCATGGACTACGCGCTTGCCCCCGGGATTATGGAAAGGAGCAAGGAGGCGCACCAGTATTACCTGGACCTTGACGGCAGGCTGCCATTGATAAACACCTTCCAGTACTTAGCGTCGACCAGCGGCAGCTATATCTTCTTCGGCATGGGATGCTTCGAGAACCAGGAGAAGGCGATACAGGATGCGGTAATCGCGCACAAGAAGATATACAACAACGACAACCCGGTAGTGCACTATGCAAAGATCACCAACATGATAAAAGGCCTATTTCCCGTCAGGAACATAGACGTCGAGAAGGACTTCCTGCCGCTGAAGTCGTAGGCCGCGTCGGCAGCCCACAAATGGCTTTACGGGATGCCCAGATGGTATGGGAAAACGTAGTTATTTTAACCATCAGCTACATATACCATAAGCGTAAACCGTAGGCATAAGGATGGTTTGCTGCAGGCTTTTTCAGTTGATGCAATGCAGACGCGTAGCAAGCTTGCCACATACAGGAGCAGATGGCTTACTGACGGCGCAGTTAAGGACATTCTCGATTCCGTAAGGGTCATAAAAACCGATGACGACTGGGATGGGGTGTCCTCTGCTGCGCAGCTGAAGTCATACATCAGAGACGATGGCATAAAGGTGGAGATCTCCCCCAAGAGCCCGGTGTATGCTGATTCGCACACCATCGTGCTTGACAAGAGGTTCAGGATCAACAGCAGGGGCGCGCTGATAGACCATCACCAGCCCATGCTGAAACACCCGAACCTAAATATCCTTCTGTTTGCGGACAACAACATCCCGACAAGCAGGCTGGTGTGCCTTGTCCTGGACCAATGCGGCTACGGCAACAGGCTTCCGAGGCTGTTCCTGTCTGCGACCGCAGAGATAACAGACGGTTTCCACAGGGAGGGCGAGATAGAGGGCAGCATTTCCGAACTAAGGGCGATGTCTGACAAGGCGGAAACCCAATATTTCAGGCCAGCCAAGTATGCCAACCTGACAGGATGGGAGACGGAGATATTTGTCATGGCCGACGTGCTCAACATGATAGCCAAGAAGAACCCGGAGTATGCCTTCGATATCGCGCTGGAATTCTGCAAATCCCCACCGAGGGATATTAAGGACCTGGTCAATATGCTGAACAAAAATAATGCGGATCTCGTGCAGAAGTTCGCTGGCTGCCTAAGTAGATTCGATTACGGCAGTTTCGATGACGTGACCGTAAACGGCAAAAGGATTAAACTGCTTGACAACAGGCGAGCAGGCGGGTTCGGCAGGTATGTGATAGAGAAGGTGAGGAGGATCGTGCCTGCAAATTACATGCTGTTCAGGGGCGCCGAGGCCAACATGAGGGTACGGGACATAGAACAGGACTCCGGCCTTGTCCTGCTGATCCGCAACGCGCTGGCAGAGAAGGGGCTGCTTGTCAATTCCAGAGGCAGGCTCCAGGGCACGAACAGGGGCGCGGCTGCGGCATACGCGTTCAAGTTCAACAATGAGGTAGGCTACGAGTATTTCAAGGGCCTTCTCAGGACCGTCTCGTAGATGGCTTTGCGATAGCATCATACGTTGCCTTGCTGGCCCGTTCCGAAGAACCCGACCGGGTTTATCCCTGAGCCCCCTTGCGGCTTGCGCTTCCTCTTTATGCTGCCGTCTATCAGCTTTGCGTCGAATCCCTTCGGAAGGGTCTTCCTCGTCTTGTAATCGTACACTATCAGCTTGAAGCAGTTGAACAGCACATACCTTAGCAGCACGCCTGCTATTATCACAAGGAAGCCCAGCACTGCAAGTATTATGCTGATTACTGCGATGCCGGAGATTATCCCGATGAATATGAGTGCCAGGCCGATGAGCAGCGCAACTATCGATATTACCTCGGTGAATACCAGACCGCCGAACGTGTCGCCGAAGTTCTTCATTATGAAGGACGTGCTTGCCTTTATCGTATCGATAGGGCCCTTCTTCTCGTCAAGTATTACGGGAAGCGCAAACGCCACCGCAGCGGCAAGCGCGATGTTCGCCCCTCCGGTGATTATTCCGCTTATTATGCGGCCGCCGATCCCGTATCTTGAGAGCGCTGCGCTTATGATCCCCTCTATTATATTTATTATGGTGGCTATGATGGTGTAGAACAGGGCCCACTTGACTATCAGCATTGAATACTGTGATGTCCTGCCCAATGCCTCGCCCATGCTTATCCTTTTGCCGTTGGCGAACTCCCTAAAAGCTATCAGCATTGCCATGGTGAAGTATGTGCTTATGAAGAAAACTGCAAAATAGAGCACGAAGAGCATGATGATGATGGATATTATTACGGTCGCGCCTGAGCCGCTGATGATGCCTATCAGGTAGAAGCCTATGAGCACGGCTATTATGAGGATGGCGGCAACTATGCCAACGACTGCGGACGTTACGGGGTAGATGAATAGGCCCTTGTCCTTGAACACTATCTTCCTTGTTGCATTCGCAACCCTAAAGCCGTTCTTTATGCCGTTTATGAAGTTATCGAACAACTACGCACCATCCGAAGTTCATTATTCTTTATTAAGAGGCTTTATAAAACACTTTACAGTGTTCCGGATAAATAGCACGTATTAAAGACTTTATTTGAGTATAGGGATAGATTGCTTGACCAGGTATTCTAAGGGGGCAAGGAGCGAGAGGGAGCTTCTGGGCAGCCTGCATGAGCGCGGCTATTCGGTGATGAGGAGCGCAGGCAGCGGCGTCAACACCCTGAGCCCCGACCTTATAGCTATGAAGTTAGGCAAGGGCCTTGCTTTCGAGTGCAAGGCATGGGACCGCGAAAGCATAGCGATAGAGAACATAAGGTTCGACAGCCTTGTCGAATGGCAGCGCAACACGGGCATGGACACTTATATAGCATGGAGGATGAACGGCGAAGGGTGGTTCTTCGTCAGGCTGGAGGAGATGAAGGTCGCAGGCAAGAGCCGGACCGTATCGAAAAGGCGCGCAGTGTCATTGAACAGGAGGCTTGAGTCCGTAATAATACCGTAGGATTCCATGTACGGTTTATACACTGATGTGTATGTCGCGTTCCTTGGCGTTGTAGCTGCCCTCATGCTTGCAAATGTGCTCGTCCCAAGGAAAAGGAAGCGCATCGGCCCGTCAAGGGAGTTCAGGCCGAAAGTGCTTGTCGTGGTTCCGTGCAAGGGGCATGACATAGACCTCGAGGGCAACCTGAATACCGCGAAGGCGCAGAGGTACGGCAATTACAGCGTGATCGCAGTCGTCGCATCGAAGGACGACGTCGCGATGCGCGCCATAAGGAAATCCGGCATAAGGTACATGGTGTCAGACCCAAGGTACCGCGGCAGCGCAAAGGTGAAATCTGTCGCGACCGCGATATCAAGGCACAGGGATTACGACGCATATGTGATACTCGACTCCGATGCAAGGATAAGAAGCGACTGGCTGCGGCTTCTTGTGGCGCCGCTTGCGGACAAGGATGTGGGCCTGTCAACGGCATTCCAGGTGTTCGTCCCAATCGGGGGCTTCTGGTCGAAGGTCAAGCACGCATGGGGCTTTAGCGGGCAGGGCCTAATGGAGAACAGCATGACAAGGTTCGGCTGGGGCGGCAGCCTGGCATTTAGGAGGGACCTTCTCTTAGGTGATGATTTCAAATACTTCTCAAATTCCATATCCGACGACATAGCATTGACGCGAATATCAAAGAGCAGGGGCCTGCGCATAGAATACGTTGAGGAGGCCAACCCTGAAGTCAAAACGGATGACAGCTTCTCGAGCTTCGCGGAATGGTCAAACAGGCAGACAGCGCTGTCGATCGCAGGCAGCAGGGGGCTGTTATACCTCGGCTTTGCATTCTACTTCATGGAGCTTTTGATCCTTGTGTCATCGCTTCTGCTTGCGCTGCTGCACGGGCTGCTGTTCCTTGCGCTGCTTGCGCCGCTGGTTGCAGGTGCGCTGAAGCTGTATGAGCGCTCAGGCCGCGCATATGCTGCGGCGCTGTACTTCATGCTCATATTTGTGTATCTGCTAAACCTCATAGCAGCAAGCAGGATGGATGCCATAGAATGGCGCGGCCGCAGGTACAGCCTAACCGAAATTAAAAACGATACAAGCAGATCCGCGAAACGGTGAGCTTTCAGGCTTTACAGTCGTAAATTCCATTTTATTGAAAAACCGTATATTATACTGCAATATCAATGAACATGGTATATATTTAAAAAGCTTTTTGTGGTTATTTTATACAGTGAGAATATGCCAAGAACTAATAATAAGTCTGCGGCAAAGTCAACGGGAAGGCCGAAAGGCGCAGGGCCTAACGCTCTAAGGTTTATAGCCAGCCTGCTGTTCCTCTTTGTGATTTTTGGAGGGAGCAGTGCAGGAATGGGCTGGTGGAGCCCATATGTAATCTCAGGTGCAGGATCGCTATGGCTGCCCATACTTTTGGGCGCTGCTGTGCTTAGTTCCATAGCACTGTTCTTCAGCAGCATTGCAGGGCTTGTCTTGAATAGGGACGGAATGATGGGAGGAAAGCTTGCAACAGTTGCAGCATTCACCCTGATAGCACTGACGGTCTCGACCTCATGGACCAGCGTGTTCTGGGTAGTCGTGGTAGGATTCATGCTCTCATGGGTAGCGGGGGCAATGGAGGCCATGTAAGGGGTAACGGTTACCCCTTATTTCTTTCTCTTTTTTTTATTTCATAGGTAAGCATGCGTTTACGCGCTTACACGTTTATGGCGGTATAAGGCGCTTATAATATGGTTTATAATACTTTTCGTACAATAAATTAGTAGTCAACCTCCTTAGTTAGCCGTTTTATTCCTCTGGTGAGCTATTGGTAAAAACACCAAAACTTATTCCCGAACATGCAATACTCAGCGCTGCTGAGATAAAGAAATTAACAAAGAGATTCAATACCCAATTAGAGAAGCTGCCCAAGATACTCGAGAGCGACGCTCAGTCCAAGAGGCTTGGGGCAAAGCCAGGCAATGTAGTTGCAATACAACGGAACGACCCGACAGGCAGCTATACTTATTACAGGCTTGTGGTGAAGGGTTAACCGGGTGCATCCAATGGAAGAGCATGAAGTACTAGAGTCTTATCTGAATTCGACCTCTATGGTGCAGCAGCAGATAGAGAGCTACAACAGGTTCATAAGGATAGGGATGCAAAAGGTCATAGACAGCAACAACATAGTGGAACCTGAAGTATCCGATTTCGCCATAAAGTTCGTGGGCGTGAGGATGGAGCAGCCCATAATAATAGAGTCTGACAGCTCGACAAGGAAGATAGTGCCCAACGAGGCGCTTGCAAGGAACCTTACGTATTCCGCGCCGATGTACATAACATACATACCTGTGGTAAGCGGCATAGAAAAGGAAGACGCTGCGGGCGAGGCGTTCGTCGGGGAGATGCCGGTAATGGTGAAGAGCGACATGTGCTATACCCACAACATGACAAAGGAGCAGCTCATAAGCGAGGGCGAGGATCCGGACGATCCAGGAGGATACTTCATAATAAAGGGCACCGAGCGCGTGCTTGTAGGGGTAGAAGACCTTGCGCCCAACAGGATAATAACGACAAAGGAGAGCGACGGCGACGTGGTAAGCAAGGTGTTCTCGACCACGGTCAACTTCAGGGCGCGCTGCAGCGTTACAAGGGACGAGTACGGCATATACAAGGTGCTCTTCCCGACAGTGTCCAAGGGCATGGACCTGGTAATGGTACTTGTTGCGCTTGGAGTGAATGCCAAGGACATAACAGAATACGTGGACAACAAGGAAGTGGATAACGATTTGCTGCTCAACATAGACCTTAGCGTTGCAAAGGAGTTCACTTCCAATGACGCAATAATGGAGCTGGGCAGGATGGCTGCGCCTAACCAGACAAAGGAGTACCAAAAGAAGAGGGCGGAGATACAGCTCGACACTTACATATTGCCGCACCTGGGCTCGTCGGCAGAAGTGAGGAGGGAGAAGGGCATGTATCTTTTAAGGATGGCGGAGAGGGCATCGCTTGTAGCTTACAGGTATGCAAAAAGCGACGACAAGGACCACTATGCCAACAAGAGGATAAAGCTTGCAGGGGACCTCATGGAGGAGCTGTTCAACAACGCGTTCAAGTTCTTCATAAAGGACATAAAGTACCATATAGAGCGCACAACGGCAAGGGGGCGCAAGTTGAGCGTAAGGACGAACATAAATCCCGATACGCTTACCGAGAAGATACTTTATTCCATGGGCACGGGATCGTGGCCTGCAGGCCAGACAGGCATATCGCAGGTATTGGACAGGATGAACTTCACGAGCACGCTTGCGCATCTAAGGAGGGTCAAGTCCCCATTGTCCAAGAAGCATCCGCACTTCAAGGCAAGGGACGTGCACGGAACATACATAGGCAAGATATGCCCGAGCGAGACCCCGGAAGGCACTGACGTCGGGCTCACTAAATACCTTGCGCTTATGTCGAAGATAACTGTCGGTGTAGATGTAAAGGACCTTGAGCAGAAGCTCAAGGACAACAAGCTTATATGATGGTGTTTGATTGAGCGAGAAGCAGAAAAGATGCTATGTGTTCCTTGACGGGAAGCTTATAGGCAACGTCAAGTCCGGAAAGAGGTTCGCAAATGAGATAAGGAAGAACAGAAGGCTCGGAGTCATATCCGGAGAGGTGAACGTCGCCTACATAAGGAAGCTCAACGAGGTGCACATAAACGCTGACAGGGGGAGGGCGAGGAAGCCATACATAGTAGTCGATAGTGGGGTAAGCAGGTTCACAGCGGAGCTCATGGGCAGGCTCAAGAGCAAGGAAGTGGATTTCAACTACTTGGTAAGGCGCGGCATCATAGAGTACCTTGATGCCGAGGAGGAGGAAAACTCAAACGTTGCGCTCTCTAGTTCGGACATAGGGCCAAAGACCACCCATCTTGAGGTGGACAAGGCATCGATGCTCGGCCTTACGATGAACCTCATAGTGTTCCCCGAGTACAACTCTATAGGAAGGCATCCGATATCATCCAACTTCGCAAAGCAAAGCCAGGGGCTTTACGCGATAAACTTCAACAAGCGCTACGATCCCAGGGCATTCTTGATGTACTACCCGCAGCAGCCGATAGTAAACAGCCTTACATACAGGGCGCTAAAGATGAACAGGCATCCCAATGGCCAGAACCTTGTGGTTGCGCTTTCCACATACTACGGATACAACATGAAGGACGCGGTAATACTCAACAAGGCGGCAGTCGACAGGGGGCTTGGAAGGAGCATAGCGTACAAGACATATTCAGACGAGGAGCGAAGGTATCCCGGAAGCCAGCAGGACTATTTCAAGGTGCCTGCTCCGACGACAGAGGGTTACCTCGGCGAGCACGCATATTCAAAGCTGAGCGAAGACGGCATAATAGAGAGCGAGACCTATGTAAAGGAGGGCGAGGCGCTTGTAGGAAAGGTTTCACCCCCAAGATTCCTTGAGGAACAGACAAGCTTCGGCGTAGGGGAGGAGAAGCGAAGGGACAATTCGATAACGCTCAAGGCTGGCGAAGAGGGCATAGTCGACAGCGTGATGCTGTGCGAGACAACCAGCGCGACAAGGATAGCTAAGGTGCGCATAAGGAGCAACAAGATCCCGGAGGTTGGCGACAAGTTCGCAAGCAGGCACGGCCAAAAGGGCGTGGTCGCGCTCATTGTCGACCAGAACGAGATGCCCTTCACAAGCGAGGGCATAGTCCCCGACCTGTTGCTAAATCCGCTAAGCCTTCCATCAAGGATGACATTCGGCCACATGCTCGAGATGCTCGGCGGCAAGGTCGGATCGCTTACGGCATCGTACCTTGACGGCACCCCATTCGCAACTGACGGCAAGACGCTTGTCGACGAGTACAGCAAGATACTTGAAGGATACGGCTTCGACAAGTTCGGCGACGAGGTATTATATGACGGACGTACGGGAAGGAAGCTTAAGGCAAAGGTCTTCACCGGTGTTGTCTACTACAACAGGCTGATGCACATGGTAAGCCTGAAGCTGCAGGTAAGGTCAAGGGGGCCTGTGCAGATACTGACCCACCAGCCCACGGAGGGCAAGCCGAGGAGGGGAGGCCTCAAGTTCGGGGAGATGGAAAGGGACGCCCTTGTGGCCCATGGCGCAAGCCTGCTCTTAAAGGAGAGGATGCTCGACCAGTCGGACAAGGCGGACATATGGGTATGCAAGAACTGCGGAGACGTGGGCTACTACGACTACATAAAGAACACGCCGATGTGCCAGACCTGCGGCAACAACGACCTCGAGATGGTCGAGATAAGTTATGCGTTCAAGCTGCTCTTCGACGAGATAAAGTCGCTGCACATACTTCCTAGGATAAGGTTCAAGGACAAATAGGTGAGACATATGCAGGCTGAAACAATAGATCACATAAGGTTTACTACGCTGTCGCCGCAGGCGATAAAGAAGATGAGCGTTGCAAGGCTGATAGTGCCAGACACATACAACGACGAGGGATATCCGATAGACGGCGGATTGGTCGACCAGCGCCTTGGTGTCATAGACCCGGGTCTTCGCTGCAAGACATGCGGCGGCAGGGTCAAGACCTGCCCGGGGCACTTTGGCCACATAGAGCTGGTGAGGCCTGTGGTCCACCCGGAGTTCGCAAAGACGATATATTCATTGCTTCAGTCGACATGCTGCAACTGCCACAAGGTATTGCTTACGGACCAGCAGTCGGACGACATAAAGACAACGATAAAGAGCATAGTGGTAGCCGAGGAAGGCGGCGTAGCCACGGTGCTTACAAACATGGAGGAGGAGGACAACAGGACCCTTCTTCTAAAGAAGCTCAAGTCCGTAAAGAAATGCCCGTTCTGCGGCACTGTCCAAAGGAAACTAAAACTTGAAAGGCCCACATTCTTCTACATGGACAGCAACAAGCTAAAGCCTGACGAGATGAGGGACTGGCTCAGCAAGATAAGCGACGACGACCTCAAATCGCTCGGGATAGATCCTGTCGCCACAAGACCGGAATGGTTCGTCATAACCGTGCTTCTTGTCCCTCCTGTCAACGTAAGGCCGTCTATAACACTGGAATCTGGAGAGAGGAGCGAGGACGACCTGACGCACAAACTAGTCGACATAATGCGCATAAACCAGAGGCTGGAGCAGGACATAGACGCAGGGGCGCCGCAGATAATAATAGACGACTTATGGGAACTGCTGCAGTACCAGGTGACCACTTACTTCAACAACGAAACCCCGGGTATACCTGTCGCAAGGCACAGATCCACAAGGCCGCTCAAGACGCTTGCGCAGAGGCTCAAGGGCAAGGAGGGCAGGCTGCGCTACAACCTGTCGGGAAAGAGGGTCAACTTCTCGGCAAGGACCGTGATATCCCCGGATGCAAGCCTTACCATAAACCAGGTAGGCATACCGATGAGGATAGCCGAGAACCTCACGGTGCCCATATACGTTACCCAGTGGAACATAGAGCATGCAAGGAAATACGTGGAGAGCAAGGAGTATCCCACTGTGCTCAACGTCATAACAAGGGAGGGCATAAGGAAAAGGCTGACCGAGGTTAACAGGGAGGAGATACTAAAGACCCTGCAGAGCGGCTACATAATAGAGAGGCAGCTTGTCGATGGGGACATAGGCCTAATGAACAGGCAGCCGACGCTCCATAGGCTGTCGGTCATGGCACACGTGGTGAAGGTGCTGCCGGGGCGCACCATGAGGATACACGTATCAACGTGCTCGCCCTACAACGCAGACTTTGACGGAGACGAGATGAACTTCCATCTTCCGCAGTCGCTCGAGGCGCAGGCTGAGGCGAGGTACCTCATGCAGCCGAAGAACCTAATACTTTCGCCCAGGGACGGCAAGCCGATAATGTCAATAGAGGAGGACGAGATAATAGGCATGTATCTCCTAACCAGGGACGGCTCGACATTCGGGAAAGACGAGGCGTGCATGCTTCTTATGAGCGCGGACATATACGAGCTGCCCAAGCCTGAAAGGAACGGGAGGTACAGCGGCAAGGCGATATTCTCGATGCTCCTCCCCAAGGACCTTGATTTCGAGGATAAGGTGGGCAACCAGAGCATAACGATAAAGAACGGGAGGATAACGGACGGAATGGTGAGCGAGAGCTTCGTAGGGGAGAGCAACGGATCGCTCATACTCAAGATTTTCGATGACTACGGGCCTGAATTCTCAACAGAATTCCTGTTCAGAATGGCAAAGATGTCGGTAAGGGTAACGGAGATGATGGGCACTACAATAAGCATAAGGGATTACTACAAATCAGAGCAGCTAAACGAGGATCTAAGGAGTATAACCACAAGCGTGCAGGACAAGGCAAGCGAACTGCTGCAGAAATACGCCGACAAGAAGCTAGACTCGCTTCCGGGCTATACGATGAGGGAAACCCTCGAGATGGAGGTCATGGCCGAGCTTGAGGGCGCAAGGACTATGGCGGCAAAGGCCCTCAACAAGAACATAGGCCCTGACAACAACACGATGCTCATGGCCATCGTCAAGGCAAGGGGCAACATACTTAACTTCGTGCAGACCAGCATGCTGCTTGGGCAGCAGGCCGTGAGGGGAAAGAGGCCGTCAAGGGGCTATGCCGGCAGGGTGCTTCCCTACTTCAGGAGGAACGACAAGGACCCGCACGCAAAGGGCTTCGTCACCTCATCGTTCTTCACGGGACTAAAACCGGTCGAGTTCTTCATGCATGCGATGGGATCGCGCGATTCGGCAATGTCTAAGTCGCTTGTAATAGCGCAGAGCGGTTACCTGCAAAGGAGGCTGGTAAACGCCATGCAGGACTTCTATGTAGACGAGAACCTCAGCGTGAAGGACGCAAGCGGTTCGCTGATACAGACGATATACGGCGGCGACGGCATAGATCCCACCAAGGAGATGTTGACAGAGTGATTATCATGGCAAAGGTCAAAGATAACAATTACAGGAAGGTTGTGCCTGGCGAGGCTGCAGGCACGCTCGCAGCGCAGTCGATAGGGGAGCCGAGCACGCAGATGATGCTCAGGACGTTCCACGCTGCAGGGATCACATCGGTAATAGCGACGAAGGGGCTTCCAAGGATAATAGAGCTCGTAGACGCGAGGAAGAGGCCGAAGTTCCCGTCCATGATAATAGGCCTTGAGAAGGACACCGGCAAGAACTACGAAAAGGCAAGGGAGATATGGAGGAAACTGGAGGAGGTCAAGGTGTCAAGCACCATAACGGGGTTCGACGAGAATTTCAGGAGCGGAACGCTTGTGTTGCACCTTAGTCCGGAGAAGCTCTCGTTCTACGAGATAACGGGAAAGTTGATAGCATCGAAGCTGTCGAAGCGCGAGGACCTATCGGTGGACCTCGAGGGCGGCGACATAAAGATAAAGGCAAGGAAGAAGGATAGCATAAGGTCGATAAGGACAACGTTCGTAAACGTGCTTGGCAGCGCGATAATAGGGATACCCGGGATAAACAAGGCGCTGATACAGCAAAACGACGACGGCACCTTCTACATAACTACAGCAGGCAGCAACATAGAGGAAGTCATGAAGATCGACGGAGTGGACAAATGGAACATATACTCAAACGACCAGTTCGAGGTCGCACGCGTATACGGTATAGAGGCCGCGCGCAACATGCTTGCAAACGAGCTGATAACCACTATAAAGGACGAGGGCATAACGGTGTCGTTTAGGCACATAAGCCTTCTTGCGGATGCGATGACATATACGGGCTACATAAGGAGCGCAGGCAGGCACGGGATAGCTGGGGACAAGGATTCCGTGCTCGCAAGGGCTGCATACGAGGAAACCGTCAAGCACTTCATAAACGCGGGAGTCTTCGGCGAGAGGGATCAATTGAAGGGCGTTGCTGAAAACATACTCATTGGAAAGCAGATAGGCTTAGGGACAGGGATGATAAAGATTGCTGTCAAGAAGGAGGACATCAAGAAGCTGAAGTGAAACCTGTCATAGGGCTTCTTGACAGGTTTGCTTGCTATTTTTTCCAGCACTTATTATTATTGCGAAGATGAATCAGCGCCTGAACCTCCTCATAGAGCCGCCGGATCTTTGGCCCGGGTGCCCGCCGCCTCTAGGCTGGTAGTTCCTTTCGCCGTAATTGGGCCTGCTGTAATGCCCGCCTCTAGGCTGGTAGTCCCTTTCGCCGTAGTTGGGCCTGCTGTAATAACCTCCGCCATAGCCCGGATAGCCGCGATAGCCATACTGGCCATATCCGCCGTAGCCATATCCGTAGTTCGGATAGTTTGGCATGATATTGTAGCAACTACTTGGGTCGGAACTGAGTTGTAGGCATATGGGATTAGCCGTAACGGTATACGGTGAAGATGCACCGTACGTATAGGGCGAATAAGGCGTATTGTAAACGGGATAAGCCGGCTGCCGCGCTGTCGCATACTGCGGCGGTGGATCTAATACTGTATTTTGCTGCACGGCAGGCTGCGTGAATTCCTTCCATTCGGTCTGCGGAGGCGCCTGTCGTTTAGATGCCATGTGTTGTTCAGGTACCGTGTGTTGATAATTTGGCCTCTCGCGCTCCTCGACATGCGTCCTGCGGAGATGCTCAATGGTGCGCCCGGAATACTTTTCCGCCGGACTTATGCGGCTCCTTTCCCATTCCAAGGTCTGCGCCGCGGTAGTTGCCATCTTCTGGAAGTTGCTTGCCTGGTCGTACTCGTGCACCCCGAAGCCTGTTGCAGCAGCTATAGCGACCACGCCTAAGAATTTTGCCGTTTTTGATGCCATTTTATCACACTAATATTAGTTTACTTTATTGTATAGCCGTCCTTGCCATTGCTGTTTTTTATCTCATTGGAAATGCTCTTGAATATGTAAGCTCCGCAGCCCAAGATTGCAAGTCCAACTGCAACCTGCAAGCCGCCACCGGCGAGGTTGTGGTTGTTCATCATGTGCAGCGCGCCGCTGCCCAATATGCCAAGTCCAGAAAATCCTACCAGTACGCCCATGCCCTGCTCGATACGTCCAGAATCCGCTATCCCTTCAAATTTCCTAATTAGCTTCATTGTCTTGGATTCCGTTTTCCTAAGGATGGCCCTCATGTTTCCTGTTCCGGTCTTGTTTTTGTCCATTTCCATATAACTACCAACCATTAAATTCATTAGTTATTGCAGCATTTTTAATATATATATCTTTCCACTGAGCTGTAGGAAGGTTTTTAAATGTTTGCAAAGAGCATAGACGACATGAAAAATTTACTTTTTTGTGCAGTTGCAATTTCAGCTTGAATGATGTGGCTCATCGGGCAATGTTGCGCGTAGGCCAAACAATTCCGGCCGTGGTATTAAAAATGTAAGTTATATAAGGGTATCTACCTATTAATTTATCATTTTATTGGTGTATAAATGCCGCAAGAAAGACCGTTTGATTTGCTGAACAGGGTCCTTGGCCAGCAGGTAATGATAAGGCTCAAGGGCAACACGAATATCAGAGGAAGGATTGTATCTTTCGATGCACACATGAATGTAGTCATAGAGAATGCAGAGGAGCTTGAAGACGGTGAACTCAAGGCAAAGATAGGCACCATACTTCTTCGCGGGGGCAACATAATTTTTGTATCGCCTGCATGATGATTACGGGCTCCTGGCGCAACGGTAGCGCGCCTGCATGGCATGCAGGAGGTTGCGGGTTCAAATTAGCATAGTGCTATGAAAATCCCGCGGAGTCCATTTATGGCACTATCGCGCTCCCTGCATCAGCAGGGGACATGCTGCCAAGCTGTCATATTCCTATATTTATGTCCTTTCCATGCATGCCGTCTATTGTGACTATCCTTACCTTATTTCCCTGCCTTAGCACTATGCTGTAAACAGGGAGGTATACTGTCTGGAAATCCACGACAATGGCTCTTGGCAGTATCTTCTTGATGCAGTTTTCCGCGTGCTTCTCGCTTACGATGCCTTTCATTATGTTGGCCTTGTCCACAGTGGCCCTTTCCAGAGGAACGCTTTTTTTGAGGTAGTTCCTGTAGCTGCCGCGCTGGTCGGCGCCCATGGCCTTGAAGCTTATGCCCTTGTCAAGCCTTGCAAATTCGCACTTCCCGTTCACCAAGGCGTTATACTCCAGATATTCGTTCCTGTGCGAAGTTGGCACCCTTATGCGAAACGACCCAAGCGGAAGATACGTTATGTCAAGGGAGTCTATCCTTTCGGCGGCGTCTCCGAATACTACGAATCTGCGCCTTGCTATCTGCTTCGCGTATGATTCCGCGTCTTTATAGGAGAACGATGCATGGATCATATGTATCTGCAGCTTAGGCGATGCCTGAGCGCCCTTCTTGGCCTCAGGGCCCGCTGGCGTGCTCCTTAGGTCCTTAAGTATCGCATTGAGCCTGTTGCCCATAACCTTGCTGGATTCGACTACTGGGGTCATACCGGTATGCTTTGCGGATCTTGGCTTTACCTTGAACTTTTTGGCATCGCCCAGGCCGAACGGGATGAATTCCCCTACGCCCAATTTGGTTATGCTCACAAGCCTGCTCCTGCTCTCGAAAAGTATCTTTATGGCATTGAGGTCGTTTTCTATGGTTAACCTTCCTATGAATCCGTACGAGCATTGGGACAGCACGTTCTTGCTTATGTTTGCGGGACGTTGCGTCGCTATGAGCAGCCCTATGCCCCGCTTCCTTCCCCTGACGCTTATCTCTTCTATTACATTGGGTTCCTTGCTGATTATCTGCGGGGCGAACTTGTCGGCCTCCTCGATCATGACAAGGTACGGTTTCCTCGCATTGTTCTCGACTTTATAAAGTGCCTCGAGGGCCCTGTAGACGATCTCTTTCTTGTCAACAGCGTCCGAAACGTCAAGCACTACGGGCAGCTCGCTTGAGATGCTTGCGCTGAAGAGCTTTTGATAGTCGATATCGACACCAACGTCGCTGTTGGCACCCCCTACTATTATGACATTGGATATGCCTTTTAGCGAGGCGTATTCGCCTTCTGTGTCTATCACGCATAGCGGCATGTTTGACCTGCAGAGCTCCTCTGCCATGACCCCTGCAAGGAAGGATTTCCCCGATCCGCTCTGCCCTATGATGCAGCCCCTTCCAGTCATTATCGCCTGGATGTCTATGTCAAAGCCGGGAGCCAGGTTTATCGCATAATCACCGGGTCTGTCAGACGTAATCATTGTCTACGTAGCACCATTTCCATGCCCTTCCGGGGAACTCGGCCATTACAGGATGGCTTGTTTTGCGGAAATGCTTTGTTGCGTGCCTGCCTATCGAGGAATCGCAGCAGCCTACATGCCCGCATGTCAGGCACATCCTTAGTTGGACCCATTTTGTGCCGTCCTTTAGGCACTCCTCGCAGCCGTCTGCAGTTTTGGCCTTTATCCCTACATCCAGTCCTTCAAGGTGCGTGCAGTTTACCAATACAACACCAATATCGATTAGGGTTCGGCTCTTAAAATACTATCTGTTGGAACAGCTCCGAGGGCCCGCAGGATAGGCATCGCATGCGCCGAGCACAGTGCACTTCAGGAACATGCGCAAAATGCCCCTAATATAGAAACGTTTAAATATTTACTCGTGTAAAATATTTATACTTAAGTAAATATTTATATTGATGAGTATATGGATATCCAGAGACTGTTCGCGGGTTTTCTCGGTACGGCAAGGATGATCGCAAAATACCTGGTAGTGCCGACTTTGATAGCCGTATTATTGCCTAGATTTGCAGGCGCGGCAACAGTGCCATTGGTGTCCCAGCTGGACAAGATACAGCTGATACTTGCACAGATAGGCCCGGCATTAAGCGCTGTCCTGTTCGTGCTTGCAGGCATATTCTATGCGATAGGGCAGATGCTCCCCCCAGAGAAGAAGGCGAACTTCCACACTGCTGCGGTCAACATAATAATAGGTGCGATAGTGGTTGGGGCGCTGAGCTTTGCTTCTACGTCGCTTGCTGTTGCATCGACGCACCTTGTCGGGAACTTCACAGCCATAAATTCAAGCGTATAGCCAGGTGATGCAATGCCTGCGGATTTGGGAATCTACACTGTTGCCGTTACGCTCATAGCGATAATGTTCTCCGTATCTGGTATAGCACTAGGGCTGGGCTATGCCATAGGTGACAAAAAGCTTAGGGAGTTCGGCGTTTCAGAGATTTACCAGGCCCTTATAAACGGTGCGATAGTCGGTAGTCTTATAATAGGATTCAGCAGTGGGGGATTTTTTACCGTGCTCATAAACGGTATTGCAGGCAGCGCGTCGATGGGTTTTAGCTGTAGCCAAAGCATGAGCGGCAACTATGCCATATGCTTTGCCTACAATTACCTTGTCGGCCTTAACCCGGTCACCATAAACAATGTGGCTTATCCAACACTTATAGATTCATCCATTGGATTACTGGTCCCGATTTCCGCGTTGTATACTGGCTTGGGGCTGCTTAGCTCGATAAAACTTAGCATAGGGATAGCAAGCGTAGGCTTCTCCAGTGCGCTGACACCCGTCCTCACTGCGCTTGACTACATAGTAGAGATACTCACCGCTGCCGTCATAGGCATAGAGGTGCAGGGCATACTGCTCAATTTCATATCGATAGTTGCCATTCCGGTACTATTGCCTGTCGGCATGGTCTTAAGGACCGTATATGTGACCAGGAGGCTCGGGGGCGCGATAATGGCAGTGGCCATAGGGCTGTTCGCTGTTTTCCCGTTGACGTACGTCCTCAACGCGAGCCTTGCCAGCAGCTACCTGACAAGCATTAGCAGCAGCTCAATAAACTCTTTCATATCTGGGGAAACCAGCGCAAACAACAACATAATAGGAAAGGCGACCCAGTTGGGCGGCTCGGATAACGATACATTTGCCGTTGTTGGGTACTTTACCAGCGCCATAGGCTCCCTTGTCAACGGTTTTGAAGGTTTCCTAAGCCAGCTAAGCGACATAGTTGCGCTTATAGTTATAGAGGTGTTCTTCCTGCCTGTTTTCAGCCTGATACTCACTGCGATATCCATAAGGGAGCTTGCAAGGATACTTGGCTCTGAAATCAGTTTCGGGAGGTTATATTTGTTGTAGGTGAGTGGATGAATACTGCAATGGCGTCATCAAGAATAGGAAAGTCCAGCTGCCCGAAAAAACAGAGGGTATGCGCACGCATACGCTACAGCCCGTATCCCGTTGGAACCGCCACCTTGGGCCTCTCGGACCTTGCAGGTATCGCAAGCGTCCCTTATGGTATAATCATTGTGTGAACCTGGATTTATTTAAGCGCATGTCGTGGTATGGATGGAGCATGATATAAAATTTTACATTGTCGTTGGCATATTGGCTGTCACGGCGCTTGCAAGCGTGCTGACCCTGAACATAATCGTGATATTGGCAGGGCTTTTGATCTCATCCATCATGGTAGTGGTCTACAAGCTTGATTACATCATAGGGGCGGTAATCTTCAGGCACACAAATCTTATACAGATGGTGGATGGCTGTGAGCTAAGCGGCGAGAGGCTGACTGCGGTAAGGAGAGTAGGAGGCAGGTTTTGCGCCACGGCGGCGGCGTTGCTGAAAAACAGGCCGAACGACCGCTTTGACAGGGACAAAATAGAGAACGTAATATCAAATGCACACTGCGCTTTCAAGTTTGTCATGCAGGTGGAGCATGTGGATATAAACAAGCTGCTCGACAGGCTAAGGACGAGAAGGAGCATGAAGGAGATTGAGATCGGGAAACTGAACAGCTCTGAATCCAGGAACAGCACTGCAAAGCTTGCGAATCTCAAGCGCCAGGTGGACCATATAGACCATGAGATAGAGAGCATAAGTTCGGGGGAAGCGCCGCTCATGGTATCTCAGTACATAGTCACCAGCGCCATATCGGACAACATGCTGGGTGCGCAGGAGCGTGCGAAGTCGCAGCTCAGGGAGCTGGTGAGCGAATTCGGGGCCCTGCTGGGCACGGAATCCGAGGTGCTGCAGGGGAACGACCTGCTGGACATCATGCGTTTTGACTCTATGGTGATTGCATGATGTTCAAGGAGAATTCCAACTCGAGGGCGGCGAGCATGGCACTGTATATAGATGGCATGTCCGAGCCCCGGATGGATGAGGAGTTTGACGGCGTCTATATCGGCAAAAGCAGGATATACTCCATACCATTCTTC
>JBOGRY010000013.1:0-16533 GCA_050749665.1 Candidatus Micrarchaeaceae archaeon
CCCTTGCCCTCACCTTTATGGAGTCTGCTATGGACTTTATCTGGCCGGCTATCGCATCTATGTCAGTTGACTTGGTGCTTACGAGCTTTATTATGGCTACAGTCATGCGATCTTCACTTCCTAGCTACCACATCGAGTATTATCCCTGCGCCGACAGTCTCTCCCATGTCCCTTATGGCGAACCTTCCGAGCTGCGGGAAATCGCTGAACTTCTCTATGCATATGGGCTTTGTCGGCTTTATCTTGACAACGGCAACGTCCCCTGTCTTTAGGGTTTCCGGGTTCTTCTCTGCCGTCTGCCCCGTCTTAGGATCCTTCTTCTCCAGTATGTCTGTAATTGTGCAGGCCAGCTGCGCCGTGTGTATGTGGAACACTGGCGTGTAGCCCTTTGCTATGACATTCTGGTGGTGGAGCACTATTATCTGGGCCGTGAACTCCGTCGCGACCGTCGGCGGGTTGCTTGAAGGGCCTATCACGTCCCCGCGCTTTATGTCCTTCCTGTCGACGTTCTTTATGTTGAACCCTATGTTGTCCCCAGGCTGCGCCTGCTGCATCTGCTGGTGGTGCATCTCTATGCTCTTTACCTCGGATTTTGCACCGCTGGGCATTATCACTATCGGGTCCCCGACCTTTATGACTCCCGTCTCTACCCTTCCTACCGGAACCGTTCCGAACCCTGATATGCTAAACACGTCCTGTATCGGAAGCCTCAGCGGCTTCGATGTGGGTTTCTCCGGCACTATAAGCGTGTCAAGCGCCTCAAGGAGCGTTGTGCCGCTGTACCATGGCATCTTGTCCGATTTCTTCCCTACATTCGAGCCCTCAAGCGCCGAATAAGGTATGAATGGTATCTTGTCGACCTTGAAACCCAATTGCTTAAGCAGCGCCGTTGCCTCTGTCTTTATTGTGTCGAACTTCTGCTGGCTGAAGTTTGATACGTCCATCTTGTTGACCCCGACTATAAGCTGCGGCACGCCGAGCACGTTTATGAGTATGGCATGCTCCCTTGTCTGCGGCTTTATGCCCTCCTCGGAGCTTATGACAAGAACAGCTGCATCGGCCTGGCTCGCTCCTGTAATCATGTTCTTTACGAAGTCCCTATGGCCAGGTGCGTCTATTATCGTGAAGAAGTATTTCCCTGTCTGGAAATCCCTGTGCGCTATGTCTATCGTTATGCCGCGCTCCCTCTCCTCCTTCAGGTTGTCCATGACGAAGGCGAACTCGAACGTAGGCCTGTTGAACTGCTGGGTAAGCTCCTTGTACCTTGCTATGTCCCTGTCGGTTATGGCTCCGGTCTCGTAGAGCAGCCTTCCAACAGTTGTTGACTTTCCGTGGTCAACGTGTCCTATAAAGATTAAATTCAGGTGTGGTTTATCTGACATTGTTTCACCGTTTTAACATAATTTTCTATCGCATTCCTGCAAATCACTGTAAATGAGACTAAGAAAATAGCCCCTTGGTTAGAGCTCCTAAAATAGCCCTAAATCAAACTATTATACTTCTATGGTAAAAGATATAAAAATCTATGCCTAAAGGCGCGTTTACGCGCTATCTTTGGATGGCGATGGCTATCCGATTATCTTACTTGAAGCCCAGGGCCATTTAAGCACAATTTTGCCTTTCAAACAGCGCTCACGAAATACAAAGGTATTTAAATACAATTGTGTATAATGTGTTGAGACTTGCACAGTGATACGAATGAAGATAACGTACCGTGAGTTGGCTAAAGAAGAAGACGACGATGACGAGGAAGACGACGATGGCGATGATGATGACGATGACGAGGACGACGATGAAGATGAGGATGACTGGTAAAGCGTCGGATTTCTACCCATTGCCTATTTTTTAGATATTTTAGATATTATAGAAAGATATAAAGGGCTTTTTTGCTAAATATTATAATTGGTTTCTGATTAATGCGGCGGGCTATGCCTGCTGCCCTAAGTCTTATGAAGGTGAAACGAATTGTCCGAAGGTATAGAACTTACTGTTGCGGGGGCACTTGTCACGGACGACGGCAGAGGCATAGCGAGGATAGACTCCAAGGCAAGGAAGATGCTTAACCTCATATCCGGCGACGTGATAGAGGTAAAGGGCAAGCGCAAGTCAACTGCGGCAATAGTCTGGCAGGCGCACCAGCAGGACGAGGGCCTTGACTTCATAAGGATAGACGGCTGGATAAGGCAGAACATAGGCGTAGGAATAGGCGACAGGGTCTTCGTAACCAAGGTTGATGTGAAGAACGCCGAGAAGATAATCCTTGCCCCTCCGCCAAACCAGAGGACGCCCATATCGCCGGATTTCGCAGAATACGCGAAGAACAGGCTTGAGGACAAGCCGCTTGTTAAGGGCGACGTGGTGCCAATAGCGATGTTCGGATACGCATTCAATTTCATAGTGACGCAGGTTAACCCGCACGGGGTGGTCCGCGTTACCAAGGATACGGAGGTTCTCATAAAGAACGAGCCCGTATCGGAATCAATGGTCAAGATAGGGGAGGTGCACTACGAGGACATAGGCGGCCTCAAGAACGAGATAGAGAAGATAAGGGAGATGGTGGAGCTGCCGATAAGGTATCCGGAGCTGTTCGAGCGACTGGGCATAGAGCCGCCGAGGGGGGTACTCCTATACGGGAGCCCGGGCACCGGCAAGACCCTGCTCGCCAAGGCGGTCGCAAACGAGAGCGATGCACACTTCATATACATATCGGGGCCAGAGCTCGTCAGCAAGTTCGTAGGCGAGAGCGAGGAGCGCCTGCGAGAGATATTCAACGAGGCGAAGGAGAAGGCCCCAACAATAATATTCATGGACGAGATAGATGCCATAGCTCCGAAGCGCGAAGAGGCCACAAACGAAGTGGAGAGGAGGATGGTGTCCCAGCTGCTTACGCTGATGGACGGCATGGGATCGAGGGGCCATGTCATAGTAGTAGGCGCGACAAACAGGCCCAATGCCATAGACCCCGCTCTCAGGCGCCCCGGAAGGTTCGACAGGGAGGTGGAGATAGGAGTCCCTGACAGGAACGCAAGGAAGGAGATACTGCAGATACACACGAGGAACATGCCATTGACAAAGGATGTCAAGCTTGATGAGCTTGCGAACATGACACACGGATACACCGGCGCAGACATAGCCGCGCTTGCAAGGGAGGCGGCAATGGCGGAGCTTAGGCACATACTGCCGAAGATACTAAACAAGAAATCGGTGCCAAATGACGTTCTTATGGGGCTTAGCGTAACTATGAACGACTTCCTCGAAGCGCTCTCGTCCATACAGCCAAGCGCCCTCCGCGAGGTATTTGTTGAAAGGCCTAATGTGCGCTGGAGCGACGTCGGTGGACTTGAGGACGTAAAGTCTCAATTGAAGGAAGCCGTTGAGCTGCCCATAAAGAATCCGGAGGCATTCGAGAAGATAGGCATAAGGCCCGTAAAGGGCATACTGCTTGTCGGGGCTCCAGGCACCGGCAAGACCCTGCTCGCAAAGACCGTAGCAACTGAGCGCGAGTCCAATTTCATATCTATAAAAGGGCCCGAGCTGCTCAGCAAGTTCGTCGGCGAAAGTGAAAAGGCGGTGAGGGAGGTATTTAGGAAAGCGAAGATGGCATCGCCATGCATAATATTCATAGACGAGATAGACTCCATGGCATACGCAAGGAACAGCGACTCCACAGATTCCCTTGTGACAGAGCGCGTCGTGGACACGCTCCTTACGGAGATGGACGGATTATCGGAAATGAAGAACGTGCTGGTGCTCGCCGCAACAAACAGGCCTGACATAATAGACCCTGCGCTGCTGCGCCCGGGAAGGTTCGACAAGATAATAGAGATACCCATGCCAGACGAAATCACAAGGGTAGCAATATTCAAAGTGCATACAAAACGCATGCCGCTTTCAAAGGACGTATCGATAGAGGAGCTTGCAAAGGAGACGGATAACTATACCGGTGCGGAGATAGAGAACATAGTGAGGGAAGCAGGAATGAATGCAATAAGGGGGTCGCGTGACTCTGTCACGAAGCAGGACTTCAACATCGCGCTCAAGGAGGTAAAGCCGACAATACCTAAGGAATTGTCGGAGCGCATAAAGCGCTTCAAGGAAGAGCCAGAGAACATGTACAGGTAATATTATGAAGATTGTATATTCTGATCCGAAGACAGGAAGGAGCGCGCAGATGCAGCTCGACAGCGACAAGGCGTCGCTGTTCATAAGCAAAAGGATAAACGAGATAGTGGACGGCTCGGCATTGGGCCTTGCCGGCTACAAGCTCAAGATAACCGGCGGCAGCGACAAGAGCGGCTTCGCCATGGACAGGTCGATAGGCGGAGGCATAAAGACGAAGGCGCTCAGGCAGGTGAGCTCATCCGGCCGCTTGAAGGGCCAGCACAAGAGGATCACAGTCCGCGGCAACACGGTATCCGAGGATACGGAGCTTGTGAATACGGTGATAGTGGAATACGGGGAGAAGCCCGCAAGCGAGATATTCCCTGAGATCGTGAAGAAGGAGAAGGCCGCCAAGCCCGAGAAGTAAATGGTGTTGAACCTGGATACGAACCACAGTGTATTGAACGTAGGCACGCTTGGGCACATAGACCACGGCAAGACCTCGCTCACAAGGGCGATAACGGACATATGGACCGACAGGCACAGCGAGAGCATAAAGAGGAACATGACCATAAAGCTCGGATATGCCGATGCGGTCATAAAGAAATGCGAGAAGTGCGATGGCGCTGCGGCATACACGACAGGCAGCGCGTGCGCAGGCTGCGATGGCAGCCCCGTGCCGCTTATGAGGATATCGCTTCTCGATGCACCTGGCCACGAGACGCTCATGGCTACGGCGATAGCGGGATCGAGCGTAATAGACGCTATAATATTCGTTATAGCTGCGAACGAGCCCTGCCCAATGCAGCAGACAAGGGAGCATCTGATGATAATAAACATACTCGGGATAAAGAACGTCATAATAGCGCAGACCAAGATAGACATAGTGGGGAGGGAGGCCGCGCTTGCCCACGAGAGGCAGATAAAAAGTTTCATAAAGGGCAGCGTCATAGAGAACGCGCCCATAATACCCGTCATGCCGAACCTTGGCATAAACGTCGACGCTATACTCGAAAGCATAGCGCACATGAAGCTCCCAGAAAGGGACCTTGAATCGGACCCGTTGATGTATGTAGTGAGGTCTTTCGATGTCAACAAGCCCGGCATAGACCCTGACAAGATGCTCGGCGGCGTGATAGGCTGCGCAGTCATAAGGGGGAAGATAAAAAACGGCTCGCAGATAGAGATAAGGCCCGGCATAAAGGCTACCGCGAAATCAAAAAGGGAGACGTACGAGCCCATAGTCACCGTAATAAGCAGCATGAGCAACGGCACCGATAAGATAGACGAGGCGACGCCAGGAGGGCTTGTCGGCATATCCACCGAGATAGACCCCACGTTCACCAAGGCCGACGGCCTTGTAGGCAACATCGCCGGCATTCCCGGCAAGCTGCCCCCCGTAATGAGCAAGCTGTCCATGAAGTACCACAGGATAGGTAGGGACGACATACAGGAGCAGCATATGGCAGAGGACGAGCCGCTGATATTGGGAATGGGCACGACAACGGTGCTTGGCTACATAAAGAAGGCGAAGAAGGACAACATAGAGGTGGAATTGAAGCATCCTGTCAGTGTCGACAGGAACGTCAAGATAGCTGTGATGAGGAACATATCGCACAGGTGGCGCCTCACAGGTTACGGACTGTTTGCATGATCATATCGCATGGCAGCTGATAGGATGACGCAGAAAAACGTGGAATCCATAAGCAATCCTAATCCTTTATCAGTAGCCCCCGGCACAAAAGCGGCCGCGGCCATGAAGCTGCTTGCGAATTCAAACATCAACATCGCCCCGGTGCTGGAGAACGGCAGGCTAATCGGCATTGTGAAATACGACGACCTGAAGAATGCGAGCGCTGACGCAAGCGTCGAATCGGCGATGTCGGATCCGCTCTACGTAGAAAAGGGGAAGAGCATAGACTACGCAATAAAATACGTTGTCAGGCACAAAATAAACATGGTGCCTGTAGTCGAATCCAGCATAGGCATGAAATGCATAGGCATCATAACCGCATCCAACCTGCTAAGGGTCAAGAGGTCCATGCGCTAGAAAAAGAAGCGCTATTTGCCTAGCACTATCTGTATGGCGCTTACCTTTGATTTGGTGCCGTCCTCGTTGGTGAGCTCCTCCGATGAGGTCCTTATCCCTTTATCCCTAAGCTCCGGCAGGAACCTGTTGACCACTATCTCCTTAACATCAACAGCCCTTGATATCGAGTTTCCCCTGGCCTTTATCGTGACTTCCCTCATCCCATTGTTGAACTGTGTAACTACGGCAAGCACGTAGTTCATTGTAGGCTTCCTCCCTATGTAAACAATGTTCTCCATCCTGCCTTCGCTCCCGCCCATATTATCCATTTCGTTTGCCATGGTTATCACTCCTTTCCCAAATTGTTGTATATAAATCTGAATCAAGGTATATATATGTTGTTGTAATTTCCGTGCTACGCTGGGAATATGCACGCTGCGGCGCACACATATGCACCGCTGAATTCCGATAACCGAAAAACCTGCTATGACTATTTATACGCTTGAGACACACTCTTACCTGGTGTTTTTCATGCTGTTCCCAGGACAGAACAAGGACAATGGCCCTAAGGAGATGTCGCTTCAGGATATACTGCGCACGATAAACCTAGACTTCCAGTACTCGCAGATGAGCAGGCCGCCAACAAAGGACGAAATATCCATGGCGCTTGACCTTCTCAACCCAAGGAAGGTGGATGCCGCGCGCGAGCAGTACGGCAACAAGCTGTACTACGAGCTGAGCAAGTACATGACAACAGACATAAACACAGTTGACAACCCGCGAATAATAGAAGCCGTGCAGTTCGTGCAGGGCAAGCTGATAGACAGAACGGATCTGCTTGCGCTTAACGACGGCAGCATCTCGCTTGCGGCAAGCCTTGTGCTGGAAGCGAGCGGCGGCATGCTTGACGGCATACTGGCGAGGCCGCAGGTGCTGAAACTGCCTACGATGTACGGCGACGTCACGCAAAAGGTGATGCATGGCATAGTGCTCGACAAAAAACTGAGCGTCGCGCACCTTATTGCGATGCTTGCAGAGAAGGGAGACGAGAGGATGGACGAGCAGCGCCTCGGCAGGCTCATAGACGCGCACTTGGTGCTTGGCCTGCGCAACTCGAAGGGCGAGAGCGTAAGCGACATAATAGAGAGGACGGCAGTGAAGTGGAAGGACGATAAGATAATCGAAAGCATAAAGAAGGCGAAACCTTCAGCAAGCTCTAGTCAGGACGACGGCAGCATTGCAAAGATAAGGGAAAAGCACGGCGAGAGCATGGCAAGGCTTGTCGCGTCCTTCTCGGATGACCCTGACATGCAAAGGAGGATAGTCGCAAGGCTTGAGGAGCTTCAATGAAATACTGCGCATTCAAGGATGCGGCATCTAAGGATCTAGTGCAATGGGAGCAGAGGTATTATCCTATTGCAGGCTTCCTTGTTGGGCATTCTCAACGCACTAAGCTCAAGCCGATGACAGTTTCTTGATCCTCTTGACCTCATCGTCAATGTCCACCTTGACGCCCATCTCCGAAAGCACCTCGAACGGGTATGCAACTGATATCTCGCTAAGCAGCATCACCTCCTTCTCGAGACCAAGCTCCTTTGCAATATCCATGTTGGATTCCATGGAGCGCAGTATCTCGACCAGAAGTTCCCTCGAGAGACCGAGCACTCGCTCGCTGTCCAACGAGCCGTCCTCAAGCATCCTCCTCGCTTCTGCCGTGTCCCAGCGCTCGCTGTCCTTATCATCGCCATCGAATGCCTTGCCGAAGAACCTCATGAATTCCGGCGACACCGGATAGAACACCCTGTAGAACAGCGTGCCGAAGGTAGCGGCATAGGCGTACTTCACTATTATCCCTGTGGCAACTATCCTGTCCCTCCAGTCCTCTATTTCTGCTATGCGCTCGAATGTCCTCGCCATGGACTTGGGGCATTCGCCTATCGCATGCCCCAGCCCCTCTGCAAGGTTCTTTATGGCCCTTGCCCGTTTCGCGTCTATTTCAGCCATCTCAGCGAAACGTGCCTCGTATATAGCGTTGCGGTCCGCGCTGCTATTGGCCCATGCAATCTCGGCGCGTGAGATGTTTTCCTCGCCGTGGAAGAAAAGGCCCAGCAGCTTGAGCACGGATCCCATGCTCAGCGCCTTGCCGTTAGGCAGCTTCACCTGGGTCTTTGTTATGCTGCCCTTCTTCCTCTTGGTATCTATTAAGCTTATGGCGAACCTCACCGCGCTGACAGGGCTGTCCCTGACGTATCTATGTATGTACGGCCTCACCCACCCCGGAAGCCCGTACCTAATCATAGTAGTGTCTATAAGCTTATCCATTGGAGAATTCAAGGAAGCACCTATTCCTTATTCTCAAATGCAGCATATCCTTTTATGCCTTTTTCTTTGATGGGAGCCTCCTCCTTATGATGATTACGGCCGCGATTATCACAATTGCCACGATTCCATATATCACGTAGCTTGACGCGCCGCTCCCGCTACCTCCGCCAACCATCGCGTAGTAGCCGTTCGACCCTGAGAACTGCTGGCTCGCCGCTCCGTTGGGCTGCCTCCACTGTTCGAAGAGGCTTATGGGGTAGCTGCCGCTGTTGCCTGTAGGGTCAACGCTCACGTAGAATGTAATGTTGGCGGACTGCCCTGGCGCAAGCGAGTCAAGGTATTCGTCAGGGTTTACCGGAGTTATCGGGAAGGTTGTCTGCAGGCTGAATGTTATCTGCTCTGCAGGCTCGTTGCCGGTATTCTTTACTGTGAAGATCAGCGGTGCATACGAATTGCCGGCTTTAGGCGCCCCTTCGACCGCGGTTATGTTGAAGAGCGCGGATTTCTGTATGTTTATCGGTATATACTGTATCGACGAATAGTTGCCGCCGTAGTTGGAACTATAGTACCTAAGCGACAACGGCAGCGAGAAAGAAGCATTGGGGCTAGTCCTGTTCGCGTTTATGTAAACGGTCACAACCGAAGAGTTCTTCGGAGACAGCGACGCTATGAAAAACTGCGATATGCTCCCCACATCTATTCCGGGGCCGTTGAGGAACCTTGCGGTTATGTTCTTCGCCTCCCCGAGGCCTATGTCCTGCACCTGCACCTGCAGCGTCTGGTTGCCGCCTGCATACAGATTGGTGGGATCGGCGCTCAATATGCTGCCTACGATGTCGGGGGGGTTTATGAGCATGCTTAGCTCTATGTTTGAATTCTCGGTTATCCTGCTCCCTGATTCCGCTACGTACGATATTGTTGCATTGACAGGATATGTCCCGTTGGAAAGGCTAAGCGAAGGCTGTATGCTTGCGTAGAAAGTGGACGACGCATCTGCGTTTATGGATCCCAGGCTGAACTTTTGGGATCCGAACACGCTGAAGTTCTTGGAATTATGGAGCGTTATCGTGACGTTGTTTGCAACATCAGTACCCGCATTCACCACAGTTACCGGTATGCTTGTCGATTGCCCCGGAACCAGCGCGGACGACGGGCTTGCGCTAAGCTGCAGCGAAGGCGTCCCGTAAACGTAAAAGTCTATCGGCATCTCCGATTCGGCAGGGAGATCAGAAGAGCCACCATAGCTGTTCGGCTGCGAAGTCTGGTAGTTGGCAAGGACATCAACAGTATACTCCCCGGAAAGCAGCGTTGAAGGTATCCTGAAGGTGTAGACGAAGCTGCTGAATCCTACCCCGCCACCGTAAAGCCCCTGTCCTATCGAGGTTATGAGTATGGTGCTTGACGGCGATACGTTTATTATCGGGTTTTTTGCGGCCAATTGCAGGTTGACGTTGTTAAGCGCATTTTGGTACGAGTTGTACAGCTGGAACACGACTGTTACGTTCTCCCCGGCAACAACCGGTTGCGGGCTTATCTTGAGCGACACTATGGACAATGCGCCGTTTGCAGCTGCGTTGACGCTCTGCGCGCCAGCGCCCGCAGCAAAAAGCGAAGTCAATGCCGCAATAATAAAGACAATCTTAGTCATTTCTTTTGCTTCCATTTTTCCACCATTTGAATATCATTCTATCCTTGTCTTGAACACCTTTATGGCAACAACTGTCGATATGATGATGAACGCAGCCAATACTGCCATGTCCAGCTCTATCGTGGCCAATGGGTAGTACCCGTTCATCATCACGTCCCTTATCCCTATAGTAACGTAGGTGAGCGGATCGATCACACTCAATGGCTGCAACCATCCTGGCAGCGTGCTCACCGGCGAGAAGGCCCCAGACACGAACCACAGCGGCAGGGTTATCGTCTGCGCCGCTATGGCATATACCTCTACCTTGTTTACCCTTGACGCGAGGGCGCTTGTCATGCCGCTGAAGCCGAAGGCCGCGATTACCGACAGTATGAGTATCCATACGATCCCGAGTGCGCCCATCGCTATGTTTATGCCGAACACGAATATGAGCGCGAACATGACTATCGCGTTGATTACCCCTGTTGTAGTGCCTGCGAGCATCTTGCTTAGGACCAGCGCTGTCCTCTCAACTGGGGTTATCAAGAACGCCTTGAGGTTGCCGAAGTCCCTGTCCTGTATTATGGACATGCCCCCTCCGAACATGCTGCCGAACACTATCACCATGCCGAATAATCCTCCTGCAACAAATGTCTTGTAGTTGCCCTGCGTCCCGTAAGTCGGGTTAAGCGTAATCGTGCTCTCTGGAGGGGTGCTGCCTAGCACAAAGCCCTGCTGCAAAGCTGCATTTGTCGTTGCGCCGAACTGCGCCGCGGTCGCGCTTATCTGCTGCAGCGAGTTGCCAAGGCTTGCGTAGTTGTTGGCGTAATAAACGTAAACGGAAGGGCCAGCAGAGGTAGTGGTTGCACTGCTCGCGGGAAATCCTGGAAGTATTATCACTACCACGTCTATCCTGCCGGAGTCGAGGTCCTTGAGCGCCTGGTACTCTGTCGTCACTCCCTTCAGCGCCACGTAATTCTGGCTCTGCAGATTGTTCATGAACTGCACGGACTGGGGGTTATTGGCGTAGTTGACGACCTCTATCGGAACGTTCTTGGGCGCGCTGTTTATGCTTCCGAATATTAAAAGCAGTATCACCGGGAATATTATCGCCCTTATGAGGTTGGTCCTGAGGTTTGCCTTGTATATGATGAGCTCCCTTTTGTATAGGGTAATAGTGTCGTTTAGCAGTCCCATCGCATCATCTCCTCCACATCTTGTTCTTGTTCGCTGTTGCTGCATCTTCGGAAGTGGAATCCCTTATCTGGGATCCTGTGAGCATGATGAACGCATCGTCAAGGGTAGGGAGGTGCGTGCTTATCGCAAGCACGCTTATCTTCTCGTCGTCTATGCTATTTGTTATCTTCCTAAACAGCTTGGAAGAGTTGCTCCCGAGCGATGCCGTTATCCTGTCCCCTTTGACTATCGGTTCTACGCCATATTTCTTGAGAAGCTTCACTATGCCGTTTATGTCGTCCCACTTAGCGACTATCTCCAGCACGTTCCCAGTGCTCACCATGGCCTTGAGCTCAGAGGCTGTGCCTATCGCCTTTATCTTCCCGTGGTCTATTATCGCTATCCTTTCGCACAGCGCGTCTGCCTCCTCAAGGTACTGCGTTGTAAGTATTATCGTTATGCCCTTCTTGTTCAGGTCCCCTATCTTCACCCATAATTGGTTCCTGTTCTGGACGTCGAGCCCTGTAGTCGGCTCGTCGAGTATGAGTATCGGCGGCTCATGTATCATCGACTTGACGAGCTCGAGCCTCCTTTTCATGCCTCCGGAGAAGGTCCCTGCCTTCTTGTCCGCGAAATTAAGTAGGTCAGCCTCTATAAGCGCCTCCTTTACGCGCTTCTTCTCTATGGCTGGGTCCACCTGGTAGAGCTCTGCGAAAAGCTCCAGGTTCTGCCTCGCCGAAAGCTCGTTCTCCACTACTGTTTCCTGGGTCATGAGCCCTATGGACTGCTTTATCTTGTTTATATGCTCCATGTTGTTGAGGCCGTTTATGTATATGGTACCGCTGGTCTGCTTCAGAAGCCCAAGTATGACGTTGAGCAGGGTCGTCTTTCCTGCGCCGTTTGGTCCTAGTAGCCCGAATACCTCCCCTTCCTTTATATTGAGGTCTATCCCATCGAGTGCCGTTAGGTCTCCGAATCTCTTGACGACCTTCTTGATCTCTATTATATTCTTATCAGCCATCAGCCCACTATCTTCATCAGTTCGCTCATGCTGTTAACGAAGAGCTTCTTCGATTCCTTCAGCGCGTTCCTTCCACGCTGTGTTATGTGATAATACTTCTTCAGCTTTCCGTCATCCACCCTTGCCTTTACCTTCACATAGCCGCCCTTCTCCAGCGCCTTTACTGTATTGTATATGTCGTTCTTCGTGTCGATGCTGTATTTCCTCATGAAGTGGGAGAATTTGCTCGTTGACAGCTCCTTGACAAGCGCATACGAGTATACCTCATTCTTGGCGATCCTGTCCAGGAGCACAAGCTTCATCACTATGTGCGACATGTCCTTCGTCATGAACGGGTGCGCGTACTCGAATCTCCTCCTGCCACCTTTCGTAAACATCATACCAACGTAGTTTAAATTTAAACTATATTTATTTTAATCTACTTCAAATTAATATATCTTTCGGTAAAAATTAGCTTTCATGTACTTATTGCCATTAAGGTTTTATATACTTTACTACCTAACTTCATATAGATTTAATGCGCATATCAGCTAAGGATTTAGGATGGCTTGAAGAGCCTAGTTTCTGTCCTAGATGCTTTTGGATAGAAAGACATGCAAATGGGCTTCCTTATCAAGGCGGTTTCCCTGGTATCTTTTCCTCAATTGACACTTACACTAAGCATATAGTAGAGAAATACTTTGAAAGGAATGGAAAACTACCCAAATGGCTCAAAGAAATAGGAGAAATTAAAAGAATAGTCAATATCAAGCCTTCTGAGTTTAAGGTAGAGAGAGGGGATATGCTACTAACAGGAATACCTGACTTGCTCTTCCAAAGACCAGACAATAGCTTTGGAATAGTTGACTACAAGACGGCCAAGTACACGGGTATGCAGGATAGTTTTATGCCCATATATCAGATTCAACTTAATGGCTATGCTTACATTTCAGAAGCTTTAGGAGATAAGCCTGTCAAGGACTTATATTTGATATATTTCGAGCCTCCGTATAAAGAAAGGTTTGATGAACTTTCCAGTAAGCATACAAAAGACGATGGATTTGAGATGCCATTTAAGCCCAAGATACACAAGATAAAGAAGGACGTTAAAGAGGTAGAAAGATTATTGGAGAAGGCAAGTAAGATATATTCAAGCGAAAAGATGCCAGAAAGCGCAGATGGATGTAAAGACTGTGTTAGGCTTGATGGGTTGATAAAGTTAGTAGATAAAAATTAGTTACTTCTTATAATATTTCCAACATTTCTTAAGTTGCTCATCATGGAATCCGTTTTTCTCTGATTGTGAAGCCCTTTTCTTTAACGGTCCGCGCGAAATCTAGGAAAGTCATGTGCTTTAAGGCCAGCGGCAATGGCCTGCAAGGCAGGTCAGCTGAGCCTGCCATGCTCCTTTGTGTAAAGGAGCATGCCCCCGAACATCCTCGATACCTGGCCTGCCCTTATGCCATATATGGCCGTTATGCCCCGCTTGTTTGCCAGCTCTATAAGGCGCTGCGTTATTATCCCATCAAATACCACGGCATCTATATTGTTTGTATCCTGGATGGCCTGTATTAGCTCTCTTATCGGGACTTCAGATACTATGTTGCCTGATGAGTAAAGCCTCCCCCTTAGGGTGTTGTGCAGCTCCTCAAGCGAGCCTATGTATCTTTGGTCCGGTTCCTTGGCCGTGCCTGTGCCCCTCTGCTCTATCGAAGCTATTGCATCCATGCCCCCAGGGTCGTCCCTGTTTATGTCCTTGATACCGAGTTCAGGGTCTATGCGCATAGGTTCGATAGTCGCGTTGCTTGAAGTCCTATCCTTGCTGAACAGGTTTCTTGATATCTCTGAAGGGCTCAGTATGCTATTGTCGCGCTCCTGCTGCCTCGGCGCGCCGCCAAGCCTCATATCGTCATGCTGCTCCTTTGCCGGCTCTACCTTCTGTTCCCTCTGCTGCTGTTGCTGCCTGAAGCCTGCGCTTCTGTCATGCCTGTCATGACCCCTTGAGTGCCTGTCGCCGTTGAGCCTTGGTATTACCTGGTCTATCGGCACCTTTGCCCTTAGAGATTTTATTATGTCCTTCCTTGTAAGCTCCTCGACCTCCTTGCCGTCAGGGGCCCTCACAACAAAGTCTATGTCGCACACGTTGAGGAGCCCTCTAAGTATCATGTCGCCCCCCCTGTCTCCGTCAAGGAAGAGCGTGGTCTCCTTGGACTTCGAGAGGTCTATTATGGTCTTTGGTATGCTGCCTGTTGCGCCCCCTACGGCTATGCAGTTGTCTATGTCGTTCTTGAGAAGATTTATTACGTCTGCTCTCCCTTCTACCAGTATTATCTCGTTGTTATCCGCTATCCCCGGCCCTGCCGGGAGGTTGTCCGTGCCGTATGTGGTCACGACGCTTGACTTTACATCGACTTCCACCATCTCGCTTATCTCCTTGCTGTCCGGCATCTCTGTCGTAAGCAAAGTCTTGAGAAGGTCCTTTGCCCTGGCGACTATCTTCCTTCTCTTCTCGGTCCTTGTATCCTCTATCTTGTTTACCTTGAATGCGGTCTCAAAGGGACCTACCCTGTCTACTGACTCTATCGTTGCGCCGAGTATGCAGGTCTCTACCCTTCCAAGCGAAGAGGGTAGAAAGAGCTTGCCGAAGGTCTTGTTGCCCTGCGTTGCGGCTTCTATCTCTATCCTTCCTATCTTGCCGTTCTTCTGCAGTTCCCTTAAGTCAAGGCCCCCTCCAAGCAGGCCCTCTGTCTGCCCGAAAACCGCCCCTATTATGTCCGGCTTCTCTGCCAGACCTGAAATCTCGAATCGTGCCTCTACCATATACTTTACTATATCAATGTAAGTTTTTGCCATTTACACACCTTGTGTGTAAAACAGCCATATAGAGCAGAAGGTTACTGATCCGAGGCATGACTGCCTGCCGTTGGCGGGCTACCAGTGCCTGATAGAGCGCCTGAGCTGGGCCTTATATAAAGTTTTTTAAAATTTAAATTTTCTGACCCTACCAAAATCTTCACCTTCTACATGAATATGACTATTTTACTGATTATATATAAGCAGGAATATGTTTATAAGGCTATTGTCCTGCCAGTCAATTGCCGTTGAACTCCTTTAGCTTTATGTTCGCGTCAATGGCTTCGAGGGCCTGTTTCAGCGTCCTTTGCATGTCATTTCTCATGTTGGCCTTCTTGGAGAAGAATCTCTTTATATCACTCTTTGTCATTGGGTCGTCTATAGTCCCCAGGTAGCCTGCAAAGCTCTTTAGCATATGGGTGCCTCCCCTGTATCTCTTCATGAGCTCCTTCCAGTTGGGTTTGAGCCAGTCCCATATGATGCCCTTGCCGACCTCGTTGCCGGAAACTATGGCTGAGGGTATGAAGGCATCCTGCGGCCTTACGTCCTTTGACAGCGAGAATTTCAATGCGTCCTTTATTATCTTCGGGTCCCTGAAATTAGAAGCGGCTATGAGCAGTCTACGCTTGTTCTCCGGATCTGTCTCCTTTTTGTACAGCTGTATGAACTTATTGTACGTGCCCCTGCTGCCATTCCATGCGTTTATCATGTATACCGCGCCCCTTATGTTCTTCGGCAGCTGCTCGCCTGTCTTGACGTAGTGCCTGAACATCTCCTGGGCCCTGCCTATGACCTGCCTGTAGCCGTTCATGCCGAGCGAAGCTATTACCTTGCTCCTAAGCAGCGTAGACACGTTCCTCTCGTTAGCCGGTTCCTTCCAGCCAAGGTCCTTGAACAATCTGCTATGGTAGGCGATGATCAGTTTCTTTATCCTGTCAGACAACGCCTTGTTGGACGAGAGGAGCACCGATAGCCCGTTGAGATGGTCGGATACGCTATGATCAAGCGGATACTTCCCGTTAAGGCAGTACCCCTCGATGAAATCGAGATAGCTCTCAGCTTTTATCCTTGACGACCTTGCAAGGGCGAACATGTCGCTCTCGATACCCCATGCATCCATATAATCCATGCTTCCTGCCCTTATCCTCTTGCCCAAGGCTTCGATGATATCATCAGGGTAGCTTACCCTGTAGGGGCACTTCTGCATGCGGTTGAGCTTTATGTATCTGCCGCTACCGATGTCAAAGCCTGTCTTGTCCTTGTCCAGCAGCATGAATTTGTCATCGTTGCCGCTGATGCTGTAATGCACAGGTATGGTCCAGCTGTCCCTCACAACCTTGCTATTGGAAGACAGCAGATACCTGTGCTGCTCAAGCTTCACGCTTTTTCCGTTCATTGATACATCTATAATCGGATAGCCAGTCT
>JBOGRY010000014.1:0-48109 GCA_050749665.1 Candidatus Micrarchaeaceae archaeon
AGTCTTACCTTGTATGTATGTACCTTTGCCATGTCGGGTCTGTTGTCAATGTATTTGGTCATATAAGATGCCTCGATATAATATTGTGCGATTTAATATATATTGTTGAACTTTTTGCACATTATTCAATCAAAATTTTGTGATTTTGGTAATACAATACGCTACATCCTGCTTACCTTCCTTGCCAGCGCATCGAACCTTTTGAAGAAGACCTTCCAGGAATAGTTCCTCTCCACCCTTTTCCTTCCGTATAAGCCCATACTGTGCGCCAGGCTGCTGTCAGATGCGACAACTGACATCTTGTGCGCCATCTCTTCTGTTGAGTTGACAAGGAACCCTGTCTTTCCATTGATTATAGTCTCCTTGGGGCCGCCCTCGTTTACAGATATTACAGGCTTGGAGCTGGACATGCCCTCCAATGGCACTATCCCGAAGTCCTCGTTTATAGCCGTGAACAGCACAGCTGTGCACCTCGAATAAAGATCGCGCAGCTCGCCGTTGCTCGGGTTCAGCTTGAATGTAACGTTACCGGCATGCATGCCCTTAAGCTTCTTGAAGTATTCCTCGAAATCGCTGTACCTCTTCGAGAGCCCGCCGGCTATTATAAGCCTGTAATTCTTGTCCTTGCTGTTGCGCATGAACCTCTGGAAAGCCCCTATGGCATATTCCTGGCGCTTCTGAGCGGCTATCCTTGACGGGTACAGGAAGTACTTGCCGTCGCCCTTGTCCCTGAAATCCCTGTAGTCGACTGCGGGGTTTATGACGCTTGCATCGTGATGCAGGTGCTTTTTTATGCGCTGCCTGGTGTTCTCGCTGTTGGTTGCTATGGCCTCGATTCTTTTAACCATGTCCCTTTCCATCCTGTTGTAGACCTTTGATAAGCCCCTGTAAAGCAGCTTCTCCTTCAACGACCTATCCCTTAGGTTTGCAACTGAGGGATCGTAAAGCTCCCTTGGCGGAGTGTGGCAGTACCACAGCGCCCTCGGATTCCTGTTCCTTGCCCACTCGCTGGGCGACATGTGTGGATTCACCACATCGTAGTCGTCTATCTTGAGATTGTAGAAGTTGTATCCGTAATATATTGCATTGGCTATCCTTGGGGGCAGAACCCTGCTGAGCTTTCCCCTGCTCTTGAACACGCGCACGTCCATGTCTTTGAATTCATCGAATGTGCCGTCCCTGTCATAGCCAAGGGTGTAGATTGTCGCATCGTATTTCTGCGCTATCTTGAGTATCACGCGCTCTGCGCCTCCGCGCTCGTTAAGGTTATGCTGGGTTATAGCAAGCTTCATCCGAAGGACCTCCTTATTCGCCTGTCGAACTTCGCCATCTTCCTTTTGTCAAGGTTCTTCTCCCTTGATATGTTTGCAGGTATGCTGAACGTCTCAGAATATGCCTTGCTGCTGGTCAGCATGTCTATGGGATTGCTGTCGCCTTTTGCAGATGCAAGTATGAATTTACGCAGGTTGACGAGCGACTGGTACCCTTTTGGTTTCCTATTGGAATCTGCCCTTGGCGCTATGATGATAAGCGGCACCTTTACCACTTCATCGAAAAGCACAGTGCCGTGGCCGATGAACTTATGCTCGTTGAATGCCTGTCCGTGGTCCGATGTAAGTATTATTGTCTGATTGTCGCCGAACCTGTCCAACATATGCCTTATCAAATCGGATCCGTACCTAAGCGCCCTGTAAGACGCCTTGTTGTATAATGATACCCACTTACTGACAAGCTTGCTGTCAGTATCGCCTTTCATAAATGGAGTGGACCAGTTGAAGTCCATTCCCCTTTTTCCTATATATGGATCATGCGCTTCCATGAAGTTGACGAACATGAAATACGGTTCCTTTATCTCAAGCGATGATACCCTTTTGAGTATGCTCCTGCCGCCCTTCTCTATTGGCCAGCCGTCTATGAGCTTGGCCTTTGCCTTCTTGGCTGCGGATTTAGGGCTGAGTGCAGTTGCGCTCAGCACAAGGTCAAGAAACAGCTTCGGATTGTCTTTCATTATGGCGCTTGACAGCTTCATCACGTCGTTGCCATAGATGTTCCTGTACTTTGAGACCAGCGGCTTTAGGTGGCTTGCCACTTCTATTACGCTGCCGAATATGTCCGTGAAATAAGATTCTTCAGCAAAGTAATCGAATCCTGAAAAGCCGTACACCGGGTGGACATATGGATTGGCGGATATGCCATAAGTCCTGTATCTAATGCGCTTCATGTCGTCTATTATGGTGTCCTTCCTGAGCTTTATCCTGTCTATGTCAAGGGATTTTATCGTCTTTGTCTCATGCGAGCCGTGCTGCGAAGGGTACAGGCCGGTGAACATCGACGCATGCGACGGCAGCGTCCATGATGCCGGCGCTATGCATCTGTCCAATCGTATCGCATCGAAACCGTCGAGGATGCCGGGGTTCGCGCCGACTAGCCTGTTGAAGGTGTCGAGCCTAAGTGTGTCAAGCACAATCAGGGATACGTTGGCTTTGGCCCTCAATTCAACACCAGAATTCCTTCACACCTCTTTGAACACATCCAGAAGATCCTTGTACTTCTCAAGCTCGTCCCTTACGGGGCTCACTATGCCTATGAGAGATGCTGTAACCCCGTTCTTAAGATCGGCAGGATGCAGCTTCCCGCTTGAGTAATCGCCCTCCAGCTCCCTGTAGCTAGCATAATCAACATCGCCTCCGTGCTCGCGCTTCCTCTCCACATTAAGGCTGCCTTTCAACGGCATTATGAGATACTTGCAAAGCTCCAATAATGGATTCATCTCGACGATCCTTTCCGGACACCATGCGGATCTGACTGTTTTTGCTATATCGCTGTCGCTTGCAGTTATAAGTATTGAAGAGCCTGGCTTTGACTTGCTCATCTTCGTAGCTATGACTTCGTCCTCCTTTGTCGCATCGCTTGGAAGCTTGGGCGGCTCCAGAAGGGAAAGCAATAGGTGATGGTGCACGGGAGCTATCGTCTTAAGTTTCATGTCCTTGAACAGCTCCTTTGCAAGCACATGCACCTTGCGCTGGTCCATTCCTGCATGCGGTATGTCAACATCAAGGGCAAGTATGTCTGCTGCTTGCATCATCGGATATATGTACTGCGATACATGCAGCGTGTCCTTCTGCGTCCTTCCTTGTATGACAAGCGTCCGCGTCGCCCTTGACATTGTAGTCCTCCTAGAAAACTGCATGAGCCGCTTCCAGTAATCATCGTTGCCCTTGTAAAGGTCCGAACCGAGAATTATCTTAGTATTCGGGCAGAACTTGGCGAATGCCTTCCTGTAGAATTCCGATGCCCTTATTATCCTGTCCCAGTCGCCTCCAAGCTTGTTGTTTGCCATGGTGTGCCAGTCGGCAAGCAGCACCTGCGTCTTAACGCCTGCCTTGTCGAAGTCGTTTATCTTCTTGCCGTTAAGCATGAGGCTGCCCAGGTGCATTATCCCGCTTATCTCAAGTCCGAGATAATGCTTGGGATGTGCGTTGGTTTCCAGTATGGCGCGCAGGTCCTGCTCGGTTATGGCCTCAGCAAACGGCTCGCTCCTTATTATGCTAAGCCTTGTTTCTATGTCCATACTACACCTACAAATCTAAATGATTTAAATCATTCCTGCTTGCCTGTGATGCCCTTGCGCCTCTGCACCGACACCATGAGCTCCGCCTTTATCTGCGTATAGCAGTTCGAGCACAACGTATATTCGAGCATGCTCTTCTTGTCGCTCTGCGGCCCCTGCTGTAATCTGCCCGCATATACGTAGTAGTAATTCTCGGCGGTGAGATCCTCGCCGCATACGTCGCATTTTGACTCATCTATGCCCATAAACGCACCGTCATATTAGTTGGTACTGTCAGTTATAATACTGTATCTGCGTCGTTGGCGACGAAGTAGACGATGCTCCCTTGCGATACGGGCTTGTCGACCTTTACGCCTATGCTGTCTCCCTCCGTAGCCTCGGACACATCCTTCCTGTCTATCTGCATGCTGGAAATCCTCACGGCAACGGTCCCATTGTCATCTTCTATCTCTATGGAATCGCCGACCTTAAGCGATCCCGTGATCTTTATTGCAGCCACCCCTATCTTGCTGAAGAAGTGCTCTACCGTACCTATCTCTACCCTGTCCTTTGCCCCAACCTCATTAACCTCGATCCCAGAATAGAGTTCGTCATCATCGTCATTTGCGCTGGCTGCACCCTTGGGACCATGATCCTCCTCGTTATCCTGGTCGTATACCAAATCATCTATGTCCTCCATCGCATCAAAGATATATGTGCAAAGGGAATTAATATTATGGCATCGTGCTGTCAAAAGGAATATGAATCATTTTATCCAATGGTATAACGGTTGATTGCAGAATGCTGTTCGGAAAAACACCCCAGAAAGAGGAAATAGACGCATCGGATCTAACGGAATACCTTGATAGGTGCCTTGATGACAAGCTCAAGCGGCTATCCACAAGGGAGCCGGAGATAGAAAAAGACCTGTCCGATGCGTTATCCTCGTTCGGCAAGGCAGTAGAGAAATTCTCCGAGTCAAAGGCAGAGCCCAGCATGGAATACCTATATGGGATCAAGGAAAGCTACCCTGTTTCACAGAAGCCCAAGTATGCGAGCTCGCTCATTCACATAGCATCGTCGCACCCTGAATACGGCGGCAAAAACATATACTTCAAGGCCGAGAGCATGGTCGAGTCGTACAAGAGACTGACGCATGAGGTGCTCAAGGCCAATAGCACATTCAAGATCGTCATGATGGCGTATTCGGCTGATCTAAGCGACCTGAAGTCCAGCTTCAGCACGATGGAAAAGCTGTGCAAGGACCTTGGCAGCGAACTGAACGCCAGTTCAAGGCAGCTCAACGAGTACATGGAAATCGACAATAAGATAAGATATATGTTTGAACGCATGTCAAGGATGGAGCAGCTAGTGCTAGTAACGAAAAGCCCCGGAATCGCAGTGCAGCATGATGGTACAAGAGAAGAGATATCCGGGCAGATCCATGAAAAGGAGAAGGAGCTCGCATTGAAGAAAGGGATGTACAACGAAACCAGCCTGTCAATTGCAAGGATATTGCTGCCGATAGAGAGGATAGCAAAGAAACACGATCATATATCATCGCCAAAGAGGAAGCTGACGGATTACATAAGGGAGCCGTCCGAAAGGATTCGAACTGAGGAGGACATAAAGGAGATAAACAGCCACATATCTGCTATAATAGACGAAGTAGTTTCGGGAAAGACCGAGGAGAAGAACACCCAAGGGCTCATATCCAAGCTCAATGCGGCGAAATCCGCCGACCTCATGGCAATGTCGGAGTCATTGCGCAAGCGTGAAATCGATGTGAGAATCCTTGAGAGCAGCATCGCAGCGCTGCGTGCCCAATTGCACGAGCTTGAGAAAGCCACGAGCGCAAGAATGAAGACCTTGGAAGAAAAGGCCGAAGCCGAAAAGGAGATTAACATGTGCAAGACAGACATATCATCAAAGAAAAGCGAGCTGGAGAAACTTTTCCGCGATTATTACAGAAGGCATGTCACCATAAAAGTAAATCTTGGCAGCTGAAATTTTTGGTATTTAAATTAGAACGAAACCAACACCTTTATGCGTAGGATGAGTCATTAAAGTTTCCCTGAACACGACGCAGCAATCTTTTGTAAGTCCAATACAGCATCTTTTCCGTCGTCTCCCAGCTTATGCACGGATCTGTCAATGATACTCCGTAGAGCAGCTTTGCGCTGTCTTCCTGAATTGCCTGGCTGCCTTCGCTTATGTTGCTCTCTGCCATCAGGCCGATAATTGAGGGGTTAATGCCGCTGGCGCGCTGCTCTACAACATTTGTCCATATGTGCTGCTGCCGCTCATGCTGTTTTCCGGAATTAGCATGGCTGCAATCTACCATGAGTGCATCCGGCATTTTCTCGGACCTTAATTTTTCCGCTGCTGCACTAATGCTATCAACGTCGTAATTGGTCTTGGTGTGTCCACCGCGCAGGACTACATGCACATTAAAGTTTCCTGTAGTTCTGACAATGCTTGTCAGACCATCCTCGTTTATGCCCAGGAAGCTGTGCCCGTAACGCGTCGCTTTCATGGCATCTATGGCTATCTGCAGGCTGCCGTCCGTGGAATTTTTCAGGCCGACTGGCATGGAAAGACCGCTTGCCATCTCGCGGTGCGTCTGGGATTCAATGGTGCGCGCGCCTATCGCAGCCCAGCTGACCAGGTCCGATATGTATTGCGGCACTATTGGGTCAAGAAATTCGGTTGCTGCTGGCAAACCCATTCCATTAATCCTGAGCAATATCTTCCTTGCGGTTTTTAGGCCCTTTTCGATATCCTGCGACCCGTCCAGGTTCGGGTCGTTGATCAAGCCCTTCCAGCCGATGGTAGTGCGTGGCTTCTCAAAATATACGCGCATGACTATTTCCATATTGTCTGAGAACCTTCCACGTAAATCATTGAGCCGCGATGCATAATCAATTGCGCCTTCCTCCTCATGAATCGAACACGGTCCAACTATGACAAGCAGGCGCCTGTCCTCACGCTTGATTATGCTTGCAATACGCTCACGGCTTGAGGCCACCATCGTATTCATGGATTCACTGGCTGGCATTTGCGCCTTTACCTGCCTAGGCGTCGGCAGGCTTACGAATTCCTTGACACGCAAATCCTCAAGCTTTCGCGTAGCTGAGATTAAATCTTTTTCCACCATTCTATCACTTGGTTATGTGTTGCAGATTGCGCCATTGATGCGCAGACGATAATATTACATCTTAAAAGCATAAATGTCTAACGCCCGGGTCCTTACCTAATAAAGGTAACTTCAGGAGGTCTTCCTGATTGGGGCATGGTTTACCCGGGCATTTTCCTGCGTCGGTGCACTACTGTAAGGTAGATTTTTGGTTTTTAAACCTTTGCCAAAAGCTATATATACTTGAAAAGTCATAATATGCTAGAAGAAGAAATTTCAGATAATACAGTAATTATCTTATCCTAAAATCAAAATAAAGAAAGCGATAAATCTAAACTTATCTAATTTTTAACTTAATTTTCGAGATTTCAATTACTTTCTAGATTTGAGAATAGTATCATACTATTATCAGAGATTCTTCTTTTTTAAAATTCTTATATCTTTTTATAAGATTCACTACATGACATATGTTAACTAACCTGTGTGCCTAGGCAACAGGACATACGCAGATTATTAGGGTCCATAGCCCCATGAGAGCCTCCATGCTTCAAGCATGGTTTTATGGGCTTTTTACCCATCGGTGTACGAAAGTAAAGGGTTCGGAGAGTTTTAGGGGTTATCTGAACGTTTTACATATATAGTGAAAAATAGACGTGTACAATGGGTATTTATAGCTTAAAATCGCAATTCTGTTGTGATAAAATGGTAAGAAAAGTTGTTCTGAACCTTACAATCAATGATGGCACAAGTAAGTCGAATGGCACTACTGTAGAAGGAAATGTAAACCAAGTAAAACCAAGGATGGATAAGCAAACAAGACTAAGGAAAGATAAAGAAAGTGAAAGAAATCTTGAATTTCGTATTGCTGCAGCCAAGATTGTAGATGACTTATACACAAAGTTTTCGGGCGAGAGCAGCATGGGTGATAAAGATACGTTTCTCGGAGGTCCTGATGCTGTACAGTTGAAAAATGCACAGAGATATTTGAATAATCCTGATTACATCGTAACCGAACGCAAGCTAAGAGAATTGCTGAGAATATACAGGAAGTTCCTGCCGGCTGATGCTGATGGTATTGCTAAATCTTTGAAATTTAACTAAGACAGCCCCAGGAGGGAATTGAACCCTCGGCCTTTTGCTTTATGGCTTGTTTTGATTAAACTTTTTTCAAAAGTTTATTACCATGCAAACGCTCTACCACTGAGCTAATGGGGCGTGTTAATATTATCATTAATATGTTATTATAATTCGGCCTAAATCTATAAACTGTTTCCCTTATGCTTATAGAACTAGGTGTTTGCGCCTCCTCCGCCAAGGTACCCGCCTCCTGAGCCAGGGGCCTCGCAGTACGCATCCTGAAGTGCCATAGGGTAGCTTTTCGTGGCTACCCAGTTTCCTATGCCAGAACTGGATATCGGCGCATAATACACCTGGCTTGATGGCGACACTGCGCTGCCGACGCAGTATATGTCGTCGTTTGCTATGGTGCATCCGTTGCCGTTCAACTGCACCGGGTATGACGTGGTCTCTTCCCAAGAAGCTATGCCGGTTGAGGACAATTCGGCATAGTAGGCCTGTCCGGAGTTAGCGTACTCGCCTCCTACGCAGTATATGTATCCCTCTGATGCTGAGCAGCCCGCCCCTGTAAACTTGATCGGATAGCTGGTTGTCTGGGTCCACTTCCCTATCCCATTGCTTGTCACCGGCGCGTAATAAACGCTGTTAACACCTGAATCTGCCCCTACGCAGTACATGTAGCCGTTTGATATGGCGCACGATTCGCCGTTGGACTGCACAGGATAATTACCGGTAAATGTCCAGCTCCCTATCCCCGGATTCTCTATGGTTGCATAGTATATCTGGTTTTCGGAGCCTGCGCCACTGCCAACGCAATAGATGTGGTTCTGGTATGTGGAGCACCCTGCATCTGATATCTTCAACGGGTAGCTGGTGGTTGCCATCCAGTTGCTTCCAAGGCCTGTATATGACAGCGCGTCATAGTAAACCTGAGTGCCGGCGCCTGAGGTCGAGCCTATGCAGTATATGTAGTTGTCGTATATGGAGCACCCCGCATTGTCTATCGAAACAGGGTAGCTGTTTGTTGACTGCCATGCATTTATGCCGTTGCTGGCATATCCGTTGTATGCCAGCGTCGCAAAGTAGGCATTCTTGGGCGACGTGCTGCCGCCTACGCAATACAGCGTCGGCAGCGGCGGAAGATCGAGAGGACTGTATGCCGTGCCTGAAATCTTCGCTTCGCCCGCGTATGTCACAATCGAGTTTGACACGCAGCTGAAATTCGATATGGATCCAGGAGAGTATGCGCAGTAGCTTGCGCTTGCATCGAACGTGACGGTGTATATATTGCCGAGTGTTGGGGACATGCTGAGGTTCGCCACGCAGTAGACTGTCTGCCCTGCCGTCGATATTCTTGGGGTGCAATAGCCGCTAGTGCTTTTGGCGTAGTCAACCGTTGCCGTGAAATTGCTTATGTTTACTATTCCTGGCTGCGTGTTGGTCGCCTTTATCACCAACTGCGAGCCGTAGCCCAAATTGAAATATGCATTGTCTAAGCAGTTGAACCCGCTGTAGAACGTGCAGGACAGCGGCAGCGTCTGTTTCGGAAGCGCAGAATACAGCAACAAAAGGACAAGCATGAGCGCTATGATAAGGAAAGTGAAGCTGTAAGTCGTCAGGAATTCTATCGCGCTCTGTCCCTTTATCTGCATGTTTTAATAAAAGATGTGCACATATAAATAATCAACACATGCCTGATTTTATGGAAGGTTACTATCGTACGATTGCGAAAAGCATAGGCGCAAACAGACGCCTAGGGCAGAATTTCCTGATAAACGAAAACATAGCAACAGCTGAAGCCGAATATGCCAATGGGTTGAATGCAATAGAGCTGGGCCCAGGCCTCGGCATACTGACAAAGGAGCTTTGCAGGAAGGCCAAGAGGGTTGTCGCAATCGAAAAGGACAGCAGGCTTGTCGCGGCGCTGAAAAGCAGCATAGAATCTGATAGGTTGGAGCTTATCGAGGGCGACTTCCTCGAGATGGACGTGGGCCAATTCAATCCCATAGACATAATGGTGTCGAACATACCCTACAACCTGTCGAGCAAAGTCGTATACTGGCTGTGCAGGAACGGCATACCTGCTTTGATATGTGTGCAGAAGGAATTCTCGGAGCACATGCTTGCCAAGGCAGGCACGAGAGATTACTCAAAACTCAGCGTGGTATCGGCGCTGCAGTTCAGGGTTCACCATGTAAGGAACGTGGGTGCAGGCAACTTCTATCCAAGGCCAAGGGTCGACTCATGCATGATATACCTCGTGCCTAGGCATTTCGATATCGATGACAGAACATTGTCGGTAATGACGCTGATAATGAACCACAAGAAGAAGAGACTCAGGAACGCAATAGTTGACTCCTCATCAGGGTTTGGGATCACGAAAAAGGAGGCATCGGAAATAGCCATGGAACTGCCTTATCCTGAAAAGAGGCCGTTCCAGATGGAACCTGAAGATGTGTACGGCACATCAGCGCTGCTGGCATCAATGCTAAAATGAGTATATCGGGTCCTGCACCTCATTCATTATTATTGCGTTGTCCATCTTTGATTTCGCCTTTGCCTCCAGCTCCCTGGACGCATTTTCCCCAAGGATCATCTTGTAGTGCATGGGTATGACTTTCTTTGGCTTTATCTCCTTTGCCGCCTCTGCTGCCTCGTCTACCGTCATCGTATAGGTGCCGCCCATAGGCAGCAATGCATAGTCTATGTCCTTGAGGTCTGACATCTCCGGTATGAAATCCGTATCTCCAGCATGGTATATCCTTGTCCCGTCTATGTCAAGCACATAGCCCACCCATTCCTCCTCCTTCGGATGGAAGCCAAGGCGCTCCTTCTTGTGGTTGTACGCGCGCACGGCCTCTATCCCTATGCCCTTGAAATCCGTCTTGAAGCCAGGTCTTGACACCTCAAGGCTGCCGTACTCCTTCTTGTCAAGGCATTTCTGCGATGCGATGAACTTGGTGCCGCTATTCCTTACCTTCTCTATGTCGGGCTTGTTCGTATGGTCGAAATGCGCATGCGTGAGCAGTATCAGATCAGCCTTCTCCTTTACGCTGTCGGATACCTTGAAAGGGTCTATGAATATTGTAGCGCCGTTTGCCTTTATGTAGAAGCTCGCGTGCCCCACCCAGAAAAGAGTATCCTCAAGTTCCATCAAATCCCCATTGCATAATTGTACCATCAAAAATATAATGCCTATGCTACATTATGCTTGCGCCGTTACGCCCAAACAAAATCGGAAGCTTTAAATATATCTAATTTAGATATCTAATAAAGATATCTTATTAAGATATCGCCATTTGGGATGATATGGACAACATGTTCGACGTGCACATGCATCACATCAGCAAGCTTAGGGGATTCGGCGTGAAATACTGGATACTTGGCATAGTGTCCGAGCAGCAGGCTACCGGAGCTATGATAATGAACAAGATGCAGGAAATGTCATGGGGCAGGTGGCACCCTTCCCCGGGAAACATATACCCTCTGCTTGACGAGATGACGAAATCAGGATGGCTGAAGATGACTGCCAAGGAAGGCAAGAAGTTCTACACTGCAACGGCCAAGGGCAGGGAGCAGCTTGAGAACAGCTGGTTCCCCTGGCACGAGATAAAGAGGAAAAGCGCAGGCCTGGGCGATGTCGAAGATGCGATAGAGAAGCTGGAAAACTACTCCGAATATCTGATAGACAATTCAGCCGAGATAAAGAAGAAGGGGAAAAGCGTTGAGAGGATAGCAGCTGTTACAAGGAAGCTTGGCACTCTAAGCAAAAAGCGATAGCATTCACGAATTTCAGGTGATTATATATGGCAAAGCAAATAGGCGCCGCAATGGAAAATCAAAACAATGTGTACTCTATAAGCGTTGAGCATTTAGTCAAGAAATACGGCGGCTTTACTGCAGTCAACGACATATCCTTCAAGGTCAAGAGTGGCGAGATATTCGGGCTCCTCGGGCCCAACGGCGCCGGCAAGACGACCGCAATATCGATACTGTCAACGATAATAAGCAATACTTCCGGGTCCGCTTTGATACTGGGCAAGAGCGTCGTGAAGCAGAAGGATGATGTGAGGAAGCTGATAGGCATAGTGTTCCAGGACCCGAGCCTGGACGACGAGCTTACGGGCCGCGAGAATCTAGATTTGCATTCAAGGCTGTATGGCGTAAAGGGCCAGGAGAAGAAGGACGCGATAAAAAAGGCGCTCAAGCTGGTCGATATTGACGACAATGTGGCGGACAGGCCGGTTAAGACGTACTCTGGCGGCATGAAGCGAAGACTTGAGATAGCAAGGGGCTTCATACACAACCCAAAGGTGCTGTTCCTAGACGAGCCTACCACAGGCCTTGACCCCCAGACACGAAGGAAGATATGGGACTACATATCCCATATCAATGAGACCGAGAAGATAACCATCATACTTACAACGCACTACATGGATGAAGCGGACGAGCTATGCGACAGGATAGCCATAATGGACCACGGAAAGATAATAAAGCTAGATACATCGGAGAAGCTAAAGGACTCCCTTGGCGGCGACATAATAAGGATAGGTTCGGACAAGCCCAAGGAGCTTGTACGCCTGCTTAAGAAGGCAAAGATCTCGAGCTCTGTCAAGGAGGTAGGAGAAAACGTCGAGGTTACCACAAAGAACGGCGGCGAGGCAATACCTAAGATAATAAAGCTTGCGCAGAAGTCCAAGATATCCATAGACTACACTACGCTCAAAAGGCCAACACTTGAGGACGTATTCATAAGCCTTACCGGCAGGGAGATAAGGGAAGAGGGCGCGGATGCCGCGCAGATGCTAAAGAACGCGCCCTGGGGAAGAGGGAGGAGATAATATGGGAAGCACCATTGAAACTATATACGCGCTGTGGCTCAGGGAGCTCACTAGGTTCACCAAGTCAAAATCAAGGCTGATAGGCACAGGAGGACAGCCGCTGATATGGCTAGCCATAGTTGGTGTAGGGTTCGGCTCGGCGTTCGCGGTCGGGGGCATCGCCGGAGCATTCGGGAATGTGTCCTATCTTACGTTCCTCGCTCCAGGCATAATAGGCATGACAATACTGTTCACCTCGATATTCGCAGGCATAAACGTCATATGGGACAAGCAGTTCGGGTTCCTAAAGGAGATACTCGTAGCACCGGTATCAAGACTCGGCATAGTCATGGGCAAGATAGTCGGCAGCGCAACGGTGTCGCTCATAACCGCCGTAGTGATATTCGTGATCATAGTGGCGGTAGGGGTCATACCTGTCAGCCTGCTAACCGCTTCAGGGGTAATAATCGCAATAATATTCATGGTGCTGATATCATCCATATTCGTGTCAATAGGGCTCATAATAGCATCGTACATAAACAACATCGAGGGCTTCCAGGTCCTTATCAATTTCCTTGTATTGCCGATGTTCTTCCTGTCAAGCGCATTGTTCCCGTTGACCAGCGCGCCGCTTTGGATGAAGGGCATATCATCCATAGACCCGCTGATGTACGGGGTCGACGGTATGAGGGGCGCGCTTGTCGGAATACACGCATACCCTATATACCTTGACATGATAATAGTTGTCGGAATTGCAGTAGGGCTCATAATAGTATCCAACATGACGTTCAGCAGGATGCAGGGCAAGTGAGATGCGCGCAGCTCACTACCAAGAGGGCCAGAGCCGATGAACCGGAAGGCATTCACCATCGCGGGCATCGCAGCCATGATACTTGGCATTGCGCTTGCAGTGCACGGCATCATGTCCTATTACGCAAATGCTATTGTCCGTATGTGCAGCAAATCTCTTCAGCTATACCAAACGGCAAGCCATGCGTTTGCATAAATTCAATGGCGCAGCTCTTGCTGCAGCCGGTGTATGGCTTATCATTGCAAATGCCGCAATGCACCGCAAACAGCGCAGGCGATAGAGCTCATATCTTGCCTACAAGGTCCGGGCTAGGCTTTAGGGTCTTCTTTCCTGGCTCCCAGTTGACAGGGCATACCTCTCCAGGGAACTCCCTTACGTGCCTTGCCGCCTTTAGCCTCCTGAGGGTCTCGCCTATGTTCCTTCCGAGGCTGTTGTCGTGCATCTCTATTGCTTTTACTATCCCGTCAGGATCTACAAGGAACGTGCCCCTTAGGGAAAGGCCCTCATCCTCTATGTAGGTGCCGAACTCCTTGCACATCTTTGCAGATGGGTCGGCGATCATCGGGAACTTTATCTGCTTTATTGCAGGAGAAGTGTCATGCCACGCCATGTGCGAAAAGGCGGTATCAGTGCTCACGCTGAACACTTCGGCATCTAGCGACTTGAACTCGTCGTAGTGCTTTGCAGCGTCTTCGAGCTCGGTAGGGCATACAAAAGAGAAGTCGGCAGGGTAGAATATAAAGATCATCCACCTCCCAAGGTATTCGCGTAGCCTGATCTTCTTTATGGATCCTCCTATGAGCGCATCGGTCTCAAAATCCGGTATCTTATCTCCTATCTTTATCATTTAATCACTCAATACACAATACATTATGCAGTTTAAAATATAAATCACTTTGCAAATGGTAAAGCACATATTTTTATAAATGAAGATTCATTCCTATGTTTACCGGGGCCCATAACTCAGCCTGGCCAGAGTGGCTGGCTTTTAACCAGTAAGTCGGGGGTTCAAATAAACTTTTTGGTAAAAAGTTTAATCAAAAAGTTTGGAAAATCCCCCTGGGCCCGCATCCATAAAAACTTAAGTCTAAATATGAGTGCGTCATATCTCTAATCATGCCAGGGTGGCGGAATCCGGTAACGCGCGCGCCTGGAAACAATGCCCGCAAGCGCGTGGCCGCAAGGCCTTTTGGGTTCAAAATAAACTTTTTGGTAAAAAGCCCGACCAAAAAGATTAGGAAAATCCCAACCCTGGCGTACTGTAAAATACAGAATGCTTTTTGATAGTTTCCTTGTAATGTTAATATATGACCGAAGATGAGCATTACGACGTTGCCATAGTCGGAGGGGGCATAATGGGAACTTCGGTGCTTTACACCCTCTCGAAGTTCTCCGACGTCGGGAGCATAATCCTGTTCGAGAAGAACGACCGCCTTGCCCAGGAGAGCACAAACAGCAGGAATAACGCGCAGACGCTTCATGTCGGGGACATAGAGACAAACTACAGCATAGAGAAGGTCGTAGAGACAAAGGCCGCATCGGAGCTTGTCCTGAAATACTCGAGCACGCTGCCTGAAGGCGAGAGCAGCAAGATAATATACCCTACAACGAAGATGGTGCTCGGCGTGGGCGACAGGGAAGTCGAATTCGTGGACAAGAGGTACAGCGACAAATTCCTGTCAATCTTTCCTAACATAAGGAAGATGGACGCCGAGGAGATATCAAAAACTGAGCCGTACATAACAAAGGGAAGGGACAAGGACGAGCGCATACTCGCAGCATACTCAGATTCGGGAAACATAGTAAGCTTCAACACACTTGCGGAATCCTTTGCAAGTAATTCGCTTTATAATGGAAAGCATGTCAAGGTATCATTGGGCGAGTACGCCAAGGAGATAAAGGAGGCAAACGGCGCGTACAGGCTCATCACAAGCAAGTCTGCTTACACTGCTGATTTCGTTGTGCTGGCAGCCGGAGGGTACAGCCTTTATTTCGCAAAGACCATGGGATACGGGAAGGACCTGTCGCTGCTTTCAGTAGGCGGGCATTTCTACCATTCAAAGAAGGTGCTCAACGGCAAGGTATACAGGGTGCAGAAGGGGGGAATACCGTTTGCAGCAGTTCACGGAGATCCCGACATCAATTATCCTGACAGGACAAGGTTCGGTCCCACAGTCAGCGTGCTGCCCTATCTTGAGAACGCAAGAGACATAACCACGGAGAGCCACATGAAGGCATTCGGCGACTACATAAAAGCGCTAGGCATGGACAAGGACACGATAGAGAGCCTGTTCAACATAATATCCGACAGGGACATAGCAAGGATACTGGTGAAGAATGCCGGCTATTCGATGCCGGAGGCAGGCAAGTACATGCTTGTAAAAGACGAGGTAAACAGCATAGTGCCTTCGCTGAAGAACAGCGATGTAGTATTCGACAGCGGCTCGGGAGGGGTAAGGCCTCAGATAATAGACAAGAAGCAAAAGGAGCTGGTACTTGGAGTGGTTGAACTGAAGATGAACGGCCTTATATTCGACATGGCCCCATCTCCGGGGGCAAGCGCATGCCTAAAGAGCGCGCTTGAGGATTCGATAGACATAACCAACCATCTGGGGAGGAAATTCGACGTAGGGGAATACTCCAAGATATTCTGCGCTACAGAGGAAGAGAGAAAATCGCTCTTCGGCAGCATCAGGTCCATGACGCAGTAGCTATCTGCCCTTGTTATATCTGCTCCATATGCTTGGGTCTCCCCACAGCCTAAGCCTCCATGCATTGAATTCCGTTACCTGTGTATGGTCTATGAAGAGGTTGACGTCACGCGAGACGTTTAGCAGATACCATTTGAATACTTCCGGATCCGCAGCCTCAAACATCCATCTCTCGTATCCGAACTCCTTTATAAGTTTAATTATTACGTCCTTCCTCCACTTCTCCGGAGGCAGGTCCTCGGTCAATCCCTCCGATTCGACCATTATTATCTCTGCCCCGGAATTTATGTGTGCCTTAGCCTCCGCCAGGAAATCCTTGAGCGGCCTCATGTGCGTCTTATATCCGACTATGTGCGTCCCCGCACCTGCGCCTATCATCATGGATATCTCGGGCTTGGGTTTCATCCCAAGGTCCCTTACCCTGTTCACCATCTCAAGCTTGTCCTTCAGGCTTATGCGCGCGAACCCGCTGGAAATCTCCACAACATCGTATCCCAGTGCGCTGCATTCCTCGAAGTATCTTTCCACGGCCGCTTTCCCCTGTACGACTATGCGCTCCACGAAGCCGCCTGTGGATACATATACATCATGGTCATGGCACGCATCTATTATTTTCCTGACCTTTGCCCTGTCCATCATCCTCATCGTTCCGCACGCGAACTTCATCCCGTCGAAATAATCCCCCCATTCATCCAGCAGGTCCTCGATATAGGTCAGCGTCGGCGAAGACGCATAGTATGGTACCCTCACCTCTGTCACGCCCTTCTTCCTGGGCTTCTTCGGAAGCTCATCAATCTCCACAAATTCGAATGCTCTTTTTGCCATAAGATCACTAACCATCAAACTATCGAAACCAATCTGCGTATGTCTTTTAGCCTCTCGAGGTTCCAGATTGTATCGATAAGCATGTCAGCCTTGGCCGCGCTTATGCGGTTCCTCACAAGCTTCCTGAATTTCTCCTCCACATCGCTGTCATTCATCGGATTTTTGGGATGCCCCTTCGAGTATATGATTCCCTTTCTTATCGTCCTACCATCCTTCAGCTTTATCACGACGTCGCTCGCATTGACTGTGCCCCCCTTATCGAACATCTCCGTGTATTTTCGGCGTTCCACTACGGTTATACTTTTCATTAGCTTAAGGGTCTTCCCATCCCTGAATCTCTTTTCCAAATAAGATTCCGGCGTCACATTGCCGTCCATAAGCGCTACAGCTACAACATACGGAAGGCTATGGTCTGCTGTTTCCTTTGTCTTCGGGTCCCACTTCTCAGGGTCTCTTCCTATTATCTTCCAGCCCGCCTCGTTTGTGCCTATCTCTATGCTCTTTATATCGGCGATTGAGCCTATATGCTTCCTTGCCTCAAGCGCTGCGAATATCGTCGTCTGCGACCTGACCTCGGCCGGGAAGTATTTTATCAGCGTGTCGTTTATCTTGAATCTGCCTCTTCTGCCCCCGAATTTTCTTGTGTCGACGCTGAACCTTCCGCTCACCTCCTTCCAGAACCCCATCGCGCCCTCGAATACCGGTGCAGGCCCGGTCATTCCGTTGCCTGCAAGCGTTGCAGCGAATATTGCATTCCTTGCAGAGTTGGAGAAAGCAGGCGCCTTCCACATGGAGATCTCCCCTGACCTTAACTGCCTCATTGTGAGATGGGAATTGAGCGCTATGTTTATCGCCTGCGTTGTCTTCTTTGTTCCTATCCCCATTATCCTTGATGACGCACCGCTCACCGATATTAGGCCGTATATCACGTGGTCCCATCCCAGCTTCCACAGGTTTGCGGCATCGCACAATCTGCACTGCAGCTCGTATGCAAGGACGATGCCAAGTATCGCATCCTTTCCGCTTTTTCCGAAGGCCTCTGCAACTGCAATAATCGGCATTATGTTGTCGCTGGGATGCGACAGCTCCTTCGAGTCGTAGGTATCGTTGTAGTCAAGATACCGCGCCATTGCGCCGTTTATGAACGCGGCGAGCGACGGGTCTGTTTTCCTTCTTGTGCCAAGTATGGTGGCTGCCTTTGGCCCTTTGGTATCCTGTATTGATGCCATGGCTATCCTTGCCGGCAGGGACCTCGATGCCGCAATGGCGCATCCAATATCATCTATCATAAGCCTCTTGGCCGAATGTATTGTGCGCTCGTCAAGGTCGCCGAATCCCATCGAGCTGACGTATCCGGCAAGATCCTCTGCGATGCTTCCCATCATCAAGACCTCTTTATGATCCTTATTACCTCGTTTGCCATGGCCCTTGTCCCTACGGGGTTCCTTGGCTTTAAGTCGTATGTGAGCTTCCTGCCTTCCTTGATAACATCGAGTACGGCGTGCTCCATGTCCTTTGCGGCCTTCGCCTCCCCTATGTGCTCAAGCATCATAGCTGCGCTTAGCATGGATGCGGTCGGATTCATCTTGTCGAGCCCTGCATATTTTGGCGCGCTCCCGTGCACAGGCTCGAACACTGCACACCTCTCGCCTATGTCCGCGCTTGGCGCCAGCCCTAAGCCCCCCACGAGCCCCGAGCACAGGTCGGATATTATGTCGCCATAAAGATTAGGGCATACCATAACATCGTATACGTCCGGGTATAAAACGAGCTGCATGCATGCAGTATCCACTATCACATCATCAAATCCTATATTTCTGAAGCGTCTTGCTACACTGCGCGCAGTGTCAAGGAACAACCCATCAGTGAACTTCATTATGTTTGCCTTGTGCACCGCTGTAACTTTCTTTCTCTTATTCCTTTTTGCGTATTGGAACGCGAACTCCACTATGCGTTTGCTGGCGTAATGCGATATGGGCTTCAACGATATGGCGCTGTCCCTCCTTATGACTCTGCCGGTTTTCCTTTTCACGAAGCCTATGAGCTCTCCTGTATCGCCTGCATTCCTGTTAAACTCTATCCCAAAATAAAGGTCCTCGGTGTTCTCCCTTACGACAACAAGGTCCACTTTCTTGTATCTGGACGCAACTCCTTGAAAGAGTTTTGCAGGCCTGAGGTTGGCGAATAGGTCAAGTCTCTGCCTCAATTCCACGTTGACGCTCCTAAATCCCTTGCCTATCGGGGTTGTTATGGGTCCCTTCAGCGCTACCCTGTTCTTCTTTATCGACTTGATTGTATTTTCAGGAAGAACAGTCCCCGATTTTTTCATTGCCGTCTCCCCGGCATGCATATCCTCCCAATCTATATCAAAGCCGTATTTGTCAGCCTCGGCATCTACGCAGTTTCTGGCCGCGCCTATCACTTCAGGGCCGATCCCGTCACCCGGCACGAATGTTATGTCATATCTCAAGCGATTCACTTTCTTTTCTTCAAAGGCACGTATTTCAGATCCAGCATGCCGGTGTATTTCTCAATAGGTCTTATCAGTCTGTTGTTCTGGTACTGCTCTATGCAGTGCGCGACCCAGCCTGCGCTCCTTGCTATCGCAAATATCGGCGTGTCCAAATCGTTAGGCATGCCCAGTTCATGATATACTATCGAAGAGTAGAAGTCCACGTTCGGGTACAGATTCTTCTCAGCTGCCATCACCTTCTCAAGCGCCTGCGCTATGTCGTACCAGCGCATGTTGTTGTGAATGCTGCTTATCTCCTTCGCCATCTTGTTTAGCACCCTTGCCCTCGGGTCATATGTCCTATATATCCTGTGGCCGAAGCCCATTATCTTGCCGTGCTTTGCCAGCGTCGCCTTCACGTACCTGCTTACGTTGCTTGATTTGCCTATTCGCATCATCATCCGCATGGTCTCTGTTGCCGCGCCGCCGTGTATGGGCCCTTTCAGGGTGCCTATTCCAGTGGTGAAGGCGGAGTGCATGTCGCTAAGCGTTGATATGGTGACCCTTGCGGCAAACGCCGACGCGTTGAACCCGTGCTCAGCATGCAACACGAAGTCCATGTCTATTGCCTTTTCCTCTGTTTCAGTAGGCACCTTCCCGTTTATCATGTAAAGGAAATTCGCCGCATGGCCGAGCCTGCTGTTAGGCTTTATGGGCGTAAGTCCCCTTTTGATCCTGTAATAATATGCGACTATTGTAGGAAACTTTGCAATTAGCGATATCCCGTTGTTTATGTGATTTACGGCAGATACCTTGTTGACATCGGGATCACCTGCGGCCAGCGCGCTTACCGTCGTCCTCAATGCCTCTGTTGTTGTGGTGCTCTTCGGGAAGGTTCCCATAAGCTTTACTATATGCGCCGGCAGGTTCCTTTCCCTTTTCAGCCTTTTTGAGAATAGCCCCAGCTCCTTCCTGTTCGGCAGCTTCTGGTATATAAGCAGGTACGCAGCTTCTTCAAAACTGCCTTTCGCGATGTCATCAATCATGTATCCCCTATAATACAGTTTTCCCTTTATGCCGTCTATCTTGCATATCTTGGACTCTGCAACTATAACGCCCTCAAGGCCCTCCTTTATGTCACTGCCAGGAGCCGATTTCCTGCCCATAAAATCCCCTATAAACAATTCAACTATTACAACGAAGCTTTATATTTGCTTCGCATCAGCGCTGCACTGTTTAGAATCCCTTCAGGATGTTTGGTATACAACCAACAACATCGCTCGCCAGTATGTGATTGCCCATCCTTTTGTATAAGTAGTCCCCTGCAGCGGCATGTATGCATGCGCCTGCAACTGCGGATGCAAACGCATCGTGGTTAATCGCTAAAAGCCCGCCAATGATGCCTGCAAGCACGTCGCCTGTGCCCATCACCGCAAGCGCGCTGCTTTTCGGCGATACAACCTTGCATTTTTTTCCGTTTGTGATTATCGTGAGATGGCCCTTGAGCAGTATTATGCAATTGAGCCGTGCTGATAACCGCATTGCGGCGCTCGCCCTGGATTCAACGTCTTTGGGATCAAGCTCCTTTTTGGAGAACAATGAGAATTCCCTGTCATTGGGCGTCATGACCAGATCGCCTGAAAGCCCTTTTGAACATTTCATGGCTGCATATATCGCATCTGCATCCACAACAACGCCCTTTGACATCCTAATTGCATGCCCTATCAGCTTGCATGAGGCTTTTAGCGATTGAGCATTACGCCCCAGGCCGTTGCCTATGATCAGAGAATCTGCATGGTCTATGGCCATTGAGAGCCTTGCCGAATCGGAAGATGAAAGCCTGCTCCCTTTCAGCGGCTCGACTATGACATCGGGCGACACGCATCTTACTGCAGCTGCAACATCCTTTGGAACAAAGGCCCTTGCGTACCCTGCACCTGTCCTAAGAGCAGCAAGCACAGAATATGCTGCATTGGAGGCAAGCGCAGGCGCACCATGATAAATCTTGCTGCCCCCTATAACAACGACGTTGCCGTTGTCCCTTTTTGATGAATACAGGTTGCGTTTCCTAAGTGCGGATATAACGTCATTCGGATTTGCTGTTGAGTACTTTGCCATCTTCAGGAATTCACCTTGAAAACAGTCTGATTGCAGCGGAGATTTCATTATCTATGCCCTTTATGCAATCAAAGTTCCTGACCTCGCGCTCGTTGACCCATGCATAATCGGTGAATGAGCCCTCCTCCAGCTTCACGTCACCGGAATCGTATCTTGCAGCTAGCTTAACGAGAACAACAGGTATGCCATCAGGCCTTACAAATGCGACGCTGTTTATGTATGCAAGGTCCTTCTTTATCTTTATGCCTGCCTCCTCCATCACCTCCCTGCTCAACAGCTCCTCTATCGCGTTCTCGTAATCGAGCACATCGCCATTTATCCTTGTGGGCTTCTTCAGGTCGAGGTTCACCCATTCAAGCTTGCCACCTGGGACGGCGTATTTCCCCGGATGCACCTTCTCACTCAAGCCCCGCTTGAGGATGAGGCACCTGCCATCATCCCTATGTATCACAACATTTGCAACAAAATAGAACAGCTTCTCCTTCTTTGCATTATCAATGCTTATCTTTTCAGCAACCATTGCCCCACCTGCAGTAAATTTACCATATGTAAAATACCTAATAAGATTCAGCCTCATGGTTTTTATATATATCTAACACAATAATAGTAGGTGCTTTTAGCTATCTGCCTCTGAAGAAGTAATACAATTTCTCGGAGTTTCTCAGGTGCCCTAATGGCTGAATCTGCAAAACAAGAACATAGAGGTAAGGCTCAAACTAGCGGAGCCTCTTCAATAATAAGGATCTCAGGAAGGGACGTTGACGGATCCCTAAACATAGAGAGGGCGCTGTCAAAGGTGAAGGGCATAGGCAGCAACATGTCACATGCCCTAGCGCTTACAATAGAGGCAAGGCTCGGCATACAGAAAAGCACGCAGATAGGAAGCCTAAGCGAATCTCAGATGGCAAGCATAGAGGGCATCATAAAGGACCCACTCCAAAACGGCATACCGTGGTATCTCCTCAACAGGAACAAGGACACAGAAACAGGGAAAAACATACACAGCGTAAGCAGCGATCTCATGTTCAGCACAAGGCAGGATGTCAGCAGGGACATATCCAACAAGACATGGCGCGGCTTTAGGCACCAGTACGGCCAGAGGGTAAGGGGGCAAAGGACCCGCTCGACAGGACGTACCGGGGTTACCGTAGGAGTCACCAAGAAGGCTGTGGCTCAGGCAGAGAAGGATGCAAAGGCCGCGCAGGCCAAGAGCGCCCCTGCACCTGCAAAGAAATAAGTGATTGATTGGGCGCACCAAAAAGGAATAGGTCAAAATTCGAGAAACCGAAAGAGCGATGGAACATCGAGAGGATAAAGTCCGACAGGACGCTCATAGATGAGTACGGCCTAAAGAACATGAAGGAACTGTGGCAGGTGCAGACAGAACTCAGCAGGATAAGGAGGAACGCGAGGATACTTTTGTCTGGGGGCTCTGAATCCGAGGACATAAAGGAGAAGATAATAGGAAGGCTGACAAGGCTTGGCATAGCCCATCCAACAACAACGCTTGACAACCTGCTCGACCTAAAGGAGAATGATCTCCTTAACAGAAGGCTGCAGACGGTCGTATTCAAGAAAGGGTTGGCAAGAAGCGTAAAGCAGGCAAGGCAGATAACCGTGCACGGATTCATAGCGATAAACGGGAGGAAAGTGAACAGGCCAGGCTATCTTGTGGACGCAAACGACGAGGGGTCGGTATCATATTACAAACCGATAAACATATCCCCGCAGACAAACGACAAGGAGAGCCAGCAGAGCGGCACATCCACAACAAGCATGCAGATAGAGGACAATTCTGCGGCGCAGCAGGGCGAAGCACCTGCAGGCGAAACCGCAGCAACAGAAAATTCTTGAGGTGCGCATATGCCTAAGAAACCGTCAAAAAAAGTAGCAGCAACCACGCAGCATGACGCAAAGGAGAAGGCAAAGGAAAAGGAGGCAGTATCCTACGAAGCAAAGGCTATGGAGCAGCCCATAATAAAACCCAAGGCGGAGCGGTGGGCGGTTGCGCATGTCTACTCATCAAAGAACGATACGATAATAACCCTTACGGACCTAAGCGGCGCTGAGACAATAGCCGTGGGAAGCGGAGGCATGATGGTCAATGCTGATTCGCAGGAAGGCTCTCCTTATGCTGCGATGCAGGCGGCATACAAGGTCGCCGCTGAAGCAAAGGAGAAAGGCATAACAAACATAAACATAGAAATAAGAGCGCCAGGAGGCCACAGTGCAAAGACCCCCGGAGCAGGCGCGCAGGCGGTTGTGAGGGTGCTTGCAAGGAGCGGACTGAGGGTCAACAGGATAGGGGATGTGACTCCAATACCTACGGACACAACAAGAAGGCCCGGAGGCAGAAGGGGAAGAAGGGTCTAATCATAAGATCTATTGGAAAAATCCGTAAGATCCAAAAAGCCTGCAATCAGTATTATAGTTATTTATAGTTGTCGCGCTTTTTATCTAATGTGTTTGGATGATATCAAAGGGCGACGTCCTAAAGAAGCACAGGAAAAACAGGGGCAAGATCGAGGTGGTCGGGCGCGTCGAAGTCGAGACAAAGGAGCAACTGTCCACTTATTATACGCCAGGGGTAGCATACGCATGCCTTGCAATAAAGGATCACAAAGACTCGGTTTACGATTACACGATGAAAGGCAGGACCGTGGCAATAGTCACAGATGGCACCAGGATACTGGGACTAGGAAACATAGGCCCTGAAGCGGGCCTTCCAGTAATGGAGGGCAAGTCGCTGCTGCTCAAGAAATTCGGCGGCGTAGATGCAGTGCCATTGTGCATCAACTCAACAGATGAAAATGAGATAGTCAGTATAATAAAGAGCGTGCAGCCGTCTTTCGGCGCAATAAACATAGAGGACATAGAAACGCCAAAGTGCTTCAGGATAGTCGACAGGCTAAAAAAGACACTAGACATACCGGTGTTCCACGATGACAGGAGCGGCGTGGGCGTTGTAACCCTTGCCGCGCTGCTCAACGCGCTGAAGCTTGCAGGAAAAAGCCTTAAGAGCTCGAGTATAGTAATAAACGGCAGCGGCGCAGCAGGCACCGGCATAGCCGAGCTCCTGCATTATGCAGGTGCAAGAAACATATGTGTGGCTGACACAGCCGGCCTGCTATACAAGGGCAGGAAAAAGGACATGAACTACATGAAGGAGCGCCTTGCGAGCATGACAAACAAGAATATGCTAAAGGGCGACCTCGATGATGCGGCAGACGGCGCCGACGTCCTCATAGGGGTATCGACTAAAAACAAATTCGGGAAGAATCTAATAAAGTCGATGTCCGATAGGCCGATAGTCTTTGCGCTCGCAAATCCGGATCCGGAAATAGAATATGACGATGCCAGGCGCGCCGGCGCATTCATAGTCGCAACAGGAAGAAGCGACACCCCAAATCAAGTGAACAACCTGCTTGCATTTCCCGGAATAATCCGCGGGCTACTCGAAGCGAGGGCAAGGGCGATAGACGAACACATGCTGCTCATGGCCGCAAGGAAGATTGCAGAATCCATCGGGGACGATCTCTCGGTTGAGCACATAGTGCCTGATCCTACTGACGGCATGGTGGTTAACAAGCTTGCCGCGGACGTTGCGGCAGTGATAGCGGAAACTGCAGCAATGCGCGGACTTGCAAGGGTAAAGGTAAACGGAAGTAAAGTAAGAGGTAATGTTGCGAAATCTCTTAAAAGGTATAGAAACATAGAAAGATTCATATCCAAAGCTGTTGGTTGATTGGACATCAACGATTACGACATAGTGATACTGGGCAGCGGGCTTGCGGGCATGCGGGCCGCGCTCGAGGCAACGCTCGTTTCGAAGGGCAAGCTCAGCATAGCAATTGTGACCAAGCTGCATGCGATGAGGAGCCACTCGGTTTCCGCGGAAGGCGGCATATCCGGAGTCCTCTACGGCAAGGAGAACAATGATTCAAAGTCGCTGCACGCCTACGACACCATAAAGGGATCGGACTACCTTGCGGACCAGGACGCCGTAGAGCTGCTTGTCGAGAACGCCCCGAAGGAGATAACGCTCTTCGACCATCTTGGGGTGCCGTGGAACAAGGACGCAAGCGGGAGGATAAAGTCGCGCGCATTCGGCGGCATGAGCATACCAAGGACGGTATTTGCGGAGGACAAGACTGGGTTCTTCATGCTTAGCGCCCTCTACGACAACCTGATGGAGTTCGGCAACGTCACGATATTCCACGAGCATTTCACCACAAGGATAATAATGGACGGCGATTCGTTTGCCGGACTCTCAGCCATCGACCTTTCAACCGGAGAGCACAAGCTCTTTACGGGAAGCTGCTGCATAGTCGCAACCGGCGGCCATTCCAGGATACACGGCTTCACCACCACTGCGCACTCCTGCACCGGGGACGGCACCGCGCTGCTGTATGGCGGCGGGGCAACGCTCAAGGACATGGAGTTCGTGCAGTTCCATCCTACGGCGCTCGTACCAAATGGAATATTGATAAGCGAGGCCTGCAGGGGCGAGGGGGCATACCTTATAAATTCCAAGGGCGAGCGCTTCATGAAGTACTACGCAAGCGCAAAGATGGAGCTGGCGCCCAGGGACATAGTGTCAAGGGCCATAATAACCGAGATAAAGAAGGGCAACGGATTCACAGAAGAAACCTCGGGGCTCAAGTACGTAGGCCTCGACCTCAGGCACCTAGGCAGGAGCGTAATAGACGAGAAGCTCCCAATGGTCGGCGAGATAACTGGAAGCACGCTGGGCCTGGATCCTGCAGAGGACGTGATACCCGTAAGGCCGGCGGCGCATTTCACGATGGGCGGCACGAACACCGACATAGACGGGAAGGTGATAATGTGGCACGGCAGGCCATCGCCGAACCTGTGGGCAGCCGGGGAATGCGGATGCGTAAGCATACACGGCGCGAACAGGCTGGGCAGCAATTCCCTCAGCCAATGCCTTACATGGGGCAGGATAACCGGGGACGGCGCCGCAAGGCTCACCCTTTCAGGGAAGGCAAGGCAAAGTGACAACGGCTATTTGGCCAAGGCAGAGCAGGAAGAGGAGAAAAGGATAGAATCGTTAATGATGAAAAAAGGTAAGTACAACCCGTACGACATAAAGAAAGGAATGCACGATACCATGGACAGCCTTGCGTACGTGTACAAGAACACAAAAGATATGCAGCTTGCGGTAAGACGCATCGGCGCCCTCAGGAAGAGGTTCAACGACATAAGGGTGGACGATAGCAGCAAAGTTTACAACACCAACCTAAGGGACGTACTTGAAATAGCCAACCTTGTCGAGCTTGCATATGTTGTCGTGTGCTGCGCGGCCAACAGGAAGGAGTCGAGGGGCGCGCACGCAGTCCTCGAATATCCGAAGCGGGACGACAAATCGTGGCTCAAGCATACAATAGCGCACAAGGACAGTTCAGGCAATCCTGCAATATCGTATTCGCCTGTCAAGATAACAAAATGGCAGCCTGAGGAGAGGAAGTATTAGCATGGCGAAAAAGGTCTATGACTTCAGGGGAAGGCAGTCAGGCATATTCAGGCTTTGGGGATTCTACCCCGACGGGTTTGCGCACGCGCTGTTCTACAGGATACTGCTCATAATAGCACCGGTGTATGCAGCGCTACTGCTTTTGTCGCTGCCGTTTGCACAGCTAGGTCTCACAGTCAAGGCATTCACAATCCTTGTATGGATACTAATAACTCCGCAGCTGTTCCAGGCGCTCAAGGTGCCGCCGCTCACCGCAACGCATGGCGCGGTTTTCGGAAGGTTCAGCGATGCATATACGTACCTGCTCTCGAAGAAGCGAAAGGCGTACTACCCGATCTACAGGGCTATGCCATACGTTGCGATGGTTGTCTGGGTGGTGCTCTTCGCATCCATGCTTGTATGGTGGCCTATATGAAAAGCAAGATTCCGCTGTTGTCATACGCAGGGATGGCCGGCATACCCGTACTTATGATTCTGCTGCTTGTTGCATATGCTTTAAATGTTTACGATGCAATAGTGATTTTGAAGATCCTGCTCGCGGTAACTGCTATAGCATATTCCGCTGCTGGAATAAGCGAGGTTTTCATGCATGGAAAAAAAGCGTAAAACGAAAACGAAGAGGACGTTTAGGATAAAGCGCCTGGACGCGAAGACAGGCAGCTTCGTCACCGACACGTTCTTGATGGGCGCGAAGCTGCATACTACCGTGCTTGACGCGCTCCTTGAGATAAAGGAGACAAAGGACGCGACTCTCTCGATGAGGTACAGCTGCAGGATGGGCATATGCGGCTCGTGCGGCATGGTCATAAACGGAAAACCGTCGCTTGCATGCCAGACCGTCGTGTCAAAGATCGATGGCGACATAAACATAGCGCCGATGATGGGGCATCCGATACTAAAGGACATAGTGAACGACTTCGATGACTTCTTCGAGAAGCACAGGAGCATAATGCCATGGATAATCGCAAGGAACGACAACGAGAAGTTCCACCCCAAGGCGCCGACAAAGGAGGGCAAGGAGAACGTGGAACGGCTGATACCTTTCTCATCGTGCATAAAGTGCGGGCTCTGCCTTGATGCGTGCCCGGTAGTGAACACGAATCCGCTGTTCGTCGGCCCGCAGGCCCTCGCGCAGGAGCACAAGCTGATGCTTGATCAAAGGGACCAGGGCTTCAGGAAAAGGCTCGAGCTCGTGGATACGAAGGATGGGATCTGGGCGTGCGAGTTCGTCGGCGCATGCTCGACCGTATGTCCCAAGGGCGTGGACCCTGCGCTTGCCATACAGGAGCTCAAGGTTGAGGCCATAACCGAACAGATATTCGGGCTAAGAAAGAAGGGCGGCAGGCCGCACGATTAATGCGATGCAGTGGCCTTTGGCCGTTTCCTTATCGGAAGATTAGGCTTTGTAAGCTTTGAGGGGTCTAGTATGCCGTCAAGTTCCTTGCTTGTGAGCAGCTTCCTGTCGAGCACGAGCTTCCTTACGCTCGTCTTCCTCCTTATGGATTCCTTGACGAGCTTTGCCGTTGCAGAGTAGCCGAGCACAGGGGACAGCGCAGTGGCCATCGCAGAGCTGTGCTCGAAGTAGTACTCAAGCACCTCCCTGTTTGGCTTTACCCCCCTCATGCACCTTTCATCGAATATCCTAACTGCATTGGAAAGCGTACCTATCGATTCCAGGAGGCAGTATGCCGCTACAGGGCAGAAGACATTTAGCTCGAACTGGCCTGCCTGCGCCGCCATGGTAATTGTAAAGTCGTTGCCTATGGCCCTAAAGCACACCATCGTAAGCATCTCCGCCATGGAAGGGTTGATCTTGCCCGGCATGATGGACGATCCCGGCTGCACCTCCGGTATGGACAGTTCGTCTAGTCCTGTGTACGGCCCGGAGGACATCAACCTTATGTCGTTTGCGGTCTTTATAAGCTTGAGGCACAGGTCCTTAATCGCAGCGCTTGCCTCCGCTATCATCGTAAGGTTCTGCGTCATTGCGAAGTTGTTTTTTATGGCTGTGAATCCGTACCCAGTATGCCTGTCGAGCTCCCTGAAGAAAAGGCTCTTGAACTTCGGATATGTGTTAAGCCCAGTGCCAACGGCAGTGCCGCCTACGCTGAGCTGCAGCAGGTTGTCCGACGCCCTCCTAAGCCCCTTCATCTCCTCCTCAACGGAATAGCCGCTGAACTCCTGGCCAAGGGTTATCGGCACCGCGTCCTTTAGGTGCGTCCTGCCGGACTTTATTATCCTTGAGAACTCTGTGGACTTTTTGCTTATGGTCTTCTGGTACGATTCCAGCGATGGAATGAGCCGCTCGCGCATCATCGTGTATGCGGCGATGTGCGTTGCTGACTGGAATGTGTCGTTGGTTGACTGCGACATGTTGACGTGGTCGTTCGGGTTTACGATCCTGTAGTTGCCTCTCTTGTGGCCCAGCAGCTCAAGGGCCCTATTCGCTATGACTTCGTTGAGGTTCATGTTCGTAGAGGTGCCCGCGCCTGCCTGGAACACGTCCACAGGAAAATGACTGCCGTGCATGCCCTTTATTATCTCGTCGCACGCCTTGACAATCGCCTTTGACGTTTTCTGGTCGAGGCCGCCGAGCTCCGCATTAGCCAAGGCAGCGCTCCTCTTCAATATCGCGTACGCCTTTATGAATTCGTCCTGGAATACAATTCCCGATACGGGGAAATTGTTCATGGCCCTCTGCGTGAACGAGCCGTAATATGCATCTGACGGCACCTCCACCTTCCCGAAGGAATCAATCTCAAGCCTCATTTGAACCATTTAGGTATGAAATCTAGATATTTTATATCTTATGCATGGCAATGGCATGCGCCATACTTGAATTCGGAACCTAAAGGCCGCATACGGGTTTAAATAACCTGCCTGCTATTATTATATTAAATTTAACATATCTTAACTTTAAACCAAATGCTTGCCGGGTGATATATTGGCGAAAAGGAATTTCATAGACACGGACATGAAGGCTACGGTGCTGAAGATAGGCATACTCAGGCACATGCTCAACAAAAGCGTCAACTCCTATACCATACTAAAGGACTTCAGCTCGAGCAGGCGCTTTGCAAGGTACATAGACAAAAACGACATGAAGAACGAGATATACAATACCATAAACAGCCTAGAGAACTCCGGATACATAAAATCCTCGAAGAAGATAGAAAACGGGCGCCTGAAGAACTATTACAAGCTGACCAGCAAGGGGACCAGTACGCTCAAATCCGCAGGCAGGCTGTTTAGGGTGCACATAAAGGCGTTGAAAGCCTTATTGAGTGAATGAGATGGCAGCAGATTCCAAAACCGATTACGCCGTAGTGGTAAAGGACTTGTCAAAGGTGTACAGATCCGATGCTATAGAGGTAGATGCGCTCATAGACGTGTCATTCTCGCTGAAAAGGGGGGAGTTCGCCGCAATAGTTGGGCCTTCCGGAAGCGGCAAGTCGACGCTCATGCACGTACTCGGCACAATAGACAAGCCCACGAAGGGCGAGGTCTACATAGACGGAATAGCAACCTCGTCCATGGACGGGAACAAGCTTGCCGAATTCAGGAACAAGAAGCTGGGATTCGTGTTCCAGGCATTCAACCTCGTAAACGGCCTCGACGCAGAGATGAACGTGGAGCTTCCGCTGATGGTCAACCCCATGTCGAAATCCGACAGGAGAAATGCTGCCGTCGCCCTTCTTACGCAGCTGGGACTTGGAGACAGGCTCAAGCTGAAGCCCGGGCAGCTCAGCGGGGGACAGCAGCAAAGGGTGGCAGTCGCGCGTGCACTTGTCAACAATCCGTCGCTAGTGCTCGCGGACGAGCCTACGGGTAACCTCGACACGAAATCAGGCGAAGAGGTAATAAAGCTTTTCAAGGACATATGCAAAAGCAGGAACGTAACTATAGTGATGGTCACGCACAACACCGATATAACAAGGCGCTGCGATAGGGTGATACACATAAAAGACGGCAAGATAGAAAAAATAGAGGTATTGAAATGAACAGGACAAACATAATTGGCATATTGCTTTTGCTTGTGGCACTTTCCGCCGGCATAATGTACGCAGGCACGAGTGGACCATCACCAATACCTCCACCGCCCAACTTCCAGATAAGCACGAACATGATAACCCTGTGCAAGGGCATAATAAACAACGTCCCGATCTCGATAAAGACGCCCCAAGGGGCAGATGAGATGCAGGACGTACAGCTGAGCATAACGAACTCCAGATATGCATACACAGTGGGGAACGGCACGGTCAGCGCAATAAACGTGTCGGCGAACAAGACCAAGGTGGTGGTGCTCCCGATATTCGTGAGCCTAAACTCATCATCGCTAATATCCACAGGAATAGCGATAAACTACCAGTACGACACCCTATACTCGGACAGCGAGGTAAGGAACATAAGCTTCGGCATAGAGACCTGCGCATCCCCCCTGTCGGTCAAGGTCTCCCCTTATGTGCTCACCTCGGGCAAAATAGAGAACGTGACATTCAACCTAACAAATGCGGGCAACACAACACTCAATTACCTTTCGATACACACAGCGCTGCCGAGCACGGACGGAACATTCCTTGGGATACAGCCTGTCCAGATTGCATCGATACAGCCACACGACAGCGTAAGCCTCAATGAAAGCGTGTTCGTATACCAGAACGCAACGCAGTCGTTCCCGATAAACCTGACCATAAGCATGTACAACGGCACAAGCCTTCAGCAGATATCCGACAATCCTATAGTGCTCTCAAGCGGCATAATAAACATAACACCATCAAGCATAACGCTTTCGCCGACAAACCCGACCCCGGGAAGCATATTCTCCATAGCTTTCGTGCTTACCGATGTCGGAACGTCGAAGGCATCGGCAGTCACCGCTACGCCGCTTCCGATACAAGGGTTCTCGTCATACGGCTCCAATTCGGTGTTCGTGGGCGACATGCAGGTCGACACGCAGATTCCTGTCACGATCACGCTAATCACATCGGGCACGCTCCATAACGGAACTTACACCATTCCCGTAAGGATAAACTACCTAAACAACCTCAGGCAGAACCTGAGCACTATCGTGGACGTTCCGGTAATGATGAGGAGCGGCGCGCCAGGGCTCAACACATCGGGAGGCGTTACCATCAAGCGCACATCCGCAAAGGGCTCTGGCTCAGGGCTCATTGAATTGATACTTGTAATAGTGATAATAGTTCTGCTGGCGCTGTATTACACGCAGAACAAGAAGCACAAAGCCGCAATGAAAAGGTAAAGCTAATGGACATACAAGGCACGCTGTGGCTTAGCCTAAAGGACCTAAACGAGAAGCGCGTAAGGACTGCGCTTACCGTAATCATGGTAGTGATAGGGGTCGCAGCGATAGTCGCGCTCACATCGATAACCGCGGGCATAAGCCAGTCGATAAGCTCATCGTTGTCGACTCTTGGCCCGACCTCAATAATAGTGTCGTCGTCTTCCGCTGCAGGCTTCACTGTCGCCGATACGTCCATGCTGTCCTCGCTGCCCAACGTGACCAGCGTTACCCCCGTGCTTGAGGGCTCAGGCAACCTCTATGCAGGGAACCAGAACACATCCGTAACGATAATAGGCATATCGCTGCAAGGCCTAAGCAAGGCGTTGGGTGAGAACTTAACGTTCTACCAAGGGACCGGATACCAAGACACTATAACCCCGTCTGCAGTCATCGGCCACGGCGTTGCATTCTCCTCCGCGTCTACGGACGTGCAGACTGTAAGCGTAGGCCAGTCGGCCACGCTGAAGGTGGGGGGGCGCAGCGGCGAGACTGTCACGGTGCCTGTTGTGGGCATACTTCCGTCAAAGAGCAGCCTGATAGTTCCGATAGACACCAGCGTGTTCATGTCCATCCCTGCGGCCGAGCTGCTTCTCAAAAAATCATCGTTCAATATCCTGCTTGTAACGGCATCCAATACGAGCACAGTAAATTCCACCGCAAACCTGATATCGACAATATACGGCAACGGCGCGCATGTCCTGACAACAGCATCGCTGCTCTCCACAGTGTCATCAATAATAGGGAGCCTGGGGCTTCTGTTCGGTGCGATCGCCGGGGTGTCGCTGCTTGTAGCGGCAATAGGAATAATGAACATAATGCTTATAGCGGTTTACGAGCGAATCCACGAAATAGGGATAATGAAGTCGATAGGGTTCAAGAACAGGAACATCATGACTATATTCCTGTTTCAGGCGCTCATAATAGGATTCATGGGTGGCGTGGTCGGCATAGGGCTCGGCGCAGGAGCGTCATACGGCCTGTCATCGGCCCTAAGCGGCGCCTCAAGTTCCACTCCAGCTCCAACTGCCAGCGCCCCCACGGCAAGGGGCGGCGGGGCAACCTTCGTGGGCGGCGGCGCAGGCGCATCCTCATCCTCCGCCTCGTCGCTCTCATTCCATCCGGTATTCCCTGCCACTACCATAATATACGCATTGGTAGTGGCCATGGTGGTCAGCGTCCTAGCCGGGGTGTATCCTGCGTGGCGCGCATCGAAGATGGAGCCTATCGACGCTCTGAGGCAGCTCTAGCTGATATCGGCATCACAAAATAGATAGGTATATATAGAATTATTTTGTAGTATCCTAATATTTTTGATGCCTGGTATGCTATGGCCGCTGAGATCCTACCTGTTAGGTACATGATGTTATTCTGCCTTGTTTCATCTGTAATAATAGCATGCTGCACCAACACCGCAAGCGCAGGCGCGCTAAACTACAGCACCCTTAACGGCATAATGGCAGATTCCACAGTCAACGCTACCGTAGCCAGCTACATAACATCCAACTACTATGTCTCAAACTACCTTATCGGCAATCCGACAACCCTTGTATACTTCCTGGATGAACCAGCCGCAGTCAGCTCGGTCCTTTCGTCACCTGCAATGTCAAAGATAGGCGACAACGGCATAGCACTGGAGGATTTCCTCAGCAATCCCTCGTTTGGTGTGATACTGTCCAACTACTCGCAGTTCGATGAATTCATCGGCAATGCCTCAATCGCGAGAGTAACTGGCAATCCTGTGCTGCTCAGCGCGCTGCTGTCAAACCCGTCGCTTGCGTCATTGTCAAGCGACCCGTCGGGATTGCATTCCATCATATCGAGCAACGGCTTCGCATACATAGCAAGGAACAATGCGGCATACTACAACCTGCTGTCCAATCCTTCGCTATATGAAATAGCATCCAACGGCACGCAATTCATAAGCTTCCTAAACAGCCCTTCATCCTCCAGCTTCACCGAAGACCAGGAAGCGCTTGCCTACCTCGCATCAAACCCCACGCTCCCTGCAATACTCTCAAGCGCGCAGTTCCAGACATTCATCGAAAGCCCGGGCTCAAGCGCACTTCTCTCATCGCAGGACTTCAGCTCTTTCACCGCAAATCCGGCATTCATCACATTCCTAATGGAGAACTCGTCAAGCCTTGACAGCGTGCTTGCGGATCCAGCCCAGCTGACCGGCATGCTTTCCAATCCGTCGATTTCCGCGATAACATCGAGTCCATTGCAGACCGCTAGCCTCCTCAGCAATCCAAACATAGGGTGCGTGATGTACAACCAGCAGAATCTTTCCGCGCTCCTGTCAAGCAACGGCTTTGCGCTGCATGTCATGGCATATGCGGGCGCGTTCAGCAATTTCCTCGAGAACCCGAGCCTGTGCGACATACTGAAGAACACTACAGGGCTCAACGCATTCGTGTCGGCAAACCCATCCTCGCTTTTCGACAACCCCGAAATACCGATGCTACTGTTCGGCAACCCTGATCTGGGCACAATAGTGGAATACCCTGCAGGGTTCAGCTCCCTTGTTGATAATGCCTCAACCGAATCCATGTTTTCAAACCAGATCACAATCGCATACCTATTGACAAGCCCTTCCCTTAGCGTAATAGTGGAGAACGCGCAGCACTTCGAGCAGGTCGCAGGCGCGAGTCGTATGCCCGCAATAATGTCAAACGCAACCGAGGCGAGCGACCTGATAGGCAACCCGTCGCTTGGCAATGTGCTGTCGTCCCCAGGTGCATTCGGGACGTTCCTTGGGTATCAGGGCCTTGGCACAATAACCGGCAACTCCTCCGAGCTAGGAAGCCTCATAGGCAACCCGTCCCTTGCGACAATAATATCTGAGCCGTCGCAGTTCTACTCGTTCATGCAAAGCCCTGAGATATATGCGCTATTCTACGCAAACGGCACCTCTGTAGCAGTAAACTACTCGGAAGCATTCGACAACCTGCTCGGAAACCCGTCGCTGGCATACGCGATAGGAAATCCATCACAGTTCAGCTCTCTGCTCGATAACCAGTCGATGTCAGATATAACATCCAATCAAACGCTTCTGTCTGCGCTGATGGCCAATCCGTCGCTGTCGTACATCATGCAGAACCCGTTGCAATTCTACGCGCTTCTCGAAAACCAGTCGCTTTATGGGATAACCTCGAATCCAGGGCTCCTGTTGCCGTTGCTCTCCAACCCGTCGATTAACACAATTATGGCAGACCCCGGAATAATCACGGGTGCGTTGGCTGACGGGAGCGTAAGCGCGATATTTTCCAGTGCAAACCTCTCTGGAAGCCTCCTCTCCAACCCGTCGCTCGGAAGCATACTGCAAAACCAGGCGTCCATGGCGCGCCTTGATGTGCTTGCAAGCGGCGGCCAATTCTCGAACTTCTCCTCAAGCCAGTCATTTTCCGCCCTGCTGTCAAACCCCTCGCTGGCGTCCATATTGGACAATGCGTCGCAGTTCGCGCGGTTCGGCGTTTTCATAAACAGCCAAGTTGCAGAAAGCGCCGAAAGCTATCCGTCATTTAGCAGCCTCGTTTCCAATATGAACCTGGCATCATTCGTATCAAACCCGTCAATAGGCAGCATAACAGGCAACCCTGCAACTGCAAGCATATTGTCAGACCCGTCCTTCACAATCCTACTGAATAGCTCCGGGATAGGCGGCCTCCTCTCCAACCCCTCGCTCAGCAGCCTCCTCTCCAACCCGTTCATAGCAGCGGAGCTGACGAACGGCCAGATATACAGTTTCCTCGGCTCGTCCGTATTGGCGGGCGTCATGGCCAATACGCAGCTCTACAACCTATCAGAGCTTCTCGGTGATCCGGGGACAGGTACATGCACCTTGGATACAACATTTTTGGGGGTCTGCGGATACACAAATATCGACGCCGTGGAAACAATTTATACCGGAGTTGCAGGCAACGGCAAGATAGAACCAATATCTTTGGTAGCGCAGTCAAGTCCTACTCCATTGATAAATACTGTCCTGCAGACTAACGAGCAGGACGGCCAGTGGTTAATAACATGTCCTGTGACACCAAACCCGCAGAACAGCGTGCTGTACTTCACCACAGACTCTGGGTCGTTCATAGCAGGGAACAGGTGCCTTGCATATATTACCCCGTTGGTAACGCTGATAACGTTGGACACGGGAGTAATATGGACTCCGGTCACCCCTGCAATAGCTACCAGCACCTACACTGTAACCAACATGGCCAGCGGGTTTGTCAGCGACATAGCATATTCAGGCGAAACCGTCATGCAGGGCGCAACCAAATACAACATATCCAATGGGTACAGCACCAAATCATACATATTCGACCAGGTCCCGGCCTCGACACAGCACGGCCTTTGGACGTGGTCTGCCGAATACGCCGACCTGGACAACGTCGACCTGTCGAGTTTGGAAGTAGATCAATCATACAGCAACCTCCAGTTCATTGTACCGTTTGTGTGTGACTATACGTACGACTATAGTGTACATTCAGCAATAACCCACATAGGCAACACCAACATAACCGTGCCGCAGTTCAACAGGAGCGCCCTTAGCAAAAATATATGGCTGAACTTCTCCAATTACCTGTACAGCCCGCTTGTTTCCGAGGGCCAGGGCAGTTGCTATACCAGCCTGCTCGATGGCATCGGGTGCGGCGGCTGGACAAAGATAGGCGAGAACGCCTCGCTGGACCTGAAGGGCAGCGGCGGCGGAGAATACAACGGCCTTAACGTCTATTACGGGTCAAGCGGCCCGTCTTCAAATCCAACGCCGTCTTTCAAAAAGAGCATACTCGTTGCATATCCCGAGGGGCTAGAGGAGGCCAATGCGATCGGATTAAACTACACCAACGTGAACGCAGTTCCGTACCTGACGTACAATACTGCAATGCCGTCATCATACACGCAGCTGAACAGCAAGACAACATATCTGAACGGGAGCTTCAACCTTTACAGCACGCACAACTACCTGAATCCGGGAAATTCGCTGGACGAGTTCGCGCTGTATACCGATTCCAATTTATGGGCCTCGTACAACGGTTACCTTAACGTATATCCGATAAACGTGATATCGGTAGGAAGCCCCGACTCCAACAGCCTTGCCCTCGGGCAGGGCAACTTCTTGAGCGACCTCACGGCCGCCCAGGCTAAAAAGACAAGCTTCGGCATAAAATACAACGGGAAAATTGAAACCATAGGTACATATGCGTACGGGCCGGTAGTGCCATCATACATAGCCGCATCGCCGAACGGCTATGTGTACGTGATCGGGCTCCAGACAACATGCGGATGGTTCTGCGCCATATCAAGCAAGACCACTGCGTATCTCTACACGTTTAAGTACGTACCGCAGGGATACTTCAACCTCACCAACTACCAGCCGTCATCACAGGCGAACGGCGCAACCAATGGCTTGAAAAACTGGATGAGCGAGTGGGAGAACTACTATGCCAACGCATTCCTGCAGGGCTCATCAGATCTCTATATAATCGGCATAGATAAGCTAGCCTCCGTAAGCACCGATGTGGGAATCCCGATAAACAATGGCGGCGCGTTCCACAGCTTTAAGCCAATTGCAGCGCAGGCGGACTCGAACGGAAACCTTTACCTGATAGGCGTCCATGACCAGGTGTTCGGCGGCTCCGGATTCGAGCTCGCAGGACTGCTTCCTCCTGGAAGCAGAAACTACATAGAGAACGACTCGGTTGACAAGCCTGCGGGCTTCGTGCCGTCGTACGAGTTCGCTGTATCTCCTGACGGGGAGTTCGTCTACGCAGCAAACGCATCATATTCAAACCCGCAGTACAACCCACAGTATGGATACGTCACGAACATGGCCAGCATAGAGGCTGGAGAAGTAGAAGTATACAAAACTAGCCCGCTGGGAAGCGAGGAAAGCGGGCGAAGCTCCAATGCATTCACCTATGCTGGAAACATACCTCTTGATTATTCCAACGCAACTTACAATCTCAACATTGTTGCATATCTTGCGAACGGCGGCCCGTACAACGACTCCAAGGTATCAGCAGCATACAAGAGCGACTACCAGAGCGGAATGGTTGTGAATGACATACCTCTTGACCACTCCCCTATTTCGATAGTCGACTCAGATGGCATACTATACGTGATAGACAACTGGTCGTTCGTTATAGGCACTGGCTCGCAGAGTGCCAAGTCCGCAATACTCATGCTCAGGGCATTCTCTGAGAACGGCACGGAACTGCCAATAGATCCTACGATGTACTATGATTATGTGAACACAATTACGGGCAGCAACGTGCCCCTAAACGTGAACTCTATCGCGCAGGGTTGGAAGCCATACGGGTGGCCGCTGTCAGCTACGATAAGCCTGCCGCAGGGCGGCACCATATCATACTGCGCGGCCTACTGCACCTACGGGCCGTTCTCAGCCAACTCAGGCTACGCGCCCATAGGTCCGAGAATAGATCCCGAGGGCTTTGTTGGCACAGGCACGAACAGCCTTTCCATAAGCGCGGACTTCAACGGCACGCTGTACCTTATAGCGCATTCGTGGCAATACCAGACCAGCAGCGGCGCGCCTGAACCTGAGAAACCGCTGTACTCGGAGCTGCTCGTATTGCACCCGAACCTGCAGAACTACACGTCCCTCTCGTATCTGGCGAACTCTTCCGATTACGTATGCTACCTGAACGTATCCCCTGGAAGCGACAACCCGTGCATATACAACAGCAACACAAAGATGCTGCAGTACATGTATCCGCCCATACTCGGAATACCAAACGCCTTCGGCTATGTGGAGAGCCTTGGATCGCCAGAGCAGTACCTAAACCTCCAGAACGCGCTGTCGTCAGCGTTCCCTACCGGGGTGAACAGCATGAACTACGGCAACGCAGCCAACGAGGAGATAAAAAACGGTATTACCGGAGCGCCCAACTACAACACGCTGGTCACCGGTTCGTATAGCGGGAACCCGCCCACAGGCAACGTGCCGTCAACCTTCCTGAAGAGCACGGTGACCGGATACGTAGTGACGCCGTACAACATAACAGTGGTGCTTAACCAGTCATGGCAGGACATTGCAGCCGTACCGATTCCGCCAAACTTTTTCTGCCCACCTCTTTCGCTGATAGTGGGATCGGTTGACAACGGTAAAAGCGTGAAGACATACTTCAACTACCAGGTGACCAAGCTTTCCGACAGTTCAGGCCCGCTGAACCTTACAATAGAGGGCGGCGATCCATACCTCCAATATCTGCCGCAGCAGACCAACTATATCCAAAACATCTCGGATGGGGGGCTCATCATATCCCCGTATCTGAACTACGAGATATACAGCAACAGGCTGTTCGGCGAGACGTACGTGAACCAGACCATAAGCCCGCAAACAGCCACATCCAGCGCCACGTCGAGGCCATCGCCCGTGGTGCTCAACGCATCGCACAGCTACAGCTACCAGCAGAACAATTTCGAGCAGGTATCACTGTTGAGCGCATCGCCAGCATATACGACCCAGGAGTCCATACCATCTGTCAACTTCGGCGCAGACTGCGGCGGCTTTTGCCCCCCGAACTACTACTACTCCGCGCAATCCGGAATATCTACGTCATTTGGCAACTCCAATGCGAACTTCATATACTACAACGATAACATAAGCCAGTTCTTCGAGCTCTTCGAGCTCTTCAAGAGGACGTACTATTTGGGCAACATGGTGCTGAACTTCACGGGCGGCAAGGCCGAATTTGGATACAACAGGCTCGTGTATACATACGTGGACAGGTTCAACAACACGATATACATGCCCGTAGACGTCGACTTCGCTAACATAACGCAGCTCTCTTTGAACGATTCGCTGGTGATAAGCCCCTCAAACCCCAACCAGACATCCGTGACCGTGCAGGGCAGCGCGTATTACATAACTCCCACAGGAACGCATCCCGTTCCGTCAGGGTCTCCCATATATCTTTACTGGGACGACAACATAAACTACTACAACATCACCTCATCGTCAACGTCGGACCCTACAGGCTACTACACAAACGCGCTGCTGTGCGCAATAGCCCCCAGCACGAAGAACTGCGTGCTTGCAAATCCGTTAAGCACGCAGACGCAGCAGCAGCCTTCGGGGGCGCAGGAAGCCTCTGCGGTATCGTTCCACACCGTGGCATCGTCATCGGGCACCGGTTGCCCCGCTGCTGCAAACAGCCTTCTACAGCCAATCGTGTACAACTGCAACATATACGGATCAAACGGATTGACCGCTGTGAGGTTGGATCCAAGCGATCCGAGCGCATACCAGTACTGCCTGCCATCCTTCACCAACGGCACGGGGCAATTCACCTCGCAGCTCGGGCTGATAGGGGTTGTGGACACAAGCTCGAACGGCGTCTTTACCGATACGTTCAACGCCTGCGGCGTGGGCCAGGACAGGGTGATAGCGCAGTATTACGGCAACAACCAGCCTGAGCCCATGCTAGTATCGCAGACATATCTGGCGGCCTCGGCGAGCAACAGCGAGTTCGGGTCGAAGATAAATCCGAACACTGTTGTGAAATACCCCGAGTACGACTACAGCGACGCGCCCAATGCCACTACAACGCAGTTCGAGATAGGCACCTACGCGCTCGGCTATGGCGCAGTGAATGCAGCCGAGCTTATACTTACCGCTGCAACTGTCCTGATAATAATGTTCGGCATAGACATGAAAAGGGCGCGCAAGCCCAAAGCGCGGTGATGTAATGCTACTGATAATACTCAGCATAGGTGCCGTGTATGCATTCGTGCCGATAATAATCATAATAATACTGATAATAGCGGCCCAGGGCGCAACAGGAAAGGACTTCTTCGCCATATTCGGAATAACGACCCTTACCGGATGGACCTCAAGGATAGGTGCAGGCGGCTCAGGCAAGGGGATAAAAAGAGGGACAAGGTACAAGGCAAACACCAGGGCAACAGACAAAGCAGCAGAAGCCATAGGCGACACCGTGATAGGTCATCAGAGTCCGGAAATTAGTCCGTTGATACCTGGCAAAACGAAATCGGGCAAGCCTACTGTAAAAGGATTCATCAACAAGTATGTCAGCAGGACACGCAGCGCCACTGGCGCAACCATATACGAATACGACAGCGAAGTTCGCAAGAAAGTGCTGTTCAGGGACAGCGCCATCCGCCAGAGCATGCTCAGGCGGAGGAAGAGCCTGGTCAACGACATGTCGCCATCACAAATAAAGGACATGCTCAAGAGCTACGGCAAGGATACGAAGAACATTAGCGATGTGGCTGGCGCTGCCATTGCAGAGTTGTCGCTCGCGCAGGTAAGCAAGTACTTCTACTCCAATGTCAGCACTCCGAAGGGATCGAAGAAAAAGGATTCCGGGAACATGCAGCCGCTGGGAGCGCCGCAGCAGAGCGTTTCCCAGTCTAAAATGGTGCGCATGTCGATAGGCGAGTTCTATCCTAACTACTACAAGGCAAGGAGCGGCAAGGTGAAGAACTACCGCATGATGATAGACAAGCTCAGGGCGATGCCCACAAGCGACCTTGAGGCTCTGTGCAAGGCGAACAACGTGAACGTAAGCCCAGGCGCCAACAGGAATGCGCTGCTTTCTGCTGCATACAACGGCCTGACGTACGCGCAGCTGAACAGCTATATTGGCCAGAGGCGGATGGGCAACGTCTTTAGGGGCAGCCAGGAGCCGACTGCACAGAGCGGCAAGGCTGCGCCGGAAGTGGGAGGAAAGCCGGACACGCCTGACGATTCCGGCGCGATGTCTGGCATGCTAAACAAGATGTCTACTGGGGAGATACTCGCAATGTGCGATAAGTACGGCCTGAAGAAGCCCGACACAAACAACCCCGAGGAGCTCAAGGACTTTGCAATGAAGAACCTGAAGTCCGCGCAGATAAGCGAGTTCATAAGGAACATACTCGGAAGGCAGCCCGGCACATGACTAAGCGGCAGATTCCTCAAGCATGCTGCGCTCGGCTCCGGTGAGCAGTCCGTCATTTGATATCTTCCTGTTTTTCAGCACATATTGCAGGATTTCGGCCCTTGTGCCTGTGTCTGCAGTGCGCCTTATGACATCTGCAGCTGTATTCGCGTCAGCCTGCATCGCAACGTCATGCATCCATGAATCCAACGCCTTGCTGTAATCCATTAGCATCGATATCTGCTCCACGGCAAGCAGGAATTTCCTGAGCCGCTCCTTCTGCATTATCATGTTAGGATCCGATACATCTGCAGCGCCGTCAGGCATCTGGCTGCCGTACATCTCCATTATGCTCTCTTTCTGCTCTACAAGCTTGTTTATTATGAACATGCTCATCTCGGTGTCGCTTGGCTTGTCAGGCAGGTTGATCAACGACCCGTTTACCTCTATGGCCTTGGAGTCTATCGCTTCCTGCAGCGTGTCCATCGCCTGTGTTATGAGCTCCGTCTTTATCCTGTTTAGGATGTCCTCGCAAACCAGCCATGGGGGGATGCCGCTATCCGTGTCTTGCATTGAATCAGATTCATATAAAAATATAAAAAGAAATGCCAAACAGCAATATGCTTTCCCATCCGAGGACAGTACACACATATCGTGGGCAGGCTTAGCTTCCGAGTTCGGAGAGGGATCGGGCGTTTCCCTGCCCCTATTACCGTTTGACAGTACTATTGTGTTATATACATTTAAATAATTTGCGTAATTGCCTGCAACATTATTTATATCACCTAAAACGATGATTTACGCTATATGTTTCCAATTCACGGTGACTTAGCATGTACAATACGACACAGGAGCATATGCACAATGGCGGCACGCGACGCCTTTTAAGGAGGGGCAAGGCCGCCGTAGCGTCGACAATAATGGTGATTTCCCTGGCGTCGACAGGCGGGATAGCCGTAAAATCCGGTGCGGTAGGGCAAATGGCACCTGAATTTAAGGAACCAGCTGCTACACACGATGCCATGCACTACGTATACGGCGCCATGCCCTCCGTAGTTTACGCAAAGCGCGGGAACCTCAACTGCATAATGCCCGATGGGGGCTTCAAACTTGTACGCTCCGTGGTAGAGCTTTACAGGAATTTGAGCAGGGATGCATACGCGTTCCAAAGGCCGCTTGGACTGAATTGCATAGATGTTACGGGCTACGGCAAAGCCTCGGTAAGCATAAGCAACGGCAATGCGTTGTACGACACTATACTCATAAAGCCGGAGCAGAGCGTAGACGTGTCGATATCAATCAGGAACAGCGGCGAGCGCGGCACAGTCTATGAAATAAACGCGGCGCCGTATTCAAAGCGCGCCCCCTATCTGTCAAACCCGTCGATATTCACCGGCATAATCGAGGCGCGGGCATATGGCATATTCAGGGAATCAGGCAGCTGGAACGCCCCGGAGCTCAAGAGGCTGCAGGAATACTACTACAAGAACGTAACCAAAAACTACAGCAAGTTCGTGATTGACGGAGTGCCAGTGTCGATAATTGCAATGATGCCTACGATAAAGGAGGTAGCCGGCAAATACAAGGTAAACCCGTACCTTGTCGCAGGCGTCATATGCTCCGAGTCGTTCGGATACGAGTACGCCATAGGCAAGGACGACGAGATAGGTGTCATGCAGCTGGACAGGCGCAGGAACAGGAGAGCGGCAAAGGCCCTGGGACGCATAGACAGCAGGCTTATGTTCTATCCTAAATACGACATAGACATAGGAACGAAGATACTGAAGGATTCCATTGAAAAGTTCCACGGGAACGTTAGGGAGGCACTAGAGGCGTACAATGCCGGCGCGCGCGCCGTATACCGCAACAGGGTACCAAAGTCTACAAAGGCATATGCCGATTCCACAATCAGATACATGCGCAAGATAGAAAGCATGTACGAAAAACCAGTTGATACGCCTAAGTGACGGATATCTTACGTCCTGACATGCATTCGGTGCATGTCCTGTGCGCCTTGTCGTAGTGCCTGCGGCACACCATCTTGCCGCAAAGGCTGCACTTGTGCCGCGCAACCGCGCCGCATACCCTGCACAATCCATATCTGATCATTTTGACGCACCAGTCCTGCTTGTGCTGTCCATGCTTACTGCATCGCCCAGCAGCTCCTTTGCCCTCTCGAAAGACAATGGCTTAAGGCCTCTCCTTTTGGCGTACGAGCACTGGTAGCGTATGTAACTGTCGTTTATCCTTGTGCTAGGGTCCACCTGCCTGCACCGCTCTATGTAGTTGCCTATTATCTTGCACGCCTGCTCCACGTCAAGGCCCTTGGTGTTCACCAGATACGGGGCTAGTATGAGATTTACGGTGCGGTGCCTTACGTCGGCTATAGGCGTCTGCAGCAGAGCCTCTATCCACGCCTCAGTCCCGGCGCCCCTTGCCTTGGCCTTAATTGTAACTGTTGGGCCGAACCTTAGACCCCTGGAATAATCAACAACCTGCTTCGGGAGGTCCTGCAGCCTTATCGGAAGGCCCCTGCCTATCTCCTTTGCCATCGCCTGCTCTATAATCGCTACGGCCTTTCCCCTGTCAAGCACGATCACGCCGGAGCTTAGGTCCCTGTTCACAAGCCCGAAGCCCTGCGCCTTCGGTATGTTGCTTATGTATTCATCGAAGCCCAAGGAGAATTCGTCAGCACCACCAATTCCCTTGTACTTTTCGAATGTCCTTGCAAGCCTTATGCCTGCCTGCGATGCCGCTGCAATGACCTCGTCTGCGCCTGCCATCTGCATGGCATTGGCCGACCTCCTGGCTTCTGCGGCCGAGTACATCCTTATCAGGTCGATCCTCTTCGTCGTGCTCAGCAGCATCCTGGAATACAGGTAAGCCATTATGTAGTCGAGCTTTGCGGAGCTGACGTTTATGTCGCTGTACGGTATGCCTACCGATATCGCGCTCTCTATCTGCCTGCGCCCCATGTCCAAGTACCTTATGTCTATTGCACCCCCGTGCTCTCCTACTATCTCCTTAGCCTCGTCGGAGAACGGGTATTTGTATGCGAAGTCCAGCTTATGTGGATCGGGCATGCTAATATAGCGCAATCAAGCTATTTAAATATATTTTGGCGTTTATTGCTTTGTTTAGGCATATGTATACGTAATTCACCGTCATCGGTGCTATTGTTGATATAAAAATACTGCAGTGATGTGCAGCCTGTGAATGGATTAAGAATAGGCGAATCTATTACAAAGACTTAAAAATATCAATAACAAATCTGTTTATATTAAATTGCGGAGGCTATTTAATGGATAAGACATACTTTGCCGGTTCGATTAGGGGAGGCAGGGATGACGTTGAAGTTTATCTTGGGATTATAAATTATCTGGGTAAATACGATATGAATTAGGTAGAATAACCGAAAGAAACCTACTACTGCCGGATGAACAAAGAAAAAAGATACTGTGTCTGTACAGGCCAAAATAAGACAGAAGACTATCTGCCATGATTGCGGGCTCTGACGGTTTACAGATCGTAGAATACCGCACTTTCGACGATGCAAAGATCGTTATAGATAAGTTTTTCACAGCAATAAAGAGCAAGGCGCCCACAAAGCATATGGCAAGAGTGTAACTAGATGTATTCTGTAAAATTTATGGGGCTATCCAAATATTATAAATTAAATAAGGCTGGCGTTTATTGGATGATTGCATGATAGTGATAGACCTAGAGACCTCGGGACTCGACCATGAGGAAGATTCCATACTAAGCATAGGTGCTGTGGACTTTCAGAACCCCGAAAACCAGTTCTACGGCGAGTGCAGGCTGCGCAGCGGTGCGACATACAACCTAGAGTCGCTTAAGGTCAACGGCTTTTCCGTAAAGGACATAAAAGACAAGAGCAAGATGTCGCTCCATGAGCTGATCACGCGCTTTCTTGACTGGACGCACAGCATATACGACGTAACGCTTGCGGGGCACAACGTGCAGTTCGACATAAAGTTCCTTGAGCGCTCCTTTGGCATATATAACATGGGATGGATATTCGGGCACAGGAACCTCGACACGCATTCGCTTGTTTATGCGCATTGCCTCTCAAGGAAGGTAGAGATGCCCTACAGGAAGAACAAGAGCGACATAACATCTGACTTCGTGTTCAGCTACGTAGGTTTGGAAAAAGAGATGCGCCCGCACAACGGCCTTGTCGGAGCTAAGATGGAAGCGGAATCGATCTCAAGGATAATCTACGGCAGGGCGCTGCTTGGCGAATTCAAGAAATTCCCGGTGCCACAATACCTCAAGCGAAAGAAATGAGGTTTATCCAAGTCGATAAGATCGATAGCAAGGTTTAAATATACTAATATATCAAAGTATTAACTGTCATTTTTTTCTTTTTGAAGTTCTACTTGTCAGTTTTAGAACGTTTAGTGTGAAAATTCCTTTTTGGGGTTGGATGTAGTCTTGAGGAGTGTATAGAGAGGATCGCAACGCAATTGCAAACAACAATTGCCAAACTCCAGAAAGGAGGCACATCGACTCCAGTCGATGCTGCTGGAGGACACTGCTATCAGATTTCGACAGCCATGCAAGTCAGCTCAACGACTTCGTTGGGCGGCGTACGGCTCAGTAACACGTGGTCAATCTACCGTAAAGAGGCCAATAACCTTTGGAAACGGAGGCTAATGGGTCATAGGCTAGTACATCTGGAAGGAGTACTAACCCAAAGGGTTGCAAATTGGAGCATTACCGCTTTACGATGAGACTGCGGCGGATCAGGCTGTTGGCGGGGTAACGGCCCACCAAACCGATAACCTGTAGGGGATGTGAGAGCATAGGCCCCGAGAAGGGCACTGAGACAAGGGCCCTAGCGCTACGGCGTGCAGCAGGCGCGCAAACTCCACAATGCGCGTAAGCGTGATGGGGGGAATCTGAGCGATTCACTTCGGTGAATCTTTTGCCAAGTCTAGTCAGCTTGGCGAATAAGTGCTGGGCAAGACCGGTGGCAGCCGCCACGGTAATACCGGCAGCACAAGTGGTGTCCACGATTATTGGGCTTAAAGCGCTCGTAGCTGGCAAACACCGTCTCGTGTGAAATATTGGTGCTCAACATCAATGCGGGCACGAGATACCTGTTTGCTAGGGAGCGGGTGAGGTCAGGAGTACTTATGGGGAAGGGGTAAAATCCTATAATCCTATAAGGACTAACGGTGGCGAAGGCGCCTGACTAGAACGCATCCGACAGTGAGGAGCGAAGGCTAGGAGAACGAATCGGATTAGATACCCGAGTAGCCCTAGCAGTAAATCATGCAGACTCTGATGTTGCACATATCTTGAATATGTGCAGTACCGTAGCGCAAGTGTTAAGTCTGCCGCCTGGGGAGTACGGCCGCAAGGTTGAATTCGTTGTACGGCGTAAAGCTGCACAGCACAACAAACTTAAAGCAATTGGCGGGGGAGCACCACAAGGGGTGGATGCTGCGGTTTAATTGAATACAACGTCGGAAATATTACCAGGAGCGACGGCAGGATGAAGGTCAGACTAAAGATCTTACCAAACGAGCCGAGAGGTAGTGCATGGCGATCGTCAGCTCGTGGTGTGAACTGTCCGGTTAAGTCCGGTAACGAGCGAGACCTTCACTAGTAGTTGCCACCGGTTTAGAGATAAACCGAGCACTCTACTAGGACCGCCTCTGTTTAAAGAGGAGGAAGGAGAGGGCAACGGTACGTCAGTATGCTCTGAATCTCCTGGGCAACACGTGGCATACAAAGGTTGGCACAATGAGATGCAACGCCGAGAGGCGAAGCCAATCCCCTAAAACCAACCTAGGTTCGGATTGAGGGCTGAAACTCGCCCTCATGAAGCTGGAATCCCTAGTAATCGCATGTCACTAAACCGATGAGTCAAAAGATATAC
>JBOGRY010000015.1:0-55891 GCA_050749665.1 Candidatus Micrarchaeaceae archaeon
ACGCATACCTATCGACGGAGAACGGCGCATCATACAACCAGCTCATAAGCTCCTTGACGCCGAAGATAAACGGCATAGAGAACATATCAAATAAACTGCTCGCCAGATACGACAATGCAACTCTCAGGGCATCGCTAAGCTCCCTTGAGAACCAGTTCACCATAGTCAAGAGCGCAGGGGTAAACCAGACGATAAGCATATCAAATGCGACGCTGCAGGGATTGCTGGCCAACGCCACGGAATCCTACGACAGGGCGAACTCGTCATACAATCAGATATACGGCATATCGCAGAACAACACCGCGGCGCTGCTTGCGGACCAGCTGAGCTACCCGCAAATACCGACAAAGCTGGCGGTGCTTGCAAACGAGCAGCAGCAGATAAACACCAAGCTCGACAGCGGGATAAGCTCAAACGACATCGGCGCCCTTCTGCCCAAGGCGCAGGACATAAAGATAGAATCCACGCTGTTCATCGCGCCGCTGACAGTAGCATATACAGTGAAGCTGCTTGACACGCCGTTCATAGACGCCATGCTTGCTTCGTCAAATGCGTATATACCCCAGAAGATAGCGAGCGCGCCAATGTACGCAGCGCTGCAGACGCTTATAATCGATCTGCTTGTGATATTGGTCGTGTTCATAATAACGTACCTACGCGTCATAAAGAAGGGCAAGCTGAAGAACAACAAGATGGCAAGGAACGTATGGATCGCAGTATTCGTGGTGCTGATAATACTTGCATTGGTGGACACATACGGCACATACGCGTATGCGCAGCAAGGCAACAGCTTCCTGCCGTTCAACTACTTCATGAACAGCGTCAAGGCCTCAAATACGGCATACATAGCGCTAAATGGCAGCGCAGCCACGAACCCCTCGACAGCGCAGTGCGCAAGCACGATAGAGGGCTATCTAAATGCGTCGAAGAGCGTCAAGATAATAAAGCTGGAGAACTACTCCTGCGTGAGCGGCGGCAACATATCCGTCCTGGGAATAGGGTGCTACAATAACATACTAGCGTCTGGAGACCCCGTGATATTCATAAGCCAGTCCGGGCAGAGCAACATAACATATAAAGGGCTTTACGGCACTGTATTATATGCGAACGGCAACGTGACCTACGGAAAGTACTGCACTCTTGGCACGCTGTTTAGGAACGTACAATAATAGGATTCCATGGCTGGTGAAAAAAAAGTTCGCAAGGACGAGACCAAGGCAAAGAAGGTCCGGCGCAAGCACAGGAGCATAGGCGGCGCCGTAGCTTATGCTGTTGCAATAATAATAGTTGTGGCTGTGATAGCAATAGCCATATTCGCAAGCGGGATCCTAAACGACATAGGGGGAGGACAGGGGCCCAGCAGCTCGTTCATTGCGTTCAAGCACAACTTCGATACCGCTCCTAGGGTGGACATATTCGTGGCGGCCTACAACGGCACCGTGCTTAGCAGCACCATAGGCTGCGCCACCGCAGTCATAGAAGAAGTGGTCGGCAGCAAGACAAACCACAGGAACGCGAGCACCATAGACCTAAACATAGTGAACCAGACCAGCTGCATAAGGACGAGGGGCCTAGGGGGCAACGTGACCGCAAACTATACCGTAGAATCGCTCCAAAACTGCCTAAATACGAGCAGCCATGAGCCTACGCTGTACATAAACTACAGCACAAAGAACAAGACCGTAATAAGCCCTGAATACATGTACGTATCCGGCAGCGTGATATTCCTAAGGGAATGCGGCATAGCATCCCAGATAAGCTAGTGCATGCATGTTCAACGAGAAGTCGGCAAAGGGCCTGATAAGGGACATAAACGATTATCCGAAGAAGGGCATACTCTTCCGCGACGTTACCACATTGATAGGCAATCCCAAGGCGTTCAATGAATGCATAGACGAGCTTGCCTCAAGGCTCAAGGGCAAGAGGATAGACTGCATAATCGGCATAGAAGCAAGGGGCTTCATAATAGGATCGGCGCTGTCCTACAAGATGCATGCCGGGTTCATACCCGTAAGGAAGAAGGGCAGGCTCCCGTACAAGACGATATCGAAAAGATACAGCCTTGAATACGGCACGGACAGCATAGAGATGCACAGCGACGCGATTAAAAAAGGAAGCAGTGTATTGATAGCCGACGATCTCCTTGCGACCGGCGGCACCGCAAAGGCAGCAGCGGAGCTTGCAGAGCAAGCAGAAGGAAAGGTCGCGGCGCTTGCGTTCCTCATCGAGCTTAGCGCGCTAAATGGACGAGACAAACTGAATGGTTACGACGTCATATCATTGATAAAGTATTGATGGATGTGACCCAAAATGGGTAGAATGCCTTGCGGATAGATTCGTCCCCAAAGGCGACTCTTTTTATCCTATCATCATTCAATCAATCACAAGCCTTTTCGCTTTAGTTCCTTAAGAACCTAGGGATTCTATGCAGCTCATTTCCTGTACCTGAGCATCGCGGCTATGCCCTTAAATCCCATGAGTAGCTGGTTGCCGTGCTGGCTGTTCGTGGATATGAATACTATCTCCAAATTCTTGCTGTCCGCCATCTCAATAAGCTCCTCCAGCGCGTCCTTCTGGCTCACTATCTCAAGATTGCCCTCGTCATCATGCTTTAACTGCCTGAAGTTTCCCTGCTCTGTTGCTTTTATCGCCGCGCCGCATTTTGTGCATCTGTATTCGACTTCTGTAAGCTCCAGGTCCTCGCTTATGAGTATCCTTGCGACGTTATCGGAGTTCAGCGCCTTCATGACGTTGCCGTAGCCGTATACCGCAAGGCCGTTCCTTGACACCTCGTCCATGAACCTGTCCATGATCCTCCTTTCCTTGATCGCATCCTGCTCAGAAAGTATGTCCTTGGCCTTCTCGAGAAGCTCGTTGACCCCTGTATGCTCGTCCGTGTACCCCGTATCGAACGTGCCGAGCACCTTTACCTGATAATTGAGGTTTTTCGATTTAACGAAATTCTCCTTGGTCGGGCCAGGCCCGCCCACCACAAGCCCGCTTAGCTTGTTCTGGTACTTTACGTATACCTCGTTCACGGCATCAGCCACTGTCTTGTAGTAATCGTCTATGCTCTCCTCTATGGCCCTCTCGTACCTTCCTGCCGACTGGCCGCCCTTCCTGACCTTTGCATGGGCGAACGACCTGGCGCGCTTCTCGAGGTTGAAGTATGTCCCCTTTAGAACCCCTATAGTAGCGTCCCTGCCGTCCATTACTACTATGGCATACATCTCCTTTGCCTCGAGCATCGCCTGCAGCGGCTCCAGCAGGAACGTGGAATCGCACCTGTATATGTTGGCCTTTATCGGCTGCGGCGGCTCCAGGGAGAAAAGCTCCACGTCCGGCTTTGCCTGTATGCTTGATATGTTGCCGGCAAATATGGCGAAGCCGTTCTTCGGCGCCCTCTTGTACAGCCTTAGGTACTGCACTATCTTGTCTATCGCCCCCTGCACGTTCTGCCTTGTGGCCTTGGACTTTATGTTGCCGGCCTGGCCGTGCTCCTCATTGAGCTTGCCTATCTCCTCGCTTAATGAGAAATCGGGCGGCACGTATATGCTTATGAGCTCCGTGCCCGAGCCCCTTATGGACGAAAGCCTCTTCAATTCCCTCTTTACATCGTATTCGCTCTTCAATCAAGCACCCTATGCGCTACCCCATCCTGCCTATCCTGTCCTTGCCCATGTATGGCACCAGCGCATCAGGCACGGATATGCTGCCATCGTCGTTGAGGAAGTTCTCCGCAATGGCGACCATCGCCCTTGTGGTGGGTATGAGCGTGCAGTTGAGCGTATGCAGGTAGCCGCGATTCCCTTTGTCGTCGTACTTTATGTCTAATCTTACGCTCTGCCAGTCCGTGCAGTTGGAGCACGACGCTATCTCGCGGTAAGTCTTCTGGCCGTACATGTACAGCTCGATGTCGTTCTTCCTTGCCGCGACAGTGCCTATGCCGCCTGTGCAGAACTCGAGGATCCTGTAGGGGATGTCCAATTTCCTGTATATGCTCTCGGCATTCGAGAGCAGCTCATCGAAGTATTTGCCGGAATCTTCCGGCATGCAGAAAACGTACTGCTCTATCTTGTAGAAATTGTGCACCCTAAATATCCCTTTCGTGTCCTTGCTCCTCGAGCCGGCCTCCCTCCTAAAGCACGGGCTTATGCCTATGTACCTCTTCGGGAGGTCTTTTGGGCCAAGCGTCTGGTTGGCGTGAAGCGCCGCCAGCGTGTGCTCTGATGTGCCTATGAGGAACAGGTCTTCTCCTGTTTTCTCATAACCTTTCTTGCCGTCGGCCTCGTTAGGATCAGCGACCTTATAGAGAAGTTCCTCGAAGTCCTCCAATGCGGTAGCTCCTCTATAGTACTGCTTCCTGAGCATCGGCGGCGGTGCGATAAGCGTATATCCCCTCTTCACCATCTCGTCTATGCCGAACCTTATGAGCGCCTGTTCCAGAAGGGCAAGATCGCCCTTGAGGTAGTAGAACCTTGCACCGGATACCTCTGCCGCCTGCGCGATGTCGAGGAGGCCAAGGCTTGTGAATATTTCCTCGTGGCCTTTGCTCGCCCTCTTCGTGTCTATATTTCCCCACTTCCTCGTCTCAGAGTTCTGCGCCTCGCTCTCGCCGTAGGGCACGGCCTTGTCGAGTACGTTTGGCATGTTCCAGAGAAGTTTGTCAATCTCACCCTCGTTCTTTGAGAGCTCCCTTTCAAGCTCCTCTATGCTGCCCTTTAGAAAGCCGAGTGATTCTATCTTGTCCTTGACGTCCTTGCCGCTTTTCTTCAGTTCCGCAACCTCGATGCTTGCCCTGTTCCTTTTCGCCTGCAGCTCCTGCAGCTCCGTCTTCTTTGCCCTCCAGTCCTTGTCAAGGTCGAGCAGCCTTCCTATCGGATAGCCGCTTTTCCTCCTCTTTAGCGATTCGGTTATCGCGTCAAGGTTATCCCTTACGTATTTTGTAGTGAGCATGAGGTACCACGTACACTAACATTTACCATCAAGAATTATAAAGCATGCGCTGCTACAATCGTTATATTAATTTGCTCCATCAAAATAGATTCGAGCAGGGATAGCAAAGCCTGGCCAAATGCGGCGGGTTTAGGGCCCGTTCCCTTAGAGGGTTCGAGAGTTCGAATCTCTCTCCCTGCAAGACGCTTGGATGTAGGAATACATACCCAAGGACAAGCTAAAAATGCAGAATATACGCAAACATGGGCAAAGCTAAATGAACAGGAAGATGGCCCTAATAGGAATCGCCTTCATACTTGCTGCGTCTGCGGCCTATATCGCAGAATCGTCCGCAACGATGCAGCACAGCACACCGGCGTCTTTCCTTAGCAGCAGCATACCGTTCCAATACCTATATAAATATTGGAAGGTTGAAGACTTTACGGCCTTTGCCATTGGTGCCCTGTCGCTGGCGTACGGCATCATCGCGTAGGCTGTGTTCAGGGCGCTGCGATGAGGACTGTACACAAAAACAGGATGTTCAAGGTAAAGGAGATAACAGTAAATATGAGGGGCAGGAAGGAGAAGGCATACGGGATATACAAGCCTGATACTGTTGCCGTGCTCCCGATAACATCAAGCGGCAAAATTCTGCTTGAGGAGCAGTACAGGCCCCCTCTTGGAAAGAAGATATACGAGATACCTGCCGGGCACCTGGAAAGGGGCGAAAGCCCTGCTGACGCAGCGAAAAGGGAATTGGAGGAGGAAACGGGCTTTCGCACATCAAAGCTGCGATACATGACCGTGTCATATCAAGCCCCCGGCATCCTGTGCTGCAAGGAATACATATACCTTGCGGAGAAGCTCGGAAAGGGGAAGCAGTCGCTTGACATGGACGAGGAGATAACCGTCAGGGAAGTCAGCATTGCGAAGGTTATGCGCATGATAGAAACTGGCAAGATAACAGACTCCAAGACAATACTGTCGATGCTCTACTACAAGAGGTTCTTTGCAAAGGGCTAAACGGTGTTTCCATATACAAGCTGAAACGCACCCTTAACCTCTTCGACATGATAATGATAAACCTAGGCGCGATAATAGGCGCAGGCATATTCGCAATAATAGGGATATCCATATCAAAGGCGGGCCCGTCTGTAGTAATATCCATATTGATCTCGGCGACGATAGCCCTTCTTACGGGGATCAGCTTCTCGGAGATAGCCCTCTATGTCTCAAAGGAAGGGGGAGTGTACGAGTTCGCAAAGGAGGCGCTGAGCCCGTTTGCGGGATTCATGGGCGGATGGGCATGGCTGATGGGGAGCACGGTGGCAATATCCGCCATGCTGCTTAGCCTAGGCAGCTACCTCGATTCCCTTCTCGGCATCACGCTTCCAATAGCATATTTCGCAATCGCCTCACTTGCGATTTTTGCTATAATAAACATACGCGGCATAAGCAACTCCGCTAAGACGATACGATGGCTTGTCTTCATGAACATAGCAGTGCTTGCAATATTCGTTATTGTCGGATTGTTCTTCTTCAAGGCATCAAACCTTCAGCCTTTCACCCCTAACGGCTTCTACGGCGTCGCTGCCGGTTCCGCAATAATATTCTTCGCCTTTACGGGATTCTCTAGGGTGACTACTATTGCAGAAGAGGTGAAGAACCCTAAGAAGAACATGCCCAAGGCGATAATCATATCGATAATAGTGTCGACGCTGCTCTATCTTGTTGTTGCGATCGTTGCCGTAGGCATGCTCAATTCAAGGGCGCTAGGCAGCTCGGCCTCGCCGCTTGCCGCAGCTGCCGCAATCGTCAACAACAGGCTGTTTGACATAATAATAGCAATAGGCGGCATATCTGCAACTGCGGGGGTGTCGTTCACTGGCATACTCGGCACCTCGAGGGTATTCTTCGCCATGGGAAGGGACGGGGAGTTCCCGAAGGGGCTTAGCGTAATAGACAGGTTCAACACGCCGATAAATGCCATACTGCTGGTGTCGCTGCTTGTACTGGTGACGCTGCTGTTCATAAAGTTCAGCGACACCGTAGAGCTGTCAAACGCAGGCGTGCTGATAGCATATGCGATAATAAACCTTGCAGCGCTCAACATGTCGCTAAGGCGCAGGAAGAGCAAGAAGTCCAAGAACAAGCACCTAAGCGACAGCAAGTACTTCCCCATAATACCTTCGCTGGGCTTCCTGAGCATACTTGCAATGCTAAGCTACCTTGGCATGACCACGCTTTACATAATGGTCGGCGTGCTGGCTTTAGGCATAATATACTACATATCGAGGAACGCGAAGAGGCGCAGCGCCGGCAAACAATTAAATGCCGCCGTGCCTGCGCACAGCGCGGTAAGGGAGTTCGGCAGCAGGGCATAGCCTTATATCAACCTGTTGACCAGGAAGCCTACGAGGGACTTCAGCATGGCCTTTGACTCCGAATCCGGAAGGGATTTGTCCACCTTCCCCCATGCATCATCAATAAGTCTCTCCTCAAGTTTCTTTGCATAATCAGCAGCGCCGTATCTTCCTAGTATGCCTACGGCCTCATTTATCAGCTTCCTGTCCGTGGTGTGCATGCCCAATATGGACACAAGCCTAGTCTTGTCCTCCTCAGTTGCCCTTGACAGCGTGTATACGGTGAGCAGCGTTATCTTGCCCTCGGTTATGTCCTCGCCTATGCCCCCCTTGCTCTCGGACACTCCGCTCTCGGTGACATTCAGGAGGTCGTCTTGCAGCTGGAACGCAACGCCTATGGCCGCGCCGAAGTTGCCTAGCACCTCTATGGCCTTGGCATCGGCTCCTCCGAGAACCGCGCCGAGTTTCGCCGCCATGCTCGAAAGCACTCCAGTCTTCGAATATGCCATCTGAAGGTATTCGCTCTCCGACACGTGCATCGGATCGACAAGGAGGTTGTGCCATGCGATGTCGGTCGCCTGCCCGAGCGTGACCTTAAGCATCTCCTTCTGGTATATCTCAAGCATCTTTATCTTGGTGCCGCTGCTGAGCTTCTTGCTGTCGAGCAGCGCGACTATCGGGAAGTAGAACATGAAGTCCCCAAGGTTCACCGCGATGTCGACGCCGTATTTCATATGCACGGCAGGCGAGCCCCTCCTCACCTCGGAGCGGTCCTCTATGTCGTCATGTATGAGCGTTGCGTTATGTATTATCTCGGGTATTATGGAGAACTCCACGTAATCGTTCGAGTCCTTGCCCAGAGCGTCTATTATCGTGAGCATAAGCACCGGGCGCCACCGCTTGCCCCCCAGGCTGAGCAGGTACTTGGCCGGCTCTATTACCGACTTATCAAGCGCCTTGGAATCATACGCGTACCCGCTCCTGCCGAGCAGGTTCTCAAGATATCTTGCCGATGTCTTGTCAGTGAGGTAGCCGTATATGATTTTGTCAACCTCAAGTGCGCGCGACTTTATGTACTCTACGATGTCATCCTTACTTCCCATACAATCAGTAATATTGATTTACTCTATAAACGCCAATAGATTTAAAGGTATGTCCGGCATCGGGCCCAATGTGCATTTGCCACGTCATGCGGTATGTTTAAATATTATAAAACACATAATAAAATGAGGTGTTTGCAATTGGCAGTCGAGAAACTGATGAACATTGCTACCACTGCGATAAAGAGCAACTTCGTAAGGCTTGACAGGCCATACAAGATAAACTTCTGCATAACATACAGGTGCCAGTCGCGGTGCTTGACATGCAACATATGGCAGATGAAGCCCAAGGGGGAGCTTACGATAGAGGAGATAAGGGAATTCGTGAGCAAGAACCCATACTTCAAGTGGGTGGAGCTCACCGGAGGCGAGCCGTTCCTTAGGAGCGACATAGTGGACATAGCAAGGGCGTTCAAGGAGAAGTCAAACGGGCTGTACATACTCACGATGCCGACGAACTCGCTGTGCGACCACGACCTTGTGATAAGAAGGCTGCGCGAGATACTTGCGCTTGGCATACCTAGGGTGGCAGTCACGATCAGCCTTGACGGCTACCGCGAGCTGCACGATAAGATAAGGGGCATACCTGGCAACTACGACAAGGCCATAGACACGTTCAAGAGGCTCAAGGAGCTGAAGAAGGAGTACGGCAACCTTTATTTCGTGTTCGGATACACACTTAGCAAGTTCAACAAGGGCCAGTTCATGAAGACGTACGAAGCCGTTAAGTCGGACATACCCGACATAAAATACAACGACTTCCACATAAACCTTGCGCAGGTATCAAGCAACTACTACGGCAATGCCGATGACGACATAAAGGCCAACAACCCCGAGATAGTTTCAGAACTCGAGTCCATACTCAAGCACAGGGAATTCGGCCTTGGCATAATATCCGTCATAGAGGCGGCATTCGCAAGGAAGCTTGTCGAATATGCGAAGACCGGATATAGCCCCATGAAAAGCAGGAGCCTTGAGGCGTCGCTGTTCATGGACAGCTACGGCAACGTGTACCCATCGATAATGTGGGACAAGAAGGTGGGCAACGTCAGGGACATAGGCTACGACCTGCTGCAATTATGGGACAACGACGTGGCGAAAGGCGTAAGGATGGAAATAATGCGCGGCAGAGAGCCCAACCAGTGGACATCCTGCGAGGCGTACCAGGCCCTTACGGGGAACATGCTAAGCCTAATAACCTAACGGTTCCTTAGCATATATATTTGTGCTAGTGCATCAATTAGAACATGAGTAGTATGAAGCTCCTTATTGCGTTCCTTGCAATCGCCATGATCGGCATAACATCCGCATCTACGGTTACGCTGACTGGCACATGCAGGGCTGCGATAGTCAACAGAACCAACAACTACATATCATTTGGCATAACCAATTCGGGCAACGGCACCGCGACAAATCTGCTCATAGAGCCGCTGATAGACGGCGCCACGGTAAAGGCCAGCAACGCTACCATATCGATACCGCTTGTCGCTCCCGGCGCGTCATACAGCGAAAATGTATACATATCAAACTTCACGATCCCTGGAAGCTATGTTGCAAGGTTCGTCGCAAGGTACTCGCAGGGATCAAGCACTTTCGAGACGATATTTCCGTGCCTGGTGTCGCTAGGGCAAAGCGCCCAGAGCATCCTTGCGGTAACTAACATAAGCAGCAAGAGCGGCAACATGTCCGTAATCATATCAAACATAGCGGATTACCCGATAATGGCACAGGTATCGGTATATGCGCCGCCAGAATTTTCGGTCGCAATTCCGGCCAAGAACGTAACCCTGGACAGCTATGGCACAACCAAAGTATCGTTCGCAGTTTCCCAGCCGCAGTTTACGGACGCCGAATTCCCGATAGCCGTAGGGGTATCATACGTAAACAGCAGCATCCGCTATTCATCGCTTGCCATAACGACCATAAAGTTCGGCGCAAGCTCCGGCGGCAGCCCGCTTGCGCAGCTTGGCGGATCCCTCATAGTGCCCGCATCAATAGCTGTGATATTGGCCATAGTCGCGCTGATAATAATATCAATCGTGGCGAACGGCAGGAAGAAACACCGCAGGCAAGGTCAAGACGCACAGGCAAATGATGGTAAATGATAAAGATGAACGGGAAACCTTACATAAGCATAGTCATACCTACGCTAAACGAGGAGAGCAACATAAAGGCGCTGCTCAACGGCATAAGGTCTGTGCTCGGCGAACGCAGGTACGAGGTAATAATAGTGGACGGCCATTCGAATGACGGTACAGTCGCTATGGCAAGGTCGATGGGTGCGAAGATAATATACGACGACAAAGGAAAGGGCGCCGCCCTTATAAAGGGGCTCAATGCGGCGAACGGCTCCATAACCGTTGCCATGGACGCAGACCTCTCGAACAGGCCCGACGAGCTTAGGCTTCTTGTAGCGGGAATAGAGGCAGGATACGACATATGCATGGGCTCAAGGTTCCTGACCGGAGGCGGATCCGACGACATGCCCATGCACAGGAAACTCGGTAACAAATTCTTTGTTGGCGTGGTCAACGTGCTTTACGGCTCCAACTACACCGACATGTGCTACGGCTACAGGAGCTTTGCAAGGGGCGTGGTGAAGAAGCTCCATCTCAGCGAGACAGGCTTTGGCATAGAGACCGAGATAAGCATAAAGGCCAGGAAGATGCGCCTGAAGGCGTTAGAGGTCCCAAGCTACGAGAAGCTCAGGGCTTCGGGCGAGGGCAAGCTGCGCAGCATATCGGACGGGCTTGTCATACTTAGGGCCATAATTAAAAACCTGTAGAGATTGCTTAAGAACCTTTTCCTACAACTTATCAGGGGAATCAACATGGACAATGCACAAAAATCATTCCAGAGTTCAAATTCCGGAAAAGGGCGGTACATTGTTACGCTCCCTGCCGATCTTTCAAAGCACGCCGGAAGGAGCGAGCCTATAATCTTCAAGGTTAAGGCCAAGAGGAAGTGCCTGCGCGACGAGGTTACAGGGCTGTCAAGCACGGCACTGAATGCATATTACCTAAGGATAACGGAGAAGTTCAGCAATCAAGGCGGCCCTAAAGGTGAAGGCCCAAATAGGCATGGGAAGAAACCGAAGATATCAATGTCGTCATTTGTCCTATGCAACGACATACGCCATATAGACGAGAACATAGGCAGCATAGTGGTCAGCCAATACCTGAAATGGCTCAAGTCGCCGGTCAAGCCGCGCAACATAACAAAACTGCTGCGCGAGGGCAACTGACAACATCTACGTGCATCTCTCCTTCTGGTGCGTCACTTGTTTTCTATGTAATAGAAGCCGTAGTTGTAGCCTAAGGTATTGTATGTCACTGTTGCTATCGGCACAAGGTTGAAGCTCTGGTTCGCATATGTGCACTCGTTGTTTGGCGTGTGGCACCAATAGCCGTAGTCGAGCACAAGGCATTTGTACTGCTGCATGTACTTGCCGACCTGGCTCGAGTTGTACAGGTTATCTATCTGGGTCGCCGTCCTGTTGTTCAGCTGGAACAGCGTAGGATCGTATGTGTATACGATGCAGCCGCTAGGTATGAGCCTTGACTCGTTGTAGACAAAGCCCTCGTAGAACCTTGCGTCGCCCGCCTGCTGTATCAAAGATGGATTTATCGAGAGCATCGGCATGAGCAGGCCTATCGGCGCAAACAGGAGCACAACCGCTGCCGCAACCGCAATTGCATTCAGCGCGCCCGACATGCCTCCCAGCCTGTTCGCATAGGTGCCGACAAGGTCGAGGATCTCCGCTACTGCGAAGCCGCCAAGCATGCATACGGGCGCAATGAGGCTCAGCATGAACCTCCAGTCAACCCCGTATATCACCGAGCCCGCATAGAACGCCGTGTAGAGCAGGAAGAAAACGCCGAACCATATGGCTATCGCAGCCAGTTTCTTCCTGTAACCGTCCATTGCAAGCATCATGCCTATGCCCATCACCGCAAGCGCTGTGAATGCTATCGGCTGCATCACGTAATCCGATTTGTACTGGTCGAGCCAGAAGGCCGCATTGGCGCATATGTTCGCCTTGAAGTTCATGAGGTTTATCTCGCCGCTTACGTTCATAGGCGGCATGCCCTTGAGGCACGTATTTTGTATGATGGTACCCTGCCAGCCGTATCCGTCAGTCATCGACTCGTTGTAGGAGTACATTATGGACGGCACCACGGCTATAAGGAAGAAGAGCACGACAACGAGGAGCTTAGTGTTCAGGAAATTGTCCTTTATTGCCTTGAATGCATCCGAAAGGCTCTTGATCACGCCCTTGCTTTCCAAAAGGAGGTAGAATGCGATGAATACCGGTATGAAGAATATTTCGTCGACCTTCATGTAGAACAGCAGCGAGAACGAGAACAGCATGTTCGAGAAGCTCCACAGGCTCCTCCTCCTCAGGAACACGAGGAAGAAGAATATGCTTATTAGAGAGTACGCAAGCACCGCCACATCCGAATTTGTCGGCATGGCCCACACAAGCACTACGGGCGAGAGCGCCATGAGCAGCTCCGTGAAGAATGCCGTCTTCCTGTTCCCAAGAAGGAGCAGCGATGCGAAGAAGCTCATGAATACCGAAAGCGCCGCCAGGAAAAGCTCGGCCCCGTAGCCCGTTGCCCTATTCGCGCCGAAAAAAAGGAACGCGATAGCCATGTTGAACGACAGCCCTATGGGCTCATGGTAGACCTGCCCGGAGAAGCACGCCGTGGCGTTGCCGTAGTTGCACATCCATGCCTGGCCCGTATGCAGCAGCGTAAGCGCCATCGCCTGGTATATCGCATCGTCGAAGAACAGCAGCTGGGTCGGCTTTATGAAGTACAGCTCGATGAACAGGAACAGGGCCACTATGGCGAACACCACCGCAAGGTCCTTCCCTAAGAGCCCGCGCTCCTCTAGCACCTTCCATATGCCCTTCCTGTCCTTGAATATCCCTATGACCAGCGCGACGAAGGATATGATTATGCCGACTGTAAAAAGATATTCGAGCAAGCCCTGCTGCAGCATCTACACACCGTTCCTGTTGGTGACGAAGACGCCGTTTATGAACATGTATTTCGTCCTTGTCGCCTTCATCGTGGCGATTGCGTCTTCTGGAGCCATCACTATCGGCATCCCGTGTATGTTGAAGCTCGTGTTCAGCACTATGCCGTAGCCCGAGTCCCTCTTTATCCTGTTTAGAAGCTTAGAATATATGGCGTTCTCGCCTCCGACCATGTGCACCCTTGCGGACCCGTCGATGTGGATTACGGACTTCTCCTTGTCCCTGAGGCCCTCCCTTACGTAATACGCGGAAGTCATGAACTTGTCGTATCCCTTGTTGTCGTAGTCGAGCACGAGCGGCGCGTCGCCCTCCAGTATCGACGGCGCAAAGGGCTGGAACCACTCGCGCTTCTTGACATACAAATTGAGCCTGTCCTTGACTGGCTCGGAGTCGCTCGGGGCGATTATGCTCCTGTTGCCAAGGGCCCTGGGCCCGTACTCCATGCGCCCCTGGAACCACATGAGATAATTGCCGCTGCGTATCAGTTCGGCAGCATGCGCTGCATGGGCATCCTCGTCCTCTATTTCATACTTCAGCGACCTGTCGGATTCGATGGCCTTTTTGGTGTCATCAGCGGAATAGCTGTTGCCAAGGTAAGGCGAGAACTGGCAGCTTGTCGAGCCGCTTACCATGTAATTTGCGTATAGCGCGGCTCCAAGGGCAATGCCCCCGTCGCCCATGTGCGGGAACACATACCAGTGCCTTAGCTGGTCCAGGTTCCTAAGCCTCATGTTTGCCTTTATGTTTGCGAATGTGCCCCCTGAGAATACAGCGTCGCCCATGCCGTACCTGTCAAGCACGTTGCTCGTGAACTTCATCACGGAATTCTCAACTAGCTGCTGTGCCATGTAGGCGAACTGCTCCCTCGGCATCTGCCATGCCATCCTCTGCAATAGCTCATACTGCTTCGTAGGGCTGTACCTTGCGGTTATCCTTGTGCCTGATATGGAGAAGAAGTCCTTGAAGCGGTTGTGCTCGTAGTCGAACGGATACGAATAATCCGCCATGGCCATGACCTTGCCCTCGTCCTCAAGCTCCCTCATGCCGACTATGTTTGTCACCTGCTCGAAGAATATGCCTATCGAATCCCTTGCGCCTATGGCCATCTGCCTCTCAAGCTTGCCGTTCTGCAGGGTGCTTACGGATCCCGATAGGCCGTCCCCTAGGCCGTCAAGCGTTATCACGAGCGAGCTTTTGTACGGCGAGGTGAAGGCGGCGCTCGCCGCATGCGCGGTATGGTGGTCTACAACATGAAGCTTGAAATTGACGAAGCCGATGCGGCGCAGGTTGCTGCGCACTATCGAGCAGCTGATCCCCTTGCACAGCGGCAGAACGCCTACTGAAGTCATCGAGTATTTCAGGTTGTGCCTGGCATTCTCGAATGAGGGCCTCAGCATCTTCCTCCTCCTAAACATGTAGTAGCTCTCCTTCATGCCGGGAAACATGCGCTCCACGGTCTTTGCGAACTCAACAGTCGTGAACGCAACGTGCTCAACATCGCCGGGCTTTATCGATGCATAGGCAAGTGCGGCCTTTATGGAGTTGTACGGGAACGCGACCTCAAGCTTCCTCTTGGTGAAGCGCTCCTCGTTTGCAGCGTATACTATGCTGTTGTCTTTGATAAGTGCAACACCAGAATCATGCCCGTCCCAGATCCCGAGAACATACACCACAATCACTCAGATTTACAGCTCGCTTAAAAGGCTCCTTCCCTGCGCCTCCTTGCGCACCCTGCCCAGGAATTCTGCGACGCCGACGTCATGCTCCTGCTTTCCGTTCCTGTCCCTTATCGTAATTGTGCCATTCTCCTGCTCCTTTTTCCCTATTATGATCATGTAAGGCACCTTCTGCACCTGCGCCTCGCGCACCTTGTACTCGAGGGTCCTGTCGGACAGGTCTGCATAGGCCCTTACGCCACCCTCCTTGAGCTCCCTGTAAACCTTCTCGGAATAGGCATTGGCATGCTCCGATATGGATATCACCCTTGCCTGAACGGGGGAAAGCCACAGCGGTAGCCTGCCGTTATAGTGCTCTATCAATACGCCTATGAACCTTTCAAGAGTCCCGAGCACCGCCCTGTGTATGATTACCGGAACATGCGCCTTCCCGTCCTCTCCGGTATACTCGAGGCCGAAGCGCAGCGGTAGCTGGTAGTCGAGCTGTATGGTCGCGCATTGCCAGCTCCTCCCGATGGAATCCAATACGTCGAAGTCTATCTTCGGGCCGTAGAACGCGCCCTCCTTGTCCTTTGTCTCGTACGGTATGCCGTTGGAATCCATGGCGCTTTTCAGCTTAGATGTCGCCTTGTCCCACAGCGCCTCATCGCCCAGATGGTTGTCAGGCATAGTGGAAAGCTTTGCCCTAAATGCCATGCCAAACGTGTCATATACCTCCTTGACCAGCCTAAGCAGCATTGTGAGCTCGTCCTCAAGCTGCTCCTCGGCAAGGAATATGTGCCCATCGTCCTGCGTCAGCTCCCTTACGCGGAACAGCCCAGTTAGCGCCCCGCTTATCTCGTTCCTATAAAGCCTGTCGAATATGGCTGTCCTAAACGGCAGATCCCTGTAGCTCCACTTCCTTGACTTGTATATCAATATGGTGGAAGGGCAGTTCATGGGCTTCATTCCCAAACTTTCGTTCTCCGAAGAGAATACGAACATGTTGTCCTTGTAATGGTCTATATGGCCGCTCACATGCCACAGAGCTATGTTTGCAAGGCTCGGCGTGCTGACCTCTACGTAGTCGTACTTGCGCTCCATCTCCCTAATGAATGCCATCACCTGCGAGAAGAGAACTAGGCCGTTGCCATGCCAGTAGACCATTCCCGGAGATACCTCCTGGAAGCTAAATAGGTCCAGCCTCTCCCCTATTGTCCTGTGGTCGGTCTCAGGAAGCCCTGATTCCACGCTCTTCCTGACTATTGAGGTGTTCACGCTGACCGGTTTTGACTTCTTGTAAGGCCTGGCGGCGCCTTGCGCGCCGTAGCTCTTGCCCTGCTCTGCAAGCGGGTGGCCCTTCATCGATATCGACCACTTCTTGTTCCATCCGAACGGCGCCTTTATGGCCTCTATGCCCGTGTCGCTTGCAGCAGCATCATAAATGCGCTCCACTATCTTAATCGCCTTTTTCGGCTCGGACAGCCTATTGCTAAGATGCGCGAACGGGTATATCACAATCCTCTTCCTGCCCAGCTGCCCCATCGACTTCCTTGCGTCTGCAAGTGCGGCATCCGCCGTGCTGTTGTCATCGTCGTCCTCGACGCTGACCATCATGACCATAGCATCGTCTACGCTCATGTGCTTGAGGTCGCTGTCCTCGTAGACGCTGGCCTCCGGCTTAACCAGATCGTAGCTGATGTTGTCAACGTCCAAAAGCAATACCCTCATCCGTACCCCCTGATTAGTCAATTAGTTATTTACTATTTGTAATAAAGGCTTTTAAGATTGCCCGATGTTCGGGTTTTTATTGGTTATTTGCCTTTCCATTACATGGACAGGACCCCTGTCATCCTATGCTTAGCGATATTCGCGCTTTACATATCCGACATAGGTTTCATGGAGCAGCTGTACTTCCATCCTGCGCTTATAGTTGCGCTATGCCTGCTCGGCCTTGTATCTGCCGCGCTGTTCATGTTTGCATACGGCCAGAGGGGCAAGAAACTTGCGCTTCCCATAAAGGCCAACAGATATATTCTAGCAATACTTGTGGCATTCTTCCTGCTTATCGGGTTCGAGCTCATAGGCGCAGCCGTGCTGTTCACGGTCGCGGCGCTGCTTGCCATAGGCATGCTATCGAGAAGGCTGGAAAGGAAAAAGCTGTATGCGGCTTCAATTATGATCATAGTCATTGCGTCGTGTGCAACATACGCATCGCTGTACAGCACAAGGAACGGGGTAGGAATTGACGAGGCGGCATTCAACTACTATGCGTCGTACCTGCTGCTCCACGGCGCCAACCCCTACACGGCAACAATGACGCCGGTGCTCCAGAAGTACAACATAATACCGACATACCAGCTCAACGGCTCAATAGAATCCTCATACGACTATCCTGCGCTCAGCTTCATGCCTATAGCGTTCCTTGCGGGACACATGCCGGGCAGCTCCCGGTACATAGCGCTGGAATTCGCCGCAATGATAGTGCTTGTATCGATAATCTCCGCATCGATAGTCTACAAGGAAACGAAATACGGCGCGCCCGCGCTCATACCCATAGCGGTATGGCTGCTCGCTACATACATCTCCGCTACAACAATAGACCAGTACATATCCGTGTCGTTGCTCCTTCTTCTCGCGTACATATACAGGAAGAAGATCGTACTGTCGGGCATACTGCTCGGGCTGTCCGCCAGCGTAACGCAGCTCTCATGGTTCGCCCTGCCGTTCTTCTATATACTTGTTATGAAGGAGCGCAATGGCACGGAAGCCCTCAAATCGGTTGCGGTGTCTGCCGTTGTGTTCCTGCTTGCGAACAGCTATTTCATAATAGCATCGCCGGCCCATTTCTTCGGCAACGTGTTCGGGCTGTTCGGCTCCTCAAAACTGCTGTTGTACGGCACCAACATAGCGCAGGTGTTCGTTACGCTGTACATGATGCCGCTATGGTACCCCGAACTGCTGTCGATAGCAGTGCTGCTGTGCGCGCTCGTTATGTTCTACCTATACACAAGGACGCTGAAACTTATGCTCGCTCTTGTACCCGCATTCATATTCATGTTAACATGGCGCAACCTTCCCATATACGGGCTGGCGTTCGTGCCCCTGATCATTGTCATGTGCTACGAAAAGGATAGCGGCAGGCCGCGCGACATGCTAAAGGGCAGGCGCGCCATCGCAATAGCCTGCGCGGCCATCGTCCTTGCAATCGCGCTGTCAGCACTGTACGTCCACGCCATTTATGTAAAGAGCGACACCATATCAGTAAACAGCGTCATGCCGCTGCCGCGGCGCATCAACGGCACCTATGCGACATATGCCATAAATCTGAGCGTATCGAACAACGGCGATTCATACGAGAACGTGTCATTCTTCGTGCTCAGCGGCAACCCGGGGAAAGCCGCCATAGACACAGCATCATCCCTTGGCGGCATACGGCCGCTCTCGCAAAGAAGTTATACCCTAAACTTCAGCGCGGAAGGTGTAAGCAGCAACACAAGGATATTCGTAATGGCATTCAGCAAGGAATATATGGCGAAGATGTACGCACAGGTAAACACAACGAAGGCCGGCACCTAAGCGATGCACAAATCCGGCATCTGGACGTTGCTACGGCAATCTTCCACTGACAGATAGGTATTTAAATATAGCATATGTTAATATAACAACGTAAGCGGCGATACAAATGAAGAATTTCCTATATAAGATTTTCCTAAAACAGGCAAGCATGGCTACATATGCTAAGTTTATTTTGTTAGCAGTATCTGTGCTAGGCCTATTCGGAACACTTGTTGCATCACAGGCGGGCGGCGCCGGTACCGGTTCGTCCGCAGTGGCAGCAGGTGCAACAAATGCCATATGCACGGTATTCAACACAGTCAGGGAAATAATATTCCTTCTGGGACTTACCCTAATGATACTGGGTGGTGCTCTATATGCTGGGGCTAACATAATGCCATCACAGTCCAAGGGAGGCTTCCAGGGATACGGAATGGCAATGATCATAGGCGGAGTTGTAGGAGTCGCCATAGCCGTTGCTGCGCCTTTCGTGCTGAACCTGATAGTATCGGCAGCAGGAGGATCTAGCGTACTGACATCGACAGGACAGTCAGGCGCAGTGTCGCTTTGCGCGGGCATAGCCTAATCCGACTACGGCACTGATTGATTTATTTTTTTTAAGTTTTTCTTTTTCTATTTTATTATCTAGCTTTTGGCATGCCTTTTTATTATTTACCAACGAGTATATCAAATAAGATGCAGTGATCATATGCTTAACGTGCTCAACCATACGCTCAAGACGTACTTCGCAAACATATACCTGATACTGCTATCCTCCATATCGTTCATAATAGCGTTCCTGATACCGCTGTTCGCATCGTTTCCCACTTACAACGACCTGGGTGCGGTGATGCTAAGGACTGCAAGCATATACACCAACCTAAATCCCTTTACGACAGCGATAATAGTCATAGCTGTGATATTCTCGCTGCTGTTCCTCAGCTTCGCAATGGTCGCAATAAACATAGTGGTAAAGCACAGCAGGACGCAGACTAGGATAAAGGCCGAGGTAATACGTGGATTAGAGCGGTACACCACCAACGTGTTCATAATACTGTTGCTTTATACTGTTGTTATAGCGCTTGCCAACATACTGAGCTTTAGCACAGGCTATTCCGGGCTCATAACCGCGCTGGTCGCCCTTGCCATAACGCCATTCGTGTTCTACGCCCCTTCATCGGTAGTCATAGACGATAACGGCGTTGTAAGGTCCATAAGGGCGAGCGTGAAGTTCTTCGCAAAGAGGTTCGACTACTTCCTTGCATGGCTTGTCATATCGATATTAATCATAACATTCTTTGACTTCGTGTTCATAGTGGCTACCGGCACGGTGCTCTCAAGGTACGTCATGCTGGTGTTCAGCTCGGTGTTCATACTGCCGTTCCTTGTCCTGCTGGATGGCGAGCTCTACATAAGCAGGTTCAAGCTGCTGAAGTAACGTGTAATGCGTATAAATAACTTCTCTTGTTATCTCTACATATGTCTGTAAGGCATGGCATATGCTTGCTCCTGTTTGCCGCGCTTGCGTTCAGCCTCCTTCTATCAAATTCATATGCGGCGGCGCCCAGCCTCTCAAGCGTGCAGTGCATAGTGACAGGGTCAAGCATATCCATAGGCACGTGCATAGCCGATGCGTTCCCGCTTAGCGCCATAGGCATAATGCTCTCCTTCATGATTGTCGCGCTCGCGTTCATGGCCGGCGAGGTCATGAACTACGCGCCGCTCAAGGGCTTCTACAGGAGGGAGATGTGGGAAGCTACCAAAAGCATGATAATACTCGGAATAATATTCGGATCCCTTGTAATAGCCAGCGGCGTAGCGGCTGCCTTCGCCGGCTCCGCCCCGCAGCTTGCAGGCAGCACACAGGCTATTGCAGGCACGTCCATAACAAACAACCTAGCAAGCCTGTACTCGACCGTAAATGCATCATACCTTTCCGTACAGCTGGAGAGTGCGATAACGTCGTTCAGCGGCCTTCTCGGGTTATCTGTAGGGAATGAGATGCTCAGGTCGTTGACGTTGGAAACATGGTTCCCCATACCGCTATACATACCTCCGGTCGAGGATCTAGGCGCCGTGCAGTTCGGCTCCAATGCGCAGCTGTTCCAGAGCAATTACGTGACCCCATTATACTCCGGAAGCCCGCAACTCATATCACCTTCGGTATCGCTGGTCACGGGAGCTGCAGACTTGGTAATAGGCATGATATTCATATTCCAGGCGCAGCAAAACCTCATATACGTGATAGGCGCCCTGGGCCTGGGCGTGTTCATACCCATGGGGATGATAATGCGCGCGATACCATTTATAAGGGGCATAGGCGGAACGATGATAGCAATAGGCATAGGCATCGCCATAGTGTACCCTGTCGTGCTCATAGGGTTCAACCTCCCGGTCACGAACTACATGTTCACGCTGTCATCTGCAATAACCGCCCCCTCCAGCTGCCCAAACGGCCTTGGATTCATTTTCTGCACGCTGTGGAACAGCGCACTGTCATTGATACAGAACGTGGCAGGGTTTGTCGGGGGCACTGTGCCGCTCACAATAGCCTTCGGGAGCAACGGCGCCGTTGCCAGCTCGGCGACGCTCTTCACTAATGGCCTATGGACCGGTTTTAGCGGACCCTTTTCCAACGGCATATTCCCGGAGCTAAATTTCGTGATAAACAACACGTTTACACAGGTAGTTCAGGCTCTGCTCTTCGTCCTTGACATAATAATAGTGTACGCAGCCACTGACGGAATAGCCAGTTTGATGGGAGGCAGCATGAGGCTCGGCATAGGCAAGTTCTCGCTTGCATGAGTGTTCAAATGGTAAACACATGCTTACTGTACGGTGCAACAAGCTGGGCAGGTATAAACCTGCTGATAATACTGATTGCAATGCTTCTTGTTGCGGTGTTCTTCGCCATCAGCGCCATATTCCCGGCGCAGATAAGGGAGAAGATAAAACAGGCCGCAAGGTCGGAGCTGACACAGGCCATAATAAGCATAGTCATACTATTGGTCCTTGCTGTCTCAGCAACTACCATATGCAGCGCAGCCACTACAGCGAGCAACAACCTTATTACCGGGCAGACATTCGCCAGCCCGTTCGCCTATGCTGAGTACTACGTCGGCAACCTGAGCGTAAACACAGGGCTCAACCTACTCACGAGCCTGTATTCCACGTCGGTGTCATACACGATAGAAGCCCAGGTGCTGCAGTCGATAGGCTCGCTGTTCAACACAAAGACATCCGATCTCATACCAACGTTTCTATCGGAAATAGGCCTGAGCTCCAAGATCTTAAGCTTGGGCATAGCCTCTGCATTGCAGCTGGGCTCGCTTTTCTCCACATTAGCGCAAATATACATAGACGTATTCGCACCTCTTGTCACCATAGCCGTAGGCATGCTGTTCCTGCAGTTCCTGCTGCTCCCTGTGCTGCAGTACACCGCATTCGCAGTGGTGCTTCCGGTTGCGATAGCCATGAGGTCGCTGTCGTTCCTTGGAACGCCGCTAAGAAACGCATCCAACGCAGTGCTTGCAATGGCCATAGCGGCTTACATAATATATCCGACGATGCTGGCCTTCAACGGCTACGCCATGGCATGGATATTCTCAACTGCAAACCCATCGTTCCAGTACCTACACACGACGTACCTGCTTAATACCATACCTGTAAACAAGTTCTTCACCGGCGTGCCCGCCGCCACATACAGCGGCTTCTTCGGCACGCTGTTCCATCTTGTGTATCCGTACGTTGTCGGATCAAGCTCAGCGCCGCTCTACAGCTTCGTGAACGGCGCCTTCTCACAGAACGGCGGCATAATAATAAGCCCCTGGGCTGTGGTTAGCCAGGCACACACGATAATAAACGAGATGTCGCAGTTCCTGTTCGCCTCGGTCGTGCTGATAGTACTGGACCTTGCAGTAACGCTAGGGTTCGCCATGGGCCTTGCAAAGGCGCTGAACTCCGGCTTGGAAGGGGCAGGATCCTTCTGGGGCAGTCTATGAACATTCCGCTTAATCTCATAATGCAGGCAAACGTCACCGCTGCGGCAAACACGCTCTTCCCGATAATAGCCATCGCATTGTCGATAGATGCGTTCATAATCGCAATTTGGTACTTCGCGGGCTCCATGCTAAACAACAACGGGGTCAAGGGCGCTGCAAGAGGCGAATTCTACCAGTTGATAGGGACTGCAATACTCATAGGCATAGTGATAGGCTCGCTCGTGTTCATATCGTCCTTCTTCTATTCTACGGCAAGCCTTACGAAGCTTATGAGCCCAACAGCTCTTAGCACCATGTGCAGCAACATAGAGAGCTCGTCGCAGCTTGACATACTCGGCAAGACCAGCTCGCTGCTTGCAGGAACCTCAGGGTCGTCAAAGTTCGTTGGCATATGCAGCATACTGAATTCCGGTGGCGTGCCTTCCGTTACGGATCAATTGGAATATCCGCTTGCGGCAGCTGCTACAATAGACGCGAACCTTACCAATCAGACGGTAGCCAACCTTAATTACTCGTTCACCATGGACGCATGGCTCGGTTTCCTTTCAAAGCTGTCGCCTACTATAAACCTATGCATTGACCCTGAAACGGACGGCGCATCTTGCATAGTGCCTAATCCGCTGCTGTCGCCTGCTTTTGACCTGCAGTTCTCGCAAGTGCCATATGCCGGCTACAGCCTGCTGGTAAACAGCCTAACAGTGCTCGGCACGATACTCAACCTGTCTGTTCAGGCCCTGCTGGCCCAGCTTCTTCTCATATCCATATTCCTCTACGTCTGGCCATGGATACTTTTTGGCGGCATAGTGCTAAGGAGCACGCTGTTCACAAGAAGATTGGGCGGACTGTTCATAGCGGTAGCCATAGCCGGGCTTTTCATATACCCGGCGGTGTTCTCCTTCGAATATCTTGCAGTGGGCAACGGCTTCAATACCGCCGCTGCATCAGGGAACGTCGGCGGCTACAACACGACATATGGATTCAACGCGATAACATATCTCCCCGGAGCCGCATCCACGCCGGGGAAGTCGCTGCCTAGCAACTATACCGTCAACTTCTTCGTGGAGCCTAACATAAAAGGCATATCTATGTACTACAGCTGCTGGCCTAACATACTCGGCAAACCCACAAGTCTGATAATAGCCGAAGGCGATGACATAGGGAACCTCCTTATTCCCGGTGCAAGCATCATATCCTCACTAAAATACATATTCGACCTGGCATTCTACACCAATTCCAACCCGACGTTCCCTCTGCTTGCGTACTGCCAGCCGCAGAACGCTGTCAATACATTCTACGCCATGCTCAACGCGTACGGCATAATAGGCATGGCTTCGTATCTTATACCATTGATAAACCTCGTCGTGACCGTCAGCTCCGTAATCGGGCTCTCAGGCATGCTGGGCGGCGACACAAGCCTTGCAGGGATCGCAAGGATACTGTAGGATGATAGAATGGCAATAAAATCAAGAATCGCATTCATTGCCCTCATGGTGATTGTGGCTGCGCTTATGTCCGCAAACATGCCGAGCGCGCAGTCATTTGCATCGTCGTTCTGCGCAGGCACCTCGAGCGGCGGAGGAGTCATACCAACTACAAACATCCTCAGCGGGAAGGGTGGCGGCGAACAGAGCATAATCAACATATCGCTTCTGATAATGCTGACCATGCTGCTGGTAGTCGCATTGCTGTACATAATAAGCTACGTGCTCGACACGCAGCTGCTTAGGAACCTGGCAAAGGCCGAGATAGGCGAGATATTCATAACCCTGATAATAATAGGGGTGTTCATAGGCACGTTCAACCTGGGGTCGAGCGCTTTCAATTCATCAAATGCGTTAGCGCTTGGAGGGAGCAGCTTCGGGAGGAACCTATACGTCAACGACTGCACATACCTTACTACAACCTCGCTGCAGCTACTTTTCCCGCTATTCTCCATAAATATAGCGAGGCTGTTCCTAAACACACTTACTTCGGTTAAGCTTACCTACGAGCCTGCACTCTTCGGACTTTCCGTTTCGCCCCTGCTGGGCTACTCCCTGATAAACTCCGCTGTCGGCGTGCTTGTCGACGCTACCTGGGCATTCATCATATCAACATTAGGGGTCACAGTAATGCTGGGCTTCATCTGGGGGGTATTCCCGATTTTTCTATACGCCGGCATAATACTTAGGACGCTTCCATGGACAAGGGCAGCAGGCGGGGCATTCCTCGGATTGTTTGCAGGTTTCTACATAGTGTTCCCGATGATACTGCATGTCATGCTTGCAGGATATGTGTCAAGCATAACAACAGTTGTTACGAGCTCGAACCCTACGCAGATAGGCTCCCTGATAGGCACTGTGGTTGGCGGCGCAACAGGCGCAGAACTCGGCCTTCCAGGCATACTGAGCTCCTTCGGGGCGTACATAGGCGGCTTCTGGGGCACTGCAGCCGCCGAGGGCCTAATAGGTGGATACCTTAACTACGTATTGGAGCCTGCGGCATTCACGATATTTGCCATCATCATATCCTTCATAATATCATTCGACTTCGCCGAGGCGATGGGCGATCTGCTCGGCGCTCCGAGCCTGAGCGCAAGCAACATATGGCACAGGGTGTTATGATGCAAGCAATATACATGCACCAATACTATGCGCTGCTTGCACCAACGCTGCCCATAACGCCGACCAATTGGATCGGATTTGCAACATTAGCAGTATTGGTGGTCATATTCGTAGCCGCGATGGTGTACATGCTTAGCGGGATAATAAACAGCAGGAATGCCAGGAACTGGTCAAGGTTCCAGATATACGAGGCGTGCTTATCCCTTTTCCTGCTGCTGATTTTCAGCAGCGTAATATACATATTCTTCCTGAGCCCGCAGAACACGTTCGGCGCGGCGGGTCTTGTGCCGCCGGACTGCACATCCGCAAGCACGATATTCGCGCTTTCATCGTGCGACGTTGCCCAGTTCAACAACGCAACGTTCTCGCTTAGCGAATATATATTCTTCTCCACATACCTCACATCCGCAGTTCTGGGCTGGGCCCCTACAATAACGATTACGCCAATACCGCTAAATCCCAACATAAACCTAGCGATAAGCCCGCCGTCTCTCTTCCCGTCAAGCACGGACAAGCTGATGGGCCTCCTATACGGTGCGATGGTATTCGCCCTTGTATTCAACCAGTTGCAGCTCATAATGCTCTCGGCGGCACTCCTGTTCCTTGGGTTCTTCCTTTCCGTAGGACTTGTGGCGAGAACGCTGGGCTTCGCAAGGTCGTTCGGAGGGGCCATGATTGCCTTCGGCATAGGTTTGGGCATAATATATCCGCTCCTTACAAGCATAATGTACGGGTACATCGACATCCAGGCAAACGTGGTGTGCCTGCAGTCATTCACCTGCGGCCTGACTACGATATTCTCCACCATAATAAGTATATTGTTCAACGTTGCAACGCTGTCCACGGGTAACCTTGCCGCAACGGTCGGGTCGTTGTTCATATATACAGGTTATATAATATTAGGCGTCGTTATAGTGCCATTGATAAACATAGCGATAGTCGATGCGTTCATAATCGACTTTTCAAGTGCGGTTGGCGAGAGGATGAGCTTCGGCCAGTTGTTCACTAACATAATATGAGGCGATGCAAATGGAGCATATCAAAGTGATGTTCGTTTCGCTGCTCATACTTGCATTCGTCTCGGCAGTGCCCCATGCTGCAGACTGCGGCCTGGTCACGCCAATAATAGCCTCGCAGATAAGCGCCAATGAGCCATGGTATTGCGCCATAAACCAGCAGATATACACGCAATGGATGGCGTTCCTGCCTGCGGCAGTTGCCGTCATAATGCTGTCATTTGTAATAGCTGCAGTGCTGTTCATGGTGGGGGTCGCACTCAACAACGGCAGGCTCCGCAACTTCGGGATAGGTGAGTTCTACGAGGCAATAGCAACAGCTATAATAGTGGCGCTGTTCGTTTACCTGTGTGCGATTGTCTTCGGCATTCTGCCTGGGGTCGTAGTAGGGAGCATAAACCCGTATGCGACGTCGTTCTACCTGATGACAAAGACAATATACACCGCGCAGCAGATGTACACGTCGCTGTTCTACATATACCTTTCGATGAGCTATACTACCACGCCCACGATATCGCTGAGCATAGGCGGCGCCATAGGCGGCATAGCGAAGACTTTCCTGAGCTTCATAGGCTTCGTGCCGCAATTGTTCGTGAACATATACGCTATACCCGTAACGATATACTTCCTTGACCCGGCGATAGCAATAGCAGGTTTCCTCACTGACGGGATAGCCGTGCTTTACGCGCAGTACTACATGCTTGTGTTCTTCGCCGCGGCGGCGATACCGGCGTTCCTGATACCCGGGGTGTTCTTCAGGGCGCTTTTCCCGACAAGGGCGCTTGGCGGCATACTCATAGCAATGGCATTCGGCTTCTACCTTATAATGCCGGCGCTGTTCTCTGTCGCATATTACTTCACCGCGCCCACGATCCAAAGTGACATGAGCGTGTCAACGCTGCAGCTGCAGAAGCTCAGTTACAACGACCAGGCGGCGCTTACCTCGACAAGCCCGTTGGTCGAACAGCTTCTGAACGTGAAGTCGTCGCTGAACGGCTTCTGGCTCATGATATTCTTCTATCCGATACTGATCATAGCGGTAACGTACACTTCGATAGTCGAGCTTGCGAACTTCATAGGGAGAACGTCAAAAATGGGAGGCAGGATCAGGAGGTTTATCTGACTAACAACAAATAAATTACTTGCCATCGATATTAACCGGATTCGGATGGACCCCAAAGTGCTCGTATTCATCGGATTCATTGTGATGTCTGTGGCAATGATAGGCATCGCCGCGGTGCTGCCGACAGGAATCCTGTTCGTGCTGCCGAAGCTGCTTCTGTTAGTGATAGCGGTCATATTCGACATACTGGCGTTCGCCTCGAGGTACTACTCCTATCTCATAATGCCGTTTGTGCGCCAGCGCACCAGGAATGTTGTCATAAACGACCAGGCGCCTTACTGGCTGTCGACTACCGGCGACTGCATAATAAGGAAGGTGAGCGACGACTACCTCGCAACGGCATACATAAACATACCCATATACGTCTCGTCAAGCGAGATGAACGACGAGGACAGGTTAAGGTTCGCGGAGCAGGTCAGCAGGCTTGTTGGCATAAGCAGGGAGCCGGTCAGGTTCTCGACAGAGCTGTACCTGATGAACAAGGACGACTACATACAGAAGCTAAAGGACAACATAACAAACATAGAGAACGACCAGGCAAAGCTTATCGAGACGAACGCCCCGCAGGCCCAGCTTGAGCACGTCCGCGGCAAGCTGTCCATGTGGAAGAAGATGCTTGACAACATCTCAAGCAGCGTGTCCTTCGAGTTGGGCACATTCGCGACCATATCGGCCACTGGCGTCAAGGAATTCGAGGCCATAACCATGGTGCAGCAGAAGGCGCGTGAGCTGATGAACGGCATAGCCGCGAATCTTGGAGTGCCGCCCAACATAATCACCGGAAGCGATATATTAAAGTACGTGGAGCCGGAATTCCTGATACCGTATTCAACAATAACCGAGCAGATAAGCAGGAACATCCAGAACCAGGTGACATGATATGGACGAGGAGGGAGTAATGTACCTGGCATTCTGCCTAGTCATACTACTCGGAGCGCTCGCGGCGCTTCCCACGATAGGAAGGGGAATAGCCGAGCTGCTTGCTCTGGGAATAGTGCTTCTTGGCGCAGTGGCGATAGTGCTGCTCAACTTCGCGGATTTCTTGGTGGTGTCGCTTGTGTGCGGCTTCCTGGACATAACTTTCCAGCCTGCCTTAGGCTACAAGATAAACAAGAACCAAAACGCCATAGTAAAGAACGTAAGCGGCCTGTTCTACGCCACTGGCTACGTAACGGCCAATCTATACGCATATACGTTCAAGCAGGAAACCCAGGAGAGCGAGCTAGACGAGAAGATGATAACCGCGCCGGAGAACTGGGAAAGGGCCATAATGAACATAGGCTTCCCGTTCAAGTACCACGTGCTTTCGATGGGCCTCGACGTGCAGAAGGTCAGGGACGAGTACGAGGGCAAGCGGTCATACGAGGAATTCCAGCTATCGAGGGCGCTGCAGAGCCAGGGCACAAGCGATGTCACAATCACAAACATACAAAGGAAGATAAACATACTGCAAAGGAAGATAGACAGGATATCCCAAGGGGAGAAGCCGGTAGCGACGATCATGTACCTTGAGACTACGGCCATAGGCGTAAGCGAGAAGGCTTCGCTCGATGCCCTTTCACAGCAGATAAACGGCCTGCAAATAGCCCTTAGTTCAATGGACGTGGACCTCTCGCGCGTTCTTGGAAGGGAGATGTACACGCTGTTCAACTTCAATTTCTCGCTTCCGCTGACGCTTGAGAAGACGGCCTCGCTCTTCGACCAGCAGTCCTAAAAACCATACCATACAAATATTAGAAGTGAAACGATGACCCTTGTGAAGCTGCAGCACATAATGAGCAACGAGATAGCAAGGAGGGCATTCATATCAAGGCCGCCGGAGCCTCCAGCCAGCGTGCTCATGGGCGACCCGATGCAGTCGATATACATAGGCACCACGAAGATATTCAATGTGCCGTTCACGTGGAGTTACATAAACATAACAAACCCGCACATAGCGGTTGTCGGGATAACCGGCGCGGGAAAGAGCTACTTCGTAAAGACGCTGCTTGTCAGGGCAAACTACGTATGGGGCACGAACGCCATAATAATAGACTTCGCCGGAGAGTACAAGGCATGGGTCAAGCAGAGCGGCGGTACTATAGTGTCGCTTGGGAAGGGCGACTACATAAACATAATGGACCTGTCGATGATGAAGCCGCTTGACAGGACAAAGCAGATAATGGTGTCGCTTGAGATACTCACCGACATATCGCTGTATCCGGAGCAAAAGCGCATAACCGAAGAGGCGATAGAGCAGGCATACGTGAACTTCGGGTTCGCGCTGGCAGAGCAGGCGCCCGCTGAGAAGAACCTGCCGACGCTGCATGACGTGATAGCGCTTTTGCAGGAGAAACTGCAGGAAGGAACGTACGAGTTCCCTGCAGAGCTTGAGAACGCGGTCTACAGGCTCAGGCAGTTCGCAAGGGAGGGCGAGGACTATTTCGCAAGAAAGAGCACCCTTGACATAGGCAAGCTTGCGCACTCGGGGCTTGTCGCAGTCGATTTATCCGGGATGTCCGATGACAAGTTCAGGGCATTGGCTGCGCTGTTCATACTGCAGACGCTCAAGGAGATAATGAGGGCCGAGAGCTGGAGCGAGACGAAGGGGCTTAAGACGCTGGTGGTGCTCGACGAGGCGTGGAAGGTCGCAAGCGACGACAAGAGCGACGCCATAATGATAGTCAGGGAAGGCAGGAAGTACCAGTTCGGGCTGATAGTCGCGTCGCAGAACCCAACAGACATAAACGAGGCCATATTCTCGAACGTAGGCACGACGTTCATACTAAGGATAAAGTTCGAGAAGTTCATGAACTACATACAGGGGTCGCTCAATTTCTCCGATTTCATAAAGACCGAAATAGGAAAATTCGGGGTAGGGCAGGCTGCCGTCGACATGGCCTTCCAGACAGCGCTGAGGTTCCCCGACGTCTTCGTACTAGGGAAGATATACGGGGAGGAGCCGCTGTACGTATACACTATAGATCTAACGGACATACTTACGCAAAGCGAGATAGCCGCAAACGTGCTCCAGAAGGACTACCAGTTCGAGAAGGAGGAGCTGCGCAGCAAGATGATAGAGTACAATGTAGGCATTGAAAGCATAAACGAGATATTCAGCACAATGGAAGGCAGCAACAGGAGCATAAGGCTGCTTGACTTCATAAGGATACTTAAGAGGAGCGGCATAAGCGTATCAAATACTGTGACGTTCCTAAAGGGCATGGGCATAGACGACCAGCTCATAACAAGGATAATGGTTGGAGCAGGTGGTGACATTGGCTAAGCAGGACACGTTCATAATAAGCAGGCCGGAGCTCAGGCAGGTGCTCATAGCCCTTGGCATAAAGGAGAGAGACATAGGCAACCTCATAACAGCTATGGACAAGGCGCACAGGCACACAAACATAATAGTGTTCGTGAACCTGCTTGAGAAGCTGGGCATAGACAGGGACAAGGTCTCAAACGTGCTGAGGAGGATGGGCATGGACGACGTTACAATAACCAACGCGTTTAGGATGGTCGACGAGAGCAAGATAAGCGCAGAAACGGGAAGGCTATACGATGCGTCGATAGACTTCAGTTGATTCCATGGAAAGCGTATGCATAATGTGCGGCGAGAAAAGGAACGGCCTTAAAGTAAAGGACGACTGGGTCATAAATTCGATGCGGTGGCTTAAGCGGCGCGTAAGCAAGAACGTGAACAAGCGCGATTTGATAGTCTGCAAGGAATGCTTCCTGAAATACAGGAAGAGGCGGGACAGCTATGAGCGCAAGCAGGTTGTGTACGTTGCCATAGGCGTCATATTCCTTGTCGTAATATCCGTAGCGGCAGGGGGGCGCATAAGTGCGATACTTGCAGGGTTCGCCATAGCCGTATTCATGTTCCTGCTTGCCCAGCTCAGCTACATGCCTGAAGTTGGCATGCCCAAAGAAAGGCAGCAACCGCACAGGCGCAAGAAGGCCTGATAAACGTCGCAATACCCCATATAAAGGTATATAAATATACTCATCGCATACAGTTTAGGGGACATAAGGCGCCGCTATGGCGGTGCTTTGTGATGGTAAATCCGCACGGAGTGTTTATTTGGTCGATGAGGTCGCTGTCATAGAGCCGAAGACCGACGGCCTGGAGATGAAAGCCAGGCTTGTCGGCAGTTTCAACGACATAGCCAAGAGATTCTCATCTCTCCAGCTATTCTCCATAAGCAAGTTGGACAGCGGCATAAAGCTGCTAAGGGTGGAGAGCCGCGACATACAAAAGAAGCCGTTCCTGTTCATGATAATAGACATGCGCACCGACAGGGTAACCATAGAATACACGATAGCGCTCGATTCAAGCCCTAAACTGCGCCGGCTATACATACTAAAGATGCTCCTTGGCGTGCTGTCGCTCGCCTCGGACCTCTACGTTGTGGACAACACCGAGCTCTTCCAGTATCTTGATTCATCTATAGACGACGTGCTGAACTCCATATCGCAGAGCTACAGCTCGCTGTTCAACAACTACGATTCCCTGTTCAACGAGTACAGGGACATAAAGCGCCTGAACATAGAGCTGGAAGCCTCGAACAAGAACCTTACTGTCCAGGCGCTGCAGCTAAGCGACGAGAACAAGCAGCTGAAGGCGGATCTGGGCTCCTTGCAGGCGTATTCCGACAGCGCGCTCATGGTTATGGTGCAGGACTGGCTGGATTCGCATGACGCCACAATAGACATAAACGAGTTCGCCAAGAACTACAAGATGTCAACGACAAGGATCGAGCAGATACTCAACAGGATGGTGTCATTGGGGTACATAGAACTGAGGAGCTAGCATGATATACTACGCAAGGATGAACAGGAGGCTCAGGAACATAAGGGTATATGTCACAGTCAAGCACATAGGCAAGCAGGAAGGGTTTATGACAAAGCTGTTCATTAGGCTCTTCAACCAGCAGCGCGGCGGCGGCACCGAGCAGTCAGCCATAGAGAAGTTGAAATAATGCCCACCACAAGCGGCCACGTACCTAAGCGGCATGGCCTAATCAGCACCAAGATAATAATAGCGATAGCGATAGCCGCAATAATCGGCGTGTCCCTGGTCGTGGTATCCCTTTACATAACTGTAACATCAGCGCTTAACAGTATACCCCATGTAGGCACAGGCCCGCTGCCAGCACCGAAGATAGGCGCATCGCTTGCCATGCAGGACATGCTGTCATATAACAGTGTGGTAAATGCCCTTACTGGTGCAACCGTGCCGCTGTACTACATGCCGTACGTGCTCGTAGACTACAGCGTGCACAACGTATCCGTAATAAATGCGAACGTGAGCCTATACAAATACGCCCCGCCTCCAACTACAATGATATACATATTCAATACGAGCAACCAGTGCTGGCAGTGCGGCGATACCGGCGCAATAATAAGCGCCATGGAGCAGAAACTTGAGGACTACGGAATAATACAGGGACCGCAGAACATAACGATAGTATCCGCCAGCGACCTGACCTCCCTGCCGAACGATTCCATTCTCATAATAATGAACGGCCTGCTCCCTAGCCAGTTCCTTGCGCCCATAGGCGACACAACAAAGCTGCAGTATCTGCTGGAAAGGCACGTCAGCATACTCTACATAGGCCAGAACTTCCAGAGCGTAATTGACCAGAGCGGCGCGAAGAGGCCGACGCTCAACGTGCTGCAGAACCAGACGTTTCCTATATACCTAGACACTTCGCAGTTCACTGGCAATTCGGTAACGAAACAGGGGTTCTACTTCAACAGCAGCACGTTCGTTTTCACAAACGGCACAACATACAGCAAATACCTTACCTACGAGAACGAATTCAACGGTTCGATAGCGGCGTTCTCTAACTTCACGAGCTCATGGAAGAATGCGAATGAATCGGGCTACGATATAGCCAAGGCCGTGCGCGAGATGTTCTGGCTGCCTATATACGCGAGCGGCACAAGGACAGTAAACACTATGGCGCTGAACTCGTCGGGGCAGCTTGGCGTGCTCCTCAACTCGCTGCCATTGCAGCAGTACAACACGAGCCTTCCAAGCGAGATAGATCTAAACGGGTCGCTTAGGATAGAGCTTGCGGCCAACGGCACCTATTCGTACAGGACATCAAATGACGTGTACTACTACATGCACGAAAGGCCGGAGCTGTACTACAACGGCACATTAGGTATGTCCACGCCGATAATAACGAACCGCACCGTACAGCTCTCTTTCACGCTGCTAACAAACTCAAAGGCTCCCTTGCAGCTTACGCCGCACGTCACAATATACACGATAAACAACAGCGAGAACTTCGGTCCGGGGGTAGCACTGCAGCTAAGCAACGTCACCAACGGCTCCACATTCGAGCTGCCGCAAAGATTCATACTGCCCCCAGGGCTAGGCTACATAATAAGGCTCTACAATTTCCAGGGGCAGGAATATGCAGCGGCATTCTTCAACGTATCGCCAATAACGTTCACGCTTATAAGATCGAACATCACAGCCGACCAGTTCACCTTCTCGGCAATATCCGACGGCCAGCCCGTAAAGGGCCTTCCGTATACGGTTGAGCTCAACGGCGCATACCCGTCCAACGGCTCCATAACCAACGGCACGATATACTATGCGGTGCCTACCGGCACCCCTACAATACGCGGCAACCTGAACTTCACCATAGCAGTTTCAGGCACGAACTTCCACTACTATACATCGTACAACCCGCTGCCGTTCTCGGTGAACAGCCAGTACATAGAAATAGTGGTCGTTTTCGTCATAATGCTGGTAATGATAATGTTCGTGAAGGCGCCCAGCCGCGACGAGTTCTACATAGACGTGCCCAATTTGCCGGAAGAGAAGAAGGTCCCAATAAGGATAAAGGCTAGCGAGATAGTGAACGTGTTCGACAAGCTCAACGTGTCCTACCATTGGAAGTACATGCCGCTGTCGAAGTCGGAGATACGCTATGCGATATCCAGCAACATAAGGTACAACAACGTGCCCGTCGGCCTGACATACAGCAACGTAGAGCGCATACTGGACCAGCTCACGGTAAAGAAGTATCTAATATCAACCGATGACCTGTATGCGCCAGCGCAATGGGTACCTGAGAGCAAGCACGACATAGAGTACCTCTCGACGTTCAAGAAGCTCAGGCTCTACCTTGTAACGCACGGGTACATATTCACCGAAATAGACATGAGCACCAGCAGCGACATAGTCGCAACGCTGCACAACGAGCGCAAATATATAGTGATATACTCGCAGACGAGCAGATTCCAGAAGGTGCCAATATACACGGGCTCAAAGACATACATAGCGTTCCTCAACTCCTACAAGCTGGAAGAGTTCAAAAACAGCCTGTACGAATCAAACTCAGAGGAGGCGGAGGAGCTTAAGATGTACATGGCAGCAGATTACGTAAAGCTGGTAGATGCAGGCAGCCCAGAGGGGTCGCTCAACTGAACCACTATTTCGACTGAAGATCCTCTTCGTCCTCCTTCTCCTCGGATTCCTTGACCTTCGGATAGTGCTTTGCGACGAGCTCCTCTATGTTCCTCTCTATCAACTTCTCGTCCTTGCCCGTTATGTCATGCAAATCCTGCGCCAGCTGCTTTGTGTATCTCATTATGGTGTTGTACCTTCCAGCCTCCTCATGCATGCGCGCCTTGCCGCTTATGTACCTCTGTACGCCCCTTGCGGCCTCCATCACAGCGAGCTTTATCTCCTCTATTATCTCGTCCTCCTGCGCTATGGATTCCTTGCCTACCCCTGAATACGGTATGTGCGCCGAAGATAAGTTGACCAATATGCTTACCGGCTGGTTGTCTATGTCTATGCCGTATCTCCTCCACTGCACGCTTTTCGCAGCTACCGTTATGGCACAGGAGCCGTTGTCGAAAAGAAGCGGCACCCTGTTCGAGAACCTTATTATCGTCCCGGAATAGCCCTCATCGGTCTTCCTGCCGGCGGACCCGCCGAATGCAACTGCGGCTTCTACTACAAACGGTATCCCTCCCCTAAAGACCGCCTGCTTCCTCTCAACAACGTTCATGAACTCGGGGTCAAAGATGTTCCTGAGAGCTATCCTTATCTGCTCTTCCCCTATGGGTTTTATCTGGGTCGCATCAGGAGCTATCCACTTGACATTCTTGAAGGCCTTTATCAACTCCTCCGCATCCGTCCACGTTATCTGTCTTGGATCCTTCTCGAAGTCTACGCCCTTCGCCAGCTCTTTAAGCTCGCTGACCTTGTTTGCCGTGACCCTGGAAAAGCTGTCCACAAGAAAAGGCCCCAATTTCCTGCTCTCGCTTAGATGTGCAGACTCCAGCAGGTCGTTCACAGCCAACCCCAGCGGATGCGGCTTCATCGGCTTAGGCCGTTCGGGCATTACATCGACTGCCCTTACGAAAACCGATTCTTTGCCGTCAGGATCCATATACTTGATCTCCACGTGCGGGTTTGACAGCGAGGTCCTCCTTAGGTACTCGTAAATGCCGTGCTCGCCGTTCTCGTACTTTACGCCGGCGAATTCCCCCTCAACGTGCAATCCGCTGAAGCCGCCATCTATTTCTACAAGGTTGCTTACAACCGGTTTGTTCCTTATGGTATCTATCGATATGTTGCAGGAGTATGGACTGCCCGAACCTGTCGAGGACTTTACGAATATCTGCTTGCCTGTTGTTATCTGCGAGAACAGCGTGCATCCCGCAGCGCCTATCCCCTGCTGTCCCCTCTGCTGTATGTACCTGTGGAACTTGGTGCCTGCAAGTATTGTCGCAAGCGCCTTGCCAACATAGTTCCTTGGTATGCCCGGGCCATTGTCGGATACGGCAACGATGTACCTCTCGTCAGATACCTCCTTGACGGATATGTCCACGCTTGGCAGTATGTTTGCCTCCTCGGCCGCATCAAGCGAATTGGTTACCCATTCATGCACCACAGTGACAAGCGACCTGACCTTTCCCGAATACCCCAACATCTGCCTGTTCTTCTTGAAGAACTCCGCAATCGAGTGCTCCTTGAACTCCCTGAATATCTCCTCAGCTTTCCTGGTCTCCATTAAACTAACCTTTTCAGAAATCCGCTTTCTTCGCGTTCTCCTTGTTCTTCCTGTGCGCGGCCTCCATCCTTATGTATGCAAGCCTGTGCGTGCCTCCCTCCATGAGCGTGTTCACAGCTGTTTCAGCCTCATTTATTTCCTCTATCGTCCCTATAAAGCTTACGGTATCGCCATATACACTTATCTTCGCGGAGCTTACTTCTTCTATGTAGCGCTTTGTCCTGCCTTCCTTGCCTATTATCCTCGCCTTGAGCTGCCTTACCCTTTTGTCGCTTGATATGACCTGCCCTAGGTCTATGGAATTGAAATAGTAGTCTTTGTCTGCCAGTTTGCACGCTATCGTTATTTCGAAGCCCCTTCCAAAAGCGAATATCACGCTCTTTGCAGCGTATTCCGGGTATGCTTCGCCTGTAACCTCCACTATGTCGTCTTCGCAGAACCTTATGCTGCAGCCGCATAGCTTCTCTATGCGTTTGACAAGCTCCTTGTCCTCCTTGAGCTTCCTTATGCGCTCGCGCGGTATGTAAACCTGTTGCATCATTACCAACATACAATATAAACGACAAAATTAATATTCATAACACATGCAAAAGCAGCGACAGCAAGCGGCCGCGTGGCACAAGCATTTTTATTAGTTGAGTTAGAATATAAGAAAGGAGCACGGCATAATAGCTACGTTCCGCTAATCCTTATAAATCCGAAAGATTTAAATACCTATTCAGTCAACAATAAAATCGTGATTCATTCATGATTCTTACAAAGCTGTTTCATGAATGTGTTAGGATTGGCGAATAACGTGTCGGACAAAAACTCTAGAAAGGAGACCGAAAAGGCACTGCAGACGATGAAGGCGCAGATAGAGCAGCTGTCAACAAAGAACTCCGACATAACGGCCGCGCTGCAGGAAAAGGCCAAGTCCGACGAGACCGGCTCCGGCCTCATGACACTGCTCAAATACATGATGAATGAGAACAAGAACACGACCATGATGCTCAAGAGCATATACGACAGGCTCGAAAGAATCGATTCAGACTTTAATGCTGGTAACTATGAGCAAGAGGACCAGGACCAACCCCTAATGAATGAGAACAGACTTGCGAAAGTCCAGCCGATATCTGGATTGGACGCACAGATAATGCAGATAATCCAGATACGCGGCATGGCCTGCGCAGACGACATAAAGAAGCAGATGAACTATCGTGGCAGGAATGCCGCTTCCTCCAGGCTAAACAAGTTGTACAAGCAGGGATTGCTGGAAAGGTACCAGCTGGGACACAAGGTCTATTACAAGTATGATGCTGGCAAGACGACCAATACGCTAATTGTTTCACCCCCACAGTAAAGTTGGGCCTGCCTTGCGCAGGCCCTAATGCTTATCCTTTGATGGAAACGTTAGCGTAATACAATATTCGCCTAATTTTTATACTTTTCCCAATCATTCTATTATGATCTAGATGGAGGGCAAAGAGTCAGGCGAACTTAGCAGGTTCATGTCGAGCCTGCCATATTCCTACAAGGTTACCGCATATTCTGCAGGCATAAAGGGCAAGTATGCGTCGTACGAGGGCAAGGAGGTCAGGCTTGCGGGGAGGGTACTTGCAACAAGGAAATCCGGCAAGCTCATGTTTGCGGACCTTCTTGACGGCAAAGGCAAGATCCAAGCGTACTTCGACTATTCGGAGCTCGGCGAGAAGGCGTTCGGCGATGCGAAGAAGCTGAACGCCGGAGACATAATAGGCGTGAGGGGCAAGGTGTTCAAGACAAAGCCCGGGGAGATAAGCGTGAAGGCAGAAGAATACACAATGCTCTCCAAGGCGATGCGGACCCTGCCTGACAAGTGGCACGGCCTACAGGATGTAGAGACAAGGTACAGGAAACGGTATCTTGATCTAATAATGAACGGCGACTCGAGGGACGTTTTCATAAAACGCAGCAGGATAATAGCGCTGATTAGGAAATTCCTAGACAATGAAGGCTTCATGGAATTCGAGACGCCGGTGATACAGCCGTTGTACGGCGGGGCAGATGCGGAGCCCTTTAGGGTAGAGGTGAACACCCTTAACGAGGAGCACTATCTCAGGATAGCGGACGAGCTGTACCTAAAGAGGCTCATAATAGGCGGCCTCGACAAGGTCTACGAGATATACAAGGCCTTCAGGAACGAGGACATAGACAGCACGCACAGCCCGGAGTTCACGATGATAGAGTGGTACGCCGCATACGAAGACTACAACGGCATGATGCTGCTCACGGAACGCCTCTTAGAATCCATAGGCATGGAGCTCTTGGGATCGCTCGAGCTCGAATACGGCAGCAATAAGATAAGCCTGAAAAGCCCGTTCAAGCGGATAAGCTACATGGGGAGCATAAACGAAAAGGCGGGAAGCGACGTCGCCGCACTTGACGACAACGCGCTGTTCGGCCTTGCCGAGAAGCACGGAATAAGGTTCGAGAAGGGAAAGCGGACAAGGGCGCACGCATACGATAAGCTGTTCGGGACGCTCGTGCAGGCCGATCTTGTGCAGCCCACGTTCGTAGTCGATTTTCCAAAGGAATCCTCGCCGCTTACAAGGCCGAAGAGGGACGATGCGAACGATTTGACGGAAAGGTTCGAGATGTACATGTGCGGCATGGAGATAGCGAACGCATATTCGGAATTGAACAACCCGATAGTGCAAAGGGAGAACTTCGAGATGGAGACCAAGAAGGCAAAAGCAGGGGACAAGGAGGCCGAGCCCCTTGACATGGAATTCGTCGAGGCAATGGAATACGGCATGCCGCCGACAGGGGGGTTAGGCATGGGCATAGACAGGCTCGTCATGGTATTCACGAACAAGGATTCGATAAAGGAGGTCATACTGTTTCCGATGGAGAAAAGGGGAAAGTAATCACTTTATCAACTGCCTGAACTTCCTGAAGTCGTCCTCCATGATTGGCATTTTGCTCCTTATCCTTACTGCTGCTGCAGGGTGAAGGCTTAGCAGATAGGTAATGCCGTCCCTTTTCACTGCTGTGCCGCGCACAGACGCGATTCCGCCGATCCCAAGGACGGCCTTGCATGCGACGGAGCCTAGCAGTATTATCGTATTCGGATTCACTATATCCATCTGCCTGAAGAGGAAACCCTTGCATAGGCCTATCTCGTCCCTTGTGGGCGCCCTGTTCTTCGGAGGGAAGAACTGCACTACGCTGACTATATATGCCGATTCCCTGTCCAACCCGGCAATGGAGAGCAGCCTGTCGAGGAACCTACCGCTTACGCCCACGAAAGGCTTTCCCTGCTCGTCCTCGTTCCTACCTGGAGCCTGGCCTATGACCATTACCCTTGCATTCAGCGGCCCTGCGCCCGGCACGAACCTCCTGCTAAGGGACCATCCCTTAACCTTGCCTGGCAGCGTCCTGTATTCCGAATTTAGCGTTCCCATCAGCTTTTTCCTGTCCATTAAACCACATTCATGTTGAAGAGGCAATTGCATAGCTCTGGCACACGAACCCGTTGCCTGTAGTGGCATGCCCCTGTACCCCGTTGTACAGCACCGATTCTACGTAGCCAAACGTATTCATGTAACCGCTTGGGCTGCAGTGCGGCATTGATGAATAATTCAGGTTCTCGAAGAGCATGTAGTCCACCATGACCCAGCTGCCGGTTATGTTGTACGGCACCGAGAAATAGTTTATCTCGAAAGTGCTGTTCCCGGATTCGACCGTCTGTGCCGTAGCCGTTACGCCATTTTTAAGTATGTAAGAATGGGCGCTCCCGATAGGAAGATATCCTGGCATTTTGTGGTACGGCGCCGGCGAATATGATATGTTCGCAACCACATATATGGAGCTGTTAAGGTCCTCGCTCAGGTTGCCGAGGAGAAACAGGTCGCCCAATTGCGAGCCTGAAAGAACCGATACGTCGTTCCCCGAAGATTCAAGGCCCTCGAGCATGCGGTAGTTCAGCGAAATGCTGCTTACGGTGCCGTTCGAGAACGATAGGAACGGCGCATATAAAGAATGGACGTAGCCCGTTCCCAGGGCAAAGGCAATCACCGCAAAAGCAATCGCCACAAATGAAAGGGCAGCAGCTTTCCCGTATACTGCCTTGTGCATTGTCCTTGCTTCCTTGATAGCACCCTTGCTTATGCCCTCGATTCTCAGGCCGTACCAGTAAGCGACAAGAACCATAACGATTATACCAATATAGAAGATCAGCTGGCCAGCGAACGCATGGAATATACTTATCGCCTCGTTAATCCCGTAGGATGCCCACACAAGCGATATTATTGTCATCCGCAGCAGATTAAGCAGAAGCACCAACGCCGCACCAGATACGACCCAATATACTTTCCTGTCCAGTTTCCCATCATAGAAGTACGCGAGCGGCACAAGGAACATGACGAATGCGACGAACGTGCCTATGGAAACGCATGTTTCCGATACGGATATGCTGGAACCGGCAGCCGATGATATCAGCAGCCCCGCCCTTGCCACCTGGAGGCCTATGCCCTTCATCATGCCGTACACCAGCATGGCATTGAGTCCCGCGAACGCGCCGTTGAGCCCGAGCAGCGGCGCAAGTATTACCGGGGAGGCGAATGCAGAATATACAATGAGCGGGAGTAACTTCTTTACGCCGCTTAAGCCGAACAGCAGCACTATTATCGAGAGCAGGAACAGCGGTATGAGCAGCGCGTCGACCCTGTACGACATGAATGCCGAAGACAGCGCGCCCCTAGCATAAGACAGCAAAAGCATGTACGCAACAAAAATGGCTATGGCGCATGCAACATTAATGCCGCTGTACTCAAGGCATATGTCCTCCTTTGCGGAGAAGCATATGAATAGGAAGAGCATCAGCATTACTACTACTATGTATGTGCTGGCATCCGTATCGAGTATGCTGAGGCCTGTTGCGGCAAGGGAGTTGAACGAAGCTATGAGGAACGCTATAAGAAGTACAGCAATCCCGAGCGCCTTGCCTGTTTTTTTACCCATTAAGATACCCTTATGTAAGTCCTCAGCCGAGATGGGCTTCATCACGTTTCAGTAGTTACTCTTTTCGTCACAGGACAATTAAATGTTATCACAGTAAAATACTTAATACCCTCAAGGATAAGGTACTAACAAGTTAGGGCGGTTTGATAAGCGCTATGAAGGGATACAGGTTCATGGAGCACACGGCTGACGTGGAATACGTAGCCACAGGCAGGGACGTCGAGGCGTGCTTCTCAAACGCGCTCATGGCGATGTTCGAGACCATATCCTATACTGACAGGGTCGCCATGTCAAGATCAAAGCGCATAGTCTTCAAAGTGAAGGACGCCGCATCCAATTACGGGGACCTGCTTTGGTACACGTTGCAGGATTCGCTGTCAGAGGCAGACTCAAAGGGGCTTTTCGCATACAAGGCCGCAAGCATAAAAATAACGGGATCCGAAGGCGCATACAAGATAGCGGCGAGCATATGCTCAAGGCGCAAAAGCGACGAGACTGCAAAGCTGGACGTGAAGGGCGTATCGAGATACAACCTAAGCGTAAAGAGGTCAAAAGGCAGCATAGAGGCAAGAGTGGTGCTTGACGTATGAATCATATTCATGAGAGCCTCAGAAGATATAAATAGCTACCTAGACCTAATTATCCAGGTTATACAATGGCTACGGAACCCGAATCCAAAACGCCTAAAGGCGTAGATGAATCAAAGGCATGGTTCATAGCTGCATATGTGATACCTTATATGATAAGCGGAATAATAGTCCTGTTCCTTAAAGGCGAGGAGGACAAAAGGCTCAAGTTCCATGCGATGCAGTCCATATTCCTGGGCATACTGATGATAGTGGTAAGCATTGTATTCGACATCCTGTCGCTGGGCATCTTCCTGATAGGGACCTTGGGAATCATATTGATAGTGTTCCTGTGGCTGTACGGTCTTTATATAGGGTTCGAGGCCTACAACGGAAAGGACATAGCAATGCCGATGATAACGGACTACGCAAGGCGCTACTCTGGCTACGGCAAGTCAAAATAACGCCGTATGTCAATGCAATGCGCGCAAAAATGCCGTAGCGGTGAACATCTTTATTGCAAGGGCATCACAGGAGAAAGTCAAGGGCGCCGGGACTCAAATGCTAAAAAGGAGGTCCAAAGGCATACTAAACGCAAATGAGCCAGGAGGGGAAGTTTCGCGATTAAGTGTCGAATCCCCCTGTGCCGCTCTGCAGGCGGCCGCATAGCCGATCTGCCATCCTGGCCCGTTAGGAGATTACAGTAGTACCATTATTATATTTTATGATTTATAGATAGGTGATATCATGGAGAGACTGCAGAACATACCAAAGGAGCTCATATCAAATACTATAAACATGGATTACAAGACGCCGGTATCAAAGGCGCTGCCTTATTTGAAGAAGTATCCCGCCCTAATAATAAACAAGGACAGCGAGTACTACGGCGTTGTAGACTCAAGGACCCTTTACAGGTCAATGCAGGGAATGAAGCTTCCCATAAACGAGAGCATAGATCGGTTCAGCGTAAAGGTCACGAAAGTTACAAGCAGCACGTCGATATACGACCTTGCATACCATTTCTACAGGTCAGGCGCCAAGGCCCTGCCGTACTTCTCGGGTAACAAGATAATCGGCGTCCTTGAAAGGAAGACGCTCATGAAGATACTGCTGTCGCTTAACATAATGGCAGGCATAAAGGTGAGCGAGGTCATGACGACCCCCGTGCTCGCTATAGATGCCGATGCAAGCATTGCCCAGGCCAAGTCCGTGATGCGCGAAAGGAAGGTGAACAGGCTTGTTGTATTGCAGGGCAGCAGGTTTACCGGGCTCATAACGAACTACGACATAGTGAAGCGCTATACCAAGGACAGCGCCAGGCTCCCGGAAATGAAGACCGATGCGTACAAGCCGTCAAACATACCGATAAGCAGCATAATGGAGGGCAACGTTCGATCAATCGAATACAACAGGAACCTCTCGGAGGCGGTAAGGGCCATGGTCGAGAACCGCATTTCATCCCTTGTGGTGACTAAGGGAAGGAATCCCGTAGGCGTAATAACCGTAACCGATGTGCTCGAGAGCGTACTTGCGAGGCAGAAAGTGGAGGCAAGCAAGATATTCATGTCAGGCTTTGACATAAACACCTACCAGTACGAGGATGCCGCAAGGGAGGAGCTCGAGTCGTTCATAGGCAGCGTTGAGAAGCTAGGCGGCATAGACGTCGACTACATAACATTCAAGGTCAAGAGGGCGCATTCGAGGCTCTACGAAATGCAGGTAAGGCTTTCGCTGGGGCGCCATGGAATAATAAGCATGCATACCACTAAGTATCTGTTCGATGATGCGCTCAGCGACATATTAAAGAATCTTAAGCACAAGGTAATAAAGGAAAAGGAGAGCATACTCACCCACAAGAAGGTAAACACCCTTAGGGAGTCAATGGAATGAACGGGATAAGCATCAAAGGGAACAGGAAGGGGCAGTCCAGCCTCGAGCTCCTCGTAACGCTGTCCTTCGGACTCATAATACTGCTTCCTGTCGTCGTTCTCGCGTTCATACAGATATCTACATCCACTTCAACGCTTGCGGCCACAGGCGCGCAGGGCACCGCGGCGAAGCTGGCGGACATAGCGACTGTCGTAGGGTCGCAGGGATATCCGGCAAAGCAGCTGGTGCTTATACAGGTTCCCCCGAGCATACAGAACATATACGTAGGCAACCAGACCAATGGCGTAGGCCACGAGATCATATTCATAGTGGAGACCAATGCCGGGCCCAGCTACATAACGGCGTATACGCCTGTAAACGTGAGCGGCTACCTTGAGGACGTGGCGCAGACAGGTACATATCTCGTAAACGTAAGCGCGCAGAACTACTGCCCTTCAAATCCATCGGCGCCGTGCGTGTACATCAGCGCGACATGACCATTCAACGCTCTTCCTTGAATTTGTTGCTCATGTTGTAAGGGTTGTCAAAATGCAGCGAATAGGTGTTGCGGTAGAGCTTCTTGCCCCTTTTCATGCCGTATAGCCTAAAGGACCTCTCGGGCTTCAGCCTATAGTCGTGGAAGAACTCGTTCATCATCAGCTTGTCGCTCATGTAAACGTCCTTGCCGTTCTCGACTTTATCCACTTTTGCTATGAAGCCGCCCCTCCTCTGCACGTACTTGGTGATCTTTGCTATGAGGTTGTCTATTCTGCCGGCGTTGCCCCTGAGCTGCGCTATTGCCTCGTAATAGCCTGAGCTTATCCTGTAGCAGCGCTGGCAGGTCTCGTGCGATACCTTGTAGCTTATCCTCTTGTTGAAGATCACCTTCTCGCCATACACCTCAGTCACGAAGGATGCATCGATCTCCTTGCCGGTATGCGCAGTCACCTTGACGTCGTTCTTAGTATTCAGCGTAATCCTAAGCGCCCTGGAAAGGGAGCCGTTGCTCATATGCGAGAAGGTCTTGCCCTCCTTTATGCGCTTGCAGAACCTGCACTGTAGTATTACGACGCTTTCAGGGATCTTCTTCTCCAGCTTGCCAACTACGCACGGTTCGCAGAAATTGCCAACGAACCTTATCTCATCGCTGGACCTATTGCAAAGAGGGCAGTATATGGGCATCTAAACACCTATGACGAATAATGCCTGCTCAGGATGGCGCTGTATGCAGGCCTTGTTATGAGCACCCCGAGCAGCGCGCCTATTATCGTCGACTCCGAGAAGCCGACCACGGTTACAAGAGACGTGGAGAAGAACAGCGGCAGCATCGCTATTATGAGCAGCGCCGCATCGGCCCATATTATGTAGAACGCATTGCCCAAGACCACCTTCGCCGAGCCGCCCTCGCCGCTCCTGCTCAGCATCTCGTCAGTTATTATTATCTGCGCGTCGACGCCCGTCCCTACAACTGCTATCATGCCTGCCACAGCGGAAAGGTCTATGGTCCCTACAAGCCCTATTATGGATACTATGATGAACAGCTCTACGAAAGTTGTGAGCAGTATGGGGGCTATCAGGAACAGTTTCCTGTACCTTATGACTATGAATATCGATACGAACGTTATTGCTACTATGCCTATTATGCCGCTTATGAACAGGAACTTCTGGCCGAGTGTAGGCGGTATGGTCGTAGGGGTGCCTGCTATTACTGCCACAGGCAGGGCCCCGCCGTTGAGTATGCTTGATATGGTCCTGGTCTGGTCTGTCGCATAGGCAAGCTCCTCATTGGGCGTAGATGCAGGGGCTGCTCCGGATATCTGGTACTGCTGGCTTAGGCTGCCGTTGGTTATTGATGGCGAAAGCACAGGCGAAGTCAACAGGCCAACTATAGACCACGATTCCACAATGCTCTGGTTAAGCGACAGCCTTGTGTACGACGGGGTCATGTTGGCCCTGCTTTCAAGCACTACGGTATAGTTGTTTTCCCTAAGGAAGCTTATCAGGGTAGCATTTATGTTGGAGCTTGCGAGCACCTGCGTGTATATGCCATTGTTAGTCTCAAAGAACTTTTCCGCTCCGGTTATGCTGGCATTGGAATTGGTAACGCTTATTACCGGTATAGTCTGGTTGCCGAACTTCAATGCGGCGTTCATGGCCGCAAGCGACTGCGACGCGCCGAGCCCCAATGTCGTATTGCCGAGATAGGAGTAGTTTATCAATACAGCTGTATTCTGCGGCCTGTCCAAAAACATGTACAACGGCTGGTTTCCCTGGCCTAGCACGGCTTTCGCGAAGCTCACGGATGCCGGCTGGCTTATCAGGAACGGGACCATCCACGTGACCGTATTGTTCGACTGCACAGGAGTGGGCTGGCCTACGCTGCCCTTGATTATGTCTGTGCCGTTTATTGCATCCTTGCCGTTGACTACGCCGTCGAACCTCCCCTGGCTCTGTATTATGTTTATCGTCTGGTTTATCTCGGATGGCGATACGCTCGGTATCGTAACGTAGACCTCCGAGGATCCTACGCCCTCTACGGTTATCTGCTTGAGGCCGAAAGTGGACACACGCTGCTGCAGCGCCGAGATGAGCGAGCTCATCGCCGTGACGTTCACTGAATGCTCAAGCGTTATGGGTATCTGCGTTCCGCCCACAAACTCTATTCCGAAGTGCAGGCCGAAATGCCAGTCCAAAAGAACCAGCGCTACGACTATCACTATAAGCGGCAATATGCGCCTGTCTCTTAGGTAGCCCTTTATGCTATGCTCGCCGCTCATCTATGCACCCCCTTGCCCTTCTTGTACCACAGGACTATCGGCACGTCGGCCAGCCACGTGGCGACAAGGTCTCCGAGAAGCCCCATAAGCACCACACCGGATATCTCGACATACGTAGGTATGAACGCGAAATAGGATATCCCAAACAGTATGGAGAATGATATCAGCGCTGTTATTGTCATTGTCGTGCCTGTCTTGAAAGAGGAGAAGGCGCGCTCCTCAGGCGTACCCTCTGATCTCTTTATGATCCTTACTGCTGCCAATATATCAGTGTCGAAAGCGAACCCGAGCAGCATGAGCAGCCCTCCGACTGATGCAACGCCAAGAGGTATGCCAAATGCCCCCATTGCGCCCAAAGCCACTACGAGGTCGCTAACTGCTCCGAATATGACAGCGAAAGCAGGGACCGGGGTCCTGAACACAAAAAATACCACTATCGCAACAAGCACCAATGCCACTATTATTATGTCCTCCATCTGGCGCAGGAAGAAGGCGCCTAGGGTCGGGGTCACCTCGTTGTAGGAGTATGACGAGAAAGGCAGTATGGCCTTCAAATCGGCCAGGACGTCATTTTGGTATATGAGCGATGCATTGGAGTAGCTGTCCTTTGCCACGTTCGGCAGGTTCGCATAATTGGACGAATTGTAGTTAACGTTGCCTATGAAGGGATTTAGGTAGGCGAGTTCGCTCGAAAGCGACGAATTAAGCGCGATTACGGATTTTTGCTGCCCTACCTCCGAGCTTGATACCAGTTTCTGGAGCGTTACGTTCGATGGCTGTGCGCTGAGCAGCGCCTGGTATTCTGACACGTTGTAAGTATATGTCGAGTAATTCCCGTCTGCGCTGTAGAAGGCAAGCAGCGCCGTCTGGGCGTCAGCCATGCTGGAATTCTCCGCCATGGTTATCGATAGCCCCCCTGGAGAGCTGGACACGCTGGCCTGCGCCCCGGGTATCTTCGAATCGACCAAGGATGTAAGTGTCCTGACGTCGATAGTGGAATTGGTTATCACCTGCACCGTTATGCCCCCTCTCAGAGTCGAGTCTAGCTGTATGTGCGGTATGAAATAAATGCTTATCAGCATCATGACAAGAGGTATAAGTATATAGAACTTATAGTGCTTGTTTTCGTATATATTCTTCATCAAGACCAGTCAGCGATACGTTGATATTAGAAACAAGCCACCCATGTACAGGATGGAATTCCTACTATTCCTTATTCCTACTTAATATTTATGGGGAAAAGCTTAAAAGGTATTACGGGCTGCCATTATAAGGCATAACTGCACAATATTAGACTTATATAACGGTATAGCATGGCAAGGAGAGTATCAAGGAGGAAGGAGCCCAGCAGGGATTTCTATACGCTAAAGGAGCAGAACAAGATAGACAGCGGAATATTCGACATAAAGACCATGGTTCTGCTCAGCAAGTTCTACAACAAGGGCATAATAGGCAAGCTGAATTTCATGATCGCAAGGGGCAAGGAAGCAAACGTGTATGTGGCCCAGCCCGGTGCATCGGACGTCGTAAAGGGGGTAAAATTCGTGGCGATCAAGTTCTTCAGGGTGGAGACGTCGTCGTTCCTCAAGATGTCGGACTACATGATCGGCGATCCCAGGTTCTCGAAGATCAGGCTTACAAAGAATACAATAATAAAGACATGGTGCAGGAAGGAGCTAGGCAACCTGAAGATAGCGGAATCCGCGGGGATATGCTCACCGAGGCCCTACATGGCCAACGGCAGCATACTCGCCATGGAGTTCATAGGCAGCGACGAGGGGGTTCCATCGCCGCAGCTCAGGAATGCAAAGGCCGAAGACCCGGAAAGTTTCCTTGACGCGGCAATAGAGCAGATAAGGAAGCTGTACAAAAGGGGGCTCGTCCACGCCGACCTAAGCGAGTACAACATACTTGTGCACAAGGGGAAGCCTTACTTCATAGACCTGGGCCAGGCTGTGGTGCTCAGGCATCCAAATGCGCAGATGTTCCTAGGCAGGGACGTGAAGAACCTGCTCTATTACTTCTCAAGACGCTACCATGTCAAAAGGGACTACGAGGAGACGATGCATAACATAACGCACTGATTCGGAATAACATTTGTAGCATTAAAATTAGAAAAGAAGGCCCTCGCCGGGATTTGTAATCAAGGCATGCCGGCATGCTAACCGCCCATGGCCGTGCATTTCTCAAGCGTCAGCTCAACAGCGGAATCCATTGACGTCTTTTCCCACAGCCTCCTTATCGTGTCCCTGCCGCTCCTTGTCGCAGGGTCCCTCGCCACTATGGAGCACACGTCCTTGTACTCCTTTATGGACTCGTCGTACGTCCCTATCCTTTTGGCTGTGTCTATTATCTCCTGCTTGTCGAAACCTATCAGCGGCCTCATTATGAAGCGGGATGTGCCGCTCTGCGACGCCTCTATGTTCCTGACGGTCTGCGAGGCTACCTGCCCCAGGCTCTCGCCGCCTACTATGCAGTCCGCGCCCTCCGTATCCGCTATCCTGTCAGCGAGCCTGTACAGGAACATCTTGAACAGTACGAGCTCGTACTTCTTCGGCGCCTTCAGCGCATACGACTGGAACACATGTCCCGGCATAGCATAAGCCTTAGGCTTCTGGTAATATGTGGAAAGCGCGCCGATAAGGTTCCTTATCTTTGATAGCTTCTCGTCGCTGTTGCTCGCGAAGGCGTGCACATGCATGTATACGGGTAGAAGACCCCTCTTCATTGCGTAGAATGCCGCCACGGGCGAGTCTATGCCGCCGGAAAGCAGGACGACAGCGCTGCCGGACGACCCTACGGGAAGGCCTCCAGCGCCGGGAATCTTTTCTGTATAAACGAATGTCGAATCCTTGTTGGAGTTTATGTACAGCTCCTTGCCTGCATCCTTGTCTATTTCGAATCCGAGCTTTTCCTTATTCTCTATGAAATGGCTTACTATGCCCCTGGAATCGAAATCCAGGGTCTTGACGGACCTGTGCGGGACTATCCTCACCTTGTCGCCTGCCTTGAGGAGCTTGTTTGATGCATCAACCATCTTGTCAAGGTCGTTGTCGGTAGCCATGACCGGGGAGAACCTGTTTATGCCAAATACCCTTGAAAGCTTGCGCTCCATTGACGCTATATCAGAGTCACTGTTAAGCGTAAGATAGAACCTGTCCCTCATGTTGCGCAAATCTCCGTAGCTTTCGCCCCTGAGCGCAAGCTCCACATTGCCGTAAAGCCTGTTTATGAAGTCGTTCCTGTTTTTTCCCTTGAGCCATATCTCGCCGAAATGTATGGCTATGCCTTTGTATCCTTCCATTGCCAACACGGAATAAGAAGCAATATAAATATCTAGCTCCCTAATTAATTAATCTATGCGTGCAATAGGTAACAGCAGGTGTGTTTAATGAAGATCGACATAGCAGGCTCTTTCAAGAAGTTCATCAACAACTCTAAGCATGTGATGAGCATAAGCTACAAGCCCACGGCTGACGAATTCAACAAGGCGGCCCGGCTCATAATATTCGGCATACTGCTCATAGGGGTCATAGGGTTCATACTCTCAATAATCATATCACTGATAATAACAGGATCGTTGTCACTCATATGATCATGGAGATCGAGATAGACTTCACCAAGTCTGCGCAGGAGAACGCAAACGAATACTACAAGAAGTCGAAGAAGCTGATACTTAAGAGGAATGGCGCAGGGAAAGCAATAGCCGACCTGCGCGAAAAGTTGCATGAGATCCGGGAAAAGCCATCGGGGAACAGGGAGCGCGTAGTATTGATTGCAGCGAAGAGGGAATGGTACGAGCGTTTCCACTGGTTCTTCACAAGCAACGGCATGCTCGCAATAGGCGGTAGGGACGCCCAGCAGAACGAGCAGCTCAATTCCAGGTATTTCTCCGATAACGACCTGTTCTTCCATGCCGATGTGTTCGGCGCGGACGTTGTCATACTCAAGGACAGCATAGGCTCAGGCAGGGACATACGCGAGGAAGTTGCAGAATTTGCAGCATGCCATTCAAGGGCATGGCGCGACGGGCTGCGCACAGCAGATGTATACGCAATGAAAAGGCAGCAGGTCAGCAAGTCAAGCAGCAAGGGATCGCTCGGCACCGGAAGCTTCCTCCTTAGCGGCGAGAGGGACTGGTACAGGAACGTGCAGCTGTCGCTGTTCATGTACGTGAAGGACGGGACCCTTCACGTTGCGCCCCAATCTACATTCAACAAAATAAAGCACGGAATAGAGAAATACGTCAGGATTAGCCAGGGCAACCACAAGAAGTCCGATGCTGCAAAGAGCATAGGGGTGAAGCTGCTCTACAACGACATAGACGCGGTAATGAGGCAGCTACCTGCCGGAGGATTCAGGATAGAATGAGGCGACTGCTTGGGCGGAAAGATAAGGACAACAAAGAACAGCATAGTGTTCGAGATAACAGGCTTCGACGATATATTCTCAATAAAGAGGATCATAAGGATACCGCTAAGGCATGTTGTATCCGTGTCATCAAGCAGCGTCAGGTGGTTCAAGCCGTTCCCGTATGTAAAGATAGGCGGCACGTCGCTGCCTGGCATAATAAGGGACGGGAGGTTCGTAACGTCAAAGGGATGGATATTCTACGTAATGCACGACCCCAGCAGGTGCATAACCGTAAACCTAAACCACGAGGTGTACAAGAAGGTCATATTCGAGGTCGAGGACAAGGGCGCAGCAATCTCAGTAATAAACAGGGCGCTTAGGCATGGCAGTGGCGCCAGGCGAAAGGCCAGGGCCTTGAATCATAGGCATCTTTTTATTGAATAGGTGCAGGGAGGGAGATTCGAACTCCCGAACCCTCTAAGGGAGCAGGCCCTGAACCTGTCGCATTTGGCCAAGCTTTGCTATCCCTGCATTAAGCCTATTAATATTGTTTACTAATTTATAAGCGTTCTTATAGGCCCGGCGATGCCTGAAAAGGAAAGCCCTGGCGTTTTGCAGCAACTGCGATAGGCCTTAGGCGATGTAATATGTGCAGGGATGCCCCTAATAATATCCATGGCAATAGTATACTGCGCCTCAACGGAGCACGAGGACAAGAAGATGGCGATGGTAAAGCTCTTCAAATAAGGCAAATGATTTCATGCTGATAGGCATAGTTGGCGCCCCTAACAAGGGCAAGAGCACAATATTCTCCGCGATGACGCTCAACGACGTAGGCATTGCCGATTATCCGTTCACTACCATAGAGCCGAACATGGGCGTTGCATATGCAACAAAGGAGTGCGTAGACAGGGAGCTTAAAGTGAAATGCAACCCGAGGAACTCCATATGCGAGAACGGCGTAAGGAAGATACCTGTAAACATTGCGGATGTCGCAGGGCTGGTCGAGGGCGCGCATGTCGGAAAGGGCATGGGCAACAGGTTCCTCAACGACATAGCTTCAGCTGACGCGCTATTGGTTGTTGTGGACGCAAGCGGAGGCACTGACAGTGCCGGAAACCGTTCGATGCAGTCAAATCCAATAGATGACGTTGACATGGTAATGAGCGAATTGACGGAATGGCTCTGCTCGATAATAAAGAGGCACATGAACTCGATATCAAAGAGAAGCGATGGCATAAACGCGCTGAGCGAGGCGCTTACCGGCCTTAAGGTCTCAAAAGGGGAGATAGCTGACGTTGTCGCAGAGCTAAACCTGAGCGAGACGAGGATAAACTGGCCTGACGGGAGCATAAGGGAGTTCTCCGGGGCGCTGCTCAGGAAGGCTAAGCCATTCATGGTGCTTGCAAACAAGGCTGACGTATCCGGCTCAGCTAAGAACATAGACGCATTGAAGGGAAGGTTCGGGGAGAGCTCCGTCATACCATGCTCCGGCGCCATAGAACTTGCGATGCGCAAGGCAGAGCTGCAAAAGCTCATATCATACGCCCCGGGATCAAGGAAGTTCGAGGTGATAGGCGCAGCGCAGAGCAAATCCCAGTCAGATGCGCTGGACTACATGGCAAGGTTCCTTGAAAAGAGCGGCACAGGAATACAGGAGGCGATAAACAGCGCGGTATTCTCATTGCTTGGCAGGATATCTGTCTACCCTGTAGAGGACGAGAACAGATACTCCGACCATTTCGGGAACGTGCTGCCAGACGTTATGCTCGTCGGCGCCGGCTCGACGGCATATGATCTCGCAAGCATGGTGCATACAGACATAGCGAATAACATGCTCTATGCAATAGATGCGAAGAGGAAGGCAAGGCTGGCAAAGTCGTACGCCTTGAAGGACAACGATGTCATAAGGATAGTCAGCGCAGCGAGACAGCAGTGACCTATTCAATAGCGCCTTGCGGCCGACACAACGGCAAACAGCGGTACTATTACGATTACGATTATACACGGCACTGCAACAACGTACTTGAAGAACATGTCCATAGATAGAGCGGACAGTACGCCTGCATGAAGGTAGTTCATTATAACGTATAATATGAGTATGGATACGACGTATACTATTACCGCATATATCGCGTTTATTAGGCCCTTACGCGCTACATTTGTCTTCTTCCTGTCCAAATAGCTCACCCTGTCACCTATCCACATCGAAACTATCAAGGGCAGGACAACTATCCCTGGTATGTAGATGACATAGCCTGCGAACTGGTTCATGTAAATGTTGAACGCCGTATGGCCGTAGCTGGTGGCAAGGGGTATGGCAAGCAGCTGCATGATTGCGCCTATGGCTATGAGCCCTATCCAGAAAGCGAGCGGCTCCTCGACGCTTATGCTCATCAGCCCCTTCTTCTCGGATTCGCCGTCCTTGTTATCCAAGTCGCTTCTATTGTAGTAGCTGTCAAAGCCCAACAAATCACTCCTGCTGTGAATTCTATACTAAACAAGCAAAGATATTAAAGTCTTGCATGAGATGCTATAGTGATTATATGCCTGGATTGTTTACGCCGCAGAGCTCAGCTGGGATACAGAGCTTTTACGATGCGCCAACCAATGGCCCCAAGATAAATCCGAAGATACTGGTAGCCGCTATAGTGGTATTCACGGTATTGGTGCTTGTAGCCGACCATTTCCTGTATTGACATGTCAGGCAGACCTGAATATGTCCCTCCTCACTTCCGTGACGTCGCCGCTTTCGGACAAGACATAGAGTATGGTCCTCACGCCGTCCTCTTCTATGCCTGTCTCGCCGGTTATGTCGGATACGCCGACGCTTTTCTGGTCTATTGCTTTTAGCACCTTAGCCGCATTCCTGTTTATGAAACCCCTAAGGCATATATAGAACTTCTTGTTGAACGCCCTAGTGCCTACGACAAGCCCCTGCCTTATGCTGTCCTCAAGAGCCGCTGATACAACCGATGCCTCCACCTCGTTGTTAAGCACGAGGAAGCCCTTTGACTCCAGGATCTCCATGTATGCCGCGCTGTCTGATGAGGCGAGCATATGCTCCCATGCCTTTTGCTGCGTCTTTTGCGGAACCGTAGAAACCTGCTGCGCCTTGGCCTTTTGCACCTGCATAGCAGGTTCAGGGCTCCTGTTCCTGTAAAGGAACGTGTCATAAAACCTTTTCTGGATGCTGTACCTGGACTCCTTGTCGTTGCCCTTCCTAAACGGCACGACTATGCCTTTCTTAAGCAGCGCCTGCAGCACGTCCTTCTCGTCGCTGTTAATAATCGACGCCACCTTGACGTTGGTCCTGTCGTTGTATTTCAGCGTGTCGAGCTTCTTGAGCAGGGCAAGCTCAGCAGGCTCGAGCGATATACCCTTAGACGCTGCAGATTTGGGCACGTACGCCTTGCTAGCCTGTTTCGGATCCTCGGGATTGGCCTTTGAAAGCAGCTTCACTATGTCCATCTTCTTTGCCACAAGGAACGTCGTATCGCCGTACTTCAGGAAGTCGAGGTCGTCCCCATCCTTTATACCCATTGCGCTTATGACATCGAACGGTATGTAAATCGCAAGCTTGTTGTTTGCTTTGTATACCTTAGGCATCTCAAACCCCCATTATATAATAAGTATTACCTTATAATTTAGGTATTAAAAGCTTAAAATAGTTGTTAATCAAGGCCGGTAATAACATGTACGAATCCGCGTATTCAAGTATAAAAAATGAGGTAGCCAATTCGGTGAAGGGAGCGCTCCTCAAGCTCGGATACCCAATCGACGCCGTGGACGGGACCATAGGCCAGTCGCAGAAGTTCGGCGACATCTCGTGTTCGATACCGCTTAGGCTGGCAAAGGGGTCAAATAAAAGCGCTGTGGCAATCGCGTCGGAGATGGCGGCATCGATGGACAGGCCCGACTGCATCGACAGGATTACAACGGAGAACGGCTTCGTTAACCTGCACCTTGACAGGAAGAAATTTGCAGGGCTTGTGCTTGGAAGCGATATCCTAAGCGAGCATAAGGATGGCAAGATAATAATAGAGTACCCCAGCGTGAACCCGAACAAGCCATGGCACATAGGGCACTTAAGGAATGCGCTTCTCGGGGACTCGCTCTCGAACATATTCAGCTCCCTGGGCTATGCTGTCGAGAGGGAAGATTATATAGACGACCTGGGCCTGCAGATGGCGGAGACGCTGTGGTGGTACACGAAGGGCGAACGTGGCCGAATAGAAAAGAAGTTCGACCATTGGCTAGGAGAGGAATACGTAAAGGCCAACGATAACATGGACGAAGGCGGCAAGGAAGAGACATCGAGGATATTGTCCCTGATGAGCCAGGACGGGACTTACGAATCGAAGGAGCTTAAGAACATAGTCTCGGAATGCATAAAGGCGCAGCGAAAGACCGCATCGGACTATATGATATTCCAAGACATCATGATATGGGAAAGCGACATAGTGCGGGAGCGCCTTCTAGACAAGTCGCTTGAGCTGCTTAAAAGACAGAGCTTCGTAAAGACGCCGAAAAGCGGCGATTATGCGGAATGCACGGTCATCGACCTCACGGAAATAAAAGACCTTCCAAATGACCTTAAGGGCCTTAAGGAAGACATGAAAGTACTCGTAAGGAGCAACGGCACAGCGACATATCTCGCAAAGGACATCGCATTCCACATGTGGAAGCTTGGCATGCTTGAAAACACGTTCAAGTTCTCAGTATTCATGAAACAGGAAAACGGCAAGCAGCTTTATACAACAGGCACTTCGGGAAAACAGATGGAGTTCTCAAAGGCCGATACTGCAATAAACATAATAGACGCAAGGCAGAGCCATCCGCAATCTGTACTTAGGGCCGTATTCAAGGCCATGGGCGGCGGCTATGCCAGCAGCATAAGGCACCTGGCATACGGC
>JBOGRY010000016.1:0-24433 GCA_050749665.1 Candidatus Micrarchaeaceae archaeon
TGAATCCGTCAAACACCATGTTCCACGTGCTAATGTCCTACTGGCCGTCGTCATCTACGGCAACCTTCCAGTACGATTATAGCAGCGCGCTGGATGTGATGACATCGAACATACCAAGCACCGCACTGGGGATAGGGCTGTTCAACTATTACAACGGCGGAGGGGGCCTCAACGATTACACGCAGTGGATCAGGCTGAGGACCTACCCTCCGAACGGGATAGAGCCGAACACCACCTACGGAGCCGTGACCGCAGCACCTTCCTCAGGATCATATACATACAACTTCATTGTATTCAATTCCGTGACCAGCGCTCTTATCGCGAACCAGCTCGGTACATCAAACAGCTTTACATTCACGTCAAACACATTTATGGCAGGAAACACCTTCAAGGCAAACGTACTAGTAACGGACGGCGCAACGACCCCTTCTACTGCCAATTCGGTGAATTCAGGTACAATAACGGTAAACCCTGCGATGGCAGCACCATCAATTACAACACCGTCGCCGGCCACCCAGGCAACAGGCAACACACTGAAATGGACCGCATCCTTCACAGGAGGCACGTCGCCATATACGTACAACTGGAACGTCTACAACACCGTAACAGGAGCCACAATCGCCAACATGCTGGAGACCAATTCGTTCACGGGCAACACGTTCTCTTGGACGATACCATCGGACATGATAGGCAACACCGTATATGCGAACGTTGTTGTTACTGACTCCGCCTCCACTCAGGTCACGACCAACAGCGTGCTTTCGGGGGCGATAACTATAGTATCAGCATACACACCTCCGTCTACACCTACCATGACATTGTCAAACACGCTGATAGACCAAGGGCAGTCGATACTCTTCACAGCGTCCACTTCGGGTGGCATAGGGCCGTATTCCTATTCATACAACATTTATGCGTATAACTCCGGTACGTCCGGTAACGTACTTATCGCGAACATGCTGTTCACGGACAACACGTACACAAGCAACTCATGGCTTTGGACGCCTTCAGGAGACCTGTCAGCAGGGAACAGCATATTCGAGGCGAACGTAGCGGTCACCGACAGCCATCCGACTACTGTCAACTCTGTGCTTTCTCCATTTGGGTACAACTCTCTGCTACAGGTGACCCAGATATCTCCGTCATCGCCTACTATCGACAGCGGCCGGTCGGTAACATTGACGGCAACAGTGGCAGGAGGCACATCAGGATTCACATATCAGTGGTATGCAAACAACGGCTGCTCCGCCGCATTGTCCGGAGCAACATCAACGTCAGTGGAAGTATCCCCGACATCATCCAACACATACTGCTTCGAAGTGACAGATTCAGCATCGATATCCACCAGCAACACGCTTACTGATGCTGTTACCGTAAGCCCCGCGTTCACTGTCCCTACATTGTCATCGTCCAACGTTCTGCTCGATTCGGGCGAATGGTACACGTTGATAGCAACAGCCCATGGGGGCACTGCACCCTACACATTTACATTTTATAATGTGACTTTAGGTGCTGTGACCGCAATCTGCGGGCCTAGCGGGACCTCCACATGCTCGAAACAATCCAGCTCGCCCACACAGAGCAATGCCTTCTCGTTCAATGTTGTCGTCAAGGATAGCGCGTATTCACCACAGGCGCTGAACTCCATCAATTCGATAATCACCGTAAACACTGCCCTGTCGGCAAGCATAAGTCCATTATCCAACAGCATCGGAGTTTCGCAAAGCCAGACATGGACGGCTACGGCTACAGGCGGAACGCCGCCATTCACGTACAACTGGCTTGTATTCAACGGCGCAGGGTCGCAGATAGCCAACCAGCTTTGGACAGGCAACTCATATTCGGCCAACTCGTTCGGAAATACGTTTACAGTAGCAGGTACGTACTATGCAAATGTGATAATCACGGACAACGCAGTATTCGCGCCAGAGACTGCAAATTCCGCAAACAGCGTCATAACGGTATTTAACACGTGCACGTTCACAGTAAGCAACACCGCGGTAAGCTTCGGCAGCCTGAACCCTGGCAACGGGGTAGACACAAACTTCCCGATACTGATAACCAACACAGGCGCAGTGGCTTCCAACATACTGCTGTCCGGAACCGCATGGGTCTACAACTCCAACAGTTTCGGCGCAACCAATACTGTATGGGGCTGGACCGGCGGCGGGAGCTACACCACCGCTAACAAGCTTGCGGCAAGCGAGACAGATACGCTCTATTTGCTAGGAGGAGGCGACTCCAAGGACGTATTCTTCGGGGTACAGGTACCCCAGGGCATAGGGATAGGCTCATATACACAGACGGAGGACATAACAAGCTCATGCTGATCCGAATAAGCGGGCATATAGCTTTATAAAGTTTATCATTGTAGATATCAGCTATTCACGGCAATTAGAAGTGGTAGAATGCCCGACCAAAAGAAACGAAAGCACAGGAAGGAGCTTACGCTAGTTTTTGCGTCAATGGCAGTTTTCCTGGTTCTTATGTATGCAGGCGTGCTTAGCACATACGTAGTGTTCGGAGCAGGCGGCGGCACTGACGCAGTGACAGGAAAGCTGACAGTAAACCATTACTGCTCATTCACAACCAACGTTGACGCTGCAGGGATAACGTTCGGCGGCTTGGGAGGCCTGAACCCAGGGACAAACACCATAGGAACCACAAACGTTATAACAGTGACCGACACTGGCAACCTGGCAAGCAACATACTCGTATCTGGAAGCAACTGGAACTACAATTCCAACAGCTTCGATGTCGAGAACACAGTATGGAGCGCAACAACCAACACCGCTTTTAGCCCCAGCTCGGTGATAGGCAGCCTGGAGACGAACGAGATATATCTTACAGTAATCTCGACTGACACCAATATTCCGGTTAACACATTATCATCGAACAGCATATTCTTCGGAGTCGCAGTGCCTGCAGGGCAGTCCCCCGGGACATACACGCAGACAATCAACGTGATAAGCAGCTGCTGAAGATTAGCAATTCTTGATTGACATGGATAAGCAAATAATTGTTGCTGCGGTATTTATAGCACTGCTCGCATTTGTAGCCATGCCAAAGGCCCAGGGCTTCGGGGAGTATTCCGGATTCCTGATCTATAACGTTTCTATAAACAGCTCGCATTCCGAGTACTGGACCCTGATCAACAACTACAATTATTCGGTCAATTTTACTGTCATACAGCCAAATCTTACCATAGCGTCGTCCAATGTAACACCTGTTCTTACCTTCTCAGCGCTCAATGGAACCATAGGCCCGGGCCAGAACTTTGAGATCAACGTAACCGTATTCATGCCAAAAGGCGTAGCTGTCAATACCACATGGCACGGCTATGCTACTGCGTTCGCATCACCTACAGGCAACCAGAGCGGCGCTGCAAAGATACAGATAGGCACAGCAAAGTACATACAGATAACCTCTGAGCCGGAAGTGGTGATAAAACCGAAGACCACGGTTAGCACCAGCACCAATACCACTGTGGCGCAGCAGCAGCAATCAACAAACAATAATACTCCAGGCTACTTATCCACGGTAATCATAGTTGTGCTCGCGCTTGCGCTCGTAGGCGTAATCGCATACGTATTGGGAGGAAGGAACAAGGGAACGAGAAAAGCGAAAGCCAAAAGCTGAGTTGATGCCAGGAAGACCTCTGCTTTTTTTATGCTTGGCACTCATTTTGTGCATAATCGCGTATAATGGCGCATCAACGCCAAAATTCACAGTCCCAGCATCCGTAACGGTAAAGGTCAACCCGCTGACACCCTCGCTCTCATTATCCAACACGCTCATCGACCAGGGCCAGAGCATTCTCTTCACAGCAAATGTACCGCAGAACGACATAGGACCATACACATACAATTTCATAGTGTTCAATTCAGTGAGCGGAAATGTGATAGCCAACCAACTGGATGAAAATGTGGTTTTAGGCAGCGACTCGTTTCTATGGCCATCGTACAATACTTTGTCAAGCAACGCGCTGCTTGCCAACGTAGCGGTCACAGATTCCAACTCTATGATATACAGCTCATCATCGTACCATATAGGCTATAATTTCACACCTACGGTCTCGATAACCCCGTCGTCCAATGCTATTATGGCAGGGCAGACCGAAAGCTACCTTGTTTCCGTTTCAGGGGGCACGGGCCCTTATACTGTTGAGCTGTACAACATCACAGGAGGATACCAGCAGGGCCGCAACGCAATAGTGCGGTATAATTCGTTCAATACCATATCGTTCATAACATCGGCTACCGGCACATTCCGGTTCAATGTCATAGGCACTGATATCGGCACGTCGACGCCCTACGTATTCAACAGCGCCAGCAGCATAATAACCGTCCAACCGTCAAGCTCCAGCGGAGGGGGAGGAACAGGCGGCGGAGAGGGAGGTGGTGGCGGAGGCGGCTCAGAAAAACCGACCATAGCAAAGGGCGCAGACGACTGCTATCTGATATCGAATGTTTCGCAACTAAATGAGTTCAACATCACGGCTGGCAGCGAAAAATTCGAGGTAACGGAGAATTTCGTATCCCCTAACGAGGCAGGTGTTGTCATAAACGGGCACAGCTATCTGCTGCAGCCAAACACGACATACAACATAACAGGCTCGCCTTCGGCAACGGTGAGCCTGCTCAACATATCGTACCTGCCGATAAGGGATATTATCACTTTGCAGGTATGCGGGACGCCTACCGTGCCCGAGCCCCAGATAGCACTGACATACATACCGATATATGTGACAGTCCCTATGGGCGGCAGCATCCTGTCCCATATAGACCTGCAGAACATAGGACAAGATACTGAGAGCGTCAACCTGAGTATAGGCGAATATCCAAACATGCTTACACTTTCCACCAACACCGCGGTGCTAAAGCCAGGAGGTACGCTTAGCATACAGGTCATGTTCGGCTCCTACCAGAATACGACCCCCGGAAGGTATACCATACCTCTGAACATAACGGCGCTATCGTCAACAGGAATAGTCACCACACAGACGGAATATTTGACATTCGATGTCGGCGTGCAGAACCGGAGCAACTTCACATACACCAATCAGGTAGATTTGGTAAACTCGACAAGCGCCGCAACTGGCATATTGCAGATATCGGCGCCACAGAACAAGAGTGTAAGCAACATAACCGTCAGGACAATAATACCGCCAACCGTTGCAAACAGCCTCTCGCAGATAGTGGCGTACGGGCTCGACAACAACAAAACAATAACCAATGGCACTTACGTGATAAACTGGTACATCAGCAGCATACCGGGAGGGCAATCGGTATACGCCTATTATACGATCGTCAAGCCGGAGAATACCTCTGACTTCAACCAGATCCATCAGGGATTCGTCTCGCTGCCGCTGACGGTGCAGAGCAAGGTACTTAGGATAACAGACGTAGTGATACCAACATTCTACACCAATTCAACCAACAGGATAAAAGTAGATGCACTGTATACCGGCAAGGCTGCGCAGAAGGTGTCGTTCTCGCTTACCAGCTCGTCCAACGTAACGATATATAATTCGACGCAGGCGTTCATGGTGCAGCCGGACCATTATGTCGACACTAGCTTCATTGTGCTCACTGGCCAGGAGGGCGGAACGCTTCTTATGAACCTTTCCGCATCCACTGCAGGGGCAAGCCTGTATTATCCGTTGTCCGTCATAGTGTTTCCAAAGCCACAGGAGACGATAACCTTCTCGACCATACCGCAGAGGATATACAGCACATCTTTGGATGTGGTAGCATTGGGGATACTTGCGGTACTCCTTATAATTGTCTTTTTGCTCGTTCTGATTGCGAAGCTCAAGAAAAAGGGCAAGGGATCTGAAACCATGAAGAGCGGCAAGGCTGCAAAGAAAGCAGGATCTAACAAAACTATTTAATATTATGGATTGCATTAGCATTCATGCGAGCCATTGCCTGGGTAAAAGCCGTAGTAATTGTTTTAGCTGCGATGTCGTTGGCGTTTATCGCCTTGGCCGGCGCCTCGACAGTGCATGCATCTTTGACTGTTAACTCCAACAGCACCGGAAACCTTACTCAGGGCAATCAGGCGAACGCCAATCAGGTTGCAAACTCTTCAACCCCGAATAGCATAAGGCAGAACCCGTTCGTAGCCCCGTCCGACCAGAGCGCTTCCACAACGTCAAGCGTCCCTGCCACAACAACCACAATCCAATACAGCGGGAATTTGATATCGTCATTTTTGGATGGAGTAGTCGCGTTTTTCAGAGGACTCTTCGGATAATCAGTCTGTAATTCTAGGCATGTACTAAACCGGCAGGCGAGCCAGCGGTTCGGTTACCTTGCTATTTAAGTCTAATATAAGAATTCTGTCCTGGGATTTCGTCTTTCCCGGTTATTGAAGGAATGTCTACGATTTCTCGCTAAGCGTCTTCATCATCTTCCTGTACTGGGTTTCTGATATCTCGCCTTTTGCATAGCGCCTTCTGAGTATTCTTGTAGCATTTCCATCGCGCATTCCCCTGTGCATGTGCCAAGGGAAGAAAGACCATCGTAGCACCAATAGTATTATCCAGATGACGAAAAGCAGCTCTATTATGTGCCAGAGCGCATACGAGGGTAAACCTGGTATTTGGAATCCGAGCAGGGCAGAGAGCAAGAAAATTACGAATGCAACAATTATGACTGTGGTTATAATCTTCAGTGCGGAGCGCCGGCCTAATCTGCCATAGTTGTAATCATTATCCATGGGGTTGTTACGCACTTGCAAGTTTTATATCTTCCGTCTTACACAGGTGAAAAGATGTGGGCCCGCGGAGAATCGAACTCCGTATCTTCACGTTGTCAACGTGACGTCTTACCAATCGACTACGAGCCCCTATAATGTTATCACTAATCCGTCTTTAGCTATTTCTGTGTTCCTGAAGACTTTCTTTGCCTCGTCCACGAGCACCTTTGGGTCCTTGTACCTTGCGCTCGGGTGTATGAGTATCAGCCTTTTCGCCCTTGCGCTCCTTGCTATTGCCGCGCTTTCCTTTGCTGTAGAGTGGAAGCGCTCCTTTGCAAGGCTTTTCTCCTTGTCTGCATATGTAGATTCGTGTATCAGCACGTCCGCACCTTCGGCAATCCTTGCAGTCGATGCCATGGGCCTCGTGTCCGTAGCATAGACGATCTTTTTGCCCATCTTTTCTGCAGTCACGTCCTTAAGCCTTATGGTCCTGCTGCCTATCCTTATGCTCTTCCTTTTCATGAGCTCCTGGAACATTTTCCCCTTTATTCCAAGGTTCTTTATCTTGGGCTTTAGGAACTTCAGCCTGTCGTTTTCCTTGAACACGAACCCGTATGTGGCAGTGGTGTGCTTAAGGCTGAAGGCGCTGATTGAGAAATCCCTTCCCCTGTATATCTCGCCGCTCCTTAGCTGCTTTATTGCTATCCTGTAGTTTATCTGCGCACCGTCGAAGCTTATTAGGGTTTTGACCGACTTCTCCGTGCCGCTGGGAACGAACACGTCAAGTTGCGACGTCCTCCTGTTCAGCGCAAGGGTCCTTACCAGGCCTGCGAGCCCGAGCGTATGGTCGCCGTGTATGTGAGTGAGGAATATTGCCTTTACCTTCGATACATTCACTGAGAACTGCATCATCTGCCTCTGGGTCCCCTCGCCGCAGTCGAAGAGGAAGATCTCGCTGTTGTGCTCTATCGCCATGCTAGGGAGGCCCCTTGACTTTGTGGGCGTAGACCCTGACGTTCCAAGGAATATGATCCTCATTTACATGCACTCATTTTGCCTTTATCCTTATTGCCTTCCTTTTCATGTCTATCGCAATGACATCCATGCTGTCCGATGATTCCTGCAGTTCCTTGACGCTTGGGGACTTTTTGGACCTTGCGGCGTGCACCATGGAGTTCAGCTCCCCCATGTGGCCCATTATGTAGTCACCTGCCTTCTTGTTTGACTCTATCTCTTTGTCTATGCCTTCGAGTATGCGCTCCTGCTTTGATATGCTTGCCTCGATCTTTTCCATTTCGGCGCTTCCCGTTCCGTCCTTATGGCTGATGGCCCTTGCGGCAAAATCCAGCATGGTTTCAAGCGAGCTGAATTCCTTTGTTTCAGCGCCCTCGTATTTTGATATTTTGCACAATGAGAGATTTATAACATTGCCATCCTTCATGTACGCGGTGAACATGGGCTTTTCCAGGCATTCGCCTATTATGGATTCCACGCACTCGAACAGGCGCACCATATCGGCTTTTTTCATATCGTTTACCTTCGATCCCACGCCCATGCGCGACCTGCATATCGCCTCTTCCACATACATCCTGCCGATGCCTGTCCTTTTCAGCATGTAGTCCATGACCGTAGTGCTGCCTGCCGAGCCTAGCGCGGCATCTACCGCGTTCACAAGCGTTTCGTGGACATCCCCGTTGCATATGTCCAGCGCGCTGTTCTTCGGGGGCATGTACTGCGAGCCCGGCCTAACAGACCTGTCCTTGAAGTCGTGCACCACATATGCCAGTTGGATTTTCATGTCAGTATCTGTTATCACAAGGTTGCCCCTGCCGAACATCTCAAGTATCATATATGCGCTTAAGTCGCCCTTTGAAAGCCCGATCGATATTATCCTGTCGCAGTTCAGCTGGCTTATCGCCTTTATCCTTGCTCCCTTTATCCTCTTCCTCACAGCTATGGAGAAATTGGTCGCTTCTTCCCTTATCTCTACGGTATCGGTTCTGCATAGCGAGTAAGGCAGCGTGCAGCTCACGTTGGCCTTGGTGCCTTTGCCGCTAAGCCTCATCCTGAACCTGCCCCTGTCCAGCTCGTAGAACTGGTCGATGTAGAATCCCTCAAGGGACCTAAGCTCCCTTACCAGAGCCATGAGCTCGAGGGTGTATAATTCGCGCATGTCTATCGCGTCAGCTTCTTCTTACCTTCCTCCTTTGCTATCTTAGAGAAAAGCAGGGCATTCCTGTATGCCTTGGACTTGTCCTCGAATGCGGTGCCTACCTGCGCAATGTCAGCGCCGCTCCTGTACGTGATCCTCAATTCGTCGCCGGTCATTATGCCGCCTGCGACTATGTACGGCACGCTTATTACGGACTTGACCGCCCTTATCATGTCAGGGGGCACAGGTCCCTGCCCCTGCATCCTTGGGTTTGAGCCGGTGTCTGTTATTATGAACCTGTTGCCGAGGAATTCACCAGACATCGCAAGCGCCGCGGCTATCTTGGGCTTCTCCCTGGGCACAAGGTTGGCGTCGCCGACCCAGCCTACTGTTCCCCCAGGGTGCACTATTATGTAGCCTATAGGCAGCGGCTCTATGCCGAAGCCCTTTATTATGGGCGCTGCAAGGGTCTGAGCCTGCGTTATCCAGTACGGGTTCCTTGCATTTAGCAGCGACATGAAGTATATCGCGTCGGCATATCTGGTTATTGTGGCTATGTTGCCTGGGAAAAGCACAACCGGTATGTCTATCGATTCCTTTACGCTCTTTGCGACGTGGTCGAGGATCTCGCCCTGGGCGCCTGTGCTGCCTCCGAGCAGCAGTATGTCTATGCCTGCCCTTGCAAGCTCCTTTGCCGTCTTTATCGCATGGTCCTCGCTCTTGTAGTCTACCGGGTCTATGAGGCTAAACAGCATCGCGCCCTTGGACCTTAGTACCTCGTTTATATATAGCTCCACTTTACCTATCTTCATCTGCATGACCTCATTTCTTGTATGTGCTTAGGAACCTGTCTGCAAGCTCCTTGAATGCAATGTCGTTGTCAACGGCAGGCCTGAAGCCCACTTCTCTCTTTATCTTCTCTATGCTGATTATCCTGTCGCTTACAAGGAAGTTGAATTCCTCCTGGTCCATGCCCCTGGTCCTGGCGCCGATCCTTGCAAGGAAGGGATGTATGCTCTTCGCCGGGGACGGCGCGCCCAGCAGCTTTGCCGCGTTCTGGAAGAGCATCTTTTGAGTGTACCTGACGCCATCTGTTAGGTTGTAAACCTTGTTGCCGCTCTTTGGGGCATCCATGACCTTGATCATAGCCCTCACTACATCGTCGACGCTTATGAGCGTTATGTGGTTGGTGCCGCTTCCCACGTACCTAAGCTTCCTCTCCTTTATCATCTTGAACACGCGCATGAAGCTGCTGTCGTAACCGTCGCCGTATACCACCGCTATCCTAAGTATCGTGTATGTTATCCTGTTTCTAGCTGATGCGAACGCCTTGACGACCTGCTCTGCCATGTATTTGCTCTCGGAATACGCGCTCCTTGGCATCGGCTCCGAATCCTCGGTAAGCACCTCGTCGCCGCGCCTGTTGCCGTACACCGCTACGCTGCTCGCGTATATGAACCTAAGCTTCGCATCGGGGTTGGCGTCTGCGAACGCCTGCAGCACGTTCTCCGTACCTATGACGTTGGTGTTTATCATCATCTTGGTGTCCATGCGCTCGTTTGCATATCTGTAGCTGTAGTTGCGGGTGGCAGCCGCAAGGTGGAACATTATGCTTGCACCCTTGCACGCATCGAATATCGCACCCCTGTCCTTCTCGCTGTTGCTTGCTATGTCAACTACGAACACGGATACCCCGCTGGGCAGCTCCTTCCATTCCGCATGGGCGCTGGGGGGCTTCCTTAGTATGACGCGCACGTTGTACCTCTTTACGAGCTCCTCGACAAGCAGGCGGCCTATGCCGCTGGTTGCGCCCGTTACAAGCACGGTCTTCCTAGCCTGCCTTGGCGTCCTCGTTTCTGACATTCAAACCAACACTAGATTTCTCGCCGTTCAGCAGCGCAACGGCAATGTTCCTTACCCTGCCCTCAGCAAGCCTGTTTATGAAGTACGGTATCCAATCCTTTCCATATGGGACGTAAACGCTGAGGTTAAGCTTGCTCTTCTGCAGCTCGGCGAGCTTCCTGCCGCTGTAGCCTAATGGAATCTCAAATATTAAATTCCTTTTGTAATCCTTTCCCGTAGATATGATCCTATTTATAAGTTTAGGGTCGTCCTCAATTATTGTAAGGCTGGCCTTTTTGTCCATGAGCCTGTCTATGTATTCCTTGTATGCCTTGAACATGCTCCTGCCGCCGGTGCCGTTGCGCTCCCTTTCGGCTATAGGAGCCATGAGCTTTATTATGTCATTATTTGATGCCATGCGTAGCACGGGGTTGTCGTCAACGTCTTCGGCGTAGTCCGGCCTCATCTCTATCCCAAGCAGCGGGGCGCGCGGCCTGAGCTTCCTGTACATGGATATGGCGCTGCCGTTGCCCTTGGGCTCGCTCTCTATCCAGAGGCGCTGCCTGCATGAGTTTGCCACGCCGACTATGTCGTGCATGTTCCTTGAAAGCAGCGAGGCCTCTATGCCTGCGCCTATCTGGCTGAGCCTTATCGACATGTCGGAATTCAGATGAAGCCTGGACAGCTGCCTTATCGATTGGATGTATGCGTTCGTGTTGTACCTTGCCTTTGTCTGGTCTTCAACATGGTCGTTTAGCAGCGTAACCGTAGTATGGAAACCCTTGCTGTTTAGGTCCCTTACGACCTTGAGCACGGCTCCGCTCGTTGACCCAGCTATGTGCTTTCTAACCAGCCTGAACACGAGTTTCTTTATGATATTGCTTTGCTCTTCCAAATACATCACTCGAACTATGAGCGATTTACTGACGTGATTCTAACCGTGCGAAACCTTACTTTAGACTTATGTTCAATATGCATTTAATAAGGTATCTATTCTTTTAATTTATGGACGGCGGTAGCATGGGAAACGATTACAAGGACATGTCGCTCGACGGTCTTTTCGGGAGGCTCCATAGGCTCATGTCCGACCTTGCGGCGGACCTTGACAGCATAGTCGGCGATAATAAGGACATGGATGGCGTCAGGGAGCTCAGGGACCACATAAGCAGAAAGCTGGACAAAGGAGAGGAGATAGACGACAACAAGAGGCTCCTGAAGCTGCTGGACCTGTTTTCCAAGGACAAGGCCGTCATAGAGATTATAAGGGAGGACGCAGACGATTGGATAAAGCTACTCAATGCCATAGAGGGCAGCATAAAGGCCGACAGGCCGGAGCTTACAAGCAGGGAGGAGGGGGAAATAAAGGAGATAGGCAGACTGACTTCCGAGATCAAAGCGCTTGTCAGGAAGTAGTGTCATACTGTGGCGGTGGAAGCGGCAGTTCAAATGTCTTAGTGCTCTCCTGCGAGAACTGTGGCGGAGGAGGAGGCAGATTGAAAGCCGAAGCCTTCCCGCTGCCAGGTTCCTCGTATTCTATGGGCTTGTACTTGCGCCTCCTGTATGCAGCCCATGAAATGAGGTACATGTACTTCCACATCATATCGTCGCCTGAATAGTCGCCATCCTTGCCGTTCCTTATGTCCTGCTGCCCCTTCTGATGCGTCTCAAGCATGTTTATGTAGTTGTTGTAGAAATTGATCAGCTCGTTGCCTGAACTCAGCTTGTGTCCGGGGTTGCGCAGGTTGAACCTTCCGGTCTGCCTGCTGGGGAAGTCGGTCCTGTAACCTAGGTCCCTCTCTATATCTTTATGTATCTCGTCTATTTCCGCCTGCAGGCCCTCCTTGCCACCCGCGGCATGCTCCGCGTCAAGCTGGTCGTGCAGCTTTCTCTCTTCGTGGAAGCGCTTCATGAACTCCGGGGTATAAGCGCGTATGTAGGGTTTGAAGCTCGGCATCGACTGCAGCATAAGCCCATTAATCTTGGTGCCGCCGTATTTATCCTGCTCCTCCCACGTTGCATAGTATATTACGTGCCTTGCAAGCGATTCCCTTGACACGTTGATCGCTTCCTTTGCGTTTGATACGCTCATTGTCCTCTTTAGAAGCCCTTCCCTGTCCGACTCGTCCTCTATTACGCCGGTGTTCTTCACCCATATTGCGTTTACGTCCTTCCAAAGCTCTATCGCAGTCTTCATGGACATGGTGCTTTCCAGCTCCTTGAACTTGCTTGCAAACTCTGCCTTCTTCTCATCGCTTATGTTGTCCTCGGCCCATACCTCGAAGTGGCTGTAGTAGTCCTTCGCGTGCCTAAGCCATTTCTTTGTGACAGTCCCAGTCGCGTTTATCTCTGAGGAGTTCCCGGCGCCGCCCAAGGCAGTACCATTGCCGCCATTTTGCCCTGAAAAGACATTGTTGCCACTGTGTTCCTGCGGCTGTGTCTTTGCTGCAACAATATCGTGCTGTTCGTTATCCTGCATCTGCTGGTCGGTTTTCTTTTCCTGTATGATTAGTAGCAACATCATGGTTGAAAGGGAATTATCATGCATCTTTTCCATGGCTGCATCCGTTTTGCCGTCCTTGAAGTCGTCGCTTATGTCGCCAAGGCGTTTAAGCACAAGGTCCTCTGCCTTCAGGAACGTGTACCATTTTACCACTTCTTGGGGATTTATCTTATTTATTGCGTTTGTGACATCGCTGGCCTTTGCTTTCGTGTCTAAAGCGTTTGCGGCGATGTCCATCTTGCCGTTTATCTCGCCGTGCATGCTCTCTGACATCTCTTTAGGCATGAGATTGGATCCTTTTACTATGTCCTTTAGGGCTTCGGCTGGGCTTTCAGCCCCGCTCATCATGTGTTCCGTGTCACTTATCTCCTTGCCGAAAGATTCGTTGAAGCCCCCCATGCCTTTCGAGTCGTACTCGCTTTCGGTGCGCTTCATAATTTTTGATGCCTTGTCCGATATCGCGTTGATGGTGTTTTCGGACTTTATCGAATCGGATATGCTTTTTAGCTTCTCGATTGCCCTGCTGTCGAACCCGTTTACCTCCTTGAGCCCTGAATAAGATTTGATGGCCTTGTCCAGGTAGTATTCTATATTGAGGGCGGTTTCCCCAGCCATTCCCGATATTTTCCTCCCGGTAGCCTCGAGTTCGCTTTTTTTTGCCTTGGTTACGGTTACCATGCAATCCTACATCATATTGTATGATGTTCTTAATATTTAAGTTTTTTGATTTATTGGGCTTTGCACATAAATTACATTTTTATATCTTCTTAGGGTTTGCACGAAAACTATGACTTGCACGAAAAGTCTTGATGTTTGCACGAAAACTTAATTTGTAGAAGCAGTCGTATTCCTTAATTGCTTTATTGCATTAACAAACATTATATCATCTCTTGTAAGATTCTGTAAATTTTCTAAATTATACTCTTTTTTTCATGAGCACAAAGAGCAAATAATGAGTAATTGATATGGGAAACGAAAATGTTGTTGGATAATACAGTAGAGCTATTATAGGTGCAAATCCGGATTTACCAGGCGGTGCTCCCGAAACTGCATGATTTCCTTACTGGGCACTTATGGCACAGCGGCTTTGACTTCCTGCAGTAGCTTTTGCCAAGCTCAACGAACTGCGCATGGAAGTCCTTGTAAAGCGTAACGTCCCTTTTTATGCTGCTCTCAAAATATGCGCGCAGGTCGTCGTACTCTATGCCCTCGCTTATGTTAGGGTCTATCCTGTGCATCGCCCTTTTGGTATATGCGTCTATTACGAATATTGGCTTTTGCGCAGCGTATAGTATTATAGAATCTGCGGTCTCCATGCCTATGCCGTTGTACGACAGCAGCGTTCTGCGAAGCTCTTCCTTGTCCAGCTCAAGCATGGCGCTTAGGCTGCCGTGCTCCTTCGTAATTGACCGGCATATGCTTTTGAGGCGCCGCGCCTTCTGCCTGTAGTAGCCGCTCGGCCTCACAAGGCCTTGCAGTTCCCTTACCGGCATTTTTGCTATTTTTCCCATGTCAAGGGCGTTGTGCCTCTTGAGGTTTAGTATCGCCTTTTCTACATTGCCCCATGTGGTCTGCTGGGTTAGTATCGCACCTACAAATACCTCGAACTGTGAATCGCCCGGCCACCAATCCCTGAATCCGAAATGCCGCCTGAGGGTTTTGTATATGGCATAGGCAGGCATTCGCACGCATGCGGCTACAGCTTCAGCGCGCCGTCCTTTATCCTCTTTATGACGACCCGCGGGTCCTCCCCGTCGCATGTTACCCCCATGCTTTTGCACGTGCCTAGGATCTGGTTGACCCTCTGGCCGATGTCGCTACCGTATATCTTTGCGCCCTTTGCATTGGCTATGCCTTTCACCTGCTCCATCGTTATATTGCCGACAACCTCGCCCTTGGCCTTTGCCCCTGCAGGTATCCCCAGCTCTTTGAGTATCAGCGCGCTTGTAGGAGGGGCACCGATTTCTATCCTGTACGTCTTTGCAGCGCCATCTACGTGCACCTTTACGGGTACCTTTATGCCGGCATACGGCCTTGTCTTCTCGTTTATATCAGCTATTATAGCGTTTATGTTCACTCCTAGCGGGCCGAGTGCTGGACCGAACGGCGGACCCGAAGTCGCCTTTCCCCCCTCGACTAGACCAGCTATTATTATTTCTGCCATTGCATCACAACTTGCTTGCCTTTTGTATAACCTTTGCAGTGTTCATCTTTGTAGTTATCGGTATCGGCACCACTACGTCCATCAGCTCAACGGTTATGTCATCCTTGAGCTCGTCCACTTTAAGGACTCTTGCCTTGTATCCCTTGAACGGCCCAGTGGTGAACTCTATCGTGTCGCCCTTCTCTATGCCTACGGCATGGCTCCTGACTTCTATTAGCTTATTAACCTCGTCATTGCTGAGCGACTTCGGTAGCACGCCTCGTATGCTCCTGCCTTTGGTCACGAACTGTCTAGCCGATACCTCGTCCTCTGATTCCAGTATTATGTAGCCGCGGACCCCTTCTATCACTATTATCGAGTATATCGGCAGGTCAGTCTTCGAGACCTTGTTCTGCAGTATGTTTGCCGCTATTCTCTCCTGGCCCGATGTCACCTTAACAACAAAGTACAACTAAACCACTTAAAACCTTAATTATGAATTATCACATAGCCGTAGCTGGGTGATTTTTTAACACTACATATTATACATGAAAGGCTATAAAGCTTTTGTAAAGGATCGCATGGCCGGGAATATAAGCAGGAAGACAGGAAGGAACAAGGAATACGAGGATATGATAGCCAAAGCCATAGGGAGCGAGGAATACGCCAAGCTGTCCAGGGGGTACGACCTACTGGGCGACATCGCGATCATAGACTTCGGCGGAAGCAGGAAAAGCGAGAGGAAGATAGCTGCCGTGCTCATGGAACTCAACAAAAACATAAGGACGGTTCTGGCCAAGGCAGGAGCCGTGTCGGGAAGATACAGGATAAGGAAGGTCAGATACGTAGCCGGCAAGAGGAATTTTATAGCCACTTATAGGGAAAACGGATGTACGTTCGTCTTTGATGTAAGGGGCGTATATTTCTCAAACAGGCTATCGTTCGAGAGGTCGAGGCTGCTCGGGCTAGTTAAGGGCCGCGAGAAGGTCGTCGTTATGTTCGCAGGTGTGGGGCCTTTCGCCATAGAGATAGCGAAGAGGTTCCCTGCTGCAAAAGTTGTGGCGATAGAGCTGAACAGGGCAGGGTACAACTACATGCTAAAGAACATAAAGGCCAACAAGCTCGGCAACGTCGATGCGGTCCTTGGCGACGTGAAGAAGAGGGCAAATGATTACGGTAATTTTGCCGACAGGGTAATAATGCCGCTTCCTATGTCGAGCATGGATTTCCTTGACGAGGCGTTCACCGTGGCCAAGAGCGGTGCAGTGGTGCACTTGTACACTATCGCAGACGTCGGCAGGGGCGCAAAGCAGGCATTCGATACCGTAAAGGAGCACTCGGGAAGGATGGGCTACAGGGCCAGGCTCATATGCAGCAGGGTCGTGAGGCCATATTCAAGCAAGCAGGCAGAGGTCGTCTTGGACTACAGGATATACAAGGGCCACGTCATGCGGCGTACCTAAACATGACGATATAAATAAATAGCTAGCCTTCTTAAAGCTCATGATGACCAGAGGCATGGACGCACCAGCTCAGACTGGGAGCATTAATCTTCAGGAATTCGTGAAGAGCGCCACATGGCGGGAGCTTCTTATGGAGCTCGTCGATACCGAGAGGCTCGACCCTTGGGACATAGACATAGTAAAGGTAGTCGACAGCTACATAACTATGGTCAGGAAGATGCAGGTAATGGACCTGCATGTACCTGCAAACATAATACTCGCGGCGTCGATATTGCTCAGGATGAAAAGCGAGACCATAAACATGCTGCAGGTAGACAGCGAGCCTGAACCAGAGGATGTACGGCAGGCAGCAAGGGTGCTCCCTGAGGTGCCAAACCTTATGCCAAGGCTTAGGCTACAGCCGAGGAGGAGGGTAACGCTTAGCGAACTGATGGATGCACTAGGGGATGCGATAAAGATAAACGAGCGCAGGGAGATTGTGGTAAGGCAGATGGCAGAGCCGTTGAACATAGTAATAGACAAGGATGACATAGACGAGAAGCTGATGGCTGCGCATAGAATGGTCAAGGGAAGCGTGGACAGCGAGGGCGTTACCACATTCAGCGCCCTGTCAAAGGGGTTCGGATCCATAGAAAGGGTGCTTTTGGACCTTTTCGTCCCATTGCTCTTCCTCGCCCATAAGGGCGATGTTCTTCTGGTTCAGGACGAGTTCTTCGACGAAATATTCGTGAGGCTCTGCGGTGATGGCAGTGGAAAGGGCAAGTGATTCCAGTTACAGGAAGATAGCGGAGGCTGCGCTGTTCGTTTCCGGAAGGGCCATGGACGCGGAGGAGATGGCGGAAATAACGGGCATAGCGTCAGTCGGCCACGTCAGGAAGATGCTCGACGAGCTCATGGGCGAATTCAACAACAGGGACAGCTCGCTTGTGATATCGAAGATAGGCGACAGGTACGTCATAGGCATAAGGAGCGAGTACATAGAGAAGGTCAATTCGCTTGCGGGTGCGCCTGACATATCAAGGAGCTCGCTGAGGATACTGGCTTACATAAGCAAGAACGAGCCGGTGATGCAAAACCAGGTAGTCAAGGCGTTCGGAAGCTCGTCCTACGGCCACATAAAGGAGCTGCTTGAGAAGGACTTCATAAGCGCTGTGAGGGTCGGCAGGACAAAGAGGATAGACACCACAGGCAAGTTCAAGGAGTACTTCAACCTCTGACCATGTCAGCAAACTATTTATAATCAAAATGAGTGTCTATACCATGGACCTTGCAAAGAAGAAATGCGTGCCTTGCGAGGGAGGCACAAAGCCCATGGGGAGAGCCGATGCCCTGAGGAACATGGGGTTCCTTGATGGATGGAACTTTAAGGGGAACAGCATATCAAAGGACATGGAATTCAAGGACTTCAACGGCGCGATGCGCTTCATAAACAAGTTGTGGAAGATAGCCGAATCCGAGGGACATCACCCTGACATATACCTGCATGGGTGGAACAAGGTGAGGATAACACTAAGCACGCACGCGATAGGAGGGCTGTCGATAAACGATTTCATATTAGCTGCAAAGGCGGACAGGATAAGATGACATGAAGGGGCCTGTAGTCGAATGGTAAGACGTTACCTTCACAAGGTAAAGACCAGGAGTTCGATTCTCCTCAGGCCCATATTCATCAGGTTTTTGCCGGATTAAATGACGTATCATACCAGATAGTTCCAGCTTCGTTTATATCGTATCCATTAATACCACTTCCGCCGAATTTCATAATCCCATAATCGAGGGAAAATTCGCCTGCAGCATTCTCTATCAATACTGTATGCGCACCTACCACAGAAACAGTATTTGATACTCCCGAATCTATTATGTTAACAAGCAGCAATAAAAAGGTTTGCTATTATTCATATCAGGATGTCAAGGATTCCGCTTATGAGGATTCCGATGCCAATTCCGAGGAATACCATAAGGGATACCGTCAGGCTGTTCTGCGGTATGAATCTTCGCAGTGCAAGCGATTCGATTCCGAGCAGGATTATCGATGCCACGATTACCAGTAGGCCGAGCTCATAGTGGTGGACCCTGTAGTATGTCCCGTTCATCAGCACATATATCCCGCTCCTGTTGCTGTTCTGGGTGTAGATAAGTCCCCTTGTTACAAGCTCCGCCAGGGCGAATGCCAATATTGCCCCTATTGCTACAAGCTTTAGGTAAACCGCGTCCATGGGCTCACGCTAGGACTTTATCGTATAAAAATAAAAGGAGATAGAGCAAACGCCGCTTCCCCGGCAGGAAGGTATAAATAGAATAGAAAATGATGAGGTGCGTAAGGCTATTGCTAAAGCAATTAAAAGGCCGCACCAAAGGGAAAAGGCTTGATTTTAGATATCCTTGGGCCGTCGAATCATTGCGCCGCTATCAGTATGCTTATTCCATCGGGATCGGACAGCCACAGTCCGTTCTCGTCCAGCTTCGAGACTGCTGACCTGTCAAGCCCTGATGCCAGCACGCCTATGAAGTCCTTTGGCACGATTATCTTTACGGTCCCCAGCCCCGAATAGTTGGGTGCACGCGCGTAGCCTCCGGCGCTCTCCCAAGTATTGACTGCCATGTGGTGATGATAGCCGTTGACCGACATGAATGCTGCGCCGGTGAGCTGCATCACCATGTCAAGGCCTAGCTTCCTGGCGTAGAACTGTATCGAGTTATCTATGTCTGTCACCTTAAGATGCATGTTCCCTATCTTTGCGCCTGCCGGCAGCGATACCGAATCTGTTTCAAGTTCATCTCCAGAAAGCTCATCCAGAAGCGATTCGGTGTCTAGATGCAGCGTGTCCATCCTGAGCCTTCCATTGATGTCGAACTTCCATGATGATGCCGGCCTGTCGGCGTATATCTCTATGCCGTTGCCCTCCGGGTCTTTAAGGTAAATAGCCTCGCTCGCTATATGATCCGCATACCCTTCGGTTTCCACCCCCGAGTTCCCCAGTTCCGCAAACACACATGCAAGATCCCTCCTTGTCGGAAGCAATATGCCGCAGTGGTACAATCCCGCTGCATTCCTCGGGCTGCGGTCGTACCCTTGCTTGTGCTCAAGTATCATCAGCGGCGCAGTGTCCTTTTGCGGGCTCGTCCTCAGTTCGAACGTCTCCGATCCGTCCTTCAGCAGCTTCTTTGTCACCTTCAGGCCAAGCTTAAGCTCGTAGAACAGGAGCATGTCATCTATGTCCTCTGTCCTTATGGTAGGGGCCCCGAGTTTCATATCTTTGCTCATCCTGAACCTAGGGCGCATGTCAGGTTCCATGATGCCTATATTGTTCGCTAATCATATAATACCATTATGGCCAGGGCAGGACAAGGGACAACGGGCTGCCGGACTTAGGCATACGCGCAGCAAAACATGCCCGGGAAAGGTTTAAATGTATAGCTAGAGAGTTATGAACCGATTCCGTGATCCCGCTTCTGTTGGAGTTGAGCTCAAGTTCATACGTGCTCATAGCAATAGCCCTCATAATAATAATCGGTTATGTCGGCATAGCGATATTCAAGCGCACAAAGATACCGGAAGTGCTAATATTGATGCTCATAGGCGTGCTGATAGCAAGTACCGGCAACCTGCTATCGGTCAACACCATAAGCACATTGAGGTCATTTGCGCCGCTGTTCGGCAGCCTTGCACTTGTAGTCATAATGTACAACGGCAGCAAGAGGCTAAAGCTTGACAACAAGCTCATGAACCTAAAGGGTATAGCCATCGGGGTGCTTGACACTGTATTAGCAACTGTTGCAGTGTCTGCGCTCATGCATTTCATGCTCGGATGGCCTCTGATCTACGGGGCCATACTAGGTGCCATACTCGGCGAGACGTCGAACATAGTTGTCATACCCATAATACAAAGGGTGGATATAAGCGAGGACATCCACAACACCCTGTTCATGGAGACCACCATAAATTCGGTGCTGGCGATAGTCATGTTCTCCGTGCTGCTGATATACCTGAACACTCAGGCAATATCGGTTTTCGCCTCGGTGAACTACATACTGGACTATGTGGGCGTTGCGGTGTTTATCGGGATAGTGGCGGGGCTCATATGGATGTATGTAATAAGCGCTATAGGGGTAGCGAGGGACTATCTGGCTACGATCGCAATAGCGCTCCTGCTTTACGGAATTGTCGACGTATTCAACGGCGCGGCGATAATATCGGTGCTGATATTTGGCATCATGATCGGCAACTACGGCATATTTGCAAACATATTCAAGCTCAACACAAAGGTGCGAAGGAAGGGGGAGCTGCATGTGGAAAAAAGCCTGGAGTTTATCATAACTACCTTCTTCTTCGTGTTCATGGGCATGATAATGGTGCTGTCGCTGCAGTATTTCGTATACGGCCTTGTGGTTGTAGCTGTGCTCATACTTATCAGGTACTTCACAAGCATGACCGCGCTGCACAACAATACACCCCAGGATAGGGGGCTCTTCTTCGCGCTGATGCCAAGGGGAGTGACAGTCGCCACGCTTGCAAGCATACTTTACGGCATGGGCGGCATCTACTTCACGCAGACGTTCTACATATCCTTCATAATAATAGCGATTACAAGCATAGTGTCGAGCATGCTGCTCTATACCATTAAGCTCGACATAAAGAAATGAACCGCTACTGTGCCTATAAATGTTGCGCGCGTAACCTATAGTGATGATATGGCAAACAAGATAAGGTGCGCCCACATACTTGTGACAAAGGAATCAGTAGCAAATGAGGTGCTGGAGAAGCTCAAGGGAGGGGAGAGCTTCACGAAGCTTGCCGGGGAGTACTCCATTGACGGGACAAGCCGCCACGGCGGCGATCTGGGCTGGTTCGGGCACGGTATGATGGTCAGGGAGTTCGAGAAGGCGGCATTCGCGCTAGGCAAAGGCCAGGTCTCAGGCATAGTAAAGACAGAATTCGGCTATCACATAATCAAGCGACTAGAATGATGATTTTTCTTCGACAAAAAAATTTACATAACCGAACTGGATTTCTTTTACCAGATAATTAGGATACATGAGTGGCAATATTTGCCGATGCTGTCATTTCCTGAGTGTTTTGAAAAGCTCGGAGTAGAACCTGTTCGTGTTCGACGTCGAGAATTTCTCGATCCCATGTATGTTGCGTATGAATTCCCCCTTGTCGTTGCTTTTTAGTATCTTCTCAAGCTCGTACGGTATGCTTATCTCTTCCTTTACGACGCACATCTCCTTGACCTCATCGGGTATGGGCGAGCTTTCCGGGAGCAATACAGGCGTCCCTAGTGCTATGCTCTCAAGCACTATTATGCTCAGCCCTTCGCGCTCCGACATCTGTAAGAGAAGCTTCGATTCCTTTATGCTCTTGTACAGCTCATCCTTGTCTTCGCCATGGTAGAAATCATGCATTTTGACTATGTGGTCTATCTTGAGCCTGCTTATCAGCCGCTTTATGCTGTTCTTCTCAGGGCCCTCGCCTATTATCACCGCCTTTATGCCCCTGACGCTTCCGCTTGCAGACTTCACGGCCTTGAGCCACTTGTCCAGCCTCTTCTCCTTTATCAGCCTTCCGGAGAATATCACCCGGTTCTTGACCTTGCCTGTTTTTATTGAGCTTAGCTTCTTGTCGTCTATTACAGGGGAGAATATGCGTATTCTATTGCTGTCTATGCCCAAACGCTTGAGCCCTTCGGCCGTCATGCTGGAGTTCGCTATGTATGCATCTGCCATCTTGAGCGACGCGTTTGCCAAAGCGTTGGCAAGGTTGCCGACAACCCCGCCGCCGAGGTAGCCGGTCCAGTAGTCCTTTTCCCATACCTCATGAACGTCGAGTATGAACTTGCAGCCCGTAAGCGTGCAGTACAGCCTTAGCAGCGGTATGTGCACTATCGGGAACTCGTTTGACTGTATGCAGTCGAACCTGTGGAAGAATATCCTTCCAAGGCCTGCCGTATAGAATATAGCCTCCCTTATGGATCGCCTGCCGTGCCTGTAGAACCTTTCGGCAGTTATGTCATGCAGCGTATGGTAATGTATGCTGTTCTTTACGAAGTCCTTCTTCATGCCTGGCCACTTTAGCGAGAAGAAGTGCACCTCGTATGTCTTGGCCAGCTCCTGCGCCTCAGTGTTCTCCAGCGTCTCGAGGCCGCCCACGTTCCATGGGTACACAGCATCGGAGATAAACGCTATTTTCAATGAACCACTAGGTTAAACGTATAAAGTGACAGTTTATAAATATTAATAGTAATGCTTGTATTGATTTCATGGAAGCAGATAAGGGCAGGAAAACGCTCGGGGATAATGTAATACCGATGGAGTATATCCTGGAATTCGAACCGGATTTCCGCACATTTAGATACAAGGGGAAATGCACAATAAAGGTCCTGATCAAAAAACCGACCAACAAGATAGCGCTGAATTCGGCGGAACTGGCGATAAGGGACGCAAGGGTCACCTCAGGCAAGGACATCCAGGATGCATCAATACGAACAAGCGCAAAGGACGAGACGCTGCTGCTTGTGCTCAAGAGGCCGGCGAAGGGAAAGGCGGAGCTTTGCATAGAATTCGATGGAACAAACAACGACGGCATGTACGGGTTCTACAGGAGCAGGTACCTAAACAACGGCAAGGAGGGGTACATACTGACGTCGCAGTTCGAGCCTGCAGATGCAAGGAAAGCATTCCCGTGCTTCGACGAACCTGAATTCAAGGCGGTATTCAGCCTTTCCTTCATAGTAGACAGCAATCTTGAAGCCATATCCAACATGCCGATAAAAAATACCAAAGCCCTAGGAAGCAAAAAAAGGATAACGTTTTATACGACACCACGCATGTCTACTTACCTGTTGTATCTAGCGGTGGGAAAATTCGAGTACAACACCAGCAAATACAGGAACATGATGTTCAGGGTAATAACGGTTCCGGGAAGGGGGAAGAACACGAAGATGCCGATGGATTTCGGCAAGAGGTTCCTGAAGTTCTACGAATCGTATTTCGGGATCGATTTCCCGCTTCCGAAAATGGACCTCATAGCGATCCCGGACTTCTCTGCCGGCGCTATGGAGAACTGGGGTGCAATAACGTTCAGGGAGATAGAGCTACTCGGGGATGAGAAGGCAACATCTACGGCCGTGAAGCAAAGGATTGCGGAGGTAATCGCGCACGAACTGGCGCACCAGTGGTTCGGCGACCTTGTTACGATGAGATGGTGGGACGACCTGTGGCTTAACGAGAGCTTTGCCACATTCATGGCCACAAAGGCCGTGGATTCCGTGTTCCCGGAATGGGAGTTCGGACTGCAGGACTCTGTAGGCATATTGTCTACGGCGCTTGCGGCTGACCAGTACATGTCAACCCATCCTATAAACGTCAGGGTCAGCGAACCGAGCGAGATAAACGAGATATTCGACAGCATAAGCTACGATAAGGGGGGCAGCGTCCTTGCCATGCTTGAGGATTATGCAGGGAAGGAAGCCTTCAGGAAGGGACTGCACGCGTATCTTGGGAAACATGCATATTCCAACGCAACGAAATACGACCTCTGGGATGCGATAGAGGCCATTACAAGGAAAATCGACAAAAACACGAAGTTCTCAAAGGTCGCAAAGGATTGGATCGACAAGACTGGCTATCCG
>JBOGRY010000017.1:0-9095 GCA_050749665.1 Candidatus Micrarchaeaceae archaeon
ACTCCATACCATTCTTCCTGGACCTAGATAAGCTCTTGAACAAGAACATCGCAGTGCTTGGGATGTCAGGCTCGGGAAAGAGCTATTTCCTCAAAAGTTTCATCATAAGGAGCAGGCTGCAGCGCAACTCCCAGATACTCATCATGGACTGGAACAACGAGTACAATGAGGTGGTCTCGTTCCTTAATGGCAATGTGCTCGCATTGGGCGCCAACTTGAGGATAAACATGTTCGGCCTCTATGACCTAGATAACGTAAAGAACATAAAATGCATCTCTGATCTGATATGCGGGTTGCTCAGCCTTAATGAAGATGAAGGCTATGCAGTATATGAGATGATACTTGCCATGAAAGACCACGAGTCCACCTTGAACCTCTCGTTCCTTATTAGTGCATTTAGGGCAGGGAATGACGACCAATGCAGCAAGATTGCAACAAAGCTGCTTCAGCTCAAGGACAGTCCCATATTCGCCGACAGCAACGAATTCCCGGTGCAGTCCATGCTTGACAGCGTCATAAGCATCGATTTGTCAATGCTCAGGGATGAGGTCCAACGGGACGAGATATCAAGGACCATATTCAGGATGATAATAGAGCTTATGCACAGGAAGAGCATAGGCAGAGCCGCAAATGGCAGCGAGACCATCATCGTACTTGATGAAGCATGGCGTCTTATCAAGAATTCCGAAAATGTAGGGGTGTTATTTAGGGAGGGCAGGAAATACGGCTTTTGCATAGCATTAGCGACGCAACTGGCGAGTGACATAAACAACGAGATAATATCCAATACTGCATGCACGGTAATATTCAGGCTGCAAAATGATGGCGACTACAAAATGCTCAGGGAATGCGGTATAATGGATGAGGGCTCAATAAAGGAGGTTATGCGGCTCCCGACAGGCAGCTGCCTCGTTTCGGTGGCACTCAAGGAGAATAAGAGCAAGGCCAGCAGGTTCTTCATAGGATCGACAGACGGGATCCCCAGCAGTTTCTACTTTATGCTACATGGTGGGAAAATGCACAACAGGATATCGCACAGGCTATTCGTCAATTCGACGAAAATGCTGCATGCAAACAGCAATGCCAAGGAGCGGATAATGAATTTCGTAGCTGAGAACGGCAATGGGATCGATGATGCACAGTTGATAAGGCTTATGGCAGGCATGGACATAGAGAGGGCCGAGATAGTGTACTATCTTAGGAAGCTGGGGCTCAAGGACATGGACATCGCGAATGCTTTCGGCAACGTCGCAGCTGAAGAGCAGTCAGGGGTGCGGGCATGATGAAAAAACAGCAGAGCATGTATGCCTCGTTTTATGCGGAGGCTGCGCTGAAATCCGACATGGCTGCGCTAAGAAAAATACTCGACAGCATAGGCTATCTGAAAAAACTGGAAGATGCGCAGAGCTTAAGGTACGAGGTGCATGACGGAGAAAACGACGGTTGCAGCAGGATTTTGGAGTTTTCTGGCGATCACATAAGCCTGCAGTTCTACTTTGAAGTCCAGAACCAGGAAACGTACAGGAAAAATATGCTAACGTTCCTATCGGCTATTGCGCTCGTGGATGGCGTATATGACATCAGGCTCGGCTCAATATACCATTACTTCATAGAGGCTATTGACCAAGAATGGCATAATGCAGCAAAGACCAGCGGCAGCGCCATAGACGGCTTAAAGGACAGGATAAACGTCCTTGGCGATTCCAATTGCATGCTGTCGCACCATATAATACGGCTGTCACAGAGGAACATGGAGGTTTCGGCGTCATTATCCATTTACAAGGAGTTCAGCCTCAGCGTTATCGAGAAAGCTAAGGTCATCAGGGAAGGAAAGCCGGACGATTATCCGGCATTGAGGCAGCTTGGCATAGGCCAGGACGACATAAAAAGAATAGAATCAGCAATGTGAGGTGTTTCCATCTACTATCCGGGAGCCAATTATTACAGCGAGTATTACAGTTTCGCGTTGATATTCGTAGGAGTGTCATTATTTGCAGCGATTAAGCTCTATTCGGACTCCAGCATATCAAACAAATCGGTAATGATAAGCAAAAGCCGTGATGCTGTGCTGCCTCGCAGCCATTACAGCGAATACGACATGGCAGGCGTAGCGCTGTCCACCAGGAAAGCGAACGACAGCGTTTTCATACTCAAGGGATTGCCGGTAAGGCTAAATGAGATTCCACCTGTATCGGTATCAACAGGTAACATGCATTATCGTGGAACCCGCTTCAAGTACCTCGGTGCGGGAGTAATCCATAATAACATGATAGACATCGATGGAAAGGCCGACAGCTGCAATTCGTTCGCCGCCAGGATGCTGTACGATGAGTACATGGAATACGGGAAACTGTCTTTGCGCAAATCAGATTCCCATGCAAGGTTTTTGGCAAGGAACGACGCCGTTTGCGTTGCACATGTCAGCTTAAAGCATTTGGAATCCGGCAAGGAACTGTGCTTGGTCAGCTTCAATGCCGTAGAGGGCAAGATCCTAAATGCGAAGAGGTTGCTTTTCACCAGGGGCGGCGCGCTGCTCCTCGCGCTCTCTGCAAATAAAACAGCGAGGGTGATCGACTGCTGAGCCTATTTGCTTATTTTGTGAGGTTCGGGATGCTGGTGGGCCTGGCGCTAATGAATTTCGGTGTTATATTATGGCTGGTTGGCAACATTGCTCCAGGCAAAAAATATGCGGCAGTTGCAAAGAATATATTAGGCGCCGCATTTCTTTTGGTTGCGTTAACGCTGATCTTACACGTTTGGTGAGCCTTTGCTGGATAATATAAAGAGGTTTTATACAGGATACAGCATATACGAGTACGCCTTCTTTTCCGCACTTGTCGGCATTTCGGCAACGGTCATGTTTCGCGCTGCGGAGCTTCAAACAGGATATGGCGCAGTTTACATTAGTGGTGCGATGGCAGTTTATGCTGCAGTATTTGTTGGGATTTTTATCGCAACATTGCTATCCCTATTGCTCTCGAAGCCGAAGGTGAGGTTTAACAGGAATGAGAGATTGCTGCTTGTAGCGCATGTTTTCGTCTCATTGGCTGTTGCCTTTGTGGTTTTATGAAAAACGCTTTTGATTTTAGCATGGTTTCAGAGATTCCCAGCAAGGGTTTCAACGGCATAGAGGTGCTGGAATGCATAGGCAAGCAGGACTTCGCAATTGTATATGACTTTTCACGCGCTTCGACTTTAATCGGCATAGACGCGTCTTGCTCTTATGATACAAAGGAAAGGATAAGGAATCGGGTCCCCGGCATAGCATTCAAAGGCACCGGGTTTGACCTGCTGGGCGGCGAAGGTGACTACTCAGCGTTCTCTGTCTACAGGGAAATGGAAGAGGAGGGCAATAGGCTATTCCATGATGCCTTTAATACCTTGCCGGGGAGCAGTTTCATTGCGATACTTTTCGTGAATTCAGCGATTGGTGAGATCGCAGCGGTAAAACTGCAGCTCGAGGATGTTATGAGCTCCAAAAGTATAAGGAAAACAGAGCCTTCGCCTGTTGCGTATTCCGGAAGTAGGTCAAACTCCACTGTCCATAGGGACCTGTACTATGAGTCCGAGGAGAAAGTGATGCTAAACAGCATAATAGGCTCGCTGAATAACGCAATACTGAGCAATGGCCTGGCATACAAGATATTCGTCCTGATACCAAAAGATGACTTGCAGTTAAGTACCTACATAAATACGCATTTCCTAGTGTTGGCTAAACATGACATCCGCGGATATGGCGTTGAATCGGTGATGAAACAGCTATCCAAGATTCCATCCATACCGTTCGGGGCGATCTATGCGGGAGAGTTCCTTAATTTCTACGGGTTTCTTGGGATAAACCATGCAATACGTACTTCCATCCATTACCAGGAAGGCGGCATAGAGGTAGGTAAGATAGTTAAGGACGGGGTTGCAGAGACAGATATCAGCGCAAAAATCGACCCTTCAGCAATCAACCTGGGCTTTTTGATAACGGGGCTTCCCGGTTCGGGCAAGACTATGGAGGCCATGTCGATAGTGGACTCGCTCCTGCATTCCGGCAGGAAGCCCGCAGTCTTTATTGTTACGCCGACAAAGGAATGGGGCGATTTCGCATTGTCGCACAACATGCCGCTCATATGCCTGTACAATGATGATATCCCGATGAACTTCTTCAGGTGCCCGGACACGATAGGGGTTGAGAAGTTCTACGGCAACCTGGCGATGATACTGTCGTCCGCGGCAAATGCCGGGCCTTACAGGAATCCTATAGAGAAATGCATGCTGAACGCCTTCAGATACGTATACAGCAGCGATAGATGCCCTGAACCTGTGAATGCGTACAATGAGATCGAGAGATCCATAATAAAATACCACGGCAAAGTTACGCCCGGAGGGATAAAGTACACGAAACATGGGGAAAACATAAAATCCTCGCTGGAGAACCTCAGGGGCATACTCAGCAAGGGGCAGTACTGCGTGAAAGATGGTATAAGGATTGAAGACTTCATGGAAAGCGGTGCTGTGTTCGATATTTCTGGAACGACCTCGAACACGATGGTGCAGTTATATGCGCTGGTGCTCAACCAGATATACTCCCTTGCATCGAACTTCGACGAAAGCGGTGACAGCGAGTTGAGGCTTGTCATATGCCTTGAGGAAGCGCAGATAATATTTGGGGACGAGCGCTCGCCCGCAGTCCAGGACATAAAGCAGCGCATCCAAGACTTCAGGAAGAAAGGGATAGGACTTATCCTGCTTACGCACACCGTCGGCGACATAGAGGTAGGCATACGCAGGCTGTGCCAGCTCAAATTATACTTGAAGCAGGCGCCCGATACCGCAATAATAGCCTCAAAGGACCTTATATTCGCATTCGCGGACCAAGACGACATAATGATGAAGCTTAAGACGCTGCCATCAAGGGTCGGTGCATTCAACTATATCTCAAAGGACGGCTTTGAAAAAAGGCAGCATGACACGATGTTCATAAAGACTGGCAGCTACGAACACCATTTCCCAGAAGACTGCAGTAATCCGATAAAGGGTTACGTCAGGAAGTCTAAATTGAGCCCTGCAAATACCATAAAGTGCAGGATGATCATAAAGCCTGCAGACTACCAGAAGCTTAAAGGCAACGAAATCAAAGAATTTGCATTCATCAGGCTGTGCTTCCTTGGAGAGGAACTGGAGACCATAGCATTGGGCGAGATAGGCGCCCGTGAATTATCCCTGCTTGATGGTGCCGAGTATACTATATGCGTACTGAACAGGAACAAGCGAATCCTGAAAGAATTTGCGATAAGGGCATCCAGGGACATATGCCTTGACATCTTTTAACGGGCTGTTCTTCATCGTTTATATTACAATAATCCGTTCATCACCTATATAATTAAATTTGGCGTCTCTTGTTATGAGTATTTCGTTATTGGCCATTGCGATACTTGCTATAAGTATGTCATTTTCGTCAGTCATCTTCCCGATATTATCCAATTTTTCGTATATCTTGGACGCAAACAGAGCAGATAACCTATCAAATGCATAGATATCCATTGAATCTATGAATTCTTCAGCGATTTCTCTTTTAATCTTATCTTTAGATATCAAATTATCATTTTACTGTTTCGCATTATGTGTATAGGTATCTTTTTGGGTTTGCTGAGGCTCTTATGTATAACCCCACGCCGGAACTGCTCCCACCGGGATTTGAACCCGGGTCACTGGCTTGAGAAGCCAGTGTCCTTGGCCGGACTAGACGATAGGAGCACTGTAGACAATTAGACCTTTCTATATTAAAATAATTAGTATTTGGCCCTTCTCATTATCCTGTGCATCCTTGTGCGCACCGCGGCATCGGTGCCTACCTTCTCCGCTATGAGATCAGCTATGTTTATCTCTGTGGCCCTTGAGAATTCGAGCGTCTTGTCTATGAAGTCGGCCTTCACGTCCTCGTCGCCGCTAGGGCTTATTTCGCCCTTCTCGACGCCCTTTATCCTCTTCTCCAGCTTTGACATGGACTTCGAGAAGCTCTCTATAGTATCATACGGTACGGTTCTTATCGCCATGTTCTGCTCGAAGAGCGCGACCTGCAGCGCCGACTTGCTCGAGTCGTAGAGCACCTTGAAAGGCATCTTGTACAGCGAGTAGAATAAGCCCTTTGCGACGTCCTCCTTCGGCATCTTCAGCTCGGCCATCATTGCAGGTATTATTAACAAATTCCTCTCCAGCTTGAGCTTGGATTTCCTGCCCTTGCTAAACGAGTCTATGTAACCCTTGCGCTCCTCCTTGCTTATCGTGTAGAACAGGTCTACATACGTCTTTACTGCAGACTCCATCCCATTCGAGTTGCTGTCCGGATCAACATCTGCGGAGCCCTTGAGCCTGTTCGCAATCGTATTCAGATCCCTTACATGCGAGGCAAGCTTGTGGGCGTACAGGCTTGCATTGGAGTTCCTCGGCTTCACTATGCGCTTGTTCGCCGTGCCTATAGCCAGGAAAAGTGCCTTCAGAGGCAGGAGGTTTGCCCTGCACCTTATTTCAAGCGACAGGCCCCTGCTCCTAAGCCTAGGCCGGGAAGATCTGGTTTTTTCCAAAAGCATCACTACTAGTAGGTAATATTACGTGAATGACTGGCGGATATTGTGTATGCTCTAATTAGGTTTAAATAGCTATAGCCCACGCCAGTTTTTCCGGAATTTTGACATTGCAGCAGGTTGCCACTTACCTGTTCGCCTTCCTGTTGTCCATGGCCTCCTTGATCGAGTATCTTGCCACGACCTTTGCCTTTATCGTCTCTATCTCGGATCTGCCGGCCTTCTCGGCAAGGCGCTCGGCCTGCTTGAACTTGTTCGCGTACGCATGATATGCGGTGATTGCGGCGACATATGCGTCCCGTTCATGGGTGTTCTTTATGCCCATATCCCTCGCAGCCAGGCGCTTCTCCTCTACTCTGAAATCCTTCTTGGGGCAGAACAGCTTGGAGTTAAATATGGCGCTGATCTTCCTGACAACAGAGCCGGCTTCGGGCTTGTCGCTTGCGATTATAATAGGGGTTCCTATATCGCTCAGCCTGCTCACCAGCCAGTCGTTCCCGCCGAAGGTCATGTGGCCTTTGAATACAAGCTTGCCGTCTAGGTCAAGGCATGCTATCCCGCACGTCTTCCCAGGGTCTATTCCGGCTATTGTGTACATTCCACCAGTTAGCTATTTAGGTTCATGAGCGAGTAGTTTATGGCGTATCCCATTGTCTGGGGTATCGTAGAGTACCTGCAGTTCACAATTACGGTAGGCGTCGATACTATATTGTATAGTTTGGCGAACTGAGCCTGTATGTTGAGCGTTGAGGTGACATTGTCCATGCAGGCACCTAGCTGCGTCAAGTTCAGGCCGGAGCCTTCGGCTATCTGGTATAGCGTCTGGTTTTCTATCGGCTTACCAGTGTAAGCTATGCTCAGGTTCGATATGAAGTCGCCGAACCTGCCACGCTGCATGGACGCACATTCCATGTACATGCCCAATTGCTGCGTCTGTTCTATCCCGAAACTATCATAGTAGTTAACGGAATAGCCGCTGAATATGAAGTAGTATGTCACGTTTATCTTGTTGCCGTAGATTTTCGCTATGTGCTCGCTTGTGTTTAGCGCGGCCAGCGCACCCGGAGCATATGGATCGGTGATTACGTATACTGGTATTGGCGTCGATGACTTGCACGCCGCCTCGCCGTAAAGGTTCACCGTGCCCAGCGCGACTACGCTGTTATTCGTGGGAACCGCGGGCTTGAGCGTTTGCAGGAATGAGTTTGCAACGCTGAGGTTGGAGTCGTAGAGCAGCAGCGAGAAGTCGAATACTGTGCTGTTAAGAAGCGGGTCTATGTACGGTATGACGATCATCCATTCCCTGCTTGACGGGAGGTATTCGACAACGGACTGATTGATAAGCGAATAGTACGGTATCAGCGAAAGGGAGGTGTTGACTTCGGAGTATGATGCCATGTCCCTCTCTGCTGCTGCTAATGCCTGCGTTGAGTTGTGCACTGTGGTATTGCAGATGCCGCTCGCATTGGCGCCGTTCTGGCAGTTCGTTACCACTACGCCGCGCTTTAACGTGCTGAGCGCGAAGGCAAGCACCACCAGTATTATGACAAGGGCTATGAGCATTATGTGCAGGTAGTCCAGTCCGTAGTTCCTGAATGCAGGCTTTACTATGAATACGGGCTCCTTGCCTCCTGCCGCCTTGCCCTTGCCACTTCTTGATTCCTTGTTGACCATACAAACACCATATGCGGGCCTGGTGGGATTTTCATAACCATTTAGTCTCTTTTTGGACCTTCCTAAAAGCTTATTTTGAACCCACGACCTTCACCTTAGGAGGATGCCGCTCTATCCAAGCTGAGCTACAGGCCCTTTTTGTCTAAAGGATATTCATTTAAGGTATTAAAATACTTATGATTTGCACGGAGCGTGCTGCAATGCTACATCTTATCGAGCGCCTCAATGCCGATGAGCTCGAGCATGTCCTTCATCACGGCATTAAATGAAAGCGTGATGCGCAGCCTGAATATTCTTTCGGCTTCTGATTCCGCCTTGAGCACCGGTGAATGCTCGTAGAAAACAGCGAACCTGTACGCCAGTTCGTTTATGTATTCTGCGATGACATTCGGGCGCAGCTCTGCAGCTGCCTTCTCGGCTATTGTTCTTTCCATAGATATCGACTTTAGGAGTTCGAATTCTTGGCCGTTCATATCCGGCACTACAAGCGCAGCCCTGAGCAGTTCCTTCCTTGAGCCCTCAAGTATCCTTGCGGACCTCGCATGCATGTACTGCGCATATGGCCCGGAATTCCCCTCGAAGCTGAGCGCGCTGCCCCATGAGAACACTATTTTCCTTTCGGGGCTGATCTTGAGGAACTCGAATTTTATCGCAGACAATGCAACACTGCTTATTACGTACTGCTCGCCTGACTCGCTGAACTTGAATCTGCCGCTCATGAGATTGCGCGCCTTCAATTCCGCTTCTCTTATCAGGTCGTCTGCGCTGAATCCCAGCCATGTGCCCTTCCTTCCGGACAGTGCGCCGGATTCCAGTTCCACCTCGCCGTATGCCAGGTGCCTTATGCTG
>JBOGRY010000018.1:0-237926 GCA_050749665.1 Candidatus Micrarchaeaceae archaeon
CTTCAGGCTAAGCGCCACCTCAAGGTCCTCAACCAACGGATTGGATTCCGCCTGCTCGTTGAATATGTTCTCGTCCACGTCCTCTCCCAACGAGTACTTGAGCTGGTAGTATAATCCCCTTATCGATGTGTGCAGGTTCTCGCCCACGAACTTGTGGCACTTTGCCGCTATCGCTACCGTCTGCATGAACCTCTTCGACTGCGCGGTATTCAGGAAGTTCCTCTCCTCCTGTGCAGGACCCAGGGAAAGGTAGCCTTTCTTCTCGTTGTATACTATGTTTGAGCGGGTCCTTGCGCCGGTGACGAACCTCGGGTTCTTCCTTGCACCTATGTCGCCGACTATCGATTCCCCGAAATCCTCGAGCTTTGCCTTTGCCCCAGCTTCCCTGCTTGCCTTGGCCATATGCTCACTTTTCGTAGCCCTTGAGCTCCTTTATTATCTCGTTCTTGCGCTTGCAGTCCTTGAGCGCGTGCTGAAGCACATCAGCAAGCGTCTTTGCAGGTATAAGCTTTAGGCGCTTCATCATGTCCTTTCCTATTGAAACATCGTCTATGTTGCTTGCTGGGAGTATGACGGCCTTGAGCCCGGCCTGCATCGCGGCTTCGACCTTGTTTGTCACGCCCCCTACGGGAAGCACCTCCCCCCTTACCGAAAGCGACCCTGTCATGGCTATTGACTGGTCTACAGGGACGTTTTCCATTGCAGATATTATGCTAACTGCAACAGATATGCTCGCGCTGTCACCCTCAACTCCCTCTATCTGTATGAACTGCACATGCATATCGTAATTGGCTATGTCCTTGCCCATGTGCTTCTTTATTATTGCGCTGACGTTCTTCACCGCCTCGCTGGCTATCTTCCCTAGGCGTCCGGTAGGTATGAACTTGCCCTCGGACCTTGAGCCTGCTGGCGTCACCTCTGCGACTATAGGTATGACTATGCCTGCATATGTGGTCTTTGTGCCCATCACCGCAAGGCCGTTCACCTTGCCTACCGCAAAACCGCTTGTGTTGAATACCCTATAGTCCTTCCTGAATTCCAGCTCCTGCTCGACTACCTGTGCCTCTATCGATGAGGCGAGCTGCTTTGCGTCAAGCACGTCCTGCTTGGTTACCAGCTTCTGCTTCCTCTCGACTGCTATGTCGCCTGCCGCCCTCACGAGGCCGCCCAGATCCCTTAGTATAAGCGTAAGCTTCTTCTTCCTTCCTGCCCTGCGCCTTGCCTCGTCCATTATCTCATTTATCGCGCCATCGTCGAAGGGCGGTATCTTTGCGTCCTTCATTATCTCCTGGGCTATGAACTGCACAAGCTTGTCGCGGCTTGCAGCTGTGTCGTCCATGGTCGATTCCATGTATACTTCGTATCCGTATCCCCTTATCCTTGACCTTAATGCAGGATGCATGCGCTGCAGGTCCTGCACGTTTCCAGCAGCCACTAGTATGAAGTCCGCAGGGACGGGCTCGGTCCTAACAAGCGCTCCAGAGCTCATCTCGCTCTGGCCGGTGATTGGGTACCTCTTCTCCTGCATTGCCGTAAGCAGCTCCTGCTGCGACCTCGGATCAAGGCTTGAAACCTCGTCTATGAATAGCACTCCCATGTTCGCCTTGTGTATGGCACCGCTTTCTACCCTTAGATGTGCTGGCGTGCCCAGGCCGCCGCTCTGCAGTGGATCGTGCCGCACGTCGCCGAAAAGCGAGCCCGCCTTCGAACCGGTCGCATCTATGAAAGGCGCATGCAAGAGCCCGGTATCATCGACTATGAGCTTTGGCTCGCTGCCGTCGCTCATTCCGGGTATGCCGACGCGCTTTGCAAGGCCGCTCATAAGAAGCGCAACTGATCCGAATATCATTACTCCCAGTATTATCGCGGCCACAACAATGATGTTGTAGCCTTTTATTACCCCAAAAAGCGTGAGTCCGAACAATGCCGCCACTATCAGGAACACTATAGGACCTATGATCGAGGTGCTCCTGCTCATCCCCATCCTGTTCTTTATGCGCTCCTTTTGGAGCATGAGCCTTCCCTGCCCGTCGCCCATCTTCTCAAGCGACTTTGCATCGGGATATGTCTTGACTGCCTTGACTATCGGCTTGTTCTCGTCGTTTATGTTCTTGTATACCAGTATGTCCTCAAGGTCGGCGGCCGGAAGCAGCTCGGCCATTGCCTGTGCAAGCATAGTCTTTCCAGTACCCGGATCACCTATTAATAGGACATTCCTGCGCTGCTTTGCTGCCTTCTTTATTATGTCAACTGCTTTTTTCTGGCCTATTACCTGATCTATTAGCTTATCAGGTATCTTTACGTTTTCGGTCGTCTTCGCCATGTCAGCCTCTCTAGACTAAGTTAAAATAAGTATATATAGTTTATTTTGTAGCATGGATATTAATAGTTATACCCAATGCTTCGGCTATCAGAACCTTAGCATGAGCTGCAAGGGCTTCGACCCGCGTTTTCTTTGGGAGAATCCTATGCCGTTTTCCCTGATTTGCAGGGCGTTATATTTAGATGATCCTCTTAGATTACCGACTATGCGCTCCACGCTCCTTTCCCTCCATATCGATGCAGTCATATAGTGTTCGTCCCTCGTGCCCTTTGTGACCAGCACAAGCTCTTTGCCTGGCTTCGCCCTGCCGGTCCTCCCTTTCCTTTGTATGCTCCTTATGCCGCTTGGCACCGGCCCGTAGGACACCACCATCGGGTCGCTTGGTATGTCTAATCCTTCCTCCCCTATGGACGTGCACACCATTACCCTGAACTTATTGTCGGAGAATTCCTTTATTGTTTCCTGCTGTGCCTTCTGCGTTACGCCTTGCCCCTTACCAGTAAGGGGCTTTGCGCTTATGCCCGAGGCATTGAGCCTCTCTACAAGCATGTTGACAGTGGACCTGTACTGCGCGAACACTATTATGCTGTCGGCGCCGATTGTATTTGTGTTGGATATGAGCCACGATACCTTGGGATGCTCCTCCCCGGATCTCATTGCCTTTGCAGCTTCGAGCATTATCTGCTTAAATGGCTCGCCTCTGACAAGTCTTTCGGCGCTTTGGGTCTTCTTGTCCACAAGCGACCTCATGTATTCGTCAAATGGCGTGAACCCTTCGGTTTCAAGGAGGTTGCGCGCATAAGAGAGGTACTCTATCTTGTGGTAGCTTATTGTGGCGTCTTTTATGTGTTCTATGCTCTGGTGCTGCAGCAACGTATTTTCCCTAAAGCGCATCCATGCGGCGTCTATGCTGCTTTTTATGTCCTTGAACTTCTTGTAAGGCATGCCATCTAATTTTTCTTCATTTGTGAACCTAGCGGCCTTGAGCACGTTGAATTGGCGCTCCGAAAGCGCCTTTATCATGCTGCCTACGTTTCTCTGGCTTTCCGACATCTCTACTTCCACCACAACCGTCTGCCTGGGCATAATGTAAGGTGCCATGTCCCCGTCATAAGATGCCTTGACCACAGAAATGTTTATTCCCATAGTTTCAAATATGCTGTCGACAATGCTGTTCCTGCTGCTTGGGGTTGCCGTAAGCGCTATTATCCGGGTGCCGGCCAATTTGCATTCGCCCGCCAATGCAGTATATGCATATTTTCCCCTTGTTTTGTGGCATTCGTCGAACACGACGGCGTCGAATCCTGAGAGGGACAGCCTCCTGCTCGTTATGTCGTTGACCATTGTCTCGGGTGTTGCTATGATGACCTTGGCCTTTGCCTCGATCTCCTGCCTATGTTCGGGATTTCTTATAGAACCCGTGATAAGAGCTACCCCTTCATGGTCCCTGAGCATGCTTGTCGCGAAGTCGTAGTGCTGCTTTACCAGCGGCAGCGTCGGCGCCACTATCATGAACCTCTTCTCTTTTGATAGGGCCTTTGCCATAGCGAACAGCGCAACGTAGGTCTTTCCCTTGCCCGTCGGCAGCACAACCATTGCGTTCTGCCCTGGATTTATCTTTTTCACAGTGTCGTAAAGGTATTCCCGGAACTCTATCATTTCTGTCTTGATAAGCCTGGACTCGGGCAGCAGCACCTCCCAGCGCTCCCTTGTGCCCCTTGCGTCTGCAGAAGACGCAGGCTTGGCGTTGTGCCCTGAGTACCGCTCCGAGTAGGGCCTTTGAATTTCCATAGTTGATATTATGGTTTTCCAGATATTTATAGGTCATGGCGTATTCGTCAATCTGTGTATGTCGCTGTTTTGGCATTAAATGAAGCGAAATGAGGGATAGGCTTTAAATATCTTTGAGTATATAAGAATAGTGTCAACGGTGTTATTATCAAGGTAAGAGATATAAGATCCTTATCAGACGACTCGTTGAGGAGCACTAAAAGCCAGCTGGTCCTTGAGCTGAACATAGAGCAGAGGAAGATAGCCAGCACGGGTGTATCAAGCAAGGTCGTCAAGACAAAGGAGATAAGGAGGACAATAGCTAGGATCAATACGATACTTAAGGAGAGAGGTGCAAAGGTCTAAATGGCGGATATTTGTCCTAGGTGCGGGTTGCCCACGGAGCTATGTGTCTGCAATGTTCTTGATAGGGAGACCGAGACTAAGATAAAGGTATACACAAAGAAGGCAAAGTTCGATAAGTACGTTACAATTGTCGAAGGTATAAACGCGGACGAGATAGACAGGACTACAAAGAGCCTAAAGCGTATCCTTGCGTGCGGGGGCACGAGCAAGGACAATGTCATAGAGTTGCAAGGCGAGCACAAGCTCGCGACCAAGAAGGCGCTCATAAGCATAGGCTACAAGGAGTCTAATGTTGATTTAGCATAGCTGGTTCTGCATGCCTGTTCTTGGTATAGAGAGCAGCGCACATACGCTTGGCATAGGCATAGTGGACAAAGGGAAGGTGCTTGCCAACAGCATAAGGATGTACAACATAACCAACAAGGGCCTTATACCCGCTAGGGTGGCGGACTTCCATGCTGGCAACGTCAATAGCGTGCTTGCAGGTGCGCTAAAGGCTGCCAAGCTAGGCATGGATGACATAGACGCTGTTGGCTATACGAAAGGGCCCGGCCTGGGAGCCTGCCTCCAGATAGCTAACGTAGCGGCCAAGGCGATATCAAAGAGGTATGGCATACCAGTATTCCCGGTTAACCATGCTGTAGCACATGTTGAGATAGCGAAGCTGTTTTCAAAGATGAAAGACCCATTGGCGTTGTACGTCAGCGGGGGAAACTCGCAGGTGCTTGCCGCAATCGGAAAGCCGTTTAGGCATTACCACATATACGGGGAGACGTTCGACATAGGCATAGGCAACATGCTGGACACGTTCGCAAGGGCTGCAAAGCTAAACCCCGCATGGGGCTCGACAGTGGCAAAGGCGGCAGAAGATGGAAGGTACATAGAGATGCCCTATACCGTCAAGGGCATGGACTTCACCTTCACGGGGCTGCTCACGAACGCGGCGAACATGCTCGGAAAGGAGAAGCTCAACGACATATGCTATTCGATGCAGGAAACGGCATTCTCCATGCTGTGCGAGGCAGCGGAAAGGGCGCTATTGCTTACAGGGAAAAAAGGGCTTGTCCTTTGCGGCGGGGTGGCGCAGAGCAGCAGGCTGCGCTCCATGGTAAAAGCAATGGCACAGAGCCACGGTGCAAGATTCGGGGTTGCACCTAACGAATTCAATGCTGACAACGGCGCAATGATAGCCGCAGTCTCAGAGATGATGTACAGATCGAAGATGAGTTTCAGGACGCATGAGCTGACGACAAGCCAGAGGTACAGGATAGACGAGGCGGTGATAGTATGAGCATGCGCAAGATATCAGAAGGCGCTGAGTCCGATATATATGCAGTTGATTTCCTTGGCATGGGGTGCGTGCTCAAGAGAAGGTCAAAGAAGGAGTACAGGATAAGGGAGATAGACGACAAGATAAGGGCCACTAGGACAAGGAAGGAGGCAAGGATAATGGGCAGCGCGTCATCCATCGGGATAAGCTCGCCTAGGCTGCTCCTCGTCGATAAGTACGACATAATAATGACAAGGGCGAACGGCAGGAACCTAAACGACATACTTAATTCAAAGACAGATTCTTATGATATCAACTTGATATTCAGGCGTCTTGGGCTGTACGCTGCAATGCTGCACAACAACGGGATGGTGCATGGCGATTATACGCCTGCAAACGTGATGATTGAGGGCAGATCGAACGTGCACATAATAGACTTCGGGCTTGCAGATGCAACCGCATCAATAGAGGACAAGGCGCTTGACGTGCTTCTCATGAAAAGATCCATAGACAGCGCAAGCTTCAGCACATTCGCAAAATCATACAAAAGGTCGTCGAAGGATGCGGCTGGCGTATTTGGGAGGCTTGCCGATATAGAGAAAAGGGGAAGGTACAGCACAAGGACCCTTTCTACTGGCAACGGTAATTGATAGCTGCTTCTTAGTCAATCCTTGCCGTAAAGCTTGAACCCTGCAGCGACAAGTATAGGGAATATTATGCTGGCGTCCCCCCATACCTTCACGTTGTTGTCGTCCCTTGCTGCCTTGCCCCAGCTCTTCGCCTCTTCGGGGTTCGCGCCGGCATTGCTGCCATCCTGCTCATATGCAGTATTTACGTAAACGGTGTAGTCTGCACCCTCGCGCAGCATGAGCGCATTCATAATGTGGTGCTTGGGCACAGAGCCACCCAGTATTATTGCGCCAGTCTTATTTGCATTCAGGACGGTATCGTATATCACCGATACTTCGTTGACAAGATCTATCCCGAAATCGGCATGCTGCTTCCTGAAGAAGTAGAGATGGTCGCCTATGGCGCCGTCGGCAAGCGGCACGCAGAGTAGTGGTATTTTGTTGCGGTACGCCCAGTACGTGAAGCTTTCGCCGCGATGCTTCTCAGATTCAAGCTCCATGCCCATCTCTTTCACCAATTCGACGCTGTCAAGCTGCCTGCCGCGCTTTTTCTGGAGCGAATAGGCTTTCTTCAGCGTTTTGCCCATGAATTTCTCGAACCAGATGTACCTCTCGTTTGGTATGAATATGTTGCCTGTCCTGTTCACGCCCTTTTGCCGCAGGTACGCGCCATCGGCAGAGAACGAGCCGTGGAGGAATTTCCCATGGGTCTTGATTATGTCCTCTTCCAGGCCGCCTGTTGTAGTCACGAGAAAATGAATCTTTTTCCTCTTTACAAGGTACGTGATTATATCTCTAAGCCCGCTGGTGGATACATTGGACGTGAATCCCAGGAATATTGTGGCTTCGCTTTTCTGCATCTCCTTTACAAGGTCTATTGCCCTGCCAAGGTTCGTGGCCTGGAAACCGGTATCTTTATAGGAATCGAAGAACGCGTTTGCGTCGAACTTCCTTTCGAAGTCGTAGCCTTGCACTGAGCCGGTGCCGAGCTCGACGCTCCTTTTGAAAAGCGACTTTTTAGGGTCTATCCTTCTTTGCATTGTATCGTATAGTATTATTATCATCCATAATTTAGGCTTTTGCATGACGCTGAATGTTTTGCATCTTGATAATACCTTTTTATCTTTTTGCGTTTCATATAGTACGGACGATTAGTGCAACGAATGATGCGATGGACGCTCTCAGCCCTGATGATGAGGAGATATTGCGCTTTATAGAGGGCGCGAAACCGAGGATATTCGTAGTTGGCACAGGTGGCAGCGGCACCAACACGATAAACAGGCTTTACAACATAGGGGTGCAGGGGGCGACGCTTGTTGCAATGAACACCGATGCCGCGCATTTAGTAAAGATGAAATCCGACAGGAAGCTGCTTTTGGGCAAGAAGCTCACAAAGGGGCTCGGCGCAGGCAGCGACATACGGGTAGGAGAGGGCGCTGCCGTAGAGAGCAAGGAGGAGATAAGACACCTGTTCGGCGAGGCCAACCTTGTATTCATTACGTGCGGCCTGGGCGGCGGCACAGGAACCGGATCCATAGGCACCATAGCGCAGATAGCAAAGGATGCGGGTGCGCTTACAGTTGCGATAGTCACATTGCCGTTCACAAGCGAGGGCAAGACAAGGATGAGGAACGCGCTCGAGGGCCTTTCAAAGCTCAGGAGGGTAACGGATACAACAATAATAATACACAACGACAAGCTGCTTGCCGTTGCGCCCGACCTGCCGCTCAACATGGCGTTTAGGGTATCGGACGAGGTGCTTGCAGGCGCCACAAAGGGCATAGTAGAGATGGTGACAAAGCCTGGCATGGTCAACATAGACTTTGCCGACCTCAGAACAGTGCTCAAGGATTCAGGCTATGCTGTGATAGGCAGCGGCGAGGGCGTGGCGACAAATAACGGCACAAGCAGGGCTGTAGTTGCGCTAGAGAACGCGATAAAGAGCCCGATGCTAGATGCCGATTTCGGAACAGCTAGGAAAGCCCTGGTCAACATAGTCGGAGGGGACAGCCTGACGCTGCGCGAGGCAGAGATAGTATTCCAGGACATAGCCGGAAGGATAAGCGGCGAGGCCATGCTTAAGTGGGGCGCTAGGATAGACCCGGAGATGCAGCGGGATTCGATCAAGGTAATGATAGTGATAAGCGGCGTCGAGTTCCCGGAATATACAGAAGAGGGCATAAAGAAGAAGGTCCAGCGTATCGAGGACATGGAGCTGGACAACTTAGAGTAGCGGCAGGCTTTTCCTGTACAGAATCCATATATACGGTTATGCCCAGATCCTGTATGGTATGGTTCTATGATGACTGGTGCAAACGCAAACCGGACAAGAGTCGGCAAGATAGTCGCGGAGAGCGCAGGCGGCATATCCGCGTTTATGAGGAGGGCATCGCTTGACGAATTCAGGGCGCTGGTAGGCGGCCATGACGTGCATTACATAAGGAATGAGCATGGCGAATGGGAGGGCCTTAGCGACAAGGACGGGAACAGGGCGCTCTTAAGGGACTACGATACTCCTTAGCTATGGCACTCCTGCACCGCATTTCCTACAATTGTCATTCTAATCGGGGCGGCGCCTTGTCACTGCTCGTCTGCTGTCGGCCCGTACATCCCGGGCACCGGGAAGTCAAGCAGCCTAAGATACACGGACAGCTGCGCCCTGTGGTGTATCATGTGGTCGAAGAGTAATGTCCTAAAGCCCATGGCCTTTGACATAGTGAACGTGGGTTTTCCGCCGATGCTGAATGTGAACGTCTTGTCGTATTCGGCTTCGTCGGTGTCCTTGAGGCGGCCCGTTAGCTTTGCGCTGCCTTCGTCGAACAGCCTTATTATATCGTCTTTACCTTCCAGTGACGGCTGCTTGACAACCGTCGGATCGAACGTGTCGTTGTCGAATAGATACAGCCAGCGCCCGGGAAGCGCTGCAACGTGCAAAGCTAGCGCACCTAGCGGCTTGCTCTTCTCGTGCGGCTTCCATGAAAACTTCGCCTCGGGAACGCTTGAAAGCATATTCCTTGTCGATGCGCTTTCGCGCATCCACTCGGCGTAAAAGAGCTCGCCCACCTTCATGCTTATTATTCGTGCACGGAGTCTTATAAATCTTCCTTGCAGGCTAAATTGGCCTTACACCCGAAGCAGGCAACAGGATGAGGAGTCCTACGCCCGTTTGTTTTGGGCATTGGTTTTATCCATTATTCAATCGTAGACTTCTTTTCGATGTTCGAATCTCAAAAGTAACAGATCGTTACCTTCCACTTTATAAATCAACCCATAAGGGCTTATACGTACTGCCTTTTTGCCTTTGAGTCCATATCCCAAAGGTTTGCCAATTTCTGGATTTTCTGATATCCTCTTTACCCCCTTATCAATCCCTTCCTTAATACTCTTATTTCTTGTTTTCTTGACATCATCTTTGAACTTATCTGTTACGGCTATCTTTTCAATTATTACCATTTAGCCAACTCTTTAGAAAATTGGTCTTTGGAGTAGACTTTAAATCGTCCTTTTTCAATATTCCACCATGCCTCTTCAATGCCTTTCAAAGTTTTCAAATCCGCCTCACTTATTTTTGCGTTTAATTTTTTCATTACTATCATTCCGTTTTTTGAAGTAACCACAAAAAGACTTCCTCTTTTAATGCCAAGTTTCCTCCTAATTTTTGTAGGGATAACTACCTGTCCCTTTGAACTTGTTTTTGTAATCTCAACCATTTCAGTTTCCATAGTAGTAAGATATTCTTACTAATATGTATACATTTGCATAAAAAGTCGTTTACCTTTATAATTTTTGTTTAAGGCACCGAACTTGCCATCAATACACGCATCAATGGCAAGTTCGCAAACATTTTTAGATGTTATTATGGATAGCTACTTGGTGAAAATATGCCAAATAAGGAAGAGAAAAGAGAACAAAGAGTGTCTGCAGCCAGAAAGAAAGCTAATTCTGCTGTAGATAGAGAACAGGTAAAAGCCGCACTAAAAGCTGCAGGCGCAAAGGAGCCTGACGAAGAGGCGGTAGAAGCTGCATCGGTCTTGGCCGAAGAAAGGCTTGCAGAAATAGCAGCAAGGGCCGCAGAGGCAAGTGAAGACAGGGCAGAGGCAAGACTAAGTGCTGCGTCTGTTGCGGTAGCTGCACAAAGAGAAGCCGAAGAGAGACCAAGACGAAGAGAATAAAGATAACAGGAGAACGTTTTTATTTGCATAGGTAGGTAATTAACCATTTTGTTAATTACTTATCTTTCTTTTTTTTTTTTTTTTTTGGCATTCCTGCTCTTGAAATAGCAAAGCTTTAGTCGCATCAGCCGAAGCACAATTAATGCCTGTGGCACATCTCCGACAAGAAGGATTTTTATACCGTCGAATTTTACCATATCGTGTGAATTAATCTAAACAGATTCGCAAATATGTAAAATGTGTGGTTTTATTTAGATTATTTAAAGATATAAGAAGTTGAAAGGGATGCATAAGGTGATAGTGTATGGTCAAAAATAAACCACTGGTTTTTACTATAGGCCATTCGACACGCAAGCTTAGCGAGTTTATGAAAGTGCTAGGCGCATACGAGGTGGAAGAAGTGGTAGATGTACGCACCATACCAAGATCCAGGGCAAATCCCCAGTTCAATGAGGAAAGGCTTGCGGCGGGCTTGAAACGGCACCATATACTCTACAAGCACATGAAAGGGCTTGGGGGCCTAAGGCATCCGTTGAAGGATTCCATAAACACGTACTGGTACAATGCATCGTTCAGAGGCTTTGCTGATTATATGCAGACAAATGAGTTTAGGAGGAATATCGTGGAGCTTATCAGCGTGGCAAAGAAAAGGCAGACAGTTATAATGTGCGCAGAGTCTGTGCCGTGGAGATGCCACAGGTCGCTCATAGCAGATGCGCTTGCTGTTAGAGGCGTAATCGTCAGGCACATTTTCAGTTCGACTAACTCAAAACCGCATGAACTTACAAAAAGTGCAAAAATGAGCAGATTGAACATAGTGTATAAATGATTGCTCTGATAGGTACTTTAGGTGTGAATATGGAAGATAAGACTGAACAAAGAATCGACTATAAATCCCAGTCCCCATCGGCATTTGATGCCATATTGTCGCTTTCTAAGCATGCAAGCGGCACCGGGCTTGGTCCAGAACTGCTCAATTTAGTCTACATGCGCGCTTCTCAAATAAACGGCTGTGCATGGTGCCTTGATATGCATTCGAAGGATGCCAGGGCTGCTGGTGAAACAGAGCAGAGACTTTACATGCTACCGGCATGGAGAGAAGTGCCATTTTATACGGAGCGTGAAAAGGCGGCGCTTGAATGGACTGAGGCGGTGACACTGGTTGCCAGTACACATGTGCCAGAAGAAGCATACAATGTAGCAAGGCGGCAATTCAACGAAAAAGAGCTTGTTGACTTGACTATTGCTATAATAGCGATAAACGGATGGAATCGCCTAAATGTTGCTTTCAGGACAGAGGTAGGTGAATATGGGGCCGGACAACATAGCGAAAAGTAGAGTGACATTCGGTGCATTTGATGGACAATGTTGCCGCAACAAGCAAGATGGTAAGGCAATTACATTCTAGGGCGTTGCGTTTACAGGCCAGAAGGACGTAGCGGTTCTAATCACAGGATTGATAGCACTAATCGTGGCTGTCCTGTTACACGCAATTAATATATGGCGCATGATAATTGGTAGAAAGAGCGTAAAGTCTGCTACAACCTCATAGCTACATTTTCAATTGGGGCGTCACACCATCTTTGATAGGGCCTCCCTTTTTGCCTTGCCTTCGATATAATCATCAATCCACAGATACATGCCGTCTTCTTCCATTTTGTCATGGCCAGTTAGCAATTGTTCCAGATCAGTTTCCAGGCCGGTATTCCTAGTGCCCAAATGACTAGATATTTCCTTTATATCATCCTTTATCCGCCTATGTTGCATTATTAATTCATCCACCATCGCAGAATCATTCCCCAGCTTCTGTTTAGCAAGTGGAAACAGGATATCTTCCTCCCATCCAATATGCCTTTTTATTCCCATCTCGAACTCAAGAAATAGCTGCTTAGCCTCTCCTGCCTTCTGTGATTTCTTGAACTCCTGGAATATGGAATCTAATCTGGAATGGTCATCAGACATAAACTTTGATATGCTGGTTTCCTTGTTCTGAGAATAGACCTTCTTTGCCTGTTTCCACACGTTCCAAGCGATAGCAAACTTTATTATCTGGGGTTCTTGCCCATTCGTTGCCTCTTCTAGTGTAAGCCCATATTTGGTTTTCATAAAGCCTAAGAACTCTTCATCGTAATTTTCCATACTAATCACTTACTTTTGGTGTATTAAAAGCTTACAGCCGAAGCTGGGCCGTACTTGAAGCGCGTAGCCCGAAGCAGGGATCGGACCTGCTTCGATGGGCGCTGGGCTGTTCAGTGCAGCAGCACAAATGTCAGGAACAGGGGCGCAAGCAGTATGGATATCGTGCTTATCACCTTTATCATGGAGTTGAGCGCCGGCCCTGCGGTATCCTTCAGCGGGTCTCCGAGCGTGTCGCCGACCACAGCTGCCTTGTGCGCATCGCTGCCCTTGCCGCCGAACTTTCCTGCCTCTATGTACTTCTTCGCGTTGTCCATCGCCGCACCGCCGTTTGCCATGAATAGCGCAAGCATCAAACTAGCCGGTATCATGCCTGCGAGCAAGCCGCCAAGCGCCGCCTTGCCGAGTATCAACCCGACCGCTATCGGCGTTACTATGGCGATGAGCTCAGGTATTGCAAGGGACTTTATCGCGTTTATCGTTGCTATGTCAACTGCCCGCGCATAGTCCGGCTTTGCCTTCCCTTGAAGAAGCCCCTTTATGGTCCTGACCTGTCTTCTGACTTCTTCGACCATGAGGTTGGCCGCATAGCCTACGCTTTCCATCAGGAACGACGAGAACACGAACGGTATGAGTGCGCCTATGAATACCCCGACCATGACGGACGGGTTGAGCACGTCTATTGTCGTAAGGTTCGTAGCCTGCGCAAATGCGACAAGCAGTGCCGTAGCAGACAGCGCGGCGCCGCCTATGGCGTATGCCTTTGTGGTCGCCTTGGTGGTGTTGCCCAACGCATCGAGTTGGTCGGTGATCCTCCTGACGCTGTGCGGCAATGAAGCCATCTCCGCTATGCCGCCGGCATTGTCAGTTATGGGTCCGAATGAGTCTATCGTAAGAACAGTCGCTGTGAGTGAAAGCATCCCAACCGCCGCTATCCCTATGCCGTATACGCCGTATGAATAGTAGCTTGCCAGTATGGCAACCACTATGAACAGCACCGGCATCCAGGTGCTTCGCAGTCCGACAGCAAGGCCGGTTATGACGTTGGTCCCTGCCCCGCTCCTTGACGCGTTGGCTATCTTTAATACGGACCTGCTCTTCCCTCCGGTATAGTAGTCTGCAACCCAGAACAGCAGTATGGCGAGAATAAGGCCGGACAGCACAGGTATGAATGCAGCTATCCCAAGACCCATGAATTCCACGAGAAGGAAATCAAGAACTGCAGATATGACGACAGCAGAGCCCATGCCTATGTAAAGGGCCCTGTTCGGATGCTTACCGAAATGCCCTAGTATCGGTATGCTTATCATGCTGCCAACGAATCCGATTATCGCGATGTAGAGCGGATATGCGAACGCAGTTTTCGACGCAAGCGTTATTGCTATGAGAAGCGCCGCTACAAGCGTCACCGCATAGCTCTCGAACACGTCGGCGGCCATGCCTGCGCAGTCCCCCACGTTGTCTCCGACGTTGTCCGCTATTACCGCAGGGTTCCTAGGATCATCTTCAGGCAGGTTCAGCTCGGTCTTGCCGACAAGGTCTGCGCCCACGTCCGCTGCCTTGGTGTATATGCCTCCGCCGACCCTTGCGAACAATGATATCAGCGACGCGCCGAACCCGAACCCTATGATTATCTCTATGCCCGATACTGTCAGGTATGCAAGGAGCAGGCTTATGCCTATGAGCGCGAACCCTATCGCCGCGAACCCTGTCACCGATCCGCCTAGTATCGCTGTCCAAAATGCCTCCTTGACGCCCTTTTCTGCGCTCTTCGCGGTCCTTATGTTGGACCGAACCGCTACGTTCATCCCTATGTACGCAGTCAGATATGACGCAACTGCACCTGTAACGAAAGCGATCACTATCTGGATATGTGATGGAAGGAACAGCCCGAACAGTATCGCAAGTATTATGGTGAATATCGCTATTACCTGTAGCTGCCTGTTGAGATATGCCTTGGATCCTTCCCGTATCGCCTTTGCAATCTCCTGCATTTTTGGCGTTCCTTCAGGCTTCTTTAGCACCTTCCTTGCTGTGTAAAAAGCGAACAGCAATGAGATTATACCGGCTATTAGGCTATAATAATAGAACTGCATATTACCCCCGTACTCTAGTATAGGAAAGAAAAGGCTTTAAATATTGGTCATTTGCGGCCTTGCACGTTATCTGATAGATTCATATACCTCTGCAGTGCCCCTGAGCACAATGAAGGCAACAAGCAGCGCGGTGAGTATGTATGCGGGCAATATCGGGTATTTGGACACGTATGCTAGTATGAAGTACGAGAACGTCACGAACTTCAGCACGTTCACAGAACCCCTTGATATGTTTGACGAGTACAGCGCCCTCGCGAATCCTGTCCTCATCTTCGATGATGTGCCCTTTGCCGCAAGGAACGCATCGGCAATCGAGTGCCTTATTATTACTATTATGAGCACGAACAGCGGCACTATGCCAAGCACTGTGAAAGTCGCCCATAGCGAATATTCTGCTATCCTGTCTGCAGCTACATCGAACCTTGGGCCGTGCTTTGTCTTCTTGTTCTTGCCTATGCTCTCCTTGAGCGACTTTATACTCTTCGATATGCTCTTGTCCCCTAACGAATAGTTGAGGTATGAACTGAACGTAAGCTTGCCGTTGCTTGCCTCCCTTAGCGCAAGGTATCCGTCTGTGCCGTCAAGGATGAACGCGAGCGCAAGCAGCGCTATTGATATTGCAGGGTTTACCTTTATTATAACGAGAAACAGCACGAAAAGTACAATCCCTATCCGTAATATTGTGCTGACATCTGCGCTCCTCATAAAATTAGTCCTGTTTATTATTGGAACATTAGGTGGTAGTATGCCACAGCGATAGAAAACTGTGACTCAGCCTACCACCAAGTGATAAAATGTAATACTACCGCTCATTCAAGGAATATATACCTTTGCTTTTTTCATAAAAATGGTTCAGGGTTTTTAGAATCCGGATGTTCTATGTGGGGTTTAAAAGGGTTCTTTGCGTAATATTTACGACAGCAATGGGGTAATGTAATGGTCATATTGGAGCTAGTGGCAGGCTTGATAGTGGTTATAATACTCGCAATAATAGTATTGACCTACAACGGCCTGATAGGCAAGAGGAACAGGGTGCAGGATGCTTCTGCACAGATAGACGTGCAGTTGAAGAGGAGATACGATCTGATTCCCAATTTGGTAAACGCGGTGAAGGGCTACATGAAATACGAGAAGAGCGTTCTTACAACGGTCACGCAGCTTAGGAGCTCGATAGTTACCGGATCGATGCAGGGCAAGGCACAGGCAAACAACCAGATATCGCAGGCATTGAAATCAATATTTGCAGTGGCCGAGAATTATCCCGACCTGAAGGCGTCGCAGAACTTCAAGCAGCTCCAGGACGAGCTGACAGATACTGAAGACAAGATATCGTTCGTCAGGACATCGTACAACGACTACGTTCTCGACTACAACAACGCAGTGCAGACATTCCCGGGCAGCGTGTTCGCAGGCTCTTTCCATTTCCAGAAGGCGGACTTCTTCAAGGCGCCAGAGGGGGTCGAGCAGCCGGTGAATGTCAACTTCGACGACGTGAACGGCCCGCAACCCGCACCAAACGTAGCGCCAGACAAGAAGGGTGCGCAGACAGACGGAACCAAGAGCAGGAAAGGTTAGCAGAATTGGGAATTGAAATGACAAAAACAAAAAAGAAGGTGTTTGCATGGCAAGCTTTTTCGATGAGATAAGCAGGAACAAGCTCAAGTCAGTACTTCTGATGCTGGTGTTCGGGGCGATATTCGGAGGCGTAGTCTTCCTGTTCGTCTACCTCTTTGGAGGAGGCATCATAGCCTTCGGCATAGGGATAGCGATAATCGTGCTGTACGCCTTCCTGTCATACCATTTCGGCAGCAAGCTTGTACTGAAGATATCAAAGGCGAAGCCCGCTGACAGGAAGCAGTACCCGCAGCTCTACAGCATCGTTGAATCGCTGGCGCTTGCGTCGCAGATAAAGGTCCCTGACATATACGTAATAGACGATTCGAACCCTAACGCTTTTGCAACCGGGAAGAACAAGAGCCATGCATCCATTGCGGTTACTACGGGGCTTCTTTCCATGATGGACAAGAACGAGCTGGAGGGCGTCATAGCCCACGAGATGTCGCACATATACAACAACGACATACAGTTCATGCTGTTCGCTGTTGTGTTCGCAGGAGTCATTGGATTGCTTGCAGCAGTCATAAGGAACATGTTCTTCTTCGGCTTTGGGGACAGCAGGGGCGGAGGCGGGATATTCATTATCGTTGGCATAGTTGTAGGGATCCTTGCCCCGCTTTTCGCACTGCTGCTCAGATTCGCCATATCGCGGAGGAGGGAGTACATGGCGGACGCGAACGGCGCAAGGATAATAAGAGAGCCGAATTATCTTGCGAGTGCTCTTAAGAAGATACAGCAGTATGAACAGAAGCCGGCCGCGGCCCCGGTAAGGAACGCGAACGAGATGACCGCATCGCTTTATTTCTCGAACCCGTTCAACACCAAGTCGTTTAAGAACCTGTTCTCCACGCATCCGCCGATAGAGGAGAGGATAAACAGGCTGGAGCACATGTACTGATTATGTCAAACTTGGGCAGGTAGCCCTCCTTGTTTTTTATGTATCTGCGTATGCTTTAGATTCGCTCCCCTCACCGTATTGCCAGCTCTATCCTGAAGAACGTCTCGGCATGCTTGTACTTCCATTTCTTGCCAAGCCTTGCCGACATCTCCTTCATAAATTCCGGATGCCTGCCTATGCCCTGGCTCTTGTGCATAGACAGGGCCTTTATCTTGAGGTCCATGAATTTGGTTATGTCTACCGCGAAGTTGGCGTTGCCCATGCTCGCAAGGTACAGCTGGCTCACGCTGTGAGGCTCGAATCCGCGCTTCCTTAGTTCGGGAAAAGTCATGGGGTTCCTTGCTGCGGGTGCCACTGCATCGATCGTGGCTGTGCCGGCCGCCCTGTGATCGGTATGGTTGACGTACCTGTCGGAGAACATGTACGAAGGGTCATGCGTTATGACTATTTCCGGCTTTAGCTTCCTGATGTATTGCACTATCTCCCTCCTAAGGTTCATGTCCGGGACCAGTTCGCCGTCCTTGTGGGAAAGGAAGAACACTCCTTTCGCCCCTACGATCTTTGCCGATGCAAGCTGCTCCTTTTTCCTTATTGCCGCAAGCTTGTTAGCCGTCATCTTCGGATCGCGGGTACCCTTGGAACCGTCGGTCAGTATTAGGTAATAGCAATCGTATCCTTCCCTTGAGAATTTTGCTATTGTTCCAGCTGCGCCGAAATCGAGATCATCAGGATGGGCAGCAACACCCAAAACAACTTTTTTGTTTTCATTTTCCATTTATACACCTGCCATAATCGTTAATTTACGCAGCGGCGCATTGCACGGCGAATCACCTGCCGTGGTCCCATTTCTGCCTGCGCGACTGCTGGAACTTTCCATGCTGCGGCCTTGGACTTCCCTGCTGCGGGCGGCCGCCGAACCTTCTCTGCGGTGCGTTCTTCGGGCCCTTGTTCGGCGTCTCCTTTATCTTCTTTATGTTACGTTCGAGATCCTCCTTAAGTTTCTCGGCTATGAAGTTCTTGGTGTAGAAGTCCGCCTTCAGCGCTATGCTTATCTTTGTGGCGTATGCCCTTGCTATCCTCCCTCGCTTGTCCTTGGGCCCGTTGCTTATGTCCGCAAGCTTGAATAGCACGCCGTATTTAGGGGGGCTGCTCCCGAACTTTATGTGCTTGAATAGCGCCTTCTCGGCGCCGAGCAGCTGTACCGTGCTTGCCGGCATCGCTGCAAGCCTTTCAAGCGAGCCTGCCTTGCTCAGCAGCTCGGCGGTTATCTTCTCGTCGGTCAGGTACGTCGCGTTCGGCATGATGGCCTTCGAGGTGACCTTTATGTAGGATTCGAGCTGCTCAAGCGTTTCATGCATCTGGTTGCTCAGTTTCGCAAAGTGCATTATCGCCTCTTTCTCGTTGCCGTTCATGCTCCTCCCTATGGTGGATATGGACTTGTTGTATATGGAATCGCTCTTCTGATCGTCGTTTATTGCTGCGTTTATTTCCTCCTTGCTTATGTTTTCCCTGCTGTTTAGCACATATGCTAAATCTGCCAGCGTCTTTGGGTTGCCTATCTTGATCTCAGGATAGTATATGCCGTACCATTCGCTGAGCCTTTCAAAAACAAGGTTGTACGACTTGTTGGTCTCAAGGTATGCGTTTATTGCCTGTATAAGCGCATGCTCCTCGTTAGTGTAGGAGCTCTTTATGCCCTCCTTGGCTTTCTTTATCATGCGTTCCCGCATTTCCTCGAATGGAGCCTTTGCCAGAATAACACCTTTAATATGTATAGGATATAATAGTACCTATAGAAGTTATAGAAGTAATTGGTAAAAGGAATATTAATGCTTTACTGGTCTAATTCAGGAATATTTTCCGCGGTTTTGTAATGGACATGGACGATCTTACTGCTTTCGCAAAGAGCAAGGGCTTCTTCTGGCCAAGCGCCGAGATATATGGAGGGTCTGCCGGGCTCTACGACTACGGACACCTTGGCGCCATGCTCAAGAGGAGGTTCGAGAACGTTTGGCTTCCCTACTTCGTCGAATGCAACAAGGACTATTATCTGATAGACGGCGCGGCGATTATTCCGGAAAAGCCGCTCGTAGCTTCAGGCCATGCATCAAGGTTCAACGACATATTGGTTGGCTGCTCAAAATGCCATACATATTATAGGGCAGATGTCATGCTTTCCGACATGAAAATAGATGTATCTGAAGGCGCTGGCGCAGATGATATGGACTCGCTGATAAATAAGAACAACGTAAAGTGCCCAAAATGCCAGGGAGGATTCCTGCCGGCTAAGGCATTCAACATGATGATTGACGTACACCTTGGCCCTGAGAAGTCAGAGAGGGGCTACCTCCGCCCCGAAACCGCGCAGACAGCATACCTAAATTTCTTTAGGGAATTCAATGCGCTGCGCAAAAGCCTGCCCGTGGGGCTTGCCGTAATAGGAAGGGCGTACAGGAACGAGATATCACCCAGGCAGGGCCTTTACAGGATGCGCGAACTCATACAGGCAGAGCTGCAGATATTCTTTGACCCTGACGGCTTTTCTGTGGACCTTGATAGATTCAGGGAAGTCGAGATGGCAGTGGTGCCTTACAAGACAAAGAAACAGGAGATTGCAACCCTTTCTAAGCTCGTGCATGAATATGGCATGCCGGAATTCTACGCTTACCACATGGCGCTGATATATGGGTTTTACAGGGAAGTTCTAGGGGTTCCTGCCGAAAAGATAAGGTTCATGGAAAAGGGCGGAAACGAAAAGGCATTCTACAACAAGCTGCACATGGACATAGAAATCGATGTAGAAAGCTGGGGAGGCTTCAGGGAAGTGGGCGGACTTCATTATAGGGGGGATTACGACCTTGCTTCGCACACCAAGGGCTCGAACCAGGACCTTTCGGTTACAGTAGGGGACAAGAAGCTTCTGCCTAACGTCCTTGAGCTGAGCTTCGGCGTCGACAGGAACATATGGATGCTGCTTGATGTATTTTACATGAGGGAAGGCGACAGGAAGGTGCTCAAGCTGCGCCCGTGGCTTGCCCCATTCAATGCCGCGCTGTTTTCATTGCAGAAGGACGGCAGCATAGATGAAAAGACTGCCGAAGTCTATGAAATGCTAAGATCCAAGGTAAAGGTATTCGTTGATGATTCGGGATCGATAGGCAGGAGATATGCAAGGATGGACGAGATAGGCACCCCTTTTTGCATAACGGTAGACTTCGAAAGCGTTGACAAGGGATCGAAGAACTACAATACTGTTACTATCAGGGAGAGGGACAGCAAGAAACAGGAAAGGATGAATATAGGCAGGCTTTCCGATTTCCTTGCATCAAAGACAGGCAACTACAATAATGATTGACGCGGTGCGGCTGTGGAATACTACACAGCCTCCAGGGAGGGGCTGAACATAAGAGATATGGACATAAGGCATACTCTTGAGAGCGCGCAGCCCCTTACGTTCCATGCGGACTATGATTTTTCTAACGGCAGCGTATGCTATGCAAGCGAAAGCAGGATCGTGAGGTTCAGCTTCATGGAAAACGCCAGCCGCTGCAAGGTAAGGTTCGGTCCTTGCAATCTTGCGTTTGCAAGAAAGGATCTGATAAAACGGTTCAGGCTCAAAGACGACATGGATAGCATATATGCGCATATAGCGACAGATGAATTCATGGCGTCGGCAGTGAGGAAATATAAAGGAATGCGCATAACGCTAAACGATCCGTGGGAGACTACCCTATGCTTCATAATCTCCCAGTACAACAACGTGAAGAGGATAAGGCTGATCGTGAAGAGGCTGATTTCCGAATTCGGGAACGACATAACTGATGGGAATGGTGCTGCCATGAAGGGCTTTCCTTCCGCAGCAGACCTTGCCGCGTTCGGCGACAGGGATTTCAGGAGATGCGGAGCCGGCTTTAGGGCCAAGTACATAGCGCAGGCGGCTGATTGCTGTGCGAACAACATGGACTTAAACAGCCTTGCAGGAAAGGGCTATGAAAAGATAAAATCGGCACTCATGGAGATAAGCGGAGTCGGGGACAAGGTCGCCGATTGCATAGCGCTCATGGGCTACGGGAAGATGGAGGCGTTTCCCATAGACGTCTGGGTCAAGAGGACCCTTGAAAACGTTTACTTCAACGGTAAGGCAAAGAGCATAAAGGAGCTTCACAGGTTCGTTGAGGACCGATGGGAAGGGAAGTATAGAGGCCATGCCCAGCAATATATATTTTGGGCTGGTAGAAGCATATAGATGATTGAATGGGCCTTGATTCGGATATAAAGACCATATCTAAAAACCTTGCAAAGAAGCAGAAGGACTTCGACAATGTCATGGGGCTTGTCAGGGATGTTATAAGGGAATCCGCGCAGACCATAACGCTTCTCCACAACGGCGATGCAAGGAACGCTTCGAAGAGGTTGGGCGCGGCCGGCAGGATGGTGAGTAGCCTGAAGGGATACGACAGTGTCTTCGGCTATCATGCAAAGCAGGCATACCAGGAATACGCAGAAGCAGTCATATTCTTCAGCATAAAGAAGGACGGTGCCGTCCCATCGAGGAAAAAGCTTGGCATAGACGAGGAATCCTATCTTATGGGCCTAATGGACGTAATGGGCGAGCTCAAGAGGGAGGTCCTTGAGTCGCTAAGGGAAAACAGGGTCAAGGATGCAGAGCTGTATTTCAAAAACATGAGGGAGATATACGACGGCACAAGGAGCATAAGGTTCGCCGAGGCCGTGCTCAACGGCTTTAGGAGGAAGCAGGATGTTGCACGCATACAGGTTGAAAGCGCAGGAAGCGAGCTGCTTTCATACAAGCACAGGTAAGCTAGCTGCTTTCCTTTATCACTTCCTCGAATATCCTTAGGCCCTTGTCGAGGTTCTGCTCCCTTATCGTGATGGGGGGTATTATCCTTATTGTGGATGTGCCGCAGGGAAGGAGCAGCAGCCCTTTCTTCAGCGCGGTTTTCAGGATCGCTTGCTGCTCTTTTATTGCCGGTTCTTTGGTCTTCCTGTCCTTGACCAGTTCCACCCCTATCATGAGGCCTATGCCCCGCACGTCGCCTATGATCTCGTATTTTTCCATCATCTCGTTTAGGACCTTAAATGCATGCATGCTCCTTTTCCTGACGCCGCTCTCGAGTCTCCTCCTGTTCTTAATCACGTACTTCAACGAGGCGTTAGCCGCAGCAACCGCGACGAGGTTTCCGCCGAACGTTGTGCCATGGGCGCTTTCAGGAAGGTCCTTGAAGCTCTTCTTTACTATTGTTGCACCCATTGGGAGACCTCCGCCAAGGGATTTCGCCATTGTGTACATGTCCGCAGTGACGTTGAAATTGTCCAGCGCAAGGAACTTCCCAGTCCTTAGATAGCCAGACTGCACTTCATCAGCAACCAGCATTATGCCGTTGTCGCTTGCGATTTTCCTTATTCCCTTTACGAAGCTCTTCGGCGGAACTATGTATCCGCCCTCTCCCTGGACAGGCTCCATGAATATTGCTGCTATTTCCTCGGGGGCTATCTCCTTTTTGAATATGTAGTCCCTTATATATTCAAGGTAAGCCTCTCCGCAGTCGTGACCTTCCGTATGGTTGAATAGGCACCTGTACGGGTAAGGATAAGGCACATGAACCACTCCATTGAAAGGCCCGAAGTGCGCCCTTTGCACGGCCTTTGATGCGGTAAGCCCGAGAGATCCTATGCTCCTTCCGTGGAAGCTGTTGTAGAACGCGAGTATGTACTGCCTCTTGGTTGCTATCTTAGAGAACTTTATCGCCGCCTCGTTGGCCTCCGTGCCAGAGTTGCACAGGAACAGCTTGCCGAATCCGCTAGGGAACATCTTTACAAAGGATTCGCCGAATTGGACGGGAAGCTCGGAGTAGTAATCGGTGAATGCCGCATGCATGAGCCTGTCCACCTGTCTCTTTACCGCTGATCTTACTTCATAGTTCGCGTTCACGCCTAAATTGTACACAGATATGAACGTCGAGAAATCTATGATCTTGTTCCCGTCCGCATCGTACATGAAGTCTCCCTCTCCATGATCCACTACAAGGTTGTATTCTTCTCTTGTTGTAGAAAGAAATACCTTTTTGTCGCGCTTGATTATGCTATCTGATTTGCTCCCCATCATATCCCCTTTTTATATCGCGAATAGTTGATAAGAGCGGCAAGTGAGCGTGCCGCATCGCCAGGAGAGTCATACACAGGCACTCCGGCGCTTTCCATCATCTCCTTGTGCACTCTCGTGTAGCTCCCTCCTATGCTCACCACTACAAGAGGCTTGACCATCTGCGTAGCATAGTGTATGAGCGTTGCCGCAACCCTCGAGTCTGCCCCTGGCGTCTGGAACAGCGCTATGACCATTATGGCGTCTACGCCCTGGTCGCGCTCTATTACATCAAGCGCTGCGCTGAACCTCCTGTCGTCGGCGTCGCCCGCCATGTCCAGCGGCAATCTTATGTTCACTATGGGCGGCATCGACTTCCTGAGCGCCTTTTCAGATTCCTTTGACATGCTGGCCTCTACAAGTCCGTCCTGGTACAGCGCATCTGTTGCAAGGACGCCTGTGCCGCCGCCATTGGTTATTATCGCTATCCTGTTACCAGTAGCAAGGGGCTGTGTCTCGAAGATCTTGGCGAAGTTCAGAAGATCCTTTATGTCATTTGCTGTTGTGAATCCGAACTGCCTGAACACTGCATCGTATGCCTCGTGGCTCCCTGCAAGCGATGCGGTGTGCGAATGCGCGGCGCTGGCGCCTGCCTCGGTGACTCCGCCCTTTATTACAACTATGGGTTTTATCCTTGTGACTCTTTTTGCGGTCTCAACGAAGTCCCTGCCCCGTTTTATTCCCTCTATGTACAGCACTATTACTTTCGTGTCCTTGTCGTGCATAAGATAATTAAGTATGTCTGTTTCATCGACAACAGCAGCATTGCCGTATGAAAAGAACCTGGCTAGTCCGAATCCCTCGTTGTTTATGAGGTCCAATATAGAGCTGCCGACCGCGCCGCTTTGCGCAGCGAAGCTTACTCCGCCGATCTTGGGCTTGTCTATCTTGAACGTAGGCAGGAACAGCGTATCGACCCTTGATCTTGGATCCATTACGCCAAGGCAGTTGGGCCCTATGACAGGTAAAGAGTATTTTTCGGCTATTTTTACAAGGGCGGACTGAAGCTTGGTCTCACCCACTTCGGAGAAGCCACCGCTTACTACAACTGCGCCCCTTATGTGCGCCCTTCCGCATTCCTCAAGCACCTTTGGGACCAATGCTGCAGGTATGGCTATTACAGCAAGGTCTATGGGTTTTTTTACGTCAAGCACGCTCTTGTATGCGTTGAAGCCCATTATCTTGCCGGTGTTGTTCACGTTTATTGGGTATATCTTCCCTGAATACCCGGAGTCTATGTAGTTCTGCAGTATTATGTGGCCCACCTTGTCGGGGTTGTCCGACGCACCTATTATTGCAACTGACCTTGGGTGCATTATCGGTTCAAGCCTTGCATACTTTATTTTGCCTTCCATGTTCCTCACCGTATTATCCTTAGGTCAACGGCATCGTAAGTGCCGTCATGAAGTATTATCGGATTTAGGTCAAGCTCGGTTATCTTGTTCTCAGTAAACATCTTAGACACTTTTAGCAGCAGGTCGACAAGCATGTCTGATGACGCCTTGTCCGGCGCTATGACCTGCCTAGATTTCAGCTGCTGCAGCATGGCTTCGGCGTCGTGCCTTTCTATCGGGCATATGCGCAGGGCGAAGTCCCTGAACGTCTCAACATATATTCCCCCAAGGCCTATCAAAACCATCTTCCCGAACTGCTGGTCTGTCTTGCCGCCCATTATTATTTCCAATCCGTTGCCCACCATCTTCTGCGCAAGGATCTTGTATGGCTTGAACTTCTTTGCTGTGCTTTCAAGGCTCTTGAATTCCTGCACTATGTCGTTCTTTGAGGAAAGGTTGAGCGCCACCAGCTTGTTCTTTGACTTGTGCAGCGCCTTGCTTGATATTACCTTGAGCACTATCGGCGATCCTTTGGAGAATGATACGGCTTCGTTTGCGCTGTCTACGTATCTGCTTTCCACGTTTTTGATTCCGTATTTTAAGAGCAATGAATGTGCCTTTGAATATTCCATAAGTTCCATGCATACACTATTTTAAGGCGAAGAATAACATAAGCAATATTATTATTATGATTATGAGTATTGCAATTGTAGCTATTCCCCTGAGCTTTCTTGCACGCATTATCTTAGCTTCTAGGGACTTGAGCTCCTCAGGGGTCTTTGCTGTCGTGCCTGGCTGGGCGGACTGGGCTGCGGCCTGTTGCGGCTGCGCCTGCTGCGCGGTTTCCTGCTGCAGTGCGGTTGTGCTTGCCGCATCGGTTTGGGCAATGCCTTCCTTGACGCGCATGAATCCGCTTTCTGTCAGCATCATGTTCATGTTTCCGTTCCTAAGTTCGTATGACATGAATTGCTGATTGGATAGCTTGTAGAGGTGTGTCGCAAGGTCCTTTTGGGTCACGTTGACGCCGCCTGCCACATCCGCAAGCGCGCGCTTGCCGCTCTCCAATTGCTTGAGTATCGCCATGTCCAGTTGGTCCAATGGCGCGGTTGCCTTCTGCTGCGCTTCTGCTATAAGCTGCTTGCCCTGCTCCGTTACTGTTATGGCGCTCTGGCTCGGAAACTGCGTAACGAAATCAACAAGCTTCTTCTGTTTCAACGATCCGAGTATGTTCGATGCATCGAAGAATGAGGAGTTTATTAGCCCGCCGAACTTTTCAACTGTGGAGTCCGGCTGTATGCGCATCAGAGCGACCAGGTCCACGAATGTTACGCTGTCAAGCATTAACGCACCTTTCTATATAAAGATGATAACGTATTTATTAGCTACTAGTAGCTGTTTCACTGCTCCGTACAAAGTATTTAGTATTGGAGTTGCAATTTTTATTCAGTTATAAACGGTGCCATCATGCTGATGAGATTCCTTGGAGGAGCTCAGGAGGTAGGCAGGTCCGCCATACTCATCAAGGACAGGAAATCCCTGCTTCTTGACTATGGCATAAAGATCAACCACAAGATAGAGTACCCGACAGCCATGCCTGAAGTTGATGCAATCGTGCTTAGCCACGCGCATCTTGACCACAGCGGGTTCGTGCCGGCGCTTTACAACGAGATGCTTATACCTGCGTTCGGGACAGAGCCTACGCTGAAGATGTCGGAGCTGCTGCTGAACGATTCGCTCAACATAGCGAAGAAGGAGCACATGCAGCAGAGGTTCCACAAGAGGCAGATAGCAACTATGATGCGAAGATACACAAGCCTCGATTACCATTCGCCGATAGACATGGGCAACTTCAGCATAGAGCTATTTGATTCCGGGCACATATGCGGCAGCGCGATAACGCTGCTCGAGATGAAGAATGGCGGGAAACACAGCAGGATAGTCTATACTGGAGATTACAAGTTAGGGCAGCAGATGCTGCACAAAGGCGCGGAGATCGTAAAGGGCGACGTTCTCATAACTGAATCGACTTATGCAACGCGCGAGCACCCCGACAGGAACCTGCTTGAGAAGGAGTTCATAGGCAAGGTCAAAGAGACCCTTGACAGCAATGGCACCGTTCTGCTTCCCGTATTTGCCGTTGGGAGGAGCCAGGAGATACTAACGCTGCTTTACAGGCACGGGCTCACACAGTACACATATCTTGACGGGATGGCAAGGGCTGCCACATCGATAGTGCTTAAGTACAGCACGTTCGTTTCAAATGCCGATGCCCTGAGCAAGGCGGTGAAGGAGACAAGTATAATAGGCGACAGGTCAGAGAGGGGCGAGGCATTGGAATCGCCTTCCATAATATTGACCACTGCAGGCATGCTTACGGGGGGGCCTGTGCTCGACTACATAACAAGGCTGCGCAGGAATTCGAGCATACTGCTTACCGGCTACCAGGTGGAGGGAAGCAACGGGCGCACGCTAATGGACAGCGGCACCGTGGTAATAGACGGGAAGAAGATGCACATCGATGCGAATGTGTCATATTATGACATGTCGGCGCACGCAGGCATGTCCGACCTTCGCGAATATGTGAAAGGCAGCGAACCTAGCGTTGTGATATGCGTGCATGGCGACAGGGAGAACGCCATAAAGCTTGCCGATGACCTCAGGCTGGAGGGCTACGAAGCGCATGCGCCTAAAGTGGACGATGTGATAAAGCTGGATTTATAAGCTTAGAACCTTCCGGCATTGGGCCACCTTATTAGTCCGGCCTGTGTCTCTTTTTGTCCTATAGACGTCTGCGGCTCCTTTATCGCACCGGCTGCGGTCTCGGAGTACAGCAATCCTATAAATGACATGAACATTATTGCTGCAACTATTCCTAGATACGCGGTTCCTGTGCTGGTGAACTGGTAGCTGAACACTACAACGGATATCAGGCATAAGATTATCCCTACAATGAAGCTCGACCTTGCCTGAACGAATATCATTATCGCGTCTGCAAGGCCTATAAGCACAAGCAGGCCGGATAACAGCGCAAGGGCATAGCTGTAATTCATGTGCGCTGTGAAGTACGGAAGGCTCACTTTAGATACGTACTCCAATATGTAAATAAGCTGCCCGTTTGCGAAGTATATGAATATCAGGAAAGACACCATGAGCAGTATTCCTGCGATCACGCTTACTGCCGTGCCTGAGCTCTCAACGGTTTCCTTATACTTTGAGGAGATGTTGTCGATGTCCTGCAGGCAGTAGTATTCCTTGTTGAACTCTATTGTGTCTTGATAGCAGAACGGCCTGTGGCAATATGCGCATACGGCATATGCCTGCCTCCATGTGTGCCATACGCAGGTGTGCCCCTTTGCCGCTTCCCTGCTCAGCCGCCCCCTCTGCGCGGTTGTTCCCTTCTTTGATGCATGCTGCTTGTCGGCAGATGTGCCTGCGGCGCCCTGCTCGCCCGGAGCTTCTTTCCCGTATACGCTTTTTGATGCAGTCCCGGGAATAATGAGGCCCTCCTCGGCGCTGCTCTTTACCCTCTCGCTGAATATCCCCATCCCTATGACGTTGACATCGGGCTTTAGTGCTGCCTTTTTTGCCTTGGGCGCTAGCTCATTTGGCTGCTGCGGCTGCTTGGCTGTTTCCTGCTTTGGCTGTGCTGGCGCTGCGCGTTGTGCCGGCTTCTTCGGGGCCGCCATTTCAGCAATAGGCTTGCCTGCCCTTGATGCTACCGCAGGCTCGGTATTCTTTTCAGGCTTGAACCTGCCAAGCATCGGCAACGCTTTTGCATGCTCGACATTCTGTTGCTGCTTGCTTTCCTTCTTGGCTTTCTCCTCTTCGGTGGCGCTCCCCCTTACCCTGAAAATCAATAGGGCATCGGGATCTATGGTCATCAGACATACCTCATAGGCTATATGCCCTTCTTTGACCGCTCTATTGCCTGGCGCTTAAGCTTCTCGAATATTCCCCTGTGCTTGGCGCAGCTTATGCAGTAATAAGTCTTCCTTCTCTCGAAAAACCTTACGTCCTGTACCGTCCTTGTCTCTGTGCTGAAGCTTATGCCACGCTCATATGCTATGGCCTTGTTGTGCGGCACTGTCCTTCCACATGACTCGCATCTCACTAATGTGTCTTTTCCCCTCAATTTAACACCATGATAGATTTAGACATAAAAAGGTTAATAACACTTTATTACCAATATAATAGTATATAAGCGTTATCGGCTTGTTCTGGTGACCGGGATTGCGCTACAACTGCGAGAGGGCCATGAGGCTTACCATACCTGCAGTAAGGGTGGCCGTTTCCGAGACCCTGGTAAGAAAGCACGGGATGAGCGAGACAGACGTAGCAAAGGGACTTGGCATAGCCCAGGCCGCGGTGAGCAAGTACATCAACGGCAACTATTCCAATGCCATCAGGAAAGTGGTGCATGTGATAGTCTCAAGGGGCATACACACGGTTATTGTCAATGCGGTTCTGGATAGGAAAGGGCATGCCTACATATCGGGACTGATTGACAAGGCAGCATCCGACAAGGCGCTTGTTGAGATCGCGGCATGACGCGCCAAATAAAGGTTTTTGTATAAAAGTTATTTGGTTTGTGTGCTGTGTAGCCGGTTTTTATTGTAAATTTTCGGATAGTCTGACGTCTATGCTGCGCAATTTTTGAAAAAAAGTAAAACTTTATATGGGTAACATTTAAATACCTTCTAACAGCCACTTCTCTAGGTGAGATTATATGCCTAATAGTCCTCAGCATCGTGATAGTGAAACAATAGTCCAGAGCATCAATGTTAACATTAACAGCATAAGGCCGGAGATCAGCATAAGCGAATCGCAGACAATGGATCCCATACTTGCGCCATACCACAGGACGATAGAGGAGATAGAGCGCATGCCGGTCATAGAGAAGACCATGACCGTGTGCCCTGAATGCAAGCTCATAATAAACGGAGTCATATACAAGGACGGAGATAACGTCATGATAAGGAAGTACTGCCCTGAGCACCAGTGGACCATAGAGAAGTACTGGGAAGACTACGACATGTACATGAAGATGCGCAGGTACAACTACTATGGAAGGGGCTTCAACAATCCCAATTATATAACAGAGACTAAAGGAGCAAACTGCCCGTTCGACTGCGGAATGTGCGAAAGGCACAAGTCGCACACAGGCCTTGCTAACGTCGTGATAACCAACAGATGCCACCTGAGCTGCTGGTACTGCTTCTTCTATGCAAAGGAGGGCGAGCCGATATACGAGCCTGGGATAGATGAGATAAGGAAGATATTCGTTAACCTAAGACACCAAAAGCCCATACCTGCAAACGCCATACAGATAACTGGTGGGGAGCCTATGATGCACCCGCGGATAATAGACGTGATAAAGGCAGCAAAGGAGGAGGGCTTTGACCAGATACAGCTTAACACCACGGGCATAATAATAGGGCACGAGCCTGAACTTGCATACAAGCTAAGGCATGCGGGGGTAAGCACGCTTTACATGAGCTTCGACGGCGTCAGCAAGCGCGCAAACCCGAAGAACCACTGGGAGGCACCGCTGACCATAGATGCGATAAGGAAGGCCGGTGGCAGCATAGTGCTTGTACCTACAGTGATAAGGACAATAAACGACCATGAGCTAGGAGCCATGATAAACTTCGCGATAAACAACATAGATATCGTAAGGGCAGTGAACTTCCAGCCTGTTTCGCTGGTAGGGAGGATGCCGACAAGGCTTAGGGAGAAGCAGAGGATATCCATACCGGGAGCGATAAAGCTTATAGAGGAGCAGACAGGCGGCGTAATAAGGAAGGAGCACTGGTTCTCGGTGCCTTACGTAGGGGGAATCAACAAGTTCATAGAGGCGCTTACAGGAGAATTCAAGTACGATTTGTCTATACACTTCGCATGCGGCGCAGGCACATACCTATTCATAGACCCTGACGGCAAGATAATACCTGTTACGGAATTCCTCGATGCTGCAGGAATGCTTGAACATCTGCAGAAGGCGGTCAACGAGATGGAGGGTAAGGGCAAGCTCGCAAGGAGGATAATAGCAGTAAAGGCGCTTCTTGGCATGAACAAGTTCATAGACAGGAAGAAGCAGCCTAAGAGCGTTAACTTCATGAAGCTGCTGATGTCCGTGCTGCTTAAGCACAACTTCGAGTCGATGGGAACGTTCCAGATGAAGACGCTCTTCTTGGGAATGATGCACTTCCAGGACGAATACACATACGACATACACCGTGTAGAGAAATGCGACATACACTACGCCATGCCGGACGGGGAAGTTCTTCCGTTCTGCACATTCAATGTGTTCCCCGAGGTATACAGGGACAAGGTCCAGAAGCAGTACAGCATACCATCAAAGGAATGGGAGAAGACGCACACTGCATGGACTTACGCCAAGGACAAGTACATAAGGAACGTAAAGGAGCTCGAGGCCGGCGAACTTTACCAGAAGACCTACGGTCAGATGAAGGACTACTTCGCATTGCAGGTAAATGGGGGCAAGGGCCTTAGGAACTTCGCGAACGAGACATTCGAAAAGCCCAAGCAGGCAGTAATGAACGCAAAGCAGGGCACGGCAACGGTGGCGGCGCAGAGTGCAGTTGCAACGGCAGCCATAGCCAAGGAAGAGCCTATGCATGACACGCACGAGAAGGAGGGCGGATGCGGCTGCGGAGGATCGTGCGGATGCTCTGAAGGCGCAGAGGCGAAATCGGGATCATGCGGATGCTCCAATGGTGCAGAGGCGAAATCAGGATCATGCGGCTGCGGCGGAGAAAGCTGCGGTTGCTGACCGTAATGCTGAAATCAGTGATAAAATATGGACCACAGTAACGTCGATGTTAAAGTGGAACAGGACCGGGACTTAAAGGCAGCAGATGAAAGCTCCTATGTGACTGAGAACGGGAAGAACTACAGGATACCTTACAAAATGATAAAGATAGTCACTTTCACGGATATGAAGAAAGAGGAACTCATAGACATACCCCACGCTGCAAGGCTGCAGTACAGGCTTATGCTACTCGACCCTGTGATAAAGGCGCGTGTCGACTTCACCAAGGCAAAGATAAGCGTTATATTCAATCCGAGGGAAGCGGACAACATAAGGGAGAAGATGAGCCTTGAGGAACTGAAGGAATTCCTCACCAAGCAGGGAGTCAACGTCGACAACGGGAAGATGGTGCTCGACGACTACGACTACTACAAGGAGCTTTATTCCTATGCGTACAATCCTCCCGAGATAAGGGAAAGGGCACCGTACGGCTATACCATGGAGCAATGGAAGAACATGAGGCCGGAATGGGAGGAGAAGATGCGCCTTGGCGAGATCGAAAAGCAAAGCAAGTACAGGGACTTCCAGGACTCCTACCTTGAGTCTGATCCTAATGCGGCAAGAGTAGTAGACCCGAACTTCAAGCCGAAGGTAAATGAGAGCAAGGGCATGATTGCGAAGCTGTTCGGGAAGAATAAAAAGGGCATGCAGAAGGAGAAGGGATTCTGGTTCCATGGAGTATGATGTACTTCCTGCGGTAGCTTTTCATGGCTGAGAAAGTAGTGCTTTTTGACTTGGAGAATACACTGATAAGGGAGTGGAAGGACGTTTCATCCTATTACTTCGAGGCCATAAGGAACTCGTACGGGCTCTCAATAGATGACATAGACCTCTCAAAGTACGAAGGTATGACAGTCCAGGAAACGCTTATAGACATACTGTCGAAGAACGGCATTTCAAGGGATGACATATACAAGAAGCACGAGCTTTTCCTGCAGGAACTGCCTTACGCGCATTACAACGTCGCAGGGCATGACAGCGCGGTGCTTGTAGATGGGGCGAAGAACCTTCTAAGGCACCTGCACAGCAGGGATTATGTAATGGGTGTAGCCTCAGGGCAATTGGAAAAGATACTTAGGAACATGTTTGATAGGGCAGGCATGCATTACGATTCATATTTCAAGTTCGGGACCTACGGCGATGCGAGCGAAAGCTTCTCCAAGATACTTGAGGCATCTATAGACGTTGCGCACAAGGAGTTCCTTTCGGACAAGCACCACATATACTTCGTAAGCAACACAAAGGGCCATGTGGCCTCTGCGCACTCCATGGGGATAAACGCCATAGGGGTCATAACGGACCAGTTCTCAAAGAAGGACCTGGAAAACATCGGCATGGTGCATGTTGCCAAAAGCCTTAAGGACTGCGAACGCATACTCAAGTGAATTCAGCGCAGCAGTTTGCTTATGTCGATCTCCGCTGCAACTACGGGCTCCTCTATCCTGAATTTCCCAAGTACTTCGGGGTTTATCTCCCCCAATGGCCCCGCATAGTCCCCTTTTACGATAAGCCTTGCAGCCCTTCCTTTTATGAATGCCGGGTCGTTGAGCTCCTCGAATTTGTAATCCTTGCAGCCCATGAATGCCATGAGCTCCTGAACTGCGGATTTTATCTCTGAGTAGTTAGCCTTTGGGTGCTCGCTTGCTATCCCTATATTGACCTTCTCCGATATGTTGCTGCCCCGTATGCGAAATACACTGCCTATCTCGAAAAGCCTCTGCGGCATGCGCTCGCTTGCCGAGGCTCCGAGGTTCTGCATTAGCATAGGCAGCAGTGTTGTGCGCAGCATTGTTATGGATTCGGTCTTTGCATATGCGACCCTTATTGTGCTGTTTGGGTCGTCCTTCTGGTTCATGCTGTAGAAGTTGAGCCTCTCGTTTGTAAGATAGGTGTTCATTGCTTCGGTGAAGCCCATGCCTATCATGAGCATGGACATCCTGTTTGCGAGCACCCTTGATTCGTCCGGGAGCCCGTTCGACGTGCCTACAACAGGCATGGGCTCTATCTTTTCGTAGCCGTACGCTATCGCCATGTCCTCTATAAGATCCTGCTCGTTTAGCATGTCAAGCCTGTACGGAGGCACGTATGCTATGGTGTAGCTGCCGTATTTCACCGCGGCATGCCCCAGCTTGTTTGCTAGCCCTATTGCCTTGCTGCCCTCAAGATATATGCCAAGGGTCCTTTCCACCTTGGACCTCTTCACTCTTATGGATTTGTATTCCATGCTTGGCGTTTGCACTGTCCTTGACGGATATGCTATCTCGCACGTGTATATTTCCGCGCCGCTGTCTATGAAAGAGCATGCAATCATGTTTATTGAATCTTCTACAGCCTTCCTTGATGTACCTGTCATCTCCACGAAAAGGTCCTTTGTTTTTTCCATTACTTTCGTGCCTTCGGAGTTAACAATGGGTATAAGCGACATTATGCCGTTTGAGTCGGCAAGGAACGGGTACTTCCTGCTGTCCCCGAGTATCTGCGAGTATTCCATGCCCTTGTCGTGCTTCCCGAGTATATCCTTGAATTCCATGGTTTCCTTTGACCCTAGCGGCACGAAGCTGCCCTTGCCTGACGCATCGTAAGTCAGCGGGCCGCTTATCTTGTCAAGGTCGTACATGCCAACTGCTATCTTCTTCCTCTTTCTACCGTAAGTCTCGCAGAATTTCTCGGTGAAGTTTATAAGGTCCTTGAGCCTGTCGCCTTTCAGGTCCACGCCCTTGGCCACGCACGCAGATATGAACGGCCTGGTGCGCCTCACTGCGCCGGTCACCTTTATGCGCATGGCTATGTCCTTTTTCGCCGTGTAGAATTTCTCCTTCGGCACCTTTTTCCCAAGCAGGAAATTTGCTGCCCTTGCGAACCCCGTTATGTCAAGCATGTCTGGCCTGTTCGGAGTCACGTCTATTGTCACGGATTTCCCGTCGATTGACTCAAGGGACATGCCGAGCCTTTCCACGGCTGTGCCTATGTCCTGCTTTGCAACCCCGAGGCTTTCGAGTTCATCCAATCCGAATGTTACTATAGCCATTGCATCGCCTATATGTCAAGCCCGGGGCGATTTCTGAGCCAGCCGATGTCGTTCTTGTAAAGTTCAGTCAGCGAGCTTATTCCAAGCTCCTTGAACATCAATCTGTCGAGACCGCAGCCCCATGCAAGCACCGTGCTCTTGGTGCCCATGGCCCTTGTTATCTCCTTCCTTATTATGCCGCCGCCGCACAGCTCGACCGTGTCCTTCTTGGCCTCATCGTAGTAGTATACCTCAAGGCCGGGCTCAACGAACGGGAAGTATGACGGCTTTATCATTATGTCCTTCACCCCAAGCCTGCCGTAGAACTGCTTTAGGGTCGATATAAGATTGGACAGCGTAAGGCTGCCGCCTATTATTATGCCGTCTATCTGGTACATCTCTGCAAGATGCTTGTAGTCGATAGCCTCGTTCCTGAAGACCTTTCCTACGGAGAAAAGCTTTATCGGATACGCGTTGTCCGTGTTCTTTGCGAACCTATTTATGTAGCGTGCGGAAACGCTTGTCGTGTGCGTCCTGAGCAGCGCCTGCTGCGCCAGGTCCTCGCGCCAGTGCTCCTTCCAGTTTTTGACATGCATCTTCTTTACCCTGTTCATGAGCGCTATGTCATCAACGCTTATCTTTGGAGGATTCTTCAAAAAGAACGTGTCCTGCATGTCCCTGGTCGGGTGGTCCTGCGGTGAGAAAAGCGCGTCGAAGTTCCAGAAAGCAGATTCTATTATGGGGCCGGACACCTCTGTGAAGCCCATGCTGAGCCATGTGTCCCTTATTATGTTGATGAATTCGTGCATAGGATGCAGCCTTGCAGGGTATATCCTTTCTGTACCGGCATCTATGTCGTATTCCCTGAGTCCGTCCTTTTTCCATCGGCCGCTTGCTATTATCTCGCGCGTGAGAGCGCCTATGCCTTCACCCGCTCCTGTTCTTGCACTTGCGCCGCTATCGGTTATGACAACTTCCCTTATGACGCTCTTTTCCGTTACCTCAAGTATGTTTCTATGCCTGAGGTTCTCCACCATGTCCTTGTTCCTGTCCAGAATTGCGCTCATCTCCTCATTATCAGATCCGCTTATGCTATCAAGCAGATTCCTGCAATCGTACGCGCTCTTGCCGGACGCGACAGCTGCGCCTTTTTCCGTAAGAATTGCCGCACCGCCCTCGATCTTCAGCCATCCGTTCTTCTTGGCCCATATAAGGCCCACCTGGCTTGTTATGTTTGAAGGTTTGTCCCTGCCACCCTTGCCGTATATAGACAGGATTACATCTTCTTCAGGAAACTTCTTAAGGTATTTGGTGCCTTCATCCGTTATCCTTGCAGTAGTTATGGTATCCTTTTCTATCCTTACCATCCCCCTGTTTCCTAAGTTCTCAACAGCCCATACGACAGAGTCCTTGCCTATGCCGGTCTTTTCCTGAAGGAGATCTATACCTGCCCTTTCCTTCTTCTTGAGCAGGTCCAGTATGGCCATTTCGTACTCGTGCAGTATATACACCCATCAGCTTACAGCCCTTCTGTATATGTAAAGTATCGTAAGTATTATGGCGGCCGATATCAGCACATAGCTGTACAATCCAAGGTCAGTGTATATGCCGGAGAAAAACCCTATGACCTCTGCTTCTATGCTCTGCTTTACCGTGAATATCAAGGTGAACTTTGAGAGCGGCTCCCCGAACACCCACGATATCTGCGTTATGTTCTTGTACTGCGTGGTGAACGCATAAGGAGGCAGGTCCGGTATAGGATACACCGTTGATATGACGCCGCTGCTTGGAAGCACTATAGTAAGCGTCGTGTTGGGATTTAGTATCTCACCGCTTTCACCGTGCTCGAAATTTAGCACCTTTGGATTGAACCTGTATTGGAATACCCTAGGCGATGTCTCGCTTATGAACGTGACGTTCCTTACGCCGTATTCCAGGGTGATGTTTGCGGTGTAACTGCCGCTCTGGTTCACCACAGGCCCCGGGAAGAACTTGAAGTTGTAAACGCTGGAATTGGGGTTTATCACGTGTTGCACAAGAAGTGGCCCTATCAATGCCTGCCAGTCGCTGAGGGTGAGGTTCAGCGCCGCCCTGTTTGTTTTGTACTGGCTAAGCGACTCGTTGCTTATGGATATGTGCAGCGTCTCGGTAACGTTGGCGCTGGTGTTGAGATTCAGCGCAATCGTGACATTTAGGTTCTTTGCAGTATAAGACGCGCTTGATATCGGATTTAAAAGCGCGATAACTACTAACATTATAAAAACAGGCAATGCTATGCGCAAGGGGTTCGGCAACTATTACACCTGTTAAAATTTACATATACGTTTATAAATATCTAGTGTTTGGCCCTGCCCCTGGCTTTTGGCGCGCGTTTCCCATAACGCGGCATTGACGTAGCAATTAAATACTTTCCCTCTATAAATGCTTTAAAGTGATTGCATGATAACGGGCTTTACCATACTGAACGTGGAAGGTAAGATAAACTCTTCGGATGCGCTGTCTAAGCAGAGGTTTCCAAGGCTGAACATAAACATAGACGGCGTCAGCGCCGAGGGCACGAAACTGAGCGTAAATTACTCCTTCCAGGCAGACTACCATGACGGTGAGGCAAAGGACGCAAAGAACGTAGGGCACATAAAGCTTTCCGGGCTGGTAGAGGTAACCGAATCAAAGGACGAGGTGGCAAACGTGATCAAGAAGTGGAACCAGGACCATGTGCTGCCTGTGCAGCTGGCAGAGGAGATAATAAACGGCCTGAACTTCAGGTGCAGCGCGACCGGCACGCTTGTTGCATATTCCCTTGGCCTTATACCGCCGCTTGTGATAAGCACTACTAGGATACAGGAGCAAAAGCCAGTAACTCCTTAACTACTCGCACCTACGCCGTAGTAAAAGAGCCCGTGCTGCCTTTGCTTATAGATGGTGCAGGCCTTGAGCGAAAATCAGGTTAAAAGGACAATAGATGGGGCGGTGCTTGACATAGACTACCTTAACAGGGGAGAGGAATCGCTGCTTAGGATTACTGTAAAGGGCAAGGACGGAACGCCCTATGAGATCTTCGATACCGGTTTTAGGCCTTATTTCTACCTTGTCCCTTTCAAGGACCTAGATAAGGAGTTCGTGGAATCCGTATCTACCTCGGACAACGGCAGGACGATAAAAGCCGTCGAGGTAAGAAGTACAAGCAGGCAGGTGCTCGGAAAGCAGGTAGACGCATACCAGATATTCGTAAGCAACACATCCCACGTGCCCAAGCTCAGCTCTGCCATGGCGCAGTGGGGCACATGCTACGAATACGACATACCGTTCGCAAAAAGGTACTCTGTGGACAAGGACATAATGCCGTTGGCATATTACAGGATAAACGTACTTGATGATAATGGAAAACTCGTGCTCGATTCTTTCGAGGGCGGTGCGGATGATGGGCAGCTTGACCTTAATGTCATGTGCTTCGACATAGAGGTATACAACCCGCTTGGGGTGCCAAGGGTAGAAAAGGACCCTGTAATCATGATAAGCTACCTTTGCATGGGCAAGGAACCGAAGCATGGCGTCATAACCTTCAAGGACATAGATCTCCCGTTCGTCGAGGTGGTCAAAGACGAGAAGGAGATGCTCAGGAGGTTCATTAGGGTCGTGGAGGACCTTGACGTTGACGTGCTTGTAGGATACAACTCGGCCAATTTTGACATAAAGTACCTTCTTGACCGTGCGGGGGCGCTGCGGATGCCGTTCAACCTCAAGAGGTTTGAGGGTGATACGAAAATAGAGAGCCACGGGCTTGTGGACAAGGTGAAGATAGCCGGACGTGTGCATGTGGACATGTATACCGTTGTCAAGTTCATAGCTGTTGTAGGGGCTTCGGAGAACATACTCAAGCTCAACAGCAAGACGCTCAAGAATGTCTACGAGGCAATATCAAAGGAGAAGAAGTTCGCGGTTGAAAAGATGGACATATTCAGGCTGTGGGATGGCAGCGACGAAGACAGGAGGACCCTTGCGAGATACAATCTAGCTGATGCCGAGGCCCTCAGGAAGGTATATGAAACGTTCATACCGGTGATGGTGGAGCTCTCAAGGCTGACATGCGACGTTCTTGGAGACGTGTGCGTGTCCACTACGGGGCAGCTGGTCGAGTTCATGCTCATGCACAATTCAGTCAAGTACAACGAGATAATACCAAACAAGCCTACGGATTCCGAGATGAGGGAGCGGCTTGCGAATCCCATAGAGGGTGCGTATGTCAAGACCCCCGAACCTGGCATATACGCCGACCTCGCCGTGTTCGACTTCAGGGGCCTGTACCCGTCAATAATAATATCGTACAACATAGACCCGTCGTCCATATGCAGAGGTTGCATCGAGTATCATGAATCGCCTGATGGAACGCGCTTCGACAAAAAAAGGGCCAGTATAATACCTCTGATACTAAAACGCATGATACAGCAAAGGGCCGATGTGAAGAAAGCGTACAAGAAGGACCCTGACAACGTATTCCTCGGGTCAAGGTCATCCGCGCTCAAGATAGTGTCTAATTCCGTATACGGCTACCTAGGGTACGCAAGGTCTAGATGGTATTCAAGGCCGTGCGCCTCAAGCGTAACTGCGTACGGCAGGCAGTACATAAAGGATGTGATGGCACAGGCAGAGAATTACGGCATGAAGGTCATTTACGGGGACACCGACAGTTTGGTATTGCTGATAGGGGACAAGACCAAGGACGACGCCGTGCGCTTCATGAGGGAGTACAACCGCACGCTGCCTGAATCGATGGAGCTTGAGCTTGAGGATTTCTACACGCATGGCGTCTTTGTAGGAAAGAAAGTGGAGAAGGGGACTGCGGGCGCAAAGAAGAAATACGCGCTCATATCGGAATCCGGCCGCATAAAGATAAGGGGGTTCGAGCTTGTCCGCAGGGACTGGTCGAAGATAGCGAGGGACACGCAGCGCAATGTTCTTGAGGCAATACTAAAAGATGGCAGCGCCGAGAAGGCCGCAGAGATAGTTAAATCCGCGGTGAAGGAGCTGCGTGACGGCAAGGTTCCGCTAAGCGATCTGGTCATAAACACTCAGCTTAGGAAGAGCATAGATGGATACGACATCAAGTCGCCGGAGCTTGCCGCGGCAAGGAAGGCAGTGAAGTCGGGACTGAAGACCAGGGAGGATTTGGAAGGTGCTGTAATAAGCTATATCATAACAAAGCACGGCAGCAGCATATCTGACAGGGCAGAACTGGAGGAGTTCGCAAAGGACTATGATGCAGATTATTACATAAACAACCAGGTGCTTCCTGCGACCATGAGGATACTTAAGGAGCTTAACTTCAATGAAGAGGAGCTCAAGGGGCTTGGAACCCAGAAGAAATTATAGCCTTTAAAGACTAAGCCTTAAAAGGATTAAAACAGAAGTGTTGTGTGATAAATTTGGAAAAGATAAGCGACGAGAACCTCGTCACGTTGAGAGACGTAGGGAAAGCCTCTTCTGAGGCAATGCTTCATGCCGCTACGCTTGTCAAGCCAGGCGCCAGGCTTCTTGAAGTAGCAGAATCTGCAGAGAAGTTCCTGAAGGACAGGGGGTTCGGGCTTGCCTTCCCGATCAATCTTTCGGTAAACCAGGAGGCTGCTCATTATACCCCGTCGATGGACGACGAGAGGGTATTTGGCAACGATGATCTTGTGAAGGTCGATTTCGGCGCAGAAAAGGGCGGCATGCTAGGCGACGGCGCGATAACCATAGACCTTTCAGGAAGGCGGCGCGGCATGGTAGATGCCGCAGAGAAGGCGCTTGACGCCGCATTGGCGGCAGTTCGGCACGGAGTAAGTGTGTGCGACATAGGCAGGGCCATCGATGGATCGATCAAGGGATCGGATCTGGTTCCGGTGAAGAACCTCGGGGGCCATGGCATAAAGGAGCATGACCTGCATGCTGAGCTCTTCATACCAAATTACGATAATGGCGATTTTACAACTCTTGAGGAGGGTATGGTGGTTGCGATAGAGCCTTTCGTGACAACAGGCAGGGGGCTTGTGACCGACGGCAGCACCTGCGAGATATACAGCTATGTTGATGATGCGAACGTGCGGACGCAGGAGTCGAGGGCATTGCTGCAATACATATCCGAGAACCACAGCAAGGAGCCGTTTGCGGTGAGGTGGCTTCAAGGTGTAGTCGGCTCGAAATTCAGGCTTTATGCTGCCGTGTCTGAGCTCGTAAGGGCTGGCGCAATAGAGGGCAATCCCACTTTGGTAGAGGTCAGCGGCGCGCAGGTGGCGCAGGCCGAGGCGCAGGTATTGGTGACAAAAGAGGCATGCGAGGTGCTCACAAGAGCTAGGCGCCAGGAACAGCAGACGTAAATGCCGCGCTATAATTTAGGTCGTCTAATTGACGTAAATATCATTGGTTTATTTTGAATAAAAAGTTTATATTGCAATACAAACAATTGAGACATAGTTTTTAAACCTTTCTTGAGAGATTTTAGGGACCTGTTGGTTAGGGGTTGTTTTTCGTGGTCTTGAAGATAATAAGAAAACGAGACGGTTCGCTGGTTGATTTCGATTCGTCCAAGATAAGCTCTGTGGTAGCGAAGGCCATCGGCGCGGTCAGGGGGAGAATTTCTGATCCAGATGTAGACTTGCTTACCAATTCTGTAATTACGCGAGCCGAGCAGCTTTATCCTGACGGCATGATAGACGTTGAGAGCGTGCAGGACATAGTGGAGAACGTACTCATGAAGGGTGGTTATTACGATGTCGCAAGGGCATACATACTTTACAGGGAAAGGCACAACGAGATGAGGAGGGAGCGCAAGAGCGAGATACTCAAAAAGATAGACGAGAGGAAGCTGTTTGTGATAAACAGGGAGGGCCAGCGCGAGATGTTCGACGAGAACGTACTTAGGAACTATATAAGGGCTGCATGCAGGGGCTATGAGGGTATAATAAACATAGAGAGCCTTCTTTCGGCATGCGAACAGGGCATATACGAGGACATACAGACGAAGGAGATAGCAAGGCTTGCAGTATTGACGGCGCGCAGCCTCATAGAGCGCGACCCTTCTTATTCAACCATAACAACGAAGCTGTTCCTTGCGTCGCTATACAGGGAGGTCCTTGATGCGAGGTTCTCCCCTACAGGGCTGAGCGATGCATATGCGAAGGGATTTATATCGAACATCAAGGAGTGCGTCAAGATTCACAAGCTTTCGGAGAAGATGTTGGAATTCGACCTTGAGATGCTCGCATCGCACCTCAACATAAAGCGGGACGAGATGCTGCCGTATAGGGGCCTTGAGGCGCTTTACGACAATTACCTGATAAAGGACGATAAAGGCAAGATGGGCAAAAGATACGAGACCCCGCAGGCTTTCTGGATGCGCGTTGCGATGGGCCTTTCCATAAATGAAAAGGACAGGAACGCAAAATCTGTGGAATTCTACGAGGTGCTGTCAAACCTCAGGTTCGTGAGCTCAAGCCCCACACTGTACAATTCCGGAAGCCCCAAGCCGCAGCTCAGCTCGTGCTTCCTTACAACCGTAGGGGACGACCTCATCTCGATATTCAAGAACTATTCGGACAACGCAACGCTTTGCAAGTGGTCAGGGGGCATGGGCAACGACTGGTCCAGCCTGAGGGCAACTGGCGCGATAGTAAAGAGCACAGGGGTTGAGAGCCAGGGCTTAATACCCTTCTTGAAGATAGCAAACGATGTCAACATAGCGATAAACAGGAGCGGAAGGAAGCGTGGCGCCACGTGCGCATACCTTGAGGTATGGCATTATGACATAGAGGACTTCATAGACCTTAGGCGCAACACCGGCGATGAGAGGAGAAGGACCCACGACATGAATACCGCCGTCTGGGTGCCCGACCTGTTCATGAAGCGCGTAATAAACGACGAGGAATGGACACTTTTCTCTCCAGACGAAACGCCTGAGCTCCACGAGCTTTACGGCAAAAGCTTCGAGGAGAAGTATATCGAATACGAGAAACTTGGGGCAAGCGGAAGCATAAGGCTGCACAGAAGGATAAAGGCCATGCATCTTTGGAGGAAGATACTTACGTCGCTTTACGAGACCGGGCATCCATGGGTAAACTTCAAGGACTCGTCAAACATAAGGTCGCCGCAGGACCATTTAGGAGTTGTGCACAACTCCAATTTATGCACGGAGATAACACTCAACACCTCGAAGGACGAGATAGCAGTATGCAACCTGGGTTCCGTGAATATCGCAAGGCACATAAAGGACAACGCGCTTGATGAGGAACTTTTGAAGAGCACGGTAAGTACTGCCATGCGCATGCTTGACAATGTGATAGACATATGCTATTATCCGGTAGAAGAGGCGAAGAACTCCAACATGAGGCACAGGCCCATAGGCTTGGGGCTTATGGGATTCCAGGACGCACTGTACACTTTAGGGATAAACTTCGATTCCGAGGAGGCCGTGAGGTTCGCAGACGAGAGCATGGAGTTCATAGCCTACCATGCAATACTTGCATCTACGGAGCTTGCAAAGGAGAGGGGTGCTTACTCCAGCTTCAAGGGATCGAAGTGGGACAGGGGCATACTTCCAGTTGACACGCTCGACCTTCTGGAGAAGGAGAGGGGGATGAAGATAGACGTTTCAAGGACAGGAAAAATGGACTGGTCAGAGGTAAGGGAAGCGATAAAGAAGCACGGGATGAGGAACTCCAACTGCATGGCCATCGCACCCACAGCAACCATATCTAACATAGCTAACTGCTTCCCCTCGATAGAACCGATCTACAGTGACATATACGTAAAGTCGAACATGAGCGGAGAATTCACTGTTATAAACCAGTACCTTATAGAGGACCTGAAGGCGATCGGGATGTGGAACCAGGCAATGCTGGACGAGATAAAGGCCCATGATGGCAGCGTCCAGAAGGTAGGTTCGATACCGCAAAAGATAAAGGATAAGTACAAGAACGTGTTCGACGTCACCCCGGAGCAACTGATAAGGATAGCCGCATACAGGGGCAAGTGGATAGACCAGAGCCAGTCGCTCAACATATTCACAAAGACAACATCAGGCAAATATCTTTCGGATGTGTACTCATATGCATGGAAGATGGGGCTGAAGACAACATATTATCTAAGGACCATGGGCGCAAGCTCGATAGAGAAGAGCACCGTAGGCATAGCGAAACAGAGGACAGAGGCTGTCAAAGAAGAGATGGTGTTGCAGGCGGGCGCATCCAGGGAAATGGGGGACCAGGCCGTGCAGATATACGACAAGCAGAAATACATAGCGGAAAGCCAGGACAAATCGTCGCTTGGCATGGCCGAGGTTGACTTCTCAAAGGTAAAAATAACAAGCTTTGGACCTGCGTGCGATCCGAACGACCCTGACTGCGAAGCCTGCCAATAACAGGGATGCCATGAACAAACATATCCTCAACTCATCGGAAACTGACCCAAACAAGATATTGCCCGTAAAATACCCTTGGGCCAGGGCGTACTACAAGACAGGCGTGGCAAACAACTGGGTTCCCGAAGAGGTGCCGATGCAGCTCGACGTCGAGCTTTGGAAGAAGTCGGATGCATTGTCAGAGGACGAGCGCAGGCTCATAATGCGGAACCTCGGTTTCTTCTCTACTGCCGAGAGCCTGACTGCTAACAACATAGTGCTTTCGATATACAAGCACATAACTAATCCTGAATGCAGGCAATACCTGCTTAGGCAGGCTTACGAAGAGGCGGTCCATACTGAGACGTTCATATACTGCTGCGACACCCTTGGGCTCAACCCTGACGAAGTGTATAACATGTACATGAACATACCAAGCATAAAGGCAAAGGACGACTTCGTGATAAGCATAACAAAGAGCCTTTTAGATCCGAACTTCAGCACGGAAGGAAACGAGAATATCAGAAGATTCGTTGATGACCTAATAGGGTACTACGTCATCATGGAGGGCATATTCTTCTATGCAGGATTCGCAATGATGCTTTCCTTCCAGAGGAACAACAAGATGGTCGGCGTTGCAGAGCAGTTCCAGTTCATACTAAGGGACGAATCGGTGCACCTTGCTTTCGGGACCGATCTCATAAAGGGGATAATATCGGAGAACCCGGAGATATGGACCGATGAGTTCAAGAGGACCACGATAGCGAAGATAACCAAGGCCGTAGAGCTGGAGTGCGCCTACGCAGACGATTGCCTGCCCCGCGGAGTGATAGGCCTTAATTCCGACATGATAAAGCAATATCTGCACTACATAGCTGACAGGAGGCTGGAGCGTTTAGGGCTCCCGCAGACGTACAACGCGACGAATCCCTTCCCGTGGCTAAGCGAGATAATAGATTTGAAGAAGGAGAAGAACTTCTTTGAGACCCGTGTAACTGAATACAAGACCGGCGGACAGCTGGACTGGGATTAGCGCTGCCTTTGCACGCTTATTCCGTCGCATTCCTCGTTGAATTCCTCCTTGAGCCTGATCCATGCCCTGCGGTATAGCTCCCTGTTGGCCTTATCGGAATTTACGGACAGCCACATGTAGAATAAGCCGTCCTTTATGTTGGTGCATGCGACCTCCTGTATGTCCATGTTGCGTATACGCCTCCATTTTTCGGACCTTGCAGTGAGGTATTCGTTTTTTACACCTATAGAATTAAGCTCTGTGATGTTGCCTGTGGTCATTGTCTTGTACGTTTGCCATGAATGGGAAGACGCGAACGAAGCAATGAGTGTAGCTTCTGCCCTCAATGTCTCTTCGTCGTTACTAAATGGAGTATCTATTTTCTGTGCAAGTTCGTGAATTTTTTCTGCGAGCATGTCATATTTGGTTAGGTTGTATTTTATTGGCATGTAATGCCCAAAACATTTTAGCCGACCTGAATAGTATACAATCATAAAGTATATAAAGATTACAAACGAATAGGAATAATCGTATTGGTGGATTTCGTGGGAATCTTGAGCATCTTTGGGAAGAAAAATTCTGCTTCTGGCGCGGCCCAGGGTCCCCCATACAGCGTTTCAACAGAGATGATCCCATACAGGATGTACGCAAAGACAAAAAGCTCCGCTACCTTAGTTGTGAAAGTAACCAACCTTACAAAGGACGTGCTGCTTACTTCTGTTTCTGCAGAGACCCCGAACCATCTGGGCTTTGATGAAATGGTTGTTTCCAGGCAGCATGATATAAAGGTGGGCGATGTGCAGCCCGGGGAAACCAAGGAACTACGGTTCGGGCTTTACAGCAGCGTCGGATCGGATCCTGGGGATTACACGCTTACACTTACGACCACAGCACACTACAGGGACTATACGCATGTGCTCAACAAGATAACAAAGAACGTTAAGGTAAGCATTATCTGATCATTGCTTCTGCTGCTCGCTGGCGCTGTTCACCATGGAGCTTATCGCAGCTATCATGTCAGCTATCTTGGCGCCCCTATCAGTAAGTTTTATCAGCTTAAGCTTGCCGTGGCGCTCGCTTGACGTTATGCCGTGGGCTTCGCACTTCGCTATGAAATTGCACGTATGCACATACGTTGTGCCGGAAGTCTTGGCAAGGTTTGATATGTACCAGTTCTGCGACGTGTCCTTTAGCATAAGTAGTATCCTCGTCTGCTTCTGTTTGAACAGTATGTTGCTTTCCATGCCATCACTTGATATTTGTATAAAAAGTAATTTATACTCCTCGGTGAAAATATAATATGGTTCTTGTGGCCAGCAATTGGTATGGTTAGATGAATCAGAATGCAAAGTACAAAAGCCTGCAGAATTTCTCTGTTTTCGCCATTTCGGTGGGGGTGCTGCTTATACTCGCTGCCATAATCAGCGGAGTCAGCATAGGCATCGCTTTGGGCAGGGGCGTGCTCATACACACAGTGAGCGACATAAGGGACAATGTGGTAAGGTTTATTTTCTCGTTCGTGATACCGCTAATAGGGGGAATAGTGCTCATATACACTGGGCTTGGGCTGCTTAAGGTAGACAGGGACATGGCGAACAGGAGCTTCGACTTTAGGAGCAGGAAAAGAGTTGTAAGGCAGAAGGAGCACATGCTCGACGTCTTCCTCAACGACGACGAGAAGAGGGTCATGGAGATGCTGAAGGGCGACCCGAGGGGCTCTCTGCAGTCCGATGTCGTGATAAAGACAGGGTATTCCAAGGTCAAGGTCCACAGGATACTCAAGATGCTTGAGCGCAAGGGCCTGATAAGGAGGGGCAGGCTGGGCATAACTAATAAAATCATCGTGAACAAATAGTAGTGTTCTATTTTTGGGGCTGTACGCTAACCTGGCAGACTACCAGATTCGGGTTCTGGTTATCCGAGTTCAAATCTCGGCAGCCCCGTCTACGATAAACCATATACAATAGGCATGTTCGGCTTTCAGGAAGAAAATCCGGCAGAATTAAGAAAAAAACCGGGCTTTAGGCGATTTTTATCAATATTTAATGGGCCGTAAAAATTAAAAAGGCTTTGAGACTGTTAGGTAAACGATAGCTCACCGTCCACGGCCTGCTTTTCTGCAGAAAGATCATACACAGTAAATCAAAACAGATAAAAGCTTATATCTTTATTAGATATATGAATGGTGTATAGGATGGGAAATAGCAGGATTGCAGTATTAGTTTCTCTGGTGGCAGTGATTGTCGCTATAGGTTATTATGCAGTACCTATTTCGTACTCGAAAGGCGTGTCGCAGTTCACTCTTTACGGTAATGTAATAAACGGGGCGACATGCAGGCCCATAGAGGGTGCGCTGGTGACCGCGCCGTACAACAGCAATACGTCTAATATCACAAATTCCACAGGGGGCTATCTTCTAAGATTGGGTTATGGCAGCTGGAACGTTACGGTCTCGGCTAATAATTATACCGCGATAACTTTTAACACACCTTATGAGGATACCGGCGCATACCAGTTCGATACATACCTGCTCATGCCAGGCACAAAGACATCGAACTGCACCGGAGGGCTTCATGGGGAAAATTCCACTGTGCCTACTACAGTAAGCGTAAGCACTACAGTAAGCGCACCGGTTGCTTCTACCAATGGGACTACTAGCAATAAATCGCAAAACAGCAACAGCAATGCACTTCTCTATGGATCGATAGCGCTGCTGATCGTAATAATACTGGTGCTGCTGTACTACATCGCATCCAGCAGAGGCAAGGAGCAGCATTCAGAGAAGCACGAGCACCACAACAAGCAGGAGCATAAGGAACAGCACGAACATAAGGAACAGCATGAAGACAAAGATAAGAAATGATAGGTCACCAGCCCCTTCCGGGGCTGCTGTGAACTATCCCATCTATTCCATTATTATGGATCCGTCTATTTAGACCATGGGCGCCCTGCGTTGATTTGGCGTATTTGACAGCCGTCATGGATTGGTATTAATGCCACTGTTTTTAACCATTGCGGGCAGCTACATGCCTTTTTATTCCTTTACTACATAATATTTATGCTACTTGTGTGATAACATGTTTGAGATAAAAATAGATGACGCACGGTATTGGAAGAATTGCGTTGACTCGATAGTGAGCTTGATAGATGAAGGGTCGTTCAACATCAGCAAGGAAGGCATAGGATTAAAGGCCATGGACCCTTCAGGCATAAGCATGATATCGTTTTTCATTCCTAACAAGGCATTCGCGAAATATGATGTGGAAAAGCCAGTATTGGTGGGGCTCAACCTTGAGAACTTTGGAAAGATACTGGCAAGCTCAAGGGGTGACGAACAGTTGGTCATGAAGGAGAGCGGCAACAAGTTCATAGTCGAGTTCATAGGTAAGAACAGCAGGAGGAGGTACAGGCTGCCGATGATAGACGTGAAGAAGGATGCTGACAAGGAGCCAAAGATAGAGTTCGATTCCGTGGTTGAGGTGAAATCGGACTCATTGAAGGAGATACTCAAGGATGCGAACCTTCTCTCCACACATGTAGGCTTCAAGGCAGACAAGGAATCCTTCATAGTTATGGCAAAGGGGGACGCGGGCGAATTGGAGGAGGAGCACATGAACAATGCCGAAGTTATAAAGAAGATAAACGCTGCAAAGGCCGTATCGGCGACATTCAATTTGGACTACCTTGAGAGAATGATAAGCGCCTGTCCGTCAAATTCGTCCATGATGCTTTCGATAAAGACAGAGGAGCCCATAAAGATAGACTACAATATAGGGGACGCGAGCGTTTCCTACTATCTGGCGCCATACATGGAAACGTGATCTGATGAGGTTCCTTATAGTCATTGCACCGAAGGACTTTAAGGATGAATCGATAGCCCTAATGAAGCTGCTTTTCGACAAATGGGGCGTCGGCTACAGCATAACAAGCTACACGTCAAACGAATGCATAGGGATGCACGGCGCGACATACAGGCCGAACTTCCATGCTTCAAAGGCAACATCCATTGATTATGACGGCATCATACTCATAGACGGCCCCGGGGTGGACGCCTACAAGATGTACGACTACAGACCGCTGCTAGACCTCACGTTCAACTTCAACAATAACAACAAGTACGTGATAGGGATAAGCAATGCTGTAAAGATACCTGCGCGCGCCAACATAGTCAGGGACAGGCTTGTTGCGACAAACGACAGGGAGACCGTGCGCCTCGTAAACCTGTTCCATGGCGTACCATCAGAGAAGGAATACGAGATATCCGGCAATCTGATAACCGTAAAGAGCTCCAACAACATGGAGGATTCGGTCATAACGATACTGGAGCATATAGGAGTCACATGACATGGTAGCGAAGAACAGCGGCACGGTAAAGAGGATAGCAGCAGAGAGGATAGGCATTCTTTACGGCCTTGCAAAGGGGGCTTATTCTAACAACGAGGTGGAGCTTTCAAGAAGATACACCAAGCTGTTGCTGCGCATAAGCCAGCATTACAGGATAAAGCTTGACAGGCATATGAAGATAGGGATATGCAAGAAGTGCGGATCCCCATTGATTGCGGGAATCAACCTTAGAGTAAGGGCTGCAAGCAGCAATAGGAGGATGGTTTATAAGTGCATTGACTGCGGCACAGAGCGCAGCATACCGTATTAGCCCCTTGTAAGCACCTTCCTTATCATTTCAGCGTCTTCCTTAGACACCTCGGCATGCTTGGCGAACCCTTGCTGTTTTGCAGAATACCTTGGTATTATGTGTATGTGGAAATGCCCTATTAGCTGGCCTGCCTCCTTGCCGACGTTGGTGCTTATGTTCAGGCCGTCAGCACCCATTCCGATCTTAAGCCTTGAGCCGTACTTCTTAGAGACAACGAACATGTGCTCTATTGTCTCATCAGGGGTTTCCAGCATGTTTCCATGGTGCTCTTTTGCTATGACGAGCGTGTGACCGCGCTCCGAGGGGTATTTGTCCGGTATTATGTAGCATGTGCTGTCCTCGAACACGATACCGGGATTATTCTTGCCAAGCATGCAAAATATGCAATTATCGTCCATACGAACACGCAAATGGGCCTGGAGAGATTTGAACTCTCGACATCTGGCTTATAAGACCAGCGCTCTGACCAGGCTGAGCTACAAGCCCCTAAAAAAATTTTGATGCGTCAAGTATATAACATTATCTAATCGTCATCATGGCATTATGTCGTTGTTGCTTACCCAAGACGGTTTCTGTGGCACGGACGGAAGCCCTCCGGTGTAATTGTTAACCGAATATATCCTTATCGGGTATGTGCCGTTGACGAAGTTGACCCCCGTGGCGTTTGATGGATATACTTCCGTGAATCCTGGCAGCTCGCCAAGGAAGAACCCATCATAGTAGTTCGATTCATAGAACTGCGAAGGTGCATCCGTTATCGTACCGTTTGCGTTAGGAAGGTATATCATCATGAACTCAACGTACGGACTGCTCTGCAGGTCAACTACACCCGTGTATTCGCTTGACTGTATTACGGCGTTCATCTCCGTGCCGTTTGCGTCGTATGCGCGCAGTACCCCGTTTGCGTTAGGTACGCTGTCTATGCATACCGTGTTGTTCTCGAGTTTGTCGCCAACTACAAGATACCCGCTTATGTACGTAGTTTTGCTGTTCGATATGGAGCAGTACTCGTTTATACTCTGCTTTGTCTGGTTGGTAGGCACAAGTGCCGATAGTGGAAGCAGCACGAATTCAGGATCATGGTTTACCTCGCACTGTGACGTTCCAAGCACATATGGCTGTGGCGGCGAGTTTATCTGGCCCTGCGCTATGGCGTATGTCTCGCTTGTCTTGTTCACGTTCACGCACCCAAGGAAGTCGAGCGCGCCCCACTTGGATATGAGGTCTTGATCGAACAGCACGTACTTCGTCTGGTTGGCGTTCATGTAGCTTGCAAGCGTTTGCGGCGTGGCCACGCTTACGGTGCCGTTGGCTGTTGTTATGGGCTTCGGGCCAAGCACATACTGCGCGGCAATGGCATAGTCCTCCTTTGCCACGGAGTTATCTCCTCTAATTACAGCATTGCTGTTGCCGAACCAGTTTATCCAATCGCCGTAATCCCACCATGCAAGTACGCGCGGTGCGTTAGGTCCGACGTTCTGGTTTATCCATGACATCGCATTAAGCCAGTACTGCGGTATGGTGTTGCAGTATGTATTGTATCCAAGGCTGTTGGCCTTGTTTGACAATAGGGTGCATGCGTTTGCCGGATTAGAAGCATACGTTATCTGTGCGCCTATCGAGCTGACTATTGAGGCGCTTTCCCCGTAAAGGAACATATTCGACGTGAGCGAGAACAGCGCAAGAAGCACGCATGCGGCCACAAGCGTTGCGTTGTTCTTGTCCTTGCTCTGCTTTATCCCGTATTCGTAGATGAGTATGAATGCTATGGCAGCTATTGCGAAAACCAGCCCGAACAGGAAGAATAATCCCACTATTATGGCAAGTTTTGCCGCAAGCGGATGGCTCGTGTATACGTTCTTGTCGAATGCAAGCTCCTTGTCTGCTGAAGTTTTCTTTCTTGTCATTTTGAAGTTGTCATTGGCAAGGAACATGAATTCCCCGAGTATGATGCCGAAGAGCATTATGTATGCAACACCGAAATGGGGCAGGTATTTGACTTCGGAGAACCCTGCGAACATAAGCGGCAGGGCAACGGCAAGGTATAGTACCCCTGTCTTGCTCCTCCTGAAGTATATGCTGATGCATATGAGTATGAATGATACCGCGCTTATCAGGAGGACCATGTATGGCACCCCGAGTGCACCTGCGCCTATGGCGCCGAATCCCTGGGCGCCGAAAGCATACAGAATGCCGGTAGGTATGTATTCCTGCACTGTCATGAAGAGCGGCTTTGAGGGCGTCGTGAACCTTGCACTCAGGTTTATGTAGCTCTTTATGGGGGCTCCGACACTAGTGAACAGTATGGCTGCAAACGCGATTATGAATATCAATACCATGAACGCGAGGTTGAAGTATGTCGATGCCTCCTTTATCATTACTTTGTTCTTTGCCATGAGCTTCGGCACGAAGTCGAATATGGCAATGAGTATAAGTGCGAACAGCGGCCCTGCGATAACTATGGGTATGCCGAGTACGCTTGAGAGGTTGCTTTGAAGCGTGGCTTGGTATGGAGCATACAGCACGTAGAACAGTATTATTATCCCTAGGACTATCGCATTCATCTTGTAGAAATCGGTAAGGGATTCTTTCCTGAGTATCTCTATTATGCCCTCTGCAAGTATGTATACGGTAATTACACCCATCGTTACGGTGTAGTAGTGCGCCCCGAGGAAGTTGGATGCGAATGCTATTCCTGCAAGGACCGCAAGCCTCTTGTCCTTCTTGTTCCTTATTGCAAGCATGTACGTCGCGAAGAAGAAGAACAGCGCGAATATCCCCCATGGCTCGACCAGCTGCTCCCCTGCTATGAAGGTTGTGAACAGCACAGGCATTGTCGCCGTAAGCCCGGCGCCGATTAGCCCTATCCTTTCGTCGTACTCGTGGTAGAGGAGCACGAATATCACGAACACCAAAAGCGCGGCAGTTATAGGTGGATATATTCCGCCAACATAGCTCATCAGGGTTGAGCTGAACGCCGCCTTGTGGTATTGAAGCACATTGGCAAGGTCATACCAGAACGCCTCTAGGTAAGGCACTAACGGCTGCAGCCTGTGGTTTGTGCCTACAGCCACTACAGGCCATGCCGATGGGTCCAAAAGCAACTGCCTTCCGTATGTAAGTATGTAATGCGCGTCTACCATGTCGAAATATGGGTCGAACTCAAAGAACTTTGGAGCTATTACTATGCTCTGCATCCTGGTGTAGAACGTTATGATCATGAGGATTAGCAGTATGGCCCATACCAGCCATGATGTCTTGAACATCCTCTTCTCAGACGGCGCAGGGGTTGAATCGAGGTTCCTTAGCAGGTTGGATTCCTCCTTTATGTGATTTTCCCTTAGCCTCTCAAGAGCCTCGTTGTGCATCGTCTCTGTTTTGGAGCGCTCATCGCTGCTGAGGTTTGAAAGCGAGGAAAGTTCCGTGTGCTGCTTTGACCTAAGAGCGTTGTCCTCCTGGTCGTGCGCCGTTATTATGCTTCTCCCTTTTTCGAACCTGCCCAGCCTTCCCCTTATTTCCCCGAGGCTTTGGGATATGCCCCTATCCTTGGTGCTGCTTGAAATTGAGGACATGAAGACCTTAAGGTCCCCGAATACCCCTTGATAGTAGCATAATACCGCACCTATAATGGTAAGGACAAGAACGTTTACCTCAAAGAGCCCCAGCGAGAAGGTGAATGCGTGTATGTAGTTTATAAGATATGATTCTGCCCACGTCAGCGTTGCAGGGGCTATCATCCCGAATATGAACCCTATCACAACGACTTCGAACGTGTGCAGCTCTGTCTTCCTTAGAAGCGCAAATGCCAACAGGATACCTGGTATGAACATGGAGATGAACGCTATTATTATGGCAGCTATCAGACCCAGGACCATGATTACCAAACCACTAGATTATACAAACGGATATTTGCAATGTAACAGTTATTAGCTGTTAAGTATTGACTTGGGCATCTCTATGGCCCTTATCTCCCTGTCGGGGAACACTGTCCCTGGGGGCACTATCCTGACCCTTACACCTATGGCCCCGTATTTTGGATATGCTGTGGCGTTGCCCTCTTTTACAAGCTCGGTAACGTCCCCTGCCTTCGGTATGTATCCCAGGCTCTTCCTTATGGATTTCGCCCTTGCACCCTTTGCCGCGAGCTTGCCGCTTGCTATTATCTCGGCGCCCATGGCGCCGTTGGCTATTACTTCACGCAAGGTAGATTGTAGTATCCTTCTTGCGTTCATGCCGCGCTCAAGCCTCTCCGCAATGCTCTTCGCGACCAGCAGCGGCTCGAGCATCTTGTTGTCGACTTTCATTACGTTTATCTGGGGGTTCTCCACCTTGAACTTGCTCTTTATGGTCTCGGTTATCGTGTCTATGGTGCGCCCTCCCCTCCCTATAACCCTGCCGGGATTAAGAACGTACACGGTTATCCTTGTAAGTATGGGTGTCTTTTGTATCTCAACCCTTGAGAACCCTGCTCTTGTGAGCTCCTTGCCAAGGTACTTCGATATGTTAAGCTTGACAAGCGAATCGTCTATAAATTTCTTTTCTATGGCCAATTTCACACCTTGCTACTATCTGATGCCGCTTCGGCTGAAACGTTTTCCTTGCCTTTCTTCTCTGGCTGCGGCGCAGCCATGGGCTTTGCCTGCCTCTGCTGTGGCTTTGGCTTTGGTTTGACTTTAGCGCCTGCCTTTTCCTTTGACTGCTCGGCCGACATCTTTGTGCTCATTGCCTTGAGCGCCCTTTTCATCCTTGCGCCGAGCTTCTCCGAATCTTTGTCTGCCAATCCGATCTCGATCTTTGCGAACGCGAGGTTGCTCCTCCTTACCGTGCCGTATCCGTATCCTCCGCTGTGGAATCTTATCCCCTTGGGAGGCGCGCGTGGAACATCGTATGTCTTGTTCGCTGACGCATGGACTATGTACATGATGTCCGGATCCTCGCCCTTGTTCCTTGCGTTGGCAGCCGCATTTACTATCACTTTCCTGACCATGCCTGCACATTTCATTGGGTACCTTCCCTTCTTTCCGCCGAGCTCATGCCTAGACCCCATGTACTTGTTGTGCCTCCTGTACTCTATCGGCCTGCCGTTGCTGACTACATCATCAAGAAGCTTGATCGCTGGCTGCACCGGCATGTATCTTACTGCATCGCATACGGAGCACAGGTCCTTGAAGCTTGCGTTAAGGTCGCTCGCACTGGCAAAGACTATGCCCTTGCTGTCAAGATTGTACGAATATTTCAATTACTTCACCGCTAGGAACTTGCTTCCCCTTGTTGCCCTTATGCCTGGAGCCGAATGCAGGACGCGCTTGGTCGTATACGCATATTCGCCGATCCTGTGGCCGAGCATGTTCGCGGTTATGGTTAGCTGCTTGAATTCCTTGCCGCTGTGCACCTCGAACTTCATGCCTATCCATGAAGGCAGTATCAAAGCTTCCCTTACATGTGTCCTTATCGGCTTTGTTATGCCCTTCTTCTTGTAATGCTCGACCTTCTCGGCAAGCTCCCTGTAGAGCAGTCCGTTGCGCTTCATGCTGCGCCTCTCCCTTGAGTTTATCATCTTGATATACTCATCATTAGGCACTGCGGTCAATTCCGATGGTATCTTGCCCCTAAATGCTATTCGTTCAGCCAATAAATTACCTCTTCTTCCTTCCTACCCTGCTTGCCGCTATGTGGCCCACCTTCCTTCCCGGAGGTGCGTTCCTGGATGTCATGCTGCTCTTGCCCTTGTGGTGCTGCTTTCCTCCGAACGGATGGTCAACAGGGTTCTGCTTGACCCCCCTTATTGTCGGCCACGTCCTATTTATCGCATGCATCATGTAATGGCTCTTGCCTGCCTTTACGAGAGGTTGGTCCGTCATGCCGCCGCTTGCTATCACCCCCAACTGCCCCCTGCATTCGTTCTTTAGCGTTATCATTGATTTTGACGGCATTGATAAGGTAGTCGTGTCGCCGATGTGCGCCGACACGTATGCCACTCCGCCTGCGCTCCTCACGAACTTGCCCCCGTCTCCAGGATTGGATTCTATGTTGTACAAAGGGGTCCCTTCGGGCACGTCTCCTATTTTGACTACGCTTCCTAACGAGTAGAAAGGACGCCCGCCAAGCTTTATCTTGTCACCGTGCTTTATGCCTTCAGGTGCAAGCATGTAGCTGCTGGACATGTCCTCATAAAGCACCTCCATTAGCGGTGCGGTGTGCCCGGTGTGGTTAACGAAGCCTATGACTTCACCTACAATCTCCTTGTTCGGTGACGGGTAGCTGACGCGGATGTCGAACGTGTTAGGCAACTTCCTGTAAACGTTGCTTCCCTTGCCCCTCCTTTGCTGCCTCATCTTGTTTGACATGTCTACACCAGCTTCAGCTTGAGCGCCACGTCGGTTGCGTTGTACCCCTTAGCGAGCTTGATGAACGCCTTCCTTGTGTTCTTTGGCATGTTCACTATGTTTACGCTCTTCACCTTCACGTTGAACATCAATTCGAATTCCTTTTTTACCTCTGACTTTGATACCCTTGAATCTACGATGTATGTTATCGTGTTCGACCTGTCCACTATCCCTATGGATTTCTCTGTTGCCAACGGATATTTGAATATGCTGCTCATGTTAACACTATAGGCTTTTGCTCTTCACCGATTCCTCTATGCTCTTTATGGCATTTTCGCTCCACACGGTGACCCTGCCAGGCACTCCTCCAGGAGCAAGAAGGTTTGCCCTTATGTCTGACGCGGCGCATGCGTCTACTCCTGCTATGTTTCTTGCGGCCTTTATCGCGCTGGCGTTGCTACCCAAAACAAGAAGCACCGACTTGCGGTACTGCTTCCTTTTTGAGGAGCGCCTAAGCCCCTTCCTTATCTTCGGCTTTTCCGCGATTCCCTTGGATACGTTAAGCCTCTTGAATATGTTGAACATCTCCTTTGTCTTTGCTATGGATTCTATTTCATCGGCAACAACAAGCGGTGCGTTGTCGCTCTTTGTTGCGGATACCGCGCTTGCAAGCGCCATCTGGTACTCCCTCCTGTTTATCCGCTCTATTATCGTCTTTTCGACTAGATGAGGGTGCGCGCGCTTCCCCTTTGTCGATGAAGGTATCCTTCGTACTTCACCCTGGCTTCCGCCCCCCAGTTTCTGGCGCGGCCTTATTGCACGGCCCATGTGCCTTCCAGTTCTGTATGACTGCATCCTGCCGTAGTACCTTGCCGATGTCTGCATTCCGGCTAGCAGATAGTGGCCCTGCGGCTGAAAGTTAAGCGTGTTCTCCGCTATCACCGCCCTTCGTATGAGCTCGGGCTTGACCTCGGTCTCGAATATCGGTGGTACGGGCATCTTTCCCTTGGCCTTCCCATCAAGCGATAATACGTTTGCCTCCATGAACATCAATCTATAGACGTGTAGTTTATCTTTGGCTCCTTTATGCCCTTCCTGTTCCTGGATTCTGATTTCCTTATGCGCACAAGCCTCTTGGCGGGTCCGCCTACCGAGCCTTTCACTATTATGAAATCGTTCTTTACATTGCCGTAGTTTGTGAATCCGGCTTTCGGGTTTACCGATTGGGCCTCGGCGCTGCTCCCTAGCTTAAGTATGCGTTTGTTTGATTCTGTTCTGTAGTTGAACCCTAGCTGGCCTGCTTGCGGCACGGTGAACAACACCTTCCCGGGGGTAAATGGGCCCAGCGTGCCTATGTGCCTTACCTTTCCAGTTGCCTTGTGGAAAAGCCTTGCTGTTCCGAACCTCTTTATCGTACCCTGCCATCCCTTGCCCTTTGTTACTGTAGATACGTCTATGAACTCCCCACTCTTGAATATTTCAGATACCTTTACCTCCTTGCCCATCCTTGAGCTTACGAAATTTAGCTTATCCTCTGTTGTGCCGCCGATCGATGATTCGAATTTCATTGGGTGGTGCTGCTCGACGGCAAGCCCTTTCGGGTGCGCCACCATGAGGGCCGTTATGTCTGAAATGCTACCTAGCTTGCCCTTTATGGAATCAATGCTGGCATGCTCCTTTTTGGATGCACCGGCCTTCTGCTGCTTTTCGTTGGCGTGTATCTCGAATTTTATCTTCTTATATCCGTTGCTGTCTTTCTCGTAGAACCTTGCGCCGTATACTTCTACTCTGGGCACCTCGAGTATAGTGCATGATGTGCTTATCTCGATATTCTTGGATGGCGACTCAGAGTCATCGACCATGCCCAGATGGGCCATTCCAGCTTTGTAAGCAACGAAGTTCGTAGGGACGGGTTCCTTGGCGTTTTTGGGTGCTGAGCGTGCTCTAGGCATGCGCCCCCTCGCGCGCCTGTGTTTCCAGTATTGCAACGAACCTCTGTGCATAATAGACCTTGATGTTGTTTGTCGGTTAAAAAAAGATCTCCGAGCCGATCTTTCCGTAATTGCCGTACGTCTGTTGTTATTATATTCTAGTCTATATTTTTATATACCTTTACTTTTGGCATATTAGCAGAAGTAAGGGTGTAAAGGCTGTGTTTTCCTAGATTCTCATGATTTATGCCGTTTTGCCGTTTTAAATGCATTCTTTATGGCAGCAACTTCCTGTTCAACAGCCAGCATGTCTGAATTTAATATAATGTGATAGTGGTTCTGCGATCTGTAATCGATGTTGTAGAGCTCTTTGCCCACTCGTACTTCGTCTTCTTCCCTTCGCAGTAGTATCTTCAGCACCTCGTTGTATGATTTGCCTGAATATTCCTCCCTTCTCATTGCGCGCAGTAGTCTTGTTTCTATTTCAGCGGTAAGGAAAACTAACATGCATGTGTTCTTGTCCAGATAAGAAACGAACCTTGAATCGCCTATAGTGGGCTTTGTCTCGAATAGCTCCTTTAGGCCATCGTTTGTCCTTTTTTGATCCTCGATGCTCCTATTTCTATAGAACTCCTCGAATGGCATGTTGCCGCCCGTGTGGAGCCTTGCGTGTTCTGCCCTTATGGCATCGCCAACAGAATAAGAGCCCATGTGACATTCCTTCGCCAACGCTGTGACAAGGGTGGATTTTCCAGAAACTGGAAGCCCTGATATTACGATGCTTTTGCTCCTGTGATGTTCTACCGCCATTATGATCGCTTTTGGTGTTTGGAATCAATGATTTATCTTATTATTTATTAACTTTTTAGATATATATAGTCTACTGTGGTGTTGTGGAAGGCGAATTAACATTATGCCATATCATCGATGATGACAGGCTGCTTCTGAAAAAGGCCACAAGAGGCATAAGCAAGGGAAAGTGGAACGCCCCGGGGGGCAAAGTTGAAGGGGATGAAACCCCAGAGGAGTGTGCAATAAGGGAAACGCTTGAGGAGACCGGTCTCAAGGTGAAAAACCTGCTAAGCCACGGTGTGCTGAATTTCCATATGGATGGTAAAGATGAGTTGAGTTTTTCCGTGCACCTGTTCTCTACCAAGGATTTTGAAGGGGATGTAAAATCAACTGACGAGGGCGAGGCCAGATGGCACAGCTTCGACAGCATTCCGCTTGAGGAGATGTGGGACGACGATATCTATTGGATTGACCTGATGTGGAAAGGAAGAAAATTCAACGCCCGTTTCTATTATGACGGGGACAACAAGAGAGTGATCAGGTATGTTGTTGATTTTAGCGACTTAGACAAGGCGTTATGAGCCTAGGCGGGGCAGCGTCACGCGATTTTTGAAGCTTCTATGACCTGCAGGTCCCTTAGGACAGAGTTGACAGACGCACGCAGCGCGGTGGCATCGCTTGCGGTTATCTCTATGATTAGTTTGCTGTTTTTTGCTGCGACGGTTACATTGCTTCTCTTATGCTTTGAACCTGTACCCAATATCTTCTCGTACTCGAGGTTCGGTTCGCCTTCAAATACGATCTTCATGTACAGTTTTTTGGTATTGGGTTTCGCCATTAAATCTTTTAGTTGGCTTTGCTGGGCTTGTTTAGCAGTTGCTCCGCTTCCTCCTTGCTCATCCTGTCAAGGCTTTTGCCACAGTTGTTGCACTTGAAGCTGTTCTCGAATGCGGAATCGAATGTGAATACGAACCTATCGCTCTTGTAGCAGCTCTCGCATATGAAGTAGTCGTTGCACGTGTCGTTAACTATAGACTTCTCCTTCTCCATGCCTTCTATGTACTCGAGGAACGGTGGAAGTTTGTTCGTGTTTATATACCATGCGAAAGACAGCCAGCCCTTCGTGTTCTTTGATATGTAGTAGTTCGTTATGCCATATCCCTGCATTATGTTCAGTATTCGCCTTATGGCATTTATTTTTGTGCCAAGCTGCTCTGCGAGGTACTCGTCGGTTTTTGGTGTAATAAGCATACCTATCACGTCAACCGCCATTTTGCTGACGTTCTTCTTGAGGTACTCGACAGCTATCTCATTGTAAAGCAGCTTGTCAAGCGCAGCTTTGACCTCCTCGGGCTGCGGGACGCTCATGTTAGTCTTCTTCTTCCTAGATTCTTTCACAACGGTTTTGTTTTTTACTTGCTGTGCATTGGCAGGCTTCTGCCTTTTCTGTATTGGTGCCTTGGCATTTGCACGCATTGCAACTTTGCCTCCACTTACCGTACGTTTGCTTTTGGCTGGGGCTTTGGCTGTCTTTCTGTTGTTCCTATTCCTGTTGGTTGTTTTTACGGGTTTAATCATAAGATGCACCAAGACGATATCTCGAATAGATAATATTACGCGTCCAAAGTATATATACGCTCTTATTTTGCCCAGATTATTGCGTTTTATTTGGGATTTTGATATCAGGCCATGGACCTGTTCTTGCTCGGCCTAAGTTTGTGAGACCCAAAGCGCTTCCTTATTATGCCCCTGTGCCTCCTGCCTGCAGATGTCAATCCCCTAAAGGCCCTGCCGTTCTGCTTTATCACGTTTTTGTACTGTTTGTCTTCCTTTATCGCGTTGCTGTTCTTGTCCAGCAGTATTATCTCGAAAAACCTTCTTGAGCCTGCAGCACCTACAAAGTACGAGTTGAGTACCTCGAAGTTCGTGAATTTTCTGGCTGCTCTTTCTTCTGCTATTGCCTGAAGCGACTTCGACTGGGTGAAATACCTTCCGCTTTTCGAGGGTTTTCTCCCGCCTGCCTGGTGCTTTCTCTTCCTTGACCCGCCATGTAGGCGCACCCTAACTATTATTATGCCGTCCTTTGCCTTGTAACCTAGTTCCCTTGCCCTTGAGATGTTTGTCGGCCGTTCAACCCTGTTTATCGTAGGTTCGGTATTCCATTTAATTATCCTGGACTTGTATTCATCTGATCTGTTCTTGTATTCAGACTGCATCGTCTGTTTGATCTGTTTATACATGCTCACTGCATCACTTGCTATACCAATAGAAGGCGTATAATTATTTATACAGTAAGTATTTATAAAATAGTAGCATCGCACCGGTGGACATATGGAGGCATTGATACTTGCAGGGGGAAAAGGCAAAAGACTGCAGCCATTGACCAGCGAAAAGCCCAAGCCAATGCTTGATGTTGGCGGCAAGCCGATAATAGAATGGCAGATTGAATGGATGAAGGGCCATGGTGTGGACTCTTTCATTATTTCGGCAGGATACATGAAGGAGAAGCTCATAGAGTACCTCGGCACCGGGAGCAGGCTTGGTGTAGACCTGAGCTTCAAAATAGAGGACGAGCCGTTAGGTACTGGTGGTGCCATAAAGAATGCGGCAGACATGCTAAATGACCAGGACATGTTCATAGTCGCTAATGGGGACATAATAACGAACATCAACCTGAAGAAACTTGTTGATTCGGTAAAAAGCGTTTCGACAATATCTCTTGTGCCGTTGAGAAGCACGTTTGGTATTGTTGACACAGATGGCCAGAAGGTCGTTAGATTCAGGTCAAGCCCTTATATAGAGGATTATTGGCTCAATGCGGGGATATATGTAATGAGTAAAAAAGTTTTCGATTATTTACCGGAAAGTGGTAGTTTGGAAGACATTACGTTCCCTAAACTCATTGACGAAGGGCTCCTTTCGTGTGAAAAGTTCAAGGATGTTTATTGGCGTTCGATAGATAGTTTCAAAGATTATGATGAAGTGAACAAAGATCTTTTTGATAATGTTGTTTACAACGTGAAATAAAGCAAGTTTAATAACAGGTTGATATATAATATATACGTAGCGAGGTAGGGTAGTCTGGAGTGCCCGCCGGGCTCATAACCCGGAGATCGATGGTTCAAATCCATTCCTCGCTAACTTGTAACACCTTACTTCCACTAATCGGTTAAACGGTTTAGCTTAAATTAATACTCCAATGTCAATTTGATTATATGTATATTATATATAAGAACTGACATTAGTGGAATTGTGGTGTCTGTGGTTGCATGACCGAAAACATATCTTATGACTATATATGGCAGGCTTATCAAAAAGAAAAGCAAACAAACCAGCTACTGCTAATATCAAAAAACTTTTACGATGAGGTTGCAATATTCATAAACAATACAAAAATCGAAAGTAAGGACAACAGGCTGATAATAGAAAATACCTCAAGAATAACAGCAGATTTTTTTGAAAAACGCAAACAGAAAATACTCGTATATGTTGCATACAACAAACAACTACCACAGCCCATAGGTGCAAACGAAACGGAATTCTATAACAAAATACTCCAAATAGTAAAATCGGAAAAGCTCGACCTGTCGAATTTCAAAAAAGACCAATGCACGATGAAATCGATAAAAGACATACCTGAAATAATCCTGCCATCAGGTAATAAGATAGGGCCGCTAAAGATGGATCAAACACTAGACATAATAAATGAACAAGACCAAACATATCTTATACAGAACGCTATCTGCGAAAAAATAAATTAGGCGATTTCATAAAGATACGAAAGATAATAATGGCATACTGCCCCAAGTGCAACAAGCACACTGCGCATAACGTTAAAAACGTGTCAAAGGGGCCGCAGCGCGCTCTCAGCAAGGCGACTAGAAGGCACAACAGGGCGATAAAGGGCTATGTCGGGAGCGTAGAGCCCAAGATACACCCAAAGAAGCTCGGCAAGAAGCAAAAGGTTCTCCTAGAATGCAAGGAGTGCAAGTACATAGTCGAGAGAACTTTGGGCTCTAGGACAAAGAAAAAAATAGAGATAAAAATACAATAAAGTGAAATGCCTGATGGGGAGCCAAAGTGTACCTAACGTTGGGGAGCTGGTAATAGCAAACGTAGCCAAGATAAGCAAGTTCGGCGCATATTGCAGGCTGCCTGAATACAGCGACCTTGAGGTATTCCTACCAATACGGGAAGTATCCTCGGGCTGGATAAAGAACATAAGGGAGCACATACATGAAGGCCAGAAACTGGTATGTACGGTAACTTTCTACGACAAAGAGAAGGGCACAATAGACATATCACTAAAAAGGGTATCGCCAAGCAACTCAAAGGGGAAAATAAGATCGTACAACCTTGAAAAGCGCCTTTCGGCCCTGTTCCTGCAGACTATCAAGATGTCAAAGGAGCAGCAGAACAAGGAAGCTCTGATAAATACTGCTACGTCGGAGTTCGGGACATACACCAATCTTGTGCATAATGCGACAGAAAATACGAAGGAGTTCGCGCAATCTACACTCCCGAAAAAAATTAAGGAATCGATAATAAGTGTGATAAAATCCAACAAGAAGCAGAAGAGATACATAGTGGCATACAACGCAACGATATATACATACAACACACTTTCAGGCACAACAGAACTTAGAGGGATAATGGCAAAAATAAAGAGCCTTGGCGTAGATGTGAAGTACATAGGCGCACCGAAATACAGACTGCTTGCAGAGGGCGAAGATTACGCACAAGCCGAGGAAAAGATAAAGAACGTAGAAGAGATCGTAAGGGAGCGCCTCAAGAAAGGAGTATTCGAGCTAGAGAAAGAGAAATTGAAGAAGGAGAACGAGGACATACTATCAACAATGAGTGTTTGAAATGATGGGCGAAACTACAATAAAAATGAAGAAAGGCATCGTGCCAAACAAGCCGATACTCATAGTGGGGCTCCCTGGCATCGGGAACGTCGGCAAGCTTGTCGCTGAGCATCTCAAAAGGGAGTACAATGCACAGAAATTCGCTGTAATATACTCGCCGCATTTTCCGCATCAGGTGGTCATGCTAAAGAGCGGCGGAGTGCGGCTTGTGAACAACAGGTTCTACCTAATAAAATCAAAGAAGCCCTCCGGGAATGACATAATCATACTTACGGGCGACGCACAGGCGGTAACCCCCGAAGGCCAATACGAAGTAAATTCAAAGATTGTGGAATTCTTCAAGAGCCTGGGCGGAAGGTTCGTATACACAATAGGCGGTTACAACATAGGAACAGGCATCGAAAAGAACCCGCGCGTATTCGGCAATGCTACAACTAAAGGCGTGGTCGGGCAATTCAAGAACACGGGCGTAATATTCGGAGAATCCAAAGGGGTCATTTGGGGATCCGCAGGGTTAATAATAGCGTTCGCAAAATCAGAGAAGCTTGACGGGGTATGCCTTATGGGTGAGACCAATTTCCTTGATGTGGATGCAAGGGCAGCAAAGGCAGTTCTCATACAGCTCTCAAAGAAGCTCAACCTCGACATAGATATGACAAACATGGACAAGATGATAGAAAGGACGGCAAAGGCCATAAAGGAGCTTGAAAGCCAGGTCGGCACACTGAACATAGGCCAGCAGCAATACCCTGTTGGCGGCAAGGAGGGCGAGCCGTCAAACGAGAAACCTTCTTACATACGATAAGGCAGCTTATCCTGTGCGCGGGTATAGTCTAGCCTGGCAGGACCATGCCTTCCCAAGGCATTAACCCGGGTTCAAATCCCGGTGCCCGCATACGCAATGAACGATGATAGTTACCGCATCTGAAGTGCGCCTTCTGCTAATATAAACATATCATTCGTTATAATTGCAGTTCGCACAGGCTATATGCTTAAACAAGGGGAAAAATGCTATACTACTATATTACAATAATATCTTTAGCAATGGCGTCGCTGTCGTTCCTGTATTACTCAGTCACATCCTACTTCGCCATGAATTACAATGATGCACCAAAGCTCAAAAGAGCATCGAACCCTGGCGACATAACAATAATCGTGCCTGTCTACAAGGAAGGCAAGGACATGTTCGAACGATGTGTCGAATCTGTAAGAAGGCAACGTGCAAGATTTCTGGTCGTCGGTGATTCTTCCGACGAGCCTTATCGCTCTATAGCCATAAGAAACGGCGGCAGATTTCTATTGCTAAAGAAGCATTCCGGGAAACGCAAGGCGTTATCAGCAGCAATCAGGAAAACAAAAACAAAATATGTGCTCTTCGTAGACAGCGATACGATACTTCCTGACAATGCGGTAAAAAGCATGCTATCAAAAGCAGAGGAGAATATCGGCGGAATTGGAGCGCTCTCCTCCATAAATCACAAAGGCAACAAGATCTCATACTGCACCGAATTCTTCTTCAGGATTAACGAGGTTGTAAATCGTGCAATGTCATCTGGCGGCTCGGTTTTTGTCATTCCGGGCAGGTGCAGCATGTACCAAACAAAGATAATCAAGCCCTACCTGCTGTCCAGGCAGTTCCTGGAAAACAGGGTGATAGGCACTATAGGCTTCGTATCAGAAGATGCGGACATTACCGGGTATGTGTCAAGCGCCGGCTACAGGACGATAATAGATTGCGATGTCAAAGTCGTCACGGAACCGCAGGACGACTTCAAATTAATGGTAAAGCAGATGTCAAGATGGGTCCGCGACGGATACATGCTTTTCGCAAAAGAGCTGATAGACGGCTCGTATTCCAGAAAGGGGGCATACTACTCTTTTTCGATGTTTTATCTGTTTTTAGCTCCTATAATCGTAGCATTTATTGGGCTATCAAGGCTAGCAATCATGCTCAACACCAGCGCGTTCAATCTTGCCAACATATTGCCATTCATCGCAAATAGGATAACATATGCATCAGTAATCGGCATAGCCCTTGCAATTGCAGGATCAGTTATATTCCTTGCGGTCACATCGCGCAGCATACCAAAGAAAAAGATCAAGACCATAGCATTCGGCGGCCTGACAATGCTCATAATGTTTGCAGCATCGATATACACGCTCGCTACCATATGGAAGCAGGGCAGTTGGCTTACCCGATAGCTATCTAGCTATCCTTCCCAAAGCAGGCAAAACCTTGAGCTGAGCTTCAGCTTGCCGTCCTTCCTGAAAATGTATTTGGGGTCTGAATATTCTGCAGAAAGCTCAACGGCTCTTTTGAGTATGGCATCCCTGTCGTCATTTCCTATCATGTCAGCTTTCCCGTTTTCGGAAAATCCCATAAGCATGGACTTTATTATCTGCTCCTTGTAGTAATCTGCGTCCATGCCCATAGATTTAGATATGCTGTCTATGCTCGGGAGGCTCTTTAGGCTGTTATAATCGTAGGGCACCAGCCTTAACAAATGGTTTATGCTTTCATGGTCCCATTTACATACTGCAATCACTCCATGATATAGGAAGGCGTTGCTGGCCCTTACCAATTGGCCATGCCCGGCGATCGGCATGCCGTTTGCCCTTATGCTGTAATACCTGCCAAGCCCTATGCTTACGGAGGGATCGACCATGTCCCTTATTGACGTTGCTATTATCGATCCAAGCTCCTTGTGCAACGATTCAGGAATCTTGAAGTAATCGGAGCCTGCGCCGATGCCTGTTATGCTGTAGCTCAGGGTATTTTTGTCCAGGTATATCGGCTTACCTCCTGTCTTCCTCCTTGATACGTCTATTCCGTCGATGTTCTCTATCCTGATATTGTCCGCATGGTCCGAAGAAGAAAGGATTATGGAAGGCCTCTTGAAGTTGTAGAACCTTATAAACGACCTTCTAGTCCTCTCAGAAAGCTCGAGCATCGCCTCGTCAATTGCCATGTTCATGGCAGCGCCAAACACGTCATAGCCGAACATGGATACGTTCCTGCCGCGCTCCGCACTCTTTGAAACGTCTTTGTATACTTCCATGTCAGTCATCCCACAGCATGCAGAATTTCGGGGCTAGCTTGAGGTTTCCTGGCTTGCCATACACCCAGTCAGGGTCGGAGTACTTGCCATCAGCTAGTTTTTTTGCATCATTTACAACGTCCTGCCTGTCAAGCGGATCGATGCTTACCATGCCCAGCGAGTGCGTGAAGTTGTCAACAAGCATCTTTACAAGGCTCTTCTTGTAGTACTCTATCGGCTCGTCCCTTACCCTTGAAAGCCACTTTATGCATGGAAGGTTAGCTATCTCGTCATAGTCATGCCTGTTTAGCTTAAGGAATGAACTTATCTCCCCAACGTCCCACCTGTCAACAACTATTACACCTTGATACAAGAAGGCACGGCTGGACCTGACAACCTGCGAATGTGCGGCGATCGGCATGCCGTTTGCCCTTATGCTGTATGATTTCCCTACTCTTATGTTTGCCTTAGTGCTTATTACCTCCTTTATGGACTCCGCTATTATGCTGCTGAAAAACGCATGGAGCCTTGCCGGTATGTTGAAAGAATGCTCCTTCACCATCCCTGTAATGCTGTAGGCAAGTATGTTGCCATCCACATATATGGGTAGGCCGCCTGTCTCCCTCCTTGATACTGTCACGTCCCCCTTACGATCTTCATCAAGGTTGTCCGGATGGTCCGTATAGGAAAGCAGGACTGCAGGGCTTAAAAAATTATAGAACCTTATGAACGAATCACCGTTCTTCTCCGACAACCCCAGCAGCACCTCGTCTATGGCCATGTTGGTCTTTGCATCGAAGGTATCGCACCCGAAGTAGATCGGCATCTTCACCGAAGATTTTGAAAAATCCAGCAAATCCTCTGACATATGATCAATTTCCCCTAAAGCACAACAAACAGCAGCATAGCAACGAACCCTGCAAACATCCCGCAGAAGAAATTCGAGGTAAACTTGTTGCCTATACCCTTCTCTTCGAAATAGCCAAGTATGGAATCAACTATGCTTCCAAGGAAGCCTGCCGCAGTTATTACCATAATGACCTCAAATATGTTGAATCCGCGTGTTGCTGCAAAAACATGGCTGTAAAGCGGTACAATCACAAACAACGACACAATGAAAGCCGCTACAAGACCCCCGCCGGCACCAAGGGAGCTTATGCCTCCAGAGGTGCCCTTCTTTACCTTTTTCATTGTCAGAATCATCCTGGGCATGCCGTTGAGGACCCCCAATTCGCTGCTGAACTTGTCTGCTGTTATACCTGCTACGCTGGCAACGAAGCCCACCACTGCAATAGAGGACAGCAATCCGTATCCCTTGATGGTTGATACGTAAAACAGAATCACCATTAACAATGGCGGAAGCCCGTTTGCAAGCACATTCATGATCCCCCTTGGCTCCTGCCCAAGTTTCATCCTCTTTTTGTACCCCATGCCTGTATACGTCACAATGGCCGAAAGCACGAGGAACGCTATCATAGAAGCCACGAAGAAATATCCAAGGTTAAGCCCGAACAGCAGAAGCAGAAATCCGAGCACAAAGGCTACGGCGACACCCCAAATATCCAGAGTCAAGAAGTCCATAAAGATTCCATTTAAATGATATTATTCCGCTATTCAGGAAGGTTTTTAAATCAGTATTTCCCTAACCTATTACGGGTTCTCTACAGTAGGAAGGTCGTGAAAAACTGGTCGTCTTGCCAGCGTGGTAATCCCTCGCTGGCACTTCTTCTTTGCCAGATAACTTTCATGGCAATACAATCAGATATTTATTCGAATGCTTAAATATCTTTTTGTTTATAATATTATATTAATCTGGTTTTAATAAAACATCTGATTTTGATGCCTAAGGAAAAAGCCATAAAGGAGCTAGAGGATTTGCCTGGAATAGGACCAACAACAGCAGAAAAGCTAAGGGCCTCTGGCATAGATTCGCTTGACAAAATGGCAACGATGACCGCGCACGAGCTCAACGAGATCGCAGGTGTAAGCGTAGAGGCGGCAAAGAAGGCAATACAAACAGCAAAGGAATCAACTACGATATCATATGAGACCGGCGGGGCGGTTTACAGCAAGAGGAAGGACGTCGGCAAGGTATCCACAGGGTCGGAATCCCTAGACGAGCTAATAGGCGGGGGTCTTGAGACATGCTCAATAACTGAAGCATACGGAAGGTTCGCAAGCGGCAAGACCCAAATAGGGTTCCAGGTAAGCGTCAATGCACAGCTGCCAAAGGGCAAGGGTGGCCTGGGTGGTTGCGTGCTCTTCATAGATACAGAGGGCACATTCAGGCCGGAAAGGATAGAATCCATAGCAAAGGCAGCAGGAATAGACCCCGCTGCAGCGCTCGAGAACATAATGGTTGTGCGCGCAACCACGACTCAGCAGCAGATGCTTACAGTAGAGAGGTTAGACAAGCTCATAGCAGATAAGAACATAAAGCTCATAATAGTGGATTCGCTGACAGCGCTTTTCAGGGCGGAATTCATAGGCAGGGGCGCGCTAGGCGAACGCCAGCAGAAGCTCAACCAGCACATACATAGGCTGCAGACCCTTGCGGACAAGTACGACCTCGCCGTGTACATAACCAACCAAGTAATGGACAACCCCGGCATACTTTTCGGCGATCCGACCACTCCGATAGGTGGAAACGTACTAGCTCACGCCGCGACAACAAGGCTGTACCTCAAGAAGAGCAAGGAGGACAAAAGGATAGTCAGACTGGTTGACTCTCCGAACATGCCTGAAGGCGAAGCGGTGATAAAGATAACGCCAAACGGCATAAAAGACTGATATGATGCTTTTCTTAGTCGGACTCGGCCTTTGCGCCGAGGACATACCAAACGGTGCAAACGCCGTACTGGAAAGGTGCGACCTATACCTTGACAGTTTCACAAGCATGGTGGGCGAAGACACGCTTGAGTATGTAAAAAGAGTTGCGAACGGCAAGCCCGTAAAAGAGCTATCTAGGTCGGACATGGAGGAAAACATGGACAATCTGCTGGACAAGGCGTCAGAATCAGATGTGGCGGTGCTTGCCGGAGGGGATCCCTTAATGGCAACCACCCACAAGATACTATACTCTGCAGCAAGGCGGCGCGCAATAGGCGTAAAGGTCGTACATGCAAATTCCATAATAACAACCGCAATGGGTGAAAGCGGCCTCGACTTCTACAGGTTCGGTGCGCCATGCACCATACCAAAATGGAGCGAGCACTACAAGCCGACGTCATTCTACGAGAAGATAAGGTCAAACACCGCTATAAACGAGCATACGATGCTGCTGCTCGACTACGATCAAAAGTCAAAGTCAACAATAAGCGTGAGCGAGGCCGTGGAGCGTCTCCTTGACGCGGAAAAGCGCTACTGCAGCGGCATAATAAGCGGCAGCACAGCAATCATGGTGCTGCACAACATGGGCCGAAAAGGCGAGAACATAACCCTAACAACAGTTGAAAAGGCAAAGGAATTAGACTATGACGGGCTAAATATACTGATACTGCCTGCAAGACTGTCCGAAATAGAGGACGAGTCCGTAAAGGCAGTAGCATCTGTAACGTGATTGCATGGCGCTGTTGCTCAATTTCGATCAAAAGCATAGGCAGGCATATGCTGTGGACCAGTCGACAAAGGACATACTAAAGGGCGGCTTCTTCGGCACAATGGAAAATGACAGGCTCGTGCTAATGCCTGAGGAGGCGCTATACCTAATCGATGTCAGGCACGCGAGATGCACGGCGCAAGACGATGAATCCGAGGTATCGTTCAACGATATAGCCTCAATGTTCAGCTCGGGCAAGAAATTCATGGCAAGGTACTTCACATATAAGGACTGGAGGGACCGCGGCCTTGTAATAAGGCGCCCAGCAAAGGGACTGAAAGATAACCTAAAACCCATCCATCAGATTAAAAAATACAAATCAGAGCAGCTCAAGCTCAAGGACATGAGCGTAAGCGGGGTGTTCTTCCCCGAAGACATGACCGTTGTCGTAGATGACAAAGAAAAAGGCAGGACGCTTTATGAGGACTATTGGCTGGGCCAGTACGGAACGTACAAGGTAAAAGAGCACGGACAGCTTAACAAGCTTGACATATACGAGACGCTATTCCTGATAAACAGCGGCATACTCCATATATCCAACGCGAGCAGGAAGCAGATAGCCGAAACAGCGCAAAGGAGGCGCCACGACTTCTCAAAGCTCTACGACGTATACGCCGACTGGCGCAGCAAGGGCTATGTAATAAAGACAGGCTTCAAGTTCGGAACGCATTTCAGGGTATACTTTCCCGGAGCGCAGCCAACGAAGTCCGACAACACATGGATCCACTCCATGCATGTCATACATGTATTCCCAAGAGATGCAAAGCTTCTCATATCGGAATGGGCCCGAGTAATAAGGGTGGCGCACTCCGTAAGGAAGACATTCATACTTGCCATACCTGGGAAAAGCAGGAAGAAGGCAGTATCAATGGACTTCACGCTTTACCACAGGAGGAACAACGAGATAGAGACCCCGGGCAACTCCAAGCCAAGGTTCGGCATGCTATCACTTAGCGAGGAGGAGTACATAGGTGGAGCAGAGCTGTCAGCAATGATAAGCGAGGCGAAGTCGAACAGGCAGGAGCTAATAATAGCAATAGCAGACAGGGAAACTTCAGTGACATACTATAGGGTAAGGCGCATAGAGCTTGAAGGCAGCGCCTATGAGTATTATGAGATAGACTGGATGCAGCCCTAACGTCAGATATCCAAATGGAGCAACAGGATGAGGAGTCCACGCCCTTTTGTTTTTGGCATCGGTTTCACATTTAACATAATCTACTGTCCTCTTGAAAACTTCTTCTTTAGTTACTTTAGTTTTATTCATTCCCCCACTAAGGAATTTTAGAGTTTATTGACTAATAAAACCCATTGTTTAGAACTTGGTTGAGTGATGCATCTAAACCTTAAACAGAATAAGTTAGGGCACCGAACCTGCCATATACGTGCTCCTGACATTGCATCCAAACTAAGCATTTCCTTTCGACTAAAAATAAGCAAATAGGCGCCGAACCGCCCAAAACAAGAGTTGTACTAAATATGGCGGGTCCTGGGGGAATTCCCAAACTCTTAGTCTTGATTAAACTTTTTCCAAAAGTTTATTTGGACCCCCGACCTACTGGTTAAGAGCCAGCCGCTCTGACCATGCTGAGCTAAGGACCCACAACAGATATTTGACGCAAAAGGTTATTAATCATAATCAGAAAGGAATCTTTTTACTGTACGCCCCAACTTGTCCTTATTGCCTGCATCGCATGCTACCAAAAGCATCCTTGAGCTAATAAGAATCTCAGAAAGCGTTTTTATGAGCGCGGATATGTCGGTAAGCTTGCCTATTGCGCTGCCGCCAGAGTCCACTACGGCTATGTCATCCCTTCCGCCGCCAAGGCTGACAATGTGCACCGAAAACTCCTTGTCTTTGAATCCGGCATTTCTTATCGCATCCTCAAGCTCTCTGACCTTCACGTCAGGGCCCACCTTGCCGTAATAAGCCCTTTTGAAAAGCCTCCTGTTCCTTATTCTCTCGACGGTTTCCGACACGTCATCTATGCCGCTTGCGGCCAGTCTGCTTATGAGCTGATCGTCACACATCTCCGAAAGCTCCGCGGCATCGAATATGCTGCCATCAAGCGCCCTCCTTATTGCATATTGCAGCATCTTCGATGCGATTATCTTCGTGTGGTGCGTATATACGTTCGAGTGCATGAAATACCTTGCGATGAGCATGGATTCCGCTCCTGAAACCCCACTCTCAAGCAGTGCTACCCTTCCCTTCGAGAGCACGATGCTGCTTTTTATGCGCTCGTAATCTATTATGCCATATGCAACTCCCGTATAATGGGAGTCGCGCATCAAGTAGTCTATCCTGTCCGAGCCGATGATCCCTCCTACAATGTCTATGCTGTTAGATTCCTTGAAGTATTTTATCATCTTCCTGAACTGCAAGCCTGAATCCGTTATTATGTCCTTTATCCCAGAGTCCCTTACCCTCGCCTCTCCTATCTGCTCGTGGTTCCTGTGCAGACGTTCCTCTATGATGTTCTCTGTCAGGTGCGAGAATGGCCCGTGCCCTATGTCATGCAGAAGCCCGACATATGAGAAATCAGTCTCGTCATTTCCGTAAAGCTCCCTTGCAAGCTCCTTCGTGACCTGCATAGTGCCGAGCGAATGCTCGAACCTTGAATGGTTGGTACCGGGAAAAACGAGATATGACATGTCGAGCTGCTTTATGTACCTAAGCCTCTGCATCTCGGGAGTCCCTATTATCTTTTGCTCTACACTGTTTATCTCCATGTTGCCATGTATCGGATCCCTTATTTCCACGAGCACACCATCATTTCTTTTTTCCCGAACGCAGGAACAGCAAAACGCTGGCAATTATCAGTATGTCCAACGCCAAGCAGAATACGCATATCCTCCCAACCACGCTCTGCGCTACAAAAGAATACATCACGCCGCCTGCACCAATTATCATCCATATGTTCCTTGCTATCCTGTTGCTGCCGAACGCAACGAAAAGCAGCGAGGCGACAAACCATATCAGGCCAAGGATGGCGAGCGGAACGCCGAAAACTTCAGCGAAGCTGCTGCTCAGCACGGTTTCGCAGTTCACCAACCCGTTGATCGTAGGGCAGTCGAGCGCCGATGGCATGAAATGCACTATTGTAAGGTATCCTGCATCTATTATACCGAGAATCAGCACAATGGCAAGTACCGTATTCCTTTTCACTTGACCCTCTCTTCAGCAAAATGCTTTATGAGCTTGTCAAATGCGTGGCTCCTTGGTGCAAGCTCGTAATCCACGTGGACTAGAGGCTTGTTTATGTTTATTATGCTCCTGAGGTTGGTCGGCGTTGCTGATATTACGACATCACAGTCGGCATTGTTCACCGTGGCCTCAAGGTCCTTTATTTGTTTTGCACTGTAGCCCATCGCCGGCAGTTCCACGTCTACGGTTGGATACTTGCTGAATGTATCTCTTATCGTGCCGACAGCATAATCCTTTGCCCTTACTATCTTCCCCGCTCCGTATTCACGTGCAGCCACCATTCCGGCGCCGAACCTCATGTTGCCATGGGTTATCGTTGGACCGTCCTCTATCACAAGAACGCTCCTGCCCTTTATCAGCTTAGGTTTATCCGGGGACACTATAGAGTCGGCGTAAATCACATCGGCTGACTTGTTTATCTGCCTTATGTTCCTCTCAAGTTCGTGCAGCTCCTTGGCGGTTGCCGAATTGACCTTGTTTATCACTATCGCATCTGCCATCCGTGCACATATCTCCCCTGGATAATAGCTAAGCTCGTTGCCCACCCTGAGCGGATCCGCAACAGTTATTAAAAGATCAGGCTTTATGAAAGGTGCATCGTTGTTGCCGCCATCCCAAATTATTATGTCCGATTCCTTTTCTGCGGCGCGAAGTATCATCTCATAATCTACCCCTGCATAAAGAATGAACCTGTTCCTTATGTGCGGCTCGTAGTCCTCCCTCTCCTCTATCGTAGTCTTGTACCTGTCTAGGTCCTTGAGCGAGGCGAACCTCTCGATCTTCTGGTCCTTCAGTTTGCCGTAGGGCATCGGATGCCTTATCAGCACGACTTTTTTGCCAAGCTTCCTAAGCAGCTTTGACACATATCTTGATGTCTGGCTCTTCCCGCTTCCGGTCCTTACGGCACATATTGCTATGACTGGCTTTGACGACTTTATCATCGTCCTTTTCGGGGCAACCAGCCAGAAATCCGCGCCAGCGGAATTGATGAGACTTGCCTTGTCCATGACGGCACCAAACGGCAGGTCACTGTACGAAAGTATGCATATGTCTGCCTTAAGCTTATTTATGAGCCACTTCAGTTCCGATTCGTCATATATCTTTATACCATTGGGATACAGCTTACCGCTAAGCTCCTTCGGATAGATTCTATCAGATATATACGGTATCTGATTTGCAGTAAATGCAACTACATTATACGAGTCATCAGAGCGGAACAGAACATTGAAGTTATGGAAAGCGCGGATCTAGAAAGATCTATCGCGTCCAGCCGCCCCGATTATTATTACATTCTTTTTCATCGAATCTACCCTCTAATATCTTTACACAAGATTTATATAAACCTGTTCATCGGAACAAAATTAATACAGGGCCTTGATGTCCTCGTATCTAAATACCTTAGGCATCTTACCGATGATTGGTATATAATTATGGCAGTTTTTGCAGTTATTATTGCCATCAAGCCATGATTCCATTACGTAATGGCCGTATCTTTTTATTACCATGTAGTTGCATGAAGGGCAGTAGGTGCTCTCATGAGGGTTTCCCGGGACATTCCCCACATAAGCATAATTGATCCCGTTTCTCTTTGCGATATTGTAATGGGCCTCAAGGGTACGGTATGGCGTTATCGTTGAATCTAGCATCTTGTAATCCGGGTGGAAGCGCGTAAACTGGATAGGAACATCAACCCCAAGCGTTTCAGCAATCCATCTAGTGAGCTGGTCGCATGCATCGAGCGAATCCCCGACATCCGGTATTATCAGATCTGTCATCTCAACATGTATCCCTGCCTCCTTGAGCCTGACAAGCGATTCCTTTACTGGCTCGTTAGACATCACAACCTCGTACTTATTGGAGAACTTTTGCTCTCCATTCCCCTTCAGGTTGACAACAGCAGCATCTACCAGCCCCTTCATCGCATCCACCGTTTCATCTGTCATGTAGCCGTTCGTAACGAAAAGGTTGCGAATTCCGTTCTTATGGGCTATTTCTGCCACGTCAAGTGCATATTCGACGAATATAGTCGGTTCGTTGTACGTAAATGCTATGCTCTGCGCGTTGTGCCTTATGGCCAAATCGACAACGTCCTCGGGATCCATGTCAACGCCTTTTATCTCCCTGTCCTTGGATATGTTGTGGTTCTGGCAGAAAAGGCAGCCCCAGTTGCATGACGATGTGCCTATGCCGAGCACATAGCTGCCAGGCATGAAGTGGTTGAAAGGCTTCTTCTCTATCGGATCGACTTGAATAGCATCGACTTTGCCATAACTGGCAAGGTAGAGCTTCCCGTTGCTGTTCTGCCTTACATAGCAGAAGCCTTTTGAACCATCTGGTATCCTGCACCTTCGCGCGCAGGCCGTGCATTCGACCTTGCCGTCATCCATGCCCTTCCACAGCCTTGCTAGCCTCATCATCCTATCAGTATTACTTTGCGTTCAATGATATTTATGGATTGTTGCAAAATGCCTACTTAATCGGCAACACATAAACCTTAAAATGTACTGCAAATTAGGCAAATTCCTCTCTTCACAGAAAGGGTTTTAAAGATAAAAAACAGAGTATTAGTAGTTAAATTAATCTACTGGTCAGTATGGAAAATGACGAGTATAGTGCAAAGGACATTGTGGCTCTTTCAGGAGCCGAAGGCGTGAGAAAAAGGCCGGCAATGTACATAGGCTCCACGGGCAGCAAAGGCTTCCTGCACCTGCTGTACGAGATCCTCGACAACTCGATAGACGAGGCGCAGGCCGGGTATGCAAAAGAGATAGGCATAACGCTTACAAAGGACCAGGATTGCGACATAGCGGAGATTAGCGACAACGGCAGGGGCATACCTGTGGACGTGATGGAAAAGGAAGGAAAGCCTGCGATAGAGGTGATAATGACATCGCTCCATACGGGGGGAAAATTCAACAACAAGGCCTACAAGATATCAGGCGGGCTCCATGGCGTCGGGCTTACAGTAGTCAACGCACTTTCCGAGTCTACCGAAGTCACTGTGAAGAGGGATGGGAAAATATACGTGCAGAGGTTCGGCAGAGGCGTAAAGACATCAGAACTGGAGACCATAGGAAGCACGAGCTCCAACGACACCGGTACAAAAATAAAATTCAAGCCAGACAAGGAAATATTCTCTTCAAGGAGTTTCGACTCCATAGAGCTCGACGAACGACTGAAGGAGCTGTCGTTCCTTGACCCTGGTGTAACGATAACGCTGAATGACAAAAGAGACCCGTCCAACGAAAAGACCGCCACATACATTTCAAATAAGGGCATACAGGATTTCCTTGAATTCGTAAGGGACGGTAAGGAGCCGCTTACAAGGCCGATAATCATAAGCAAGCACGATAACTCGATAAAGATCGACCTTGCAATGCAGTATGTGAACAGCTACGCCGAGGATCTTCTATCTTTCGTCAACAAGATAAGGACCCCTGAAGGCGGCACGCACGTTGTGGGATTCAGATCTGCGCTTACAAGGGCCATAACCCAATACATGCAGAAGAACATGAAGAAAAGCGGAAAGCAGCACGATATAGAGGGGGAGGACACGAGGGAAGGGATCATAGCGATACTTTCTATATCGATGCAGAATCCCGAATTCGAGGGGCAGACGAAGGAAAAGCTCGGCAACACAACGATAAAGAGCATAGTGGACAGCGCCCTTTATTCTGGAATATCTACATACCTTGAGGAAAACCCCAAGGACGGCATCAGCATAATAAGGAAGATAACGAGTGCGGCAGAGGCAAGGGAATCCGCGCGCAGGGCAAAGGAGCTTGCCAGGAAGAAAAGCCTGTTCGATGGTTCTATACTGCCCGGGAAGCTTTCCGATTGCACCGAAGATGACCCGTCAAAGTCGGAGATCTTCATCGTAGAGGGAGAGAGCGCCGCTGGCAGCTCAAAACAGGGGAGGGATAGGAGATATCAGGCAATACTCCCGCTCAAGGGTAAGATACTCAACGTCGAGAAGGCTTCAGACGAGAAGATATTCAACAATGCAGAACTCCATACGATGGTAACGGCATTTGGCGTCGGAATAAAGGAGTCGCTTAAGCCCGAGAACCTCAGATACAACAAGGTGATACTGCTTACCGATGCAGATGTAGACGGCAGTCACATAAGGACGCTTCTGCTAACATTCTTCTACAGGTACATGCGCCCTCTGATAGAAAAGGGCAACATATTCATAGCGCAGCCCCCGCTCTACAAGATAAGCAAAGGCAAGGAATCGAAGTACCTTTATTCTGACGCTGAACTCAACATTGCAATGAAGGGATACGATGGCAAGGCTGCATTGCAGCGCTACAAAGGACTCGGTGAGATGAATCCGGAGCAGCTATGGGAGACAACGATGAACCCCGAAAACAGGATACTTAAGAAAGTCACTATAAAAGATGCAAGAATTGCAGACGCAATATTCACTACGCTCATGGGGATTGATGTGGAGCGGAGAAGGCATTTCCTGGAGGAGCATTCCAATGAGGTATCCTTCCTAGACATATAGCTGATTCAATGGCAGAGACTATACAGGAATCAAACATCGAAAAGGAGATGCAGACAAGCTACATAGACTACGCCATGAGTGTCATAGTTGGCAGGGCCCTGCCTGATGCAAGGGACGGACTAAAACCCGCGCAGCGCAGGATACTGTGGTCGATGTACAAACTCAACAATACCCACGACCAGCCTACAAAGAAGAGCGCGAGGATTGTCGGGGACTGCATAGGAAAATATCACCCACACGGCGACATTGCAGTATATGAGACGCTTGTAAGGATGGCGCAGGACTTTGCACTTAATCATCCGTTTGTTGAAGGCCAGGGAAATTTCGGCTCGATCGACGGGGATCCTCCTGCCGCACAAAGATATACCGAGGTCAGGCTAAATAAGCTGGCAGAAGAGATGCTTGCAGACATAGAAAAAAAATCTGTTCCGTTCGTGCCGAATTTCGACAACACCGAGGAAGAACCAGCACTGCTCCCTGCGATGGTGCCAAACCTGCTACTCAACGGCGCATCAGGAATAGCCGTAGGTGTCGCGACAAACATAATGCCACACAACCTCTCTGAACTTTGCGATGCAATATCCGCCTACATATCCAACAAGGAAATAACATCCGAGGAGCTGCTCGGGTTCGTGCAGGGGCCCGATCTGCCAACAGGGGGAATAATCTTCTATGACAACGCGCTGGTGTCATCGTATCTTGCAGGAAGGGGCACGGTAACCATAAGGGGGAGATATGTCACAGAGAAGATAAAGAACAGGACGGCAATAGTGATAACGGAGATACCTTACAACGTGAATAAGGCTACGCTTGTAGAGACGATAGCAAACCTCGCCAAGAACAAGAAGATAACAGGAATATCGGACCTAAGGGACGAGAGCGGCAAGGAAGGCATAAGGGTAGTAATAGAGCTCAAGCAGGATGCCGACATGGGCATCGTGCTCAACACGCTGTACAGGCACACCCAGTTCGAGACGTCCCTGCCGGTAATGAACATAGCAGTGATAGGAAACAGCCTTGTCACGCTCAACCTCAGGCAGTTCATAAAAGTCTTCGTGGACCACAGGATAAGTGTCATAAGGAAGAGGACGAAGTACGACCTTGACGTGGCTTCTGATAGGTTACACATAGTCGAAGGCCTTCTTACTGCTGTAAACGACATAGACAACGTGATAAGGTACATAAAGGCAAGCGACGACATAAAAACCGCAAGGCAGGCGCTCATCGGTAAATATTCCATAACCGAAAAGCAGGCGAATGCCATACTGGACATGAAGCTAAGCAGGCTTACGCACCTTGAGGCGCAGTCGCTCGAGTCGGAAAAGAAGGAGCTTACCGATAAGATATCTGACCTCAGCGGCATACTTGCTGACGAAGCAAAGATTTATGACATAATAAACAGGGAAACATCCCACCTTAAGGAAAAGTACGGCAGGGAAAGGCGCACCACCATAGAAAGGAACGTTCCCGAGAAGGAATTCACGAACGAGGACCTCATAACAGATTCCGAGACAACAGTCATACTGACAAGCAACAACTACATAAAGAGGATATCCTCGAATGTCTACAAGTCGCAGGACCGCGGCGGCAAGGGTGTTATAACAATACAGCTTAAGGAGAACGATTTCGTAAAGGAAATGGTCTCATGCATGCTCAAGGACTATCTGCTCATAATATCAAACAAGGGAAGGGCGTACTGGCTCAAGGCGTACATGGTGCCAGAGGAGAGCAGGTATGGCATAGGGAAGGCAGCGGTTAACCTTGTCAAGCTCGGCGAGGGCGAGAAGGTCCAGAACATAATAAACACGAGGACGTTCTCGGAGTCATACCTGACATTCGTTACGGCAAAGGGCAAGATAAAGAAGATAAGCGCAGATAAATTTTCCAGGCCGAGGCAGAATGGCATAAAGGCCATACCCATACTGGAAGGCGATGAACTATCCGACGTCTGCCTGTCCAACGGCAGTTCAGAGCTGTTCATAGCAACAAGACGCGGGAAGGCGCTCCGCTTCAGCGAGAGCGACATCAGGCCTATGGGCCGAGGAGCGCAGGGCATACGTGGCATAAGGCTCAACGCCAGCGACATCGTCATAAACGTGCTTTCGGCAAAGGCCGACGATCTCATAGCATCGATAACGGAGAAAGGTTTCGGAAAAATAACCGAGCTCAACAGGTACAGGCTGCAGAGGCGCGGCGGCAAGGGTGTGATAAACCTGAAGACAAAGGAGAAGACCGGGCATGTAGTAAAGGCGCTGAAGGTCAACGCCAACGACAATGTCCTTCTAATAAACTCAAAGGGCAAATCGATAACGTTCCCTGTGAACGAGATAAGAGTAACCGGAAGGGCCACAAGCGGCGTAAGGCTCATGAGGCTGGACATTGGCGCTGCAATAGTCGACGCACAGACGATAAGCAAGGCCCAGGCGCAAAGCTAGCACGATGCTATTATTAACCTATGGTCTTTAGATTAATACGGATTAGATGGTCTTACGATAAGCATTTTAGCCATTGGCAGAAGCACTTACAATATAAAGCTTAATCTATGCCTTACGGCAAGGGCCCTCGGCGCGTCAGAGGTAATATTCCTGTCAAGGGATGACCCAAGGATCATGCACCACATCAACAGTATAAACAAGATATGGGGCGGCAGGTTCAAGGTACAGTTCGTCAAGAGCATTGGCAAGGTCCTCGAAAGCTCAACGAAGTACATGAAGGTATACCTTACAATGTACGGCATGCCCATACAAGACAAGACGTACATGCTTAGGACGTACAGGAACATACTGCTCATAGTGACGATGAACAGCGACAGCGGCAAGATAAACAGGATATCCGACTTCAACATAAGCGTATCGTCGCAGCCGCACAGCAGCACGGCCGCGATAGCCATCTTCCTTCACGAGTTCTACAACGGAAGGGAGCTTGCTATGCACTTCGAGAACGCAAAGAAGAAGGTCGTGCCGTCTGAGCGCGGCAACACGATAAAGGAAACAGGATAATCATGCCGACCAGTACTTCTTGGTCCTTATGAAGTTCTTCTGGAGCTCTATCAAATCCATAAAGAAGTCCTTTTCCTCGTGCCTTAGCATCATAAGGGCCCTCGCCGCACTTTTAGGGCCTATTCCGTAAACGGAAAGCGCGATTACGGCCTTCGGTCCGTACGACTCTATGAGGCTCGAGTACCTGAGCATGTCTTCCATCAAGGCCCTCTCCTTCCTGTCGAGTTTCTTTGAGCTGTTCCTCTTCTCCACCACTTTCCTGTAATCGCCATCGTAGAACGTCACCATAGGGCTCATGCAGCTCTGGCACGTTACCCTGTCCAAGTCCTTAAGGGCTGAAAGCTTCCTCGTAAAGAAGAAGCCGCAATAGGTGCACAGCAGCTTAACGCTCTTTGAGAGTATGAACTTGGAGAACGATTCGACGAGTTCCTTGTTCGGTGCCAGCGGGGATATTAGCTCCTTGGTGTAATAAGCAGAATTGAGTATCATGTTTGTGAGCAGCGATGCTGACACGCTGTCTATTACGTTAACATGCAGTGACTTGCCCCTAAGCGCGCCAAGGAACCTCCTAAGCACCCCTATGTCAAAGTAATTCTCCAGCAGTTCCCTCAGCGTCTCATCGTATATGGGGGTGCCATGCATGACCTTGATTATCCTCTTCGCCATGGACCTTGACACCGTTGCCCCCCTGTCGATTACACCGAAGAGTTTAGACACTGTTATGAACCTGTACCTGAAAAGCTCGGCCTGTGTAACTGCCTCTACAAGCATGTCATCGAGATTTCCCGCAGACAAGTCATTCAATGCCCCGACAATGTCGAAATTCCGTTTTATCTCCAGCATCACCATGTACGGGGACGATTTGACGTTGACGCCATGGCCGAGCTTGGTGCTTACTAAGTATGCAAGCACCCTTCCAAGCGCCTCGTTTGCCTGGGTGCCGAGTCCAGAATATATCATGCAGTAGTCGTCCAGCCTCTCCACGAACAACGTATTTCCGGAAGGCAAAAACCGCTTAGCCTGCCTCTCGGCGAGCTCCTTGACGGATTTGAACGCATTGGCCGTGGCATGCTCCTTATCTATCGAACTTACATTGCCTAGTATCCTGAAAACTCCGGAAACCGTTTGCTCGCTGACAGGAATGTCCTCACCGCTCCAGTCCGGCACCGCGGCCTTAAGGTCGGTGCTAGGCTCAACGCTTATCACGTCCTTGTCTATGCTTAGCACTTTCCATGGGAGGCCCTTGGTTATGAATATGCCTCCCTCATCAACATTGTTTGCGACGAACCTCTCATCCAGCGATGATATTATTCTGTTCTCGATCACGTTCTTTACCACGAACCTCTTGGAGTCCGGAATCACGCTAAGGTGCCCGTAATAATACATCCTGGTCCTCCCTCCTGCAGTTATCGACTTGCCGTCGAATCCGACCAGCCTGAGCCTTGACATGAATTCGACAAGCCTTGTTAGCGATGCCTCATCAACGTCCTTGTAGACGAAAGACCTACCTATTATACGGTGCAGGTCCTTTATGCCTGTACTCGCCCTATCAAGGGCCATGCCGCACACCTGATTGGCAAGCACGTCCAATGCACCCGAATGCAGATTGAACGTCTCAAACGATGCGGACTTTACGCTCCTGAATATCGCAAGCGTCTCCAGCGTCTCAAGCGGGGTCGTAGATATGACTACGCCTCTTGCAACTCCCTTGTTGGTATGGCCGCTCCTGCCTACCCGCTGCGCAAGCCTTAGCGCCTGCCTTGGCGATCCGTACTGCACAACCAGGTCTATGCTGCCTATGTCGATGCCAAGTTCAAGCGAGCTGGTTGCGATTATGCTCTTTATGCCGCCCTTCTTGAATTTGTCCTCAAGCGATATCCTGTCCATCTTGTCAAGCGAGCCGTGGTGCACCCCTATGCCTCCGAAGGGCCTTATGCTGTTAAGGTAAAGCAACCTGCTGCCTAGGCTCTCCACCACCTGCCTAGTGTTCGCGAATATTATCGAGGACTTCGACGAAGATGCAAGCTCCGCAATGCTCTCGAGCCTTGCAAGTGAAGGTCTGTCGAGCTCGAACTTCTCCTCCAACGCGTCCAGGCTGTATTTTGGCGACGTAGGCGCATCTACAGAAAGGCGCATGTCCTTTACCAGATTTGACATTACCACCTTGCAGCTCCTGTAGTTGCACAAGAACCTTTTCACTACCTCCGGATTTCCCACGGTCGCGCTTATCCCTATCCTCTGGAAGCCGGGAGCCAGCTCCTCCAGCCTTTCCAGTGCCAGCGAAAGCTGTGCGCCCCTCTTGCTGTAGTAGAATTCGTGCAGCTCGTCCACGATGACCGCCTTTACGTTCTTAAGGTGCCCGCCCATGCTCTTTGTTGGGAGTATGCTCTGCAAGGTCTCCGGGGTCGTTATGAGCAGCATAGGCGCAACCCTTGCCTGCTTGTTCCTCTCGGACTGGGTCGTATCTCCGTGCCTGACGCCTATGCTTATACCCGCCTTGTCGCACAGGGCCTCAAGCCTCCTTAGCATGTCCCTGTTCAGTGCCCTAAGCGGCGTTATGTAAATTATGCTTATGGGATGCGCACCTTTTCCTGAAACCAAGTTAAGCACAGGCAGCACCGCGGCCTCCGTTTTCCCGGAGCCGGTAGGCGCTACTATTATGCAGTTCTCCCCGTTCTCTATCACAGGAATCGAAAGCTTTTGTATCTCTGTGAAAGATGGATATGTCTCAAGCAAAAACGAATACAGATCGGTCACTGCAACACCGGCGGATCTACCTGCGTCTTCTGCGTTTCCTTCGCTCGTATTCCGCAGTTATCTTTGCAACTCCAACTATAAGTAACATCCCCCCAACTATCACCGCAACAAGCGACACGGTGAAGAAAGTTATGTATGAATCAACGCCGTTGGACAGGTTTATGCTCTGCCTCACGCCTATGTATTGTGCGTAACCTGTTACGTACCCGTAAGGAACGTTATTGAAGGTGAGATGCCCGCCGCTGCCCGTATGGGCCTCCACCCTTGTATTGTTCTTGAACGTTATGTTAACGCTGGCGTTTACCGGCGTTCCGAAGACGCTTTGCGTGTATATGGAAAAGTTGTATATTGGAGCCTTGAACCTGAAGGTCTGCGGGGAGTTTACCGCAAACCTTGTGTCTGTAGTTATTGTCGTGTTCTTGTAGTAAATGTACTCTATGTTGTAAGTGGTATTGGCGAATGCGAAAATGCTCGAATTGACCTTCATACCGCTTACATTGTAGTATTCAACGCCACCGATGCCCTGCCCTTGGGAGTTTTCAGGGGCGAGAGTTACAAGGTACTGGCTTCCGAATATCGCCTCGAGCTTTGCCGGGCCGTCGACTATAACGCTTATGCTATTTGAGGAATATCCATTGTTCCAGCTCTTAAACGCTATCCTGGATGTCTGGTTTACAGGTATTGTAACCTCATTTATGGATACGTTTGCGATGCTGTTCGCACCATACCATCCGCTTCCCGTTGCATTTCCGTAGGGCGTACTGACGTTTAGGTAGTACTGCCTTGTCCACCTGGCACGAATGGGCATCGGGCCGTCAAGATATATGTATGCCTTCCCGGATGAGGCATTGTTGCTCCAGCCGCTGAAAACCTCTCTTGTGTAGTTATCTATGTATACAACGTTCTGGCTTATAGCCGCGGAGACCGTGCTGTTCGCATCATACCATCCGCTTCCCGTTGCATTTCCGTAGGGCGTACTGACGTTTAGGTAGTACTGGCTTTTCCACAGCGCAGTTTCAGTTATGTTGTTGTACATTGTGATGAATTCGTTGTCATTAGCGCCGGTATAAGAATCTTGGCCTGTTCCAGACCACCCGCCGAACTCCTCCCTTACGCCGTTGCTCACGTTAACATAATCCGGCTCTGACAGTTCGACCGAGCTATATCCTATGTAATTGTTGCTTGTGTTCCCGTTGCCGTATTGCGATATCAGAGCAAGCGTGTAGCCGACCCTCCACAGGACTCCCATGTTCTCTGCCTGTGCGATTCCCGAGCCGACAGCAAAATAGTTTGCATAATTCCCGACCTCCACCACCCCGTACATGTTCATGAGCGATGTAAGGCTGCCATTCCCGTATCCTGCAGACGCATACCCCTCAGGAACAAGCATGGAGCTGTTCCCTATGTAGAACATGAGGTTCTTGAACGTTACGTTCTCCATGGGATTCAGGTTTGTATCGGTATCCGCGTACTCTGCAACAGCAACCGGGGGATTAGGCCCTGAATTGTTTGTACCGAGGTTGACGCTGCCTATGGGCTGCCCGTTGAAATAAGCCATCCACACGTCGCCGCTCGATACGAACGAATAGTTGTTGAAGCCGCCGTTCGGGCCGGCCGAGCCGTCCGGGCCTATGTCACCGCAGAACGAATTGTTATTAGTACCCGGATAAAAGTATTCCCAAAACCACGTCGGGATTCCCGCACGAAGATATACGCTCCTGGTGGAGTTAACGCACGAAGAGGAGTAATAGCCTGTCGCGTTTGTTATCTCGTAGCCTGCCTGTATGAATGCACCGTTGGATAGGTCCTCCCCTACCCAAAAGCCCAGCGACCCGCCGGTGGCGTTCTGGTATACTGTCTGTATTGTAACCGAGGCACCGTTGTTGAATGCCGCACCGTTTGATCCTCTCACACCGGACTGGAACCAGTACTGTGCTGCAGCTGTGTTTAACAGGAGAAGCGCAGTCACAATTGTTAAGGTCGCGAGCCCTGCAAGATTATACTTTCGCATAATCTATACCTAAAAGATTGAGTTCTCTAACTATATTCTCCCTATCCGATGCTTTTATACTTTTCCATTCTATCAGCGCGATGTCAGCCTTTATGTTGCTCCTGCCGAGCCCTTTAAGTATCATGTCTACACAATCGGCATGATATTTTGGCATAATGTGCGAAAAGGCATACTTTCCGGAAGTTGCAAGCCGTGTGAACTTGTCTGAATAGTGCATGCCCCCTATGCCGAATGCAACCTTTCCGTATTCCTGTACAATGTCGAAGGACTCTGAAACGGCCGTCGCGAGCAAGTTTGCATATTTCCTGCTACTTATCATGTCCTCGTTGCCCCCGAGCTCCACGAACAGCGACGGCTTGTCGAGCAGCGGCCCATGGTGCGTGGCCTCGTATGTAACATCTATCTCTTTTGGGCTTATCCTTTCCAATGCGCGCAGTATGTTTGCCATCTCAAGCGGCGCCGAAACGCTGAGGCTCTTCGGCCTTCCGCCAAGGGACACATCCTCGGACCAATTTCCCGTGGCATGCACAGTAAATGACGCTATACCCTTGCTGCTGCTGTGCCTGCTAAGGAATATTGCGGTGTCCTCTAATATGCTGTCAAGGAAATCTGCATCTATGAGCCTGCCCCTAATCTCTATCATGTCGTGCTCGCTGCTGGAAAGGTGCCGCAGCCCATGAAATTCGGAAGAAATACCAAGCCCGAGGATTTTCTGCAGCTCTGCGGCTATGTTCGAGGAGGCAGTCTCATCGCAGAAGACAAAGCATACCATTAAACCAACTAAACTCCATCAACATAAAAGCTTTATAAACACGAATAATATATATCTTGGGTGCAGGAATGCTTTTTGACTATATCGCGCTAGCGTTATTTATCGCATTTGCAGTATTTGTACCTGCCTCGTTTCTGCTTACTGTAAAGCTACTTGCCCACAGGGAGCCGGGAAACCCTGTAAAGAACTCCCCGTACGAGAGTGCCGAGGAAACAGTGGGAGACAGCAGGAACATAGAAAACGAATACATGCCTTATTTCATGATATTCCTGCCTTTCGAGGTCATAATAGTCATACTAATACTGTGGTCCACTGCAACGAGCTACGTCAGCTATAGCTCCAGCGTTTCTGTAATGGTGCTAGGAGTACTTGCGACTGTGCTCTCGTTCATAGGATACAAGGTAGCTCGTGGTTGAATGGACGCCAAACAGGAAATGCCTTATACAAAAGAAGAGCTTTTGAATGCGGAGCAGGAAATGAACAAGCTACTCGCAGAATCATCCCAAAAGTACAAGGTGCCTACAAACGCGGTGTTCCTGAAGCTCAGCAATGTGGCGAAGTATACATCTAAGCCGTTCGTGAAATGGGCCAGAGAGAAATCATTATGGCCGATACAGTTCGGGCTTGCATGCTGCGCAATAGAGCTCATGGATTTCGGCGCATCTAGGATAGACGCCGAGAGAAAGGGCTACCTACTGTTCAGGAGCACGCCAAGGCAGTGCGATGTTATGGTTGTTGCAGGATGGGTAACAAAATCAATAGCACCCAGGCTCAAGAGACTGTATGAGCAGATGTCAAAGCCGAGCTATGTAGTTGCTTACGGTGAATGCGCAACATCAGGAGGCCCGTGGTGGGAGAGCTACAACATAGTGCAGGGTATAGATCAGATACTCCCTGTAGATGTGTATGTTGCAGGATGCCCCCCAAAGCCTGAAAACCTTTTCGGGGCGCTCATGAAGCTGCAGGATAAAATAGGTGGTAAAACTGCCGGAAATAGCGAGCGAAGTCTTAGTGAAAACACTAGAAGAAATGAAAACAAAGGGGTATGATTATCTCAAGAAGATAACCGCTGTCGACTACAGCGACCATCTTGAGGTGGTCTACATACTGTACAGCATGTCGGAGAAGAAACTCGAGATCGTAACTGTCAAGCTGCCATCCACGAACCCTGCGATAAACACAGTAATGCACATATACAAGGCTGCTGATTGGTACGAGAGGGAATTGTCCGAGATGTTTGGCATAAGGATAAATGGGAGGAAGACAAAGCGTCTTCTTCTTGAGAATTGGAACGGGTCCGATGCTCCGTTAAGGAAAAGTTTCGTATGGGGAAACCCGAACTACAGGAGGCTGAGCTGATGCCGAGGATGCGCATAAACATAGGTCCCATACACCCAAGCACGCACGGGGTGCTGAGGCTAGTCGTTGATGTCAACGGGGACACTATAGAGAATGTGGAGCCGCACATCGGCTTCCTTCACAGGGGAGTAGAAAAGCTCATGGAGACCAGGATGTACATGCAGAACCCATCCTACACGGAGAAGCTTGACTATGTGGCGCCGCTGTGCTGGGACGACATGTACGTAGCCGCGGTAGAGCAGGCATTAGGCATAGAATGCAAGGAAAGGGCACAGTACGCAAGGACCATACTGCTTGAGTTCCAAAGGATAGCAAGCCATCTCCTATGGCTGGGCTCGATGTGCAACGACATGGGCCAGCTCCTCACGATATTCTGCTGGGCTTTTAGGGAAAGGGCAAAGGTAATAAAGCTTCTTGAGGACGTCTCCGGAGGCAGGATGTTCTACGTGAACCTAAGGATTGGGGGCATTAACCAAGACCTTCCCGCGGATTTCGTTGAAAGGGCAGGCACGCTGGTTGATTATCTTGAGGAAAAGATAAACGGCTATCCAGAAGTGCTGGAGGGCAATCCTGTATTCATGGAGAGAACTAAAGGCATAGCTAAACTCAGCAGTGGCGAAGCAATAGAGTACGGCGTTACGGGACCCGTTCTAAGGGCATCTGGCGTAGAAGAGGATGTAAGGAAGTCGCAGCCCTATTACGTGTACGACAAGGTAAAGTTCAAGGTGCCTACGGGAAGGAACGGCGACAACTTCGACAGGTATAAGGTGCGATACCTTGAGATGCAGCAGAGCATAGAGATAATACGCCAGCTTCTGCAGATAATGCCGGAGACAGGCGAAGTAAAGGGCATGCCGATAAAGCTGATAGGCCCTAACGCCAAGCCCGACCCTGTAATAATAGAGAGGGAGATGCCCAGGGGCGGGGCCATGATATACATGATACCTGACAAGCAAAGACCGTATAGGATATCCTTCAGGTCACCCACATTTATAAACTTAGCAGCAGTAAAAGTATTAACGGAAAACCTGAAGTTTGCCGACCTGTTCCCCACAGTCGGCACGCTTGATCTAGTGTTCGGGGAAGTCGATAGATGATCGTATGGATAAGGACCAATTGGAGAAAATGACAAAGGAGTATCAGGTGATAGAGGAGCAGCTGCAGTCGCTCGCATTGCAGAAGGAGCAGTTTAAGGAGCTAAAGGACGAGGTCGTCGCGGCTTTAGCAGAAGTGGAAAAGGCAAAAGGGAAAATATTCCTAGCAGTTGGCGGTGTAATGGTCGATGTGGACAAGGAGATAGCATCCAAGAACCTCAAGGAAAGGCAGGATTCCGCAGCAATGAGGCTCAGCATAGTCGATAGGCAATTCGACGAATCAAGAAAGAAGGAGCAGGCATTGAGGACCGAGCTTACGAATGCGCTTAAGGAGACCGGGCAGCAGGATTAGATGAGAGAAATAGGATTCGACACGCTAAGGAATACACTGGACTCAAACGGGGGCAAAAAAGCCATCATAACGTTCCATTCCATGGGTGATACCGATTCAGTGTCCTCGGCGTTTGCGCTGTCCAGATTCTTCAAGGATTCCAGCATAGCAACTCCAGACTTCATAACCGGCAATGCAAAGAGGATACTCGAGAGGCTCGGGTTCGAGAGCAGCGCAATAAGCGTGGATTTTGAAAGTGGCGCGGAATTAGCGGTCATGCTCGACGTGAACAATTTCGAGGACTGCGGGCCGTTCAAAGAGAAATTGGAAAACTTCAAGGGTCTAATACTTATCATAGACCACCACACGCCAAGCGCCATAGGCAAGGAGAATGTGATGGTATTCAACAACGAGTCCTACAACAGCGCTGCAAGCATAGTATACGACCTCCTTAAGGCAGACGGCATAGAAGTAGACAGCGGACTTGCAAAGCTCCTTGCTACAGGAATCATATCGGACTCTGCAGAACTCAGGAACGCGTTTCCCGACACGTTCATACAGATAGGCGATCTGCTGAAGAAAGGGGGAACGGACTACCAGTCGCTATTGCTTGAGATGCAGCATGTGGCCTCTGCGCAGAACAGGGAAGAATTCATAAATGACCTGTTCAATGCAAAGATAGCGCGAATCGCAAGCCTCCTGGTGCTCTACGGCGCAGCGCAGTCGCACGCAAACAAGATAGCAGACGACGCGATAAAAATAGGCGCAGACGCGTCTGTATTCTACACTGTGAGGAACGGCGAGATATCGTTCTCCGCAAGGATGAGGCCGCCTCTGGACAGGCTCCATGGTATAAACTTAGGCAGGATAATGAAGGCGCATGCCTACATGATCGGCGGCAATGGAGGAGGGCATCCATGCGCAGCAGGGGCCTACGGATCTAATGCCTCTAACCCGCAGGAATTCATGGGGGCGCTGCTCGAAGAGCTCCGCAGGCATATCGACAAATGACTGCTATTTATATTGTGGCTTAGTATATTATCAATGTGGTAAGGTGAAGATAGCCATAGTATCTGATATGCACATAGGGTACGAAAGATTCTACCAAGATGCGTATAGCCAGGCAAAGGAGGCTCTTGAAAAAGCAAGCGAGCTTTCCGACGCAATAATAATGCCTGGAGACATATTCGACAAAAGGTCCCCCAAGCCAGAGGTCATAGCCCAGGCCATAAACATATTCAGGGAACTATCGAAGAGGAAATGGCCGGCCAAAGTCGTTGGATTCGAAGGAAGAGCCGGCGCAAGGGCGCACACGGGCAATCCCATAATAGGCATATCGGGGACTCACGAGAGAACAGCATCAGGCAAGGACAACCCGCTTAACCTTCTGGGACTTGCAGGGCTAATAGTTGACACCAGCGAGGCAACCACCATAATAGAGAAGGATGGCAAAAAGGTTGCAATCTTCGGCCTTGGGGGGCTGTCTGAAGAACGAGTCAGAGGTGCGTTGTCAGAGCTTGATCCCAAGCCGGTCAGCGGCGCATTCAACATCTTCATGTTCCACCAATCAATATACGAGATACTGCCATTCAGCGACGACTTCATACATTATGACGATTTGCCAAAGGGGTTCGACCTGTATGTCTGCGGGCACATCCACAGCAGGGTTGATGCTACAGTGCATAGGAAGAGCTTCATAATACCGGGAAGCACAGTGCTTACGCAGCTCAAGGAGGGCGAGCAGGAAACCAAGGGTTTCGCGGTTTTCGACACTGAAAGCTACACGTATGAATTCGTGCCGATAAAATGCAGGCGCCTTGTGTTCAGGAGCCTTGCGTTCGACAAGGCAAGGCCGAAGGAACTCAAGGAAAGGTGCGAGGCAGAGATAGAAGGCATACTTTTGGGATCGGAAAACAATCCTATAATAAAGCTGAAGCTTCAGGGAACTGTTGAGCACGGGTTTGACAACACCGACATGCCCCTGCAGTCAATATCAACCGAATATTCGCAGAAAGCCATCATAGAGTTCGACACTTCAAAGCTCGTAGATCCTGCGGTGCAATCCGATATAGAGAACCTAAGGAACAACAAGATAGGCAACATGCCTGTAAAGGAAATGGGCATGAGCATTCTAGGCTCAAGGCTCAGGGACCAGAATTTCGATGAGCGCATAAACTACTCGGAGCTATTCAACATACTGTGCAGCGACTCTAAGAAGGAAAAGGCAATGAAGGATGCGCTTGAGCTTATAGACGGATCTACTTCCTAGGGTGGGAAGGCTCCATTCTTGCCTTGTTCTCCCCAGCCTTTATACCAAGCGCCTTGTTTATCTGCGTCTTGTCGTTTAGGTCTACCTTCTCGTTTAGGAACTCCAGATGGTTAGGATTGCACTTCCTCTCCTTCTGGCGAACCGAGGTTACTATGCTGACGAATCCGTTGTCAAGCACCTTCACAATCACGGCCCTGCTGCCTGCGTCCCTTCCATACCTCTTTATGCATACTCTTCCAGGTTCTAACAACATATAATTCACCTAAATCCTGATCCTTCCTCCTTTTCTAGCGCTAGCAGGGAGACAAGCGATATTATCTCATTCTTATTGAGCCTCTCCGTGTTTATCTCTATGTCAAATATGGCGTTTTCGTTTATGTTTATACCGTAAAGCCTCTTAGCCGCCCTGGTTGACAATTCGTCCTTTTTCATTATATAAGCCTTTGCCTTCCGCATGCTGCACCTGTCCCTCTTTGATGCCCGCTGGGCCCTCTCATCAATGTCGGCATACAGCAACACCCTTATCGTTGCGTCCTTGACCATCCACGGGCCCAGCCACGTAGTCACAACGCAGTCGTTTGATTCTGCGATCTTCGTTATCTCCTTGTCGAATGCACGCGCATATCCTGCGTTCATGGTCTCAATGAGTGCGTTGCCTATGTCCTTTCTATTCTTCAAATCCGCAAGCATCCTCCTGTAGGCAGCTGTAGACTTCTTTGTTACATGCATCACGTTAAGAAGCTTTGCGGTGTCGGTCCCGATGCTTGTCTTACCGCTGCAGGTCAACCCACTTATGCATATGCGTAGCATGTACACATCCTTTCAGTGTGCCATAAGCTGCAACACGTATGCACGCTGCTTTATGCTTATGTCGTCAAGCTTCATCTCTCCCTGTTCGACCCTGCTGCCTAGCTTTATCACGTCAGCTGTGCAATTGGCGCACAGCACCCCGCCGAAAAGCCTGTTATTGGTCCTTCTGGACCTTCCGCCGCTCTTGCTATCGATGCTTATCCCGTTCAGCTCCATCCTGCATATGGCGCAATGGGGCAGGGAGTTCTTCGCTCTATTGAAATGAACCACGTGCCTTTTCTTTTCGGTTATCCTGTCGCTCCTCTTGAAGCTCCTTGATCTGTGCATCGGTTTTGGCATAAACATCACTCATGAAAAATAATATTAGCGCATTAGGCTATTTATAGTTCTCCTTGGCTTCGGCATCCAGTTCCTTCTGCGCAGGCACCATGGTCTTTGCCTCCTCCTTTGACTTTTTCCTGTCATACACGAGTATAACTATAGCAGATACGATGCCAAGGGCGAATACTACTATGAAGAAAAGACCCTTGGACCCGCTTATATCATTCGACTTTATTATCGGTATGTTTGGTATTATCACGTAATAGGTCAGCAGCAGCAGCGGGAATATGACCAGCATCGGTTTTATGGAGCTCTTCATCTGCTCTCCAAGCAATGGCATTATCTCCTTCTGCTTTGCGGAAAGGTGCTCCTGCGGGGCCTTGTTCTTGAGCAGCTCGTTCATCTCCTTCTGAACGCTCTGCACCTTGGCCTGTATCTCCCTCATCCTTTTTGGGTTGGTCAGCAGCCTCTGCGCGGCTATTGATATCGCAGTATAAGCCACCGCCATCACTATGATTATTATCTCAACGTTCGGTGGAAGCACTGGTATTAGTCCCATATCATGCACCTATCATGTCCCTGAGGTGGCCGCTTAATGCCTTCACGCTCCCCTTGAGCGCGCCATGCTCGTTGAATACCACGAAAAGCGGCAGGTTCAGGCATACCGAGCAGGTTGAGAGTATTGATATGTTAACAAGCCTTTGCACGTCTATTAGTTCAAGCCTCTCGTTCTCCCTCCTCCTTGTCCTGTCGCCCTTCCTTCTCTTTGCTATGTCGCTTGTCAGCGCGTCTATGTATACGAAACCGCAAAGCCCCTTAAGATGCCTTGCATGCTCAATCGTTATTCCCGGAATATACCTCCCCCCATGCTCAACGGTTGCATGCGTGTCCAGTATTATGTTGCCATCCATACCAGATATCATCTTGAATGTTTCAATTTGCAGCAAGTTAAGTCTTCGCTTATCGAGGAGGCGTATGTCGTCCCTGTTGCGTACGTATCCCTTTTTCCTTGCTATGCCAAACATCAACGTGCCGACATTTGCCACCTTGTAATTTTTTCCTTGGGAGATTTCGCTTATTATGCTGCTCTTGCCAGCACCAGGGGATCCGCATACGAAAACAATCTTGTTTGCCATAAAAGACTAACTCATTTCACATCAGTCGCCCTCTCCTCCCATGTCGCCCATCCCGCCGGGTCCTCCCGGACCTCCGCCCCTTGACTTGCTCCTCGAGCTTATCATGTCGTCTATCCTGAGTATTATCTCGGCTGCTTCGCTGGCGCTGTCTATTGCCTGCCTCTTTATCTTTATGGGCTCGAACACGCCCTGCCTGCTCATGTCCCCTACGGTATTCTTCTGTATGTCGACTCCGTACACATGGCCTTCCTTCGTCTTGTGCTTGCTCCTAAGCTGCACCAGCGTGTCTATTGCGTCCATGCCTGCGCTCTCCGACAAGGTCTTTGGTATCGCCTCGAGCGCGTCCGCGAACTTCTGTATCGCAAGCTGCTCCCTTCCGCCTACCTCGCTAGAATATGTCCTTAGGCCGTTGGCGAGATCTATCTCTACGCTGCCGCCGCCTATAACATACTTGCCGTCCACAACGACGCTGGATATCGCTCCTATGACATCGGTTATCGATCTCTCCGCCTCGTCAACAACATGCTCTGTCCCTCCCCTTACGAACATCGTGACGCTCTTTGGGTCCTTGCACTTCTCCACGAAGACCATCTGCTCGCCGCCTATCTTCCTTTCCTCGACAAGTCCTGCATAGCCCAGGTCGCTGCCCCCGAGATCGTCAAGGCTTGTGACTACTTTCGCCTTTGTCGCCCTTGAGAGCTTCTCAACATCGCTCTTCTTGACGCGCCTCACAGCTATTATTCCTGCCTTCGCGAGGAAGTGCTGCGCCACATCGTCTATGCCCTTTTGAGTGAACACGACGTTCGCGCCGCTCTTCTTTATCTTATCGGCCATTTCCCTCAAAGTACGCTCCTCCTGTTGCAGGAATGCCTGCATCTGGTCCGGAGAGGTTATCTCTATCCTGGCATCGGTCTCCGTCTTCTCTATCTCAAGCGCTATGTCGAGCAGCGCTATCTTTGCGTCCTTTACGGATTTAGGCATACCCGGGTGCGCTATCTCCTTGTCTATTAAAACCCCATTTATGAACTGTGTGTCGCCTACGCCCCCTCCTGCCTTCTTCTCAACTTTTATGAAGTCATGGTCTACAACTGTCTTGCTGCTTGCGTCCTTTTCCATTACCTGTCTGACAGCCTTTATCACCATTCTTCCTAGCATGAGCTTTGTGTTCTCGTCACCGACATTCTTAGAGCCCATCGACACCATCGCTATCTTCTCAAGGGTCTTGTCATCGTTTATGTCAACGATCTTCGCATATGTCTCCAGTATGTTGTTGGCCTTCTGTGCGGCCATCTTATATCCGCGTATTATCGTCGTAGGGTGTATCCCCTGCTCAAGCAGATCCCCAGCACCCTTCAACAGCTCTCCTGCAAGTATTACAACGCTGGTTGTTCCGTCGCCGACCTCCTTGTCCTGTGTCTTTGCGATGTTTACCATTATCTTTGCCACTGGGTGCTCGACGTTCATTTCTTCGAGTATGGTAGCTCCATCGTTGGTTATGACCACGTCCCCTAAGTCGCTCACCATCATCTTATCCATTCCCTTCGGTCCCAAAGTCGTCTTGACCGCACCTGCAACTGCGACAGCAACCGCTATGTTTGTACGCTGTGCATCTCTGCCCAGAAGCCTTGTAGCCCCCTCAGGAAGCAATAGAACCTGTTGTCCGCCTAATTGATTTTCTGCCATATATTACACCTATCTAATATGAACTGTATTGATAATAAAAAAATTATCCAAGCAGTGCCATGCCTCATGGCCTATACTAATGCTGATATACTATATATTCGGTTAAATATTTAAGGTTTGCTGTCAGAAAAGTCGCCCAGCAACTTACCGGCAATGCTGTCAAACTCCCTAAATGAATCTCCATCCTCGAGCACAGGCACGGACCCAATGTCGCTGTACCTGTTGTATTTCTTGTCAAGCCTCACAACGCCGAGCAATCCAGTGTCAAGGGCCTCGGCCGCCTCCATGGTATTATCGGAGGCATCGCCACCGGACATATTCTCTACTATGCCTAATAGCGGCACGTTAAGCCTCTTTGCCATTATGCCAGACCTTATGGAGTTTATTGCGGCTATCTTTTGGGGCGTAGTTACTATTATGAAGCCGTCCAGCTCAAGCACCTGCATTACAGTCAAAGGGCTGTCCGAAGTGCCTGGCGGCAGGTCCAGTATCAGATAATCAAGATCACCCCATTCGGTGTTCTCGAAGAAGTCCCCTAACATCTTCACTATTATCGGGCCCCTCCATATTATCGGCTTCCTCATGTCGTCCACTATCATTGCGGTTGAGGCTACCTTCACTCCATCCTTGACCAGAGGCCTTAGCGGGAAGCCGGAAATGTCCATCTTCTCGGTCATGCCGAGGAACAGCGGCACGTTAGGGGTATCTATGTCAGCGTCAAGTATCCCTACCTTAAATCCCTTCTTGCTCAGGGTATATGCCAGGTTTATTGCGACAGTGGTCTTGCCTACGCCGCCCTTGGCACTGTAGATGCCTATCTTGTGCCTTATGCTGGAAAGTTTCTCCCTAAGGCGCTCCTTCTGCCTTATTACCCCTACGAACGATGGGTGCATGCCCTGGCTTGGAGTATCATCTGCCATCCTATCTATTAGCAATCTGTCCCTTAAGTATATATAGTTGCAGTTCATTTATGCGGGATTTTGACGAAACATGGCGTAAAACATATTAAATAGTGTTAAATAACTTTCTAATCATAAGATAGACTGAATAGAAGAATCTATTTATATAAGGCGAGAGAATGAAAATAAGTGATTTGAAAGTCGGTGCCAGCAACGTCACCATACAGGCCAAGGTGACGCAGAAAGACGCACCGCGAGAGGTAGTCACAAAGTACGGCAAGAGGCTTAGCGTTGCGAACATAACGTTGCAGGACGATACGGGTTCTATTGCGATGTCGCTATGGGGCAATGACATAAACACCGTAGATGTAGGAGACACCGTAGAAGTTACGAACGGTTATGTTAACGAATTCAGGGGCACGCCGCAACTTGCTTCCGGAAAGTTCGGGAAGATAGCCGTTGTGGAGAAGGGACCAGGCGGCTCCGCAGCAAGCGAGTTCGAGGAAGAGACGGAATCGGATGCCGATGAATCAGAGGACTGATTACGGCAATCTTACTTTAATTTTTTACTTTTATCTTTTTTTCTTTTTTTTTGTGTCTGCCAGTAACTGAGCGTATAAGCTAGAACTATAAAGCCAAGTACGACCCCGAACCACAACGTAGCCATCCTTGTCATTATCGTTACCGCAGAGCTTGCCGCCGGGCTTAGCCCCAGCATGGCCTTAATCAGCGCCACCAAAGTCGCATCAGTAACGCCTATGCCTCCGGGAAGCGTGGATACCATTCCGAATATCTGCGACGTCGCAAAGATGAACAACGATATTACCGCCTTAGGCTTAATTCCTATGGCTAGAAGCGAGAAATACAATCCCATAGAATTGAGTATGTCTGCAGGGACGGTGAACAGGAGAGAGCCTATGTATATGCTGGGCTTGTTAAGCTTGTTCTGCGACATGTAATAATTGTCCCCGTGGCGCGCAAGCCTGCCAAGGAAGTGCCATTTCTTCTTCGTCTTGATGTAGTTGAATATCCACGGGTTTATTACGAGAATGAACGGTATTATCAGTATGAGGTCGAAGGCAAGCACGTATACCAGATACTTTCGCACGTAAAGCGCGGTGAAGAACGCAAGTATCGCAAAACCGAAGAAATCGGTAAAAAGGTCCATTGTTACGATCGGAGCTATGCTCATGAATTTTATGTTGGTGACCTTCTTGAGCGTATATGCGGCTATTATCCTGCCTACCCTTCCTGGTGTTATGTCCATGCTCCCTGCTGATAGGTATATAAGGAAGCTCTTCGTCTGGTCGACCTTTATGCCCAGCCTGTGCATGTAGTAACCCCATTTCCCGTACCTGGCCATGAATCCCAGGAACACGCACACGAAAGCCATGGAATAAAAGTACGTGTTGGCATGCTCTATCGTGCTAATAACACCTTTGAAGCCGCCGAATATGGCAACGAGTATGAATACGGCGATGCTGGCGCCAAGGCCCAGCATCGCGAAAAGCCTAAGTCTATGTATCAAATGAACATACTCCTTCCTACCTACCATCTTCGTGGGTATGTTGAGCCCCCGAAAGTGATGTTTTTTAGAAGGCATAGGATCAGTATCTTATGGTGTTGAGGAAGATTGACTCATATTTCTTGGATATCTTGTTCCAGTCATGGTACTTGATCATCCTCTCTCTCCCTTTACGCGCAACTTTTTCAGCCGCGTTGCGGTTTTCAAGCACGTAATTAAGCCTTGCCTTGATGCTATGATAGTCTTTTGGCCTTGAATAGAACGCGCATTCGCCTGCCATCTCAGGTATGCCCCCTATCCTTGATATCACCGATGGCAGCTCGCATGCAAGCGCCTCGAGCAGAGCCAATCCTGCAGGCTCGTACAGCGAAGGCAGCGAGAATATGTTGCTGCTGTTGTAATAATAGGGCAATTTGTCATCCGATACCCCGTAAGCCGTCGCGAACCTGTTATTCATGCCTAGTATCCTTGCATACAGGTGCAGCTGCCTCTTCATGGGCCCCTTGCCTATGACAAGCAGGTTCAGGTTATGCCCTTCCTTAATAAGCTTTGAGACTGCCCTGATAAGGTACATATGTCCCTTCTGAGCGACAAGCCTGCCATTGCTTATTATGTTGGTGTCTCCTGCAAGCCCCAGTCTCCTGCAAACGCTTACTACGCCACTGTCATCCTTGCCTATCTTCCTGAACTTCTTGTAATCTACACCGTTCAGTACGAGATGCGTCTTATAAAGCTCAGGCCTTGGTACGGTTGTCCTTATGGTGTTTGTCGATACCCCAGTTATGACATCCGCAACGCGCATCAACTTCCTGCCCCATAGCCAGTCATAGAAATACCCGAGTTCATCAGTGACAGGGTCTATGTTTTTCGGCAGCGCATTGTGTATGGTAAGGGCGATCTTCCTGTCCATGCGTTTTATGGTATTCACGCTGTCCTCGAAGAACTGGTACCTGTTGTTTATGTGGTATATGTCGCTTTTCTCCTTTGCAATGGCCTTCGTAAGCCCGTCGAAGAACAGGAACGGCATCGGGAATATTGGTATATGCTCATGGAAGGTCCTGAGCCTTACCACCTTTATCCCGAATATCTCGCTCACCGAGGGCCTGTTCCTCTCCTTCAGGGCGGATGTTATTATGGTCACATTGTGCCTTTTCGCAAGCCTGCTGTACACCTCAAGCAGCACCTTCTCTGTGCCTCCCTTGTACGGGTAAAAGAAAGGATTTACAACGCATATGTCCAAAACAACACCAACACGGACCGATCTACAACAAGGCTTAATATTCAAATCTATCTATTTAAAGTTAATGCACCAATAACCCCACCATTGTAAAAAGATGCGGTCATAGGTGTCTAATATGGTGAAACCGTTTCATAACAGTATATAAATAGGGTTTCATTTACAGTATTTCAGCACCAAACCGGCACACAAGTGTAAACATGAAGGTGGCAAAGAAGAACATAGTAGTGTTACTGCTGGACACATTGCGAGCTAGCGATGCTTATGGGAGCGGCAACCTTAGGACGCTGGACAGCATATCAAGGAATGCTACTAAGTACACAAGCGCCGTGGCCCCTGGCACATGGACTGCACCTACGCATGCGGCCCTGTTCACCAACAGGAGCGTTTCTAATATAAAGAACGTGTCTCAGGACTTCCTGAGCAACGGAACCTACAAAATAGACCCGTGGCTTGTAAAGACAAAATTCCTCCAAGAGCAGGAGAACACGATAGCAAGGAAGATGTCCATTCAAGGCTACCAGTCCGTCCTGATGTCAAACAATCCCTTCCTGACCAGCTACACCAACCTCGCCGTGGGATTCGACAGGGTGCAGGACATATGGATGCATACAAACATAAAGTACAACAAGCGCATGCTGAAGAGGTTTAGCCCTATACTAAATGGCGGGGCAAAGGCCAGGGTAGCAATGATAAACGTAGGCTATGCATGTACAAGGCTGCTTCCCAAAACCCTTATGGACATGACGTACCTCAAGTCAAGGAGAATGCTTTACAAAGGAACCTCAAAAGTAGACGGCACATACAGGCTTGACAGGGGCGCAATGGACACAAACAAGATAATCGGCAGCTACCTCAAGTACAACTACAGCTACAAGCCGCAGTTCATATTCGTAAACTACATGGAGGCGCACGAGCATTATCCGGTGCATGACAGGAACATAGTGCAGGACAAGTGGATGTATTTAGGGGGTATTGAGGAGATGAGCGAGTACAACATGGGAAGGCTGCACAATGGCTACCTGAAAAGGCTGCGCTATCTCGACAAGTCTATTAGATCGACATTGGCATCATTGAAGGAAAATGGAATCCTTGACAACGCCACAGTGATAATAACTTCGGATCACGGACAGTTCTTCGGCGAGCACGGCCTACTATACCATTCGCTGCCCCCATACGAGGGCGTGGCCAGGGTGCCTCTCATAGCGGTGAACTACGAGAACGGGCGCATCGTCAAGATGAAGGACGTTGTGGACACTCCAGTATCGATATCCGCACTGCACGACTCGATACTGAATCTCGCATCCGGAAAGCACGACTACCTTAACGGCAACCTGCGCAAGGACAGGCACGTGATATGCGAGCACACGGGAATAAGCGAGGGATGGGACGAGAAGCTCCTGAGGATGATGGCTCCAAGGTCGAAGAGCGCAGCGCAGATACTGAAGATAAAAAGGAAATACAACATCAAGGTGACCGCCGTATATAGGAAGAACATAAAGCTCATGCACTATTTCGGCAGGAAGAAGGACGAACTCTACGACGTGCTCAAGGATCCTGATGAATCTAGCAACATAATAGATCAGAACAGGGGCCTTGCGATAGAGATGTCGAAGGCCGCATACAATTGATCTGATAGTTTACTTCCCTATTATGTCCTTTACGTAACTCTGCTGGCAAGCGGGGGCGCTTGACTCCAGCGTCGAATTGCTCATGCATATATATGCGGTGAATATGTTGGCGGCGCCTATTATTCCCTGTGCATCTGTAGAGCTGGGATTCCTAATGTTCGAGATTACTTTATCCCAGTCCTGCCCTCTTAGTACAGCCGGACTTATCTCTGCGCCACTCTGCACGCTTGCGTTCCCGAAGTCTATGAATGGCACGCCGCCGCTCGAGTACTTGTTTACTACTGACTGATAGAATTGCGTGTAGCCCGGAGGCGTAACAGGAATCTCTGATCTGTCATATACCTCAAAGCCGTTGAATCCCACGGTCCCGCTGTAGCTGTAGTTGTCAAAAGACAAGGTCGCGGTATCCGGATCGCTGTCCGTAGGGCTAGACTCCATGTACGTCAGGTTGCTGAAAGTGCCGAAACGCATAAGCGCTATTACGAGGCTCCATCTTGTCACTGCGCAGTACGGGCAGAAGTCGCCCCCTACAAAGAGCACCTCTACCTTACCGTTCACTATCAATGGCGTACCGGTGACGTTCTTAGGAATGTTCGAATCTTTGCCTGTTGTCTGCACTATGCCAATGCCTACCTGATTCGCAAGAGTGTTGTTATTTGCGATCTGCTGAAGTTGCTGGAGGTCCGAGTTGCTTACCGGCTTGCCGCAGAGGCTGCATCCCGAAGAGCTGATAAGCAGATACGAGGCGACAGCTATGATAACAGCTGCAGCTACAATTATGTAAACCACATGTTCCTTGCTGAGTTTGGCCATGCAAGCACCAGAACATATACTATCCAACAACAACCTATTTATGTCTTAACAATCCGATACAAAGGCCTGTATGGGTTTTTAGCACTTTACTAATCAAACTAGTAATATATGGTCAGCGCAGTCGTCCATTTGTTATATTCAATAATACTTGGAATAGTCCAGGGCATATCGGAATGGCTCCCCATAAGCAGCAAGACGCAGATTCTGATAGCGTCCACATATCTTCTTAACCTCAATTTCCAGCAGGCATACACGTTCGGCCTGTTCATGGAGATAGGGACCACGTTTGCGGCAATAATATATTTCAGGAAGGATCTGGCAAAGCTGGTAAAAGTCCTATTCGGGTCTAAGGACAAGGAAGACAGGAAGCTTTTCGTTTACGTGGTTGTCACTATAGTAGCAACAGGCATAATAGGCGCACCTCTTTACATCATAGCAGATTCAATAAAAGGCATAACTGTCGGAATACCCATGCTAATTATAGGATTTGTGCTAATAGGGGACGCCTTCTTCATAAGATACTCGAGGAAGAAGTCACGCGCCGGTTCAAGCACAAAGAAATTCAAGGACTTGAGCATCAGGGATTATGTGATAATAGGCGCCGTGCAGGGCATAGCCGCGCTTCCAGGAGTCAGCAGATCGGGAGTAACCACGAGCACCATGCTGCTCATGAACGTTAAGCCTGCCGAGGCGTTTAGGCTATCGTTCCTGATAGGGATATTCGCGGCAATAGCCGCATTCGGTCTTACCATAGTGGTATCAAAGACAAATGTTGCAACGGCATTAACGGGCATAGGCATATCCGGACTTGTAGTCGCCATAATAACTGCCACGATAATAAGCCTGTTCCTGATAAGCTTCCTGATCAATGTAGCAGGCAAGTCGAGCATAGTCTACGTTACCGCGGCGCTTGGAATCATAGCGCTTGCCGCTGGCACGTTGTACCTGCTGCTTGGGGTATGACTGTTAGCCAAACCAAAATAGACAAACTATAATATATTACCTAAAAGAATAGTTAACGTAAAGGGGTTGTAGCGTAACTTGGCAGCGCGGCAGGCTCCAGATGTTTATATTAATGGTTGAGCAACTCGCGATGATGAGGATCTGGAATTACAAATAAGACATGAAGTAACCTGCAAATCTGGGTTCAAATCCCAGCGACCCCAAGCCTTTGAAGTAATCTGATTTTTCTTTTTTTATCGGAAAATGCTTTCCATAATAATATCGCAAACGGATGTTTGGTATGTATAGCTTTAAGAACCTTATTAAAGAATATTAGTGTGGCAACTAGCGCCTCTAGCAGTGAAAAGTCAGCTCCCAAATCAAGGTTTAATGTGACCTCAAGTAAATACAATATGGGAGGGGCAATTTTAGCCGATATAATCATCATTGCAGTAATAACCATATTGGCATACCTGTTTTCAGGCATCGGCAGCGCAATAATCGCATTCATCATAGTTTTGATAATCGTCGCTCTCCTATCCATAAGGGTGATAAGCGAATGGAACAGGATGGCGGTCCTTAAGCTCGGGAAATATGTCGGGATAATAGGGCCAGGCTTTTACCTGATAATTCCGATCATCGAGTCGACGCCGATAAGGGTCGATTTGAGGGTGATAAGCACGACTTTCACTGCCGAGAAGACGCTTACTAAGGACAACGTGCCCGTCGACGTCGATGCAATACTGTTCTGGCAGGTGCATGATCCGGAGAATGCGATACTCAATGTCCAAAATTACATAAATTCTGTCCAGCTTGCATCACAAACGGCGATGAGGGATATAATAGGGAAAAGTGAGCTTTCCGAAATGCTTGCTGGAAGAGACATGATAGGGAAGGACATACAGACGCTCATAGAGGAAAGGATAAGCACATGGGGCATAGATGCGATATCCGTAGAGCTAAGGGATGTCAAGATCCCTGATGACCTCCAGAATGCGATGGCAAGGGTTGCAACATCGGACAGGGAGAAACAGGCAAGGGTAATACTTGCGGAAAGCGAGTCGCTTGCCGCAGACAAAATGCTAGAGGCTTCGGCAAAGTACCAAAAAGACCCATATGCGATGCAGCTAAGGGCGCTTAACATGATGTACGAGGTGAGCACTAGCGGGAAAAACCTTATCGTATTCATACCCACGGAGAACAGGGGCTTTAGTATGCCAACCCCGATAGGAATAATAGGAATAGAGGAGGCAATAAAAAAGGCACAGCAGGCGGACAAAAAAGATAAGGGCAAAAGTTAAATGATTAGGGGACGCAGGTGCAGCCCGATTCTAGACCTTCTAGGAAAGAGGATATGCCTATCGTTCTGTAAGTTGCATCAATGACGAAACCGTAAAGAAGCATTTCCTGAAGATAATACCAAGACGCAACGACTCCTAAACCGAAAATGAAATCCGCGCCTTTGGGCGAAGGGAAGGCCATGATAATAAAACGCGCCGAAATCAGATTGAAAGCATATCGTTTCCTTTCTTGAAGAGAAATGACCTGAAAAACGCATAGAACAGGAATGCTTCAAGCGCAAAAGGCAGATATCCTAAGTAGCCGAACAGGGGCATCGCAAAAAGTTTAAGATTGGATATGAAGTACGGCAGCGTATATACCCATTTTGGATAGGCTTGGTAGTTCCAGAACTCCCAGAAGAAACCCACGACTATGCCTGCTGCAAACAGCTGTATCACCATGCTCCTTTTGCCTTCGCTCACCTTCTTTATGACGCTGGGGCGCCCGATAAGGTAGTTCAGCGGGTCCAGCAGCAGGAAAAGACCCACCCAAATGAACGGATATCCGATGTTCGGCTCAAGGACAGGGAGCAGCGCTGCAAGCGCCCCTACAACCACTAGCAATCCTACATAGCCTTTGGTGCTGCCCTTTCTGCGCACCTGCCTTGAATTACTGTCAAACTGTTTGCCTATGTCTAACGCCTTGAATAGGGTGAATGTCTCAAGAACTGCTGGCATTATGGTCGAGAAGTCAATAAGGTGGACGTACCATATATAGTTTATGTAGATCCAGCTTCTTGTGAAAAGGTTGTAGACCTCGAATATGGACCAGAACGGCACCGAAAGGAGCAGCATCAGCAGGAATTCCTTCTTGTGCGAAGATATCAAAGACTCCTTCTTTATGCTGTAGACTATGCTATCAATGAACAGGATATAGCCATACCATACTATCGGTATGTACCATTTGGCAAAGGGCTCTATGACTAGGTAGAAATTAACCTCTGCGAATATTATGAGTGCCAACCCAAGATAGCCATATGATTTCAGCATCAACAGCACTTAACTAAGTATTCTGGTTGATAAATTAATAAAACCAGGCGGATTATGATATTCTTCTATCTCCTAAATTTTAGGAAGACAAGCACAGAAATAATGATTATTATAATGACTGCAGCCAATACAAAATAGATCGAATTGTCCAGCGGTCCGCTACCGACAGCGGCGCCCACCGAGGTGCTTGCAGGCATGCTTGTCAAAGCATTTGAAACATTAGAAGTATACGACATGGTGGTAGTGTATGCTATACCAGATACTGGCGCAATTATGTTGAGCCAAAGGGTTGCCTGGTTCACCGCTGTGCCGGTGTTGTTGCCTGCTAATGTTATGTTGTACAGTCCAAGATACACATCGCGCGAAACGGATATGTGCATTATGCCGTTGGCCGGCGGATTTCCATAGCTAGTGGATAAGGAGATGCTTATGTTCCTTGAGGAAAGGAACCCGTTGTTGACTACATAAAGGTCTGTGATGTTCGGATAGTAGCCGCTTATCTTTTTCAGGTTGTAAGTAAGGGTTACATTACCTCCTGGATGGATGCTTGCGCTGTAGGTCGATAGTGTTATATTCTCTACGCCTGTAGCTCCATAAGCCATTGAGAGCATAATGACTGATGACAAGATTATAGCCAACGCAAAAACGAATTTACCCCTTATGAAATCCCCTTCCTATATATAAATCATAAATGCTTTAAAGCAATGCGTGGATGCCTAACAATGCAAAGAATTTACTATATATAATCAAAAACCCTACCATGGCAAAAGACGGGAACATGGCCCTTGGTGTACTGCTTGGCTTCATATTAATGGCTATTACAGGATGGGTACCGCTGCTCGGCCCGCTTATTTCAGGATTAGTCGCAGGAATTCTTGCAAAGGGCGCCAAAAGTGGCATTATAGCAGGATTCATATCAGGCATACTCGGCCTTGTAATAATAACGATATTATTCACAGTTGCCGGGGGAGTTTTCGGAGGGTTATTCGGTGCCCTTGTCGGTGGGCTTGTAGGGACAGGCATAAGCGCCATAATAGCCTTTGTCGGAATAGGCGGGATAATAGCAATAACCGCAGGCGGGCTCATAGGTGGGCTCATAAACCAGCCTAAGAAAAGCAAATCCGTAACCAAGAGGAAACGAAGAAGGTAATGCAACAGCACCAATAACTAAAAACATTACCAGATAACCTAATACCATGGATGTTCCTGCATTGCTGGAAAAGGTGCTCGGAAAAAGGAAAATAATACGCGCACCTAGCACTAAAGCCTATTCGAAGGACGAGTCATACCTCCCCGGGCGCATACCTATTGCCGCGGCACGTCCCGAGAACACTAGTGACATATCAAAGATAGCAAAGATATGCAACAGCAGCAAGACAAGTATCGTGGTAAGGGGGGGCGGTTCATCGCTTACAGGTGCATCGATACCGACAAAGGGCTGCGTAGTTATAGACATGTCAAAATTCAACAGGATACATGAGACAAGGATAGAGGACGAATACGTTGTTGTAGAACCCGGAGTAACAATAGACAGGTTGAACGCTCACCTTTCTAAGTATGGTTATTTTTATCCTCCCGACCCGGCGAGCTCGTCTTTCGCAACTGTAGGCGGTACAATATCGACGAATGCAGGTGGCCTGCGCGCCATAATGTATGGCAGCACCAAAGAATGGGTATTGGGCCTGGAAGTAGTGCTGCCAAACGGCAATGTGATATGGACCGGTGGCAGGACGACAAAGAGATCGGTGGGGTACGACCTAACGTCGCTGATAGTAGGCAGCGAGGGTACGCTTGGAATAGTCACAAAGGCAATACTTAAGATATGGCCAAAGCCGGAGGCCACGGGCAGAATAATCTCGTATTATTCAACCATGGAGCACGCTGCCAAGGCCGTAGGCAAGCTCAAGAAAAGCGGAATCATACCGCTAAGCTCGGAATTCATGGACCTGCAGTCCATGCTGCTGATGCATGAATACATGGGCATAAGGTTTCCAAGCAATGCGAAGTACTCAATGATAACTGACATAGCGGGAAACAGGGAATCGTTGCCGCGCCTTCTAAGCGACTCCGAGAAGATACTGGTAAAATCAGGTGCAACGGATTTGCTGGTCTCGAAATCGAAAGCTTCGATGGAGAAAATGTACAACGCAAGGAAGTATCTTTTCAATGCAACGCTGAAACGTGCAGAGAAGACGGGTAAAACAGTGGTTATAGCCGATATAGTGGTGCCATCATCATCGCTGCCTGCAGCGCTATACGAAATGGAAAAAGCAATAAGAAAGCACAACATGGAAGTGGTGCTCTTCGGCCATATAGGTGATGGCAACGTGCACGGCAATATAATAGCAGATCCGAATAAGCAGCAAAAAGCCATAGACACTATTCAGATGGAGTTCGGCAGGATAGCGCTCAGGCACGGTGGAAGCGTATCTGGAGAGCATGGAATAGGGCTTGCAAAGAAGGCGCTGCTGGTGGAGGAGATGAAAATAAGGAAATCCGAATACTCAATAAAACTCATGAAAGGCATAAAAAAGTCCTTCGATCCAAACGGCATACTCAACAACGGCAAGATATTCGACTGAACGTTGCTTATGCACCTACAAATTGGTGCTTCCTTGGATCGGTGGCAAGTATTATCTTAGTTACAGAGCTCCTGTTGAAGCCCTTGAATCCCTGGTCCCTCTCAAGGTTCTCCATATGGCTGCCTATAGCCCCACCTTTCAGGAAATCATCGTACTGCTCCTGTGTTATGTATTTAGATGTGAGCAATAGGTCTAGTCGCTTCCTCTCTACAGGCCATTTCTCCCCCTTTGTGAACGCCTGCTTCAGGAAATCGAAATGCGAGAACGGCGGCATTACCTCTATGCCGAGGGTGCCTAAATCCCCTGTAAGCTTTTCGAACATGAATCTTGCCTCCAGATGGTGCATGCCTGCCTGCAGTATGCTCTCCCCATGTAAACCGATCCAAAGCCCTACCGTCCCAAGCCTTGTTTCCTTTTCCGGGAAAGGTATGTGCGAGAAGTCAATCTGCGTTTCATCAGGATTGAGATCCACATCGGTGAATACGACTATATTGCATACAGAATGCTCCAGTATCTGCGCCCCCCATCCTGCTTTCTCCCCAGCGTAATACTTCTCCCTGCACAAATAGCCCATGCTCTCGAACATGTCTATCATTTTAACGAAATTTTCCCTTGACGACCTGTATGTATGGTGATCATGGTTTCCCCAGCCAAGACCCAGTGCGTCCTGCCTTGCCTTCTGCACCTGCCCTGCCCTGTTCCTCTTTTGCCAATAGGATCTCTCTGCCCTGAAGAAGGCATCGGCAACCCTTGCGCTGTCAAGCGTTTTGATATGGCTTTCTATGAGCTCTTTCGTGCGAATTATGCCATCAGTGTCATTGTCAAAATGACGCCTCCTTGTGTAGAAGGCGCTAAGCGCCTTGGCATAGATGTCAACATCGCCGTAATCCTTAATAACAAAACCACCGTATCCTCTCCTTTCAACTGCCGACAAGATATAATCTCCGTCCTTGTTGACAACCGCCTTCCTGAAAGGCGAAAAAGGCGTCCCCTCTACCTTTATGCCAAGCCCAAGCACCTGCAGGAAGTCGTCTATGCTTTCCGGCTTTATTGCGATTTCGGTTTCCTTGTTTGAGCTAAGCAGTATTGGGAAAAGGTAAGAGCCCATATGCCTAAATACAACTGTGCCTTCTGGCTTGTCATCCGTCTTCACTTCATAGAGGCCAAGGCTTTCTAGATCCTTTCTGCTTACGGAGCTTTCGGGTATCACCATATGGTCTACCCAATCCACAAATCTTGTAGAGGTTACATCAAGCATCTTTGCAGAAAGGCCAGATGCGAATCTGTTGCGTTTCAGGAAAACCGATACATGATCCTGTACGAACCTGTCAAGTTCAGGATGCACCTCCCAGTCGAAATCTCCTCCCATTGTCTAACCGTACATACTTCAAAGCGCAATTTAATAAGATTATTCTATTTGTCAAACCCATTTAGGTAAATTAGCAAAAATAGAAAAGAATAAATATTAATTAAGTCACAATAAAAATACAGATTATTGATTACGGCATAAATTTTGGTGATATTTGATTTTGCAAACAGTGAAAAAATGGAAAAAGTTCTAAAAACACACGAGAACGGTAATGCAAATGTGCACGGAGTTGCACAAATGATGGGTACGTCATTGCGCACTCAAACAACAGTCCAGGCGCATAAACCAACCATGGGCTTCCAGGATATGAAGGATGAGCTTCAAAATATTTTAGAAAGGAAGATGACTGCCGTAGACCATCATACACATGAAAAAATAGAAACTTTGCGGCAGGCAGCCGCTAAGGAAGACGAGAAAACATTTACAGACACCCTATTCGACCTGCTAGAAACTGCAAAGAAAGTGGGTTACAACCAAAGCTCGGAAAGAAGGTACATAGGATATTATCCCGAATCGAAGTAGTGCGTAATCCGGCAAGTCTAAGATATCCTAGTGCCTGACTTGCCTTCCAGTATGGAACGAAGCTCAAATACATTGCCTATATATGCCTCTTTTCCCCCACTCTCAATGAATCCTACACAGGCTTCTATCTTCGGCCTTATAGTGCCCATTTCGAACATGCCGATATGCCTCTTTATCACGGAGGCCTTTACGCTTTTTATCTTTATCCCCTTTTGCTGATAATTGGAATACACATAGTCTGCATTCGTTAGTATGATCAGGGTATCGGCTCCTATTGAATTGGCGAGCAGACGGCTTGTGAGGTCCTTGTCTATCACAGCTTCAACGCCGCTTATCATGCCGCGTTTTGACACTATGGGAACGCCACCACCGCCACAGGCTACGACGATGTTCCTATTCATCTCCGATTTTATGACGTCCGTCTCCAAAATGCTAACCGGCATAGGCGACGCAACAACTCTCCTGTACTTGTTACCATATTTTATGTAATCGAACCTCTCCAGTCTAAGTTCCTTGTCCAGTTCTGCTTTGCTGTAGAACGGCCCTATTTGCTTTGATGGGTTTTTGAATGCCCTATCATTGCTGTCAACTATCACATGGGAAAGTACAGTGCATACGCCTCTTTTGGATCCGACTCTTTTCAGGTTGTTGCGTAGTGAAGTTTCAACAACAGTGCCTAAGATAGCCTGTGTAGCAGCATTAAGCACGAAAAACGGGAGTTTCGGTATAAATTCCTTAGAATGCTCATTTCTCATCACCTCGTCGCCTATCTGCGTACCGTTTCCATGGGTTATTATCATGTTGAAATCCCTTTTTGAAAGCGACGCTATGGCCCTTGAGACCTTCTCTATGTTGCTGTTTTCCTTTGTAAAGGACTGTTTCGACGACGGACTAAGTAGTGCATTCCCACCAAGCGCAATCACAATCGACCTCATTGAACCATCTTATTTAATATGATATTGCAAATAGTCATATGGCATTGGGATGATAAAGTTAATAATATTCGATGTTGGCGGGGTCATAGACACCTTCGATGAGAAATACTACGTCAGATACCTCTCGCAGAAATTCGGGATAGACGGCAAAAGGTTCGAATCGGCGCTGATACCGCTGCTTGACAAAATGGAAATAGGACAACTGAGCCTCAAGGAGATGAAGGCCAGGCTCTCAAAGATGTTCGGCATGAGCATATCAGAACTTGAATGGGAATCGGCATTCACCAAGCTGAACAGGGTAAACAAAGATGTAGTCAAACTGATGGGCAGGCTTTTTGGCAAGTACACTATAGCTATACTTACCAACGTAAGCAGGAGCAGGCATCTTATGAAAATGGAGCAGTACCTGGGAAGTGTGAAATGCGACCGCGTCTTCACTTCATGCTACTTAAGGATGCGCAAACCTGAGCACAGGATATATAGGTTTGTGCTAAAGTCGATGAAGGCGCGGCCCGGAGAAACAATATTCATAGACAACCTTGAAAAGAACGTGAAGGGAGCAGAGGAAGTCGGCATAAAGACCATACGCTTTGTCGGATACAAAGACATGGTAAAGAGGCTAAGATCATTTGGCGTGAAGTGTTGAAGAATGGGAATAAACGCTTGGTTCGAGAAGGCAATGGCCGGAAGATGGATTGCTGGCCGTTATGCCGAAGATGCGCTGAGGAGGACAAAGGAATTCAATTCATTCGGGATATCAACACTGATAAACTTCCTAGGGGAAGACATAAGCGACGGCACCAAGGTAAAAGAGTCAGTTGACGTGTATCTGGGCCTTCTAGGCAGCATAAGAGGGCAGGGGCTCGATGCAAGCATCTCAGTAAAACCCACCCAGCTAGGGCTTTTGGTAGATTATCGGATGTTCATATTAAATTACACCAAGATACTCAAGGCAGCGAAGAAGGGGGGCGTATTCGTATGGCTGGACATGGAAACATACAATAACATAGACCGTACAATCAAGGCCTACAAGAGCTCGATGGGCTACGGCAACAGCGGGATATGCATACAGGCATACCTTAGAAGAAGCGCTGATGACGTAAGCGAGCTGCTCAAGGGAAGAGCTACAATAAGGCTAGTAAAAGGTGCGTACAAAGTTGCCGACGATCTGCGCTACAACTCCACAAGGGAACTGAACTCTAACTACATGAAGATAATGCGGATGCTTTTCTCAAGGGCAGGCAGATTCATGATAGCAACGCACGATTCCAGGATAATAGAGGAAGCAATTCGGATAAACAGGTCTGCAAGGAGAAACATGATGTTCGGGATGCTTAATGGGATAAGGAACACATATGCCATGCACCTTGCAGGAAAGGGCTACAAAGTGGCAGAGTATGTGCCCTTCGGAAGCGACTGGATAAGCTATGGCCTCAGGAGGATAACAGAAGAGAAGCATTTCTCGCTTATAGTAAGGTCTATGCTGGAGAAGCAGGGCCTATGACAAATACCGCATACCAACGCATATGCCTTAATATTATAATATAAATAAAATCTTTAATCAGCTAATCGCAAGGATTGATTTATACAGCCCCATCATCTAGTGGCCAAGGATAGCGGGCTTTGGACCCGTTTACGCAGGTTCGAATCCTGCTGGGGCTAATGAATAGTGTCAATATGACCAAAAAGATATACTGGACCGATGCCTACAGGAAGGAGCTTAATTCAATTATCGTGTCTAAATCGCAGAATGTCATAGAATTAGACGAAACCATATTCTATCCAACAGGGGGCGGCCAGCCGTGCGATACCGGTACAATATCTCTTGACGATGAAAGCCATGATGTGGTGGAAACAAAGAAATCCGGCGAAACCGTCCTTCACGTCCTTGAAGCGGAGCCGGATTTCAAAGAAGGCGACGTTGTGCATTCAATGATAGACTGGGAAAAGAGATACGCACACATGCGCTATCATACGGCTACACATATAGTGGGAGGCATAGCGACCGGCAGATACGGCGCCATGTTTACCGGAGGCCAGATATATGCAGATAGGTCAAGGTTCGATTTCGACATGCAAAAACTCGACAGAAAACTAGCGGAAGAGATGGTTGTGGAATCACAGAGAGTGATAAATCAGAACCTTGACGTTGTCGCAAGGGTGCTTACCAGGGAAGAGGCAATGAACATACCCAACATCGCAAGGACAGCACCAGGCCAGGAGCTCATGGGCAGGCTTACATCTTTCAGGGTCGTTGAAATAACGGGATTTGACATGCAGCTTGATGGTGGAACCCACGTGTCTAACACAAGGGAAATAGGCCAGCTGGAGCTCTCGAGTTTCGAGAACAAGGGCTCCAGGAGGAAAAGAATGGAAATAAGATTAAGATGACTACAGCTCCTTTGTCTTTCTGTCTACTTCCTTATGCCTGTAAAGGAACGAGGCTTCCTTGACGGTCCTAAGCGACAGGGTAGCGCACTTGAGCCTCGCAGGTCCGGGATCTATGCCGAGCAGCTCTATTATCGTGGGCAGGCCCATCTTGTCTATATCCGCCAGGCTCTTGCCTTTTATGAAGTCAGTAAGCATGCTTGCGGACGCGGTGCTTATGGCGCATCCGGAACCGCTGAACTTCACATCGTCGATTCGGTCGTTGCTTATCTTCAGGTACATAGTTATGTCGTCTCCGCAGAGCGGATTGTTCTCATGGAAGCTTATGCTTGGGTCCTTCATGGTGCCCTTGTTGTGCGGCCTTTCGTAATGGGCTATGATCTCCTCTGCATACATGTCTATCGGCAGCTATTCACCTGACGTTGAATATTTTCTTTACTTTGTCTATCGCATCCGCTGCCGCGTCTATTTCCGACTCCTTGTTGTAAAGATAAAGGCTCATCCTTGCAAGCGCGGGCATGTTAAGCTTCTGGGTAACAAGCGGCTCTGCGCAGTGGTGCCCGGACCTTATTGCTATGCCTTCGGCATCAAACACCTGCGCTATGTCGTGGGCATGAACGCCGTCTATGCCAAACGATATGACCCCGGTCCTGTTGTCCATGTCCTTACCATCAAGCCCGTACAGCTTGACGCCCTTTATCGAGCCGATCTTCTCCAGCGCGTACTCAGTCAAACTCCTCTCGTGCATCATTATGTTGGGCATTCCGTAATATCCAAGGTAATCAACCGCCTCGCCAAGCCCTATGCCCCCTGCTATGTTGGATGTGCCAGCTTCGAACTTCCAAGGCAGCTCGTTCCATGAACAAGAGTCAAAGCTTACGCTCTTTATCATGTCCCCTCCTCCCAAAACGGGCTCCATGCGATCTAGAATCTCGGTGCTTGCCTGCAACACCCCTATGCCTGTAGGGCCGAGCATCTTGTGTGCCGAGAATGCATAGAAATCCGAGCCTATGCTCCTGACATCCACTTTCATGTGAGGCACGGCCTGCGCTCCATCTATAAGTACCATTGCACCTTTCTTGTGCGCCCTTTTCGTTATCTCCTTGACGTCGTTTATAGTGCCAAGGACGTTTGACACGTGCGTAACGGCAACTATCTTAGGATCCTTGTCCAGCATCTTGTTTAGGCTGTTCATGTCTATCTTCGAGCTGGACTTGTCGAGCGATACGTAATCGAGCACCGCGCCCTTCCTCTTTGCAAGAAGCATCCACGGCACCATGTTGCTGTGATGCTCCATCTCCGATATTAGTACATGGTCGCCCTTATTCACATTGGCATTACCCCATGACAGCGCAACTAAATTTATCGACTCCGTCGTGTTCCTTGTGTATATTATTTCGTTCATTGATCCTGCATTTATCAACTCTGCAACTTTTTCCTTGGATTTTATGTAATTCTCTGTTGCCTGCTCGGATATCCTGTATATCCCTCGATGTATGTTTGCGTTGTACGTCCTGTAAAAGTTGTCTATCGCATCTATTACCTGCCGCGGCTTCTGTGACGTAGCTGCACTGTCGAGATATACAAGAGGCTTACCGTTCATCTCGGTCTTCAATATCGGGAATTCGCCCCTAACCTCGTTTATATCAAACTTATGCTCGACTTTTGAAGACTGAAGTTTTTGTTCTTCCATCTATCCACTCATGATTCTTTTGTATATCCATCGTAGCCATGTTCCTCAAGCTTGTCTATAAGGCCGTGGTCTCCATCTTCGACTATTTTGCCATCCACCATTACGTGCACGAACTGCGGCTTTATGAATTCCAGTATCCTCCTGTAATGGGTTATTACGAGAAGGCCCAGCTCGCCTCCGTCAGAAAGCTTGTTTATTGCACCAGAGACGACCTTTATGGCGTCTATGTCCAGCCCCGAATCCGGCTCGTCAAGTATTGCTATCTTAGGTTTAAGCACGGACAGCTGCAGTACCTCCGCCTTCTTCTTCTCCCCTCCTGAGAATCCCTGGTTCAACGACCTTCCAAGGAAGTCCTCCCCCATCCTAAGTTCGCTTATGTTGCCCTTTATCTCCTTCATGAATTCCTTGGTGCTGACTGCATTTTCACCAGACGACTGCTTTGCAAGGTGCAGGAAATTGATGAATCCAACCCCCTCTACCTCGACCGGGTTCTGGAACTGGAGGAACAGCCCCAATTTGGCACGCTTGTCAGTCGTAAGCCCAAGTACGCTTTTCCCATCTATAAGGACATCCCCTTTGGTGACTATTGATTTAGGGTGCCCCATTATTGTCCTTGCAAGTGTGCTCTTCCCCGAACCGTTCGGACCCATGATTACGTGGGTCTCCCCCTGCTTCATCTTGAGACTGAGTCCCTTTATTATCTCCTTCCCTTCAACGCTCACATGTAAATCTCTTATCTCCAGAATCATAAAATCATCTTATTTTACCATAAAAGTGCAATCAAACTTCTTGTTGCTCTGGCACATTGTGCACATTATCTTCTGGCCCGCCTGTTCGTCATCAGCCTCCATCCTCTCAACGAAATCCCTAAGCGATACGGTGCTTATATCCACACCGCTGTATTTTTCCGAGCTTTCCTTCAGGTACTTGCTTATGGCGGCCTGTGTCGTGCCAAGCATCAGCGCAGCCTGCTGCTGCTTTATCCCGTATTCCTTCACCATCATATGAGCGGCCTTGAGCCTGAACGCCGGTATGAAGCTCTTTATTACGCGCTCGTAATTGGTCATCATTCTATCGCCTATTCCGCGCCCCTGTACTTGTAGTGGCCCTTGAACATGTCGGTCTCCTGCTCGCTACCAGAGCCTATCCACATGTTCCTGGTATCAATCGACGGCATTTCGCCATAATTCCTTTTATCCAGCTTGCTGTTGATCAGGGACATCGACACCTCTTTCATCAAATTGTTGTGCATTCTTGAGACCACCTCTGCGAAAAATCCTGTCACAAGCAGTTTCCTGACCCCGATTTCGTCTATGCCTTTAGACATGAGATAAAACACCGATTCAGGATCTACAGGAGCGGTAGCCGAGGAATGCGTCGCCTTTACGTCATTCTCGTCTACAGACATGTCGGGCAGCCCGTCGACCTTTGCGTTCTTGTCGAGCAGTATGCCCCTCTCATGCACATAAGATTTCGCCTTTGATGCGCCCTTTTTTATTTTCGCAAATCCCTTCATTATGCAGAAAGATTCATCCATGAGCGCGGCCTTTGATTCGAGGCTTGCATTGGTATGCGTTCCTGAGTTCACTATGTAGGTGTTTATGTCAAACTTCTGCTTCGAAGAGCCCAGGATGATCTCGTTTACCTCCACTTTGCTCTGGTCCTTGTTGGCTTCTATGACGTTCCTAACTCTTGTCTGTGCAGAGCCGTTGTATAACGAATTGAACCTCAGATGCGAATTTTCACCTATCCTGTTCTTGCAGAAGCCGATCGATAATGTATCGGAATTTTCGTTGTGCACGGAATTAAGCTCCATCTGGCAGTCGTCACCGATGTTTATGTCGTGCATCACCCCAAGTGCGGTCGGCTTTTCAGTAGAGGATCCGTAGTACTCGAATACGTTAAGCTTAGAGCCGTTCCCGACGCTGATGAATATCCTTGTTGCTAGCGGCTTGGCGGAATTAAACAACAGTATGTTTATGTCAGCCGATTTGCCGCTCGGGACATCTATAAGTATGGATCTCTCTGCGTTTGCGTTTATGTAGGCCACATATTTATCCTCGTTATTCCTGTACATCTGGCCTAGCATTGACTTATCGAGCTTTTCCGTTTGTTCTATCCTTACGAATTCGTTCGGCCCAGCTACAGTTGAATTGGAGCTTCCTATTGCTATGTCAAATTTTACCCCAAGTTTTGACGCCCACTGGTCAATAGAGTCCTTTAGTATTCCGTCATCTAGATGCTCTTCATTGCCGCCGAAGCTCTTAAGATCGTATGGTATGTTTATGTAATGGCGTTTATATAGTTCGCCCATCTCTTGCGGCAACTTCTCGTATTGCTCTATGGCCTCCTTAACGAACTCCTTGTAATCCTGCAATCTATCACTATGATGTTAACCGACGGAATTCGACATGTCCAGTTTGATGAGCCTCCTGAGTTCGAGCGAATATTCTAGCGGCAATGCCCTTGCGAGCGGGTCCAGGAAGCCCAGCACCACAGTAGTAAGCGCATCCTCCTCGCTAAGGCCCCTTGACATAAGGTAAAATAATTGCTCCTCTCCGACTTTCCCTGTGCTTGCTTCGTGAGTTATTGTTGCATCCTCGCGGTTTACTTCCATGTACGGGTAAGTGTTAGTCTTCGATTCCTCATCCAAAAGAAGGGCGTCGCATCTTACCGTTGACTTGACGTTCGATGCATTCTTGCCTATGTGGAGCAAGCCCCTGTATGTTGTGACCCCGTCTCCCGATGAAACACTCTTGGATATTATCTGAGAAGTGGTATCGGGCGCGAGGTGGTATATCTTTCCGCCAGAGTCCTGTACCTGCTTCGGCCCCGCAACAGCAATTGACATTATCTCTCCACGAGCCCCCCTTTCCTTGAGGAATACACTCGGGTACTTCATATTCAGTTTGCTGCCTATATTACCGTCAATCCATTCGACATGCGCATTCTCATATGCGAATGCCCTTTGAGTGACAAGGTTGTAAACGTTCTTTGACCAGTTCTGGATTGTCACATATCTTATGTGCGAGTTCTTATGCGCGACCAATTCTACCACCGCGGAGTGAAGCGATGAGCTCATATAGATCGGCGCGGTGCAGTTGTGCACAGCAACGCCGCAAGCCACATAGCTTTCATCTTCCTCTACGCCGAAGTTATAGACCGGCAGGTCCCTTACTTCAGTTGCTGATATCCTCCTTACGGATATTATGCTGTAGACACCAGACATCTCAGTTGCAGCTTGCATCATCCCAATCATTTTGGTGTTGCCGTAGCTGATTTCCAAGTAATTCTTGTTGGCGTAATTTATTCTGCCGGTAGGCATCACGAGGCAGTCCCCAACCTTTAATTCCGAGGCATTGACCCAACTGGTTACATGCCCGATTTTTGAAATCAGGAACGGGTGCTCCTCGGTGACTTCCAAGGTTCTATCGCTGATCTCCAAAGTCAGAAGTTTACCCGAATAAGGCCTTATTTGTGTATGTGTAACCTTTCTGTATCTGTTTTTATGGGTCAAGACCATGTCATCTTTCTTGATTTCCTCTATGGTTTTCTTTCCATCCATTGTTGTTATCTGAGTTCCCTTTACAAAGCATCCCTCTATATAGGTCACATCCGCGCCCTCGTCCGCTATTATAAGCGTCCTTTCAAACTGCCCTGCCTTCTCCGAATTTATCCTGAAATATGCCTGGAGAGGCAACTTCAGCTTCACGCCCTTTGGCACATATATGAAACTGCCCCCGCTCCATACTGCAGTGTTCAGCGCGGCGAACTTGTTGTCAGTGGGCGGTATTACCGTACCGAAATATTTCTTCATGAGCTCTGGGTATTTCTTCACCGCCTCGTCAGTGCTTGTGAATATCACACCTTCCTTTGCTAGGTCTTCCCTTATGTGCGAATACACAACCTCGGAGTCGTACTGTGCTTCAGCTCCAGCAAAAAACTTTCTCTCAGCTTCAGGAATCCCGAGCTTGTCGAACGTATCCTTTATTTCCTTGGGAACGGATTCCCATGTGTTGCCCTTTTTGTCTGTAGGCTTAAGATAATAGTAAATGTCATTGTAGTCTATGTCGTTGAGGTTGCCGCCCCACTGTGGCGTAGGCTTATTAATGAACTGCTTGTAGCCTATAAGCCTCTTCTCGAGCATCCACTCAGGCTCGCCTTTCATTGACGATATTTCCCTGACTATATCCTCTGATAGGCCTTTCTTCGTCTTGAATTTGTATTCGAAATTGTCGTTAAAGCCGTAAGTCTTTCTGTATTCGTCATCCTGCACCACTGCTGCTTCAGCGTTACCATTAGAGGCTTGCATCAGTATCACTTTATAACCGAGTTATAATTTAAAGGTATTTAAGCCTTACGATTAGAAAGGCACATACAATTACAAAAGCTGCACGGCCTAGTGCGCATGTTATTTATTCCTTAACTTTGATGATGTGATGATCTTGATGGAAGATGCCCTGCAAAGCCAGCCAAATAGCACACAATCCCCGCAAAAGAAGGGACTGCCGAAGAAATTGATACTCTCGGCAGCGATAATTGTTATAATTGTTATTGTTGTACTGATTGCCGTATACGCCGCAATCGGCTATAACGCCCCAAAAAAGCCTAAAGCTACAACAATGACTACTACGATACTAGGCATAAACTCTTCCGGCCCTCTCAGTTCGGTATACACATCATCAACAACTGTACAATCCACAACAACGAGTACGGTAAGCAGCGCAAACGAAACCAACACCACCTCTGCAAACGAAACCAATTCAACAAACCTCATACAGTCCAACTACATATACTGCGTAGGCACGCAGGCCACATATCCCTATAACTACACCTATTATGCTCCAATCAATGCAAGCGGGATAGGGAACTGGACCGCAACAACAAGCTATCCGATACCGATATACATGGCCGGGTGCTCAATAAGCGGCAACTACATATACTGCGTAGGATCTTCCGGGATAGGGAACACATCATCGTCTATGTACTCATACTATGCCCTTGTAAACGATTCGGGCATAGGAAGCTGGACAATGACTACAAGCTATCCGGCCATATTCAACAACGCAGGTTGCTCTATAGGCGGCAACTACATATACTGCGTAGGCGGAGTGGGACACATCAACTCGTTCCTTGCATACTATGCACCCATATCGGGCTTAGGGATAGGGAACTGGACAAAGACAACACCGTATCCTGAAAGGCTCTACGGCGCAGGATGCTCCATATACGACGATTACATATACTGCGTAGGCACAGGGTACGCCAATTCGACAACCAACTTCAATGCCACGACGCTAGAAAGCGTATATTATGCGCCTGTATCCGATTCCGGCATAGGGAACTGGACCGCAACAACAAGCTACCCAATACCATTCTACGGCGCAGGGTGCTCCATATACGACGATTACATATACTGCGTAGGGAATAACTATTATGGCCAAAAATCAAGCGCGTATTATGCGCACGTTACCGCTTCAGGCATCGGTGCATGGCAGCAGACTACGAGCTATCCTTTAGCCTTTTCAAATGACGGCTGCGTTGCATCAGAAGGTTACCTCTACTGCGTAGGCGCAACAAGCTCCAACCAGGCGAATATGGCATATTATGCGCCGATTTCTGCAAACGGCATAGGCACTTGGAACGCTACAACATCATATCCTGTGCAATTGAGCGAAGCATACTGCTCAACAACAGGCGAGAGCGGCGGTTTCCTTTCAGGGTAGAACATCAATTAACAAAAAATTTGCAATAATGCTAAATATATTATCAGATAAATCAATCTGCTGGTTTTAGGCGATATGATGGCAAAGGCAAAATTCACGAACGAATCCACTTATAAGAATTATCTCGACAGCGGCAGCGAACAGGAGTTCGACAGGCTTTTCGATGAAGCAGTCGCAAGGGCGAGGGCCCGTTTCGGCAAGCAGAGCCCTATGTACATAAACGGCAAGGAGGTATATGCAAAGGAGCTGCTGGAGGAAAGGTCACCGATAGACTCCACAATAATAGGCACATTCCAGAAAGGCACAAAGGAGCACGCGCAGCAGGCAATAATGGCGGCAAGGGATTCATTCGCCAGCTGGTCAGACACAGATTACAGGAAGCGGCTTTCCATATTCAGGAATGCTGCGGATCTTCTATCAAAAAGGAAGTTCGAGATAGCAGCAATCCTGAGCTACGAGAACGGCAAGTCTAGATATGAATCAGTTGGAGAGGTGGACGAAGGCATAGACTTCATGAGGTATTACGCGGACGGGATGGAGTCCAATAAGGGCTATTCAAGGAAGACGCATATAGATCCGAGCGCAAAAGGCGTGGAATCGGGTTTCCAGGGGGCGCCGTCGGGCGGCGAGAAAGTTACAATAACGCTGAAGCCCTATGGCGTATTCGGGGTCATTGCGCCGTTCAACTTCCCAATATCAATATCGATAGGAATGAGTACTGGCGCGCTCATAACAGGCAATACCGTTGTTTTCAAGCCTTCATCTTCCGACAACATGACTATGCTTACAGGACTCAAGATATATGAGCTGTTCAGGGACGCTGGAATTCCTGAAGGCGTATTCAACTATGTCACAGGGCCAGGCTCGGTAATAGGCGAAGAGCTTGTAACAAACGATGAAGTATCGGGGATCGCATTCACGGGATCAAGGGCCACAGGCATGTCCATGCTATCAAGGTCTATCGGCGCCGGCAAGCAGAAAGTGTTCATAGTGGAAATGGGTGGCAAGAACCCCACGATAGTGTCAAGATATGCTGACATAGACAGGGCAGTATCCGGCATTGCAAGCGCAGCGTTCGGATTTGCCGGCCAGAAGTGCAGCGCATTGTCAAGGGTATATGTTCACGAGTCCATAAAGGAGCAGTTCGTGAGCAAGCTGGTAAGCAGGGCAAGGGAGCTCAAGATAGGGAACCCGCTGGAGAAGGACGTGTACATAGGGCCTCTCATAAGCAGGAGCGCATTCGATAGGTATACAGACGCTATAAGCAAGGCAAAGGCTTCGGCAAGGATACTATATGGCGGTAACGAGGTCAAGACAGGTCTCATAAACAGCTACTATGTCGAGCCTGCAATAATAGAGGCAAAGCACGACAGCGATCTTGTGAGGCGCGAGCTTTTCCTTCCTATAATCACCATAGAGGGATTCGCAGACCTAAACGAGGCAATGAGGCTTGCCAATGACACAGAATACGGGCTCACCGCAGGGTTCTACAGCAAGAACAAGCGCGAGACAAAGAGGTTCACCGAAAGCATACAGGCTGGAGTGGTATATGCGAACAGGGGCATAAGCGCGACAACCGGCGCCATAGTCGGCATACACACATTCGTGGGATGGAAGGGCAGCGCCCTTACCGGAAAGGGCACGGGCAGCAAGTTCTACCTGCAGCAGTATATGAGGGAGCAGAGCATATCTGTATCCCAGTAAGGTGCCTGATTGGTATTAAGATTCCTTTACAAGAGGCAGAAGTACACTACCACCCATATATACATAAACAAAACAAGGTTCAAGGCGATACTTGCAGACACGCCCACGAAGAGGGCAATAGGCCTTATGTTCAGGAAAGGCATAAAGAGCAACGAATGCATGCTGTTCGCATTCAACGAGGACGGGCGTCACGGCATATGGATGTACAACATGCTCTTCCCAATAGATGTCATATGGTTGAATTCAAAATCTGCGATAATCGGGATGGAGCAGGGTATAGATCCGTGCAAATCCATATTCAAATGCGAGGAATATGCTCCGAAAAATGATTCAAGATATGTTATAGAGCTGAAGGGAGGCATGGTGAAAAGGCTAGGAATAAACAGGAAATCAAAAGTAAGACTATAGTTTAGCTGACCTTGAACCACTTCTTGACGTTTGCCCTAGTAAGGTAGAATACGAGCACTATCCCAATAACTAATCCTATGATGTCAAGTAGGGCTATGCTGAGTATGAGCACTCCTGATATTATTATCCCGAGCCACCATCCCCATCTGCTGCCGTGCCAGAAACCGTAAGCTGAAAGCAGCAGCACTATCCCTGATACAAGCAGTATTATGTCGCCGAAGCCCGCTATTATACCAACTATGCCGCTTATCTCGTAAAGCCTTATGCTGCTGAACGCCGCGACTCCGAGAAAAACATATATTGCAGCGATTATCTCAAGTATAGCACAAAGCGTAACGCCAAACGGCCTTTTGTTCTGTCGCCGCCTGCCAGACCTCCTTCTTCTAAGCATAGTTCTCTACCACATTATCCTAGCCTGGGAATTACCCACAGGCCGGAATAAAATTACTGAATAAGGAGGAAAATAAATTATCTCCTTCCTTTTCTGTTCATCTTTGCCCTAGCCACATATCCGCTCTTGTCTATGAAGTAAAGAAATCCTTGCTCCCTCTTTACCTTCTCGGATCCGACCTTTGACTTCCTGCCCCTTGTATTCGTCTTCATCGGGGTCTTCCATACGAACCCGTCCTTGCCTAAGAAGTAAAGATATCCATCTTCTCTTTGTAGTCTCTCTGAACCTATCCTTTCTGCCATGTTTTCACCGGTTCTTTTATCTCAGAAAAGGTTTAAATAACTATCGTCGGTATACCGTCAGGAATAATTTTCCAACATTATGGAATGCATAATATTATGCATTGAAAGGATAGGAAACAGCTTATAAACCTTAGTGCTAATGGTATTAGATGTGAGGCAATGATAGAGATAAAAATGCTTGAGGAAAAAAACCTCAAGGACTACACGCTTATAGAAGGATTCCCAGGTGCAGGGCTTGTCGGGCCGATGACAATAAGCTACATAATAGACAAGCTTCAGATGAAATATGTAGGTTTCGTCGAGAGTGCGAGCTTCCCTCCGCTTGTGTCCATACACAAGGGGGAGCCTGTTCCGCCTATAAGGTTATACTGCTCTGACAAGAATAAGATAGTAACTATATTTGCAGAATTCGCAATAACAATGGACATGGTTGCAGAGCTTAGCAAGGCCGTATACGATTTCGTGCGCGCAAACGGCATAGTGGCCATATATTCGATAGGTGGTGTACCTAAGCAGGACGACAATGAAAAGAGCCCGTTTGTGGTAGCATCTACACTGCAAGCTACAAAGGTAGCGCAGAATGCAGGCCTCAAGCCGATAGATGAAGGGGTAGCCACCGGAGTCAGTGCTTTGCTGCTTCTTAGGGCATCGATGGACAAGGTGGACGATACAAACATCATGGTGCCGGTGCAGCAGAACATCATAGACCCGTTATATGCTGAAGTTGCAGTGCAGAGCATCAACAAACTCATGAACCTAAACATAGACGTAACCGAACTGGACAAGGAAGCAAAGATGGTCGAGGCAAAGATAAAGGATCTGATAAACAAGCACAAGGAGACTTTGGAGAGCCACAAGAAGGAGGTAGATGACAGTACAGGCCCTTCTATGTACGCTTAAATGCCGTGCAGGGGTTGCGGAGTCTGGTCTGGCAAGAGCTATGCCACGGAAAATCGCGCAGGACTTAAGATCCTGTGGTCTAGCACCTTCGTGAGTTCGAATCTCACCCCCTGCACAAGGAATTCCCCGATATCATCTGAAAGTTTTTGCAATCAAAAGCGGTTTTAAGCAATTGAAAATGCAACTACTCCAAAGCTTACTCCCTTACCTATCTTACAGAGTTATAAACGGCATCACTTATGTAGAAGTATTCGCCATTATACACCAGTAACCTGCCTTCATTTATCGCCTCGGGCTGGCCCGTTTTACCTAGATATGCCATTATGGTATAGCCTCCGCTGCTTCCATTAAGTAGGATCCTATTCACATTCAAGAGGCACCCTATACTGCCATCATCGCATTTTACCGAATTATTTATTATGCTGTAATTGTATACGCCTATCAACTGCGGTTCGTTGCTTTCGTATCCAAAGAATATCAGATACAAGCTATGATTGGACAGGCCATTGTAATTCAACGTTCCCGTGTACACGGTTTCGTTAGTCATTTTATCGTAATACAGGGACTGATTCGAAATGCCTATGTTGAATCCTCTCAGATAACTAACGTGAGAGGAATAGATTACAACGACAAGCAGTGCGGCAAGCAGGCATACTATCGCAACAAATATCGCCTTCCTCTCATGTAAGTACTTCTCGATGACACCGAGTTTTCTGGACCTATCCTCTTTGATCAGCATCGCAACGAACAGGAACACAATGAAAAATGTGTAGTAGGCAATCAAAGGCCTAGACAGGAAAAGGAAAGGTATCATACTGAGCAACCCTACAAAAACCTTGTCGTTTATGTACACATAGGCAAGCGCGGCAAGAAGGATGATAATACCGTATACGAGTGTGTATGAGCCGAGCAGTATGTGGTAGTTCGCCAGAAGGAAGAAGCCGAACAGAGGAGAACTCCCTACCGGCATCAATAGCTTCCCAAGCGGCTCGAAAATTGCATTAAAGAATGTTGAAGGGCCCAACGCTATGAAATAGCTGTTCACAAGCAGGAAGACAAACAAGGACCCGAGAATATCATAGACACCCTTTTTGATGCCCTTGTTATTTAGCGAATACAAGAGGAGCAGCACCACCGGCACCCACAACATCTCCTGGATCGCCAGGCAGAGCCCCAGGAATACCCAGGAATATTTGGTATCAAGCATCCTGTATGCAAGGATAAGCAACGCAAGGATCAGATAAGTGGTTATGGATGCAGTATTAAGGGAAAGGAAAGCCAGGAATACGAGTACGCCGTACATAGGGTATTTGAGGTGCTCCTTGTCCACGGAAAATACGACCACGAAAAGCAGAGCAGTGAGCAGCAGCGCGGCCTGCAGCGGTGCCATATAATGCTCCATATTATATATCGTAGGGGAAGCGATGAAATAAACCGGAAGATATGAAAACAGGTAAAGCGCCGGATAGTTCATTACACCTATTATCTGGTTGTTCGTAGTTAGTGTAGTGCCTACATAAGATTCGTTATAATAAAGCTGCTGAGATACGGAATACTGGTAGGGATTAAGCCCCTTCAGCAGGAATCCAATGTCCTTTATGCTTATGAAAAATTCGTCGTCTATCTTATAATATTTGATGAACAACCCTGAAAGGAAATACACAAGGATGATGATTATTACTATTGCAAAAACAAGGCCGGCGAAAAGGACAGTTTTCCTACTACGGCCTGCGATTCCTTTATCTCTGATAGAATATGCGGCCAAAGACAGCGCATACACTATGGCAAATAGGAATATTGCGCTTATTGCCAGGACGTATAAGCTCTCCAGGTTATAATATAGAATTACATGCGACAGCGGCCCGGTAAGCACGAACATACAAATAAAGTTCAACAATGACAGGACAAATGCGGCATCCAGCGCCCTGTCATAGATGTTCTTACCCTTTTTCCTGATAAGGAAGAGACATGCATATAAAAGGAAGAGCGCAGCTGCAACCATGCCCAAAAGAACCCCGTACGTGGAAAGGTAATCTAGTTCGATAAGGGAGTTCGCCACCATCAGAAAGAAGAACGACACGAGTATCAGGAATATGTAATGCCTTTGTTTCGCCATCTGCTTCAGCATGCGATCTATTTCCACACAATCATCCTATAAGTAAATCCGGCATTTTATAAACCCCTAGGAAAAACTGGTTATCTGATGCGCATGTACTGCTGTGTCCAATAATTCCGCTAATAAATAAGCTATTTATAATTCTGTTCTGATTCTTGAGTGGCGATTGGTATGGAAGAAACAATAGAGGACAAAAGAAGGGTTATTATGCAAGTGGCATACATACTCCGAAGTGAAGGCTGGTTTTCAAAGGAGCTAGAGCTTACAAAGAAGGAAATGCGTCAGGTAAAGAGAGCATTGTTGGCAAAAGCAAAGGCAAACTCAAATTGTTGATAAAGTTTAAAACTGTTGATAAAGTCTTACTTAATCAACAAAGCCAGCATGTACGTAACATTTATATATTAAAAAGACAGATAAATGATACGTGATAAGATAGTCTGCGCAGTTGCATCAGTATGCTACTATGAATGCAACGCATAGAAAAAGCGCGGCTCGCAGTTTATATATGTAATATGTAAGATCTATAGGTAATTATAATGAGTTTAATGCAAAAGGCAAAGACGTACTTCAACGGGACTGCCAGGGAAATGATGACAGCAAAGACGAGTATACACGACAACCAGCTAAACAAGCTGGTCCACACGGACAACATAGACGCGAGGATTGACGTGATTATAGCTGTAGCAAAGAACGTGCACGCAAGCGGCAGAACGCTCGAAGCTGTAGCGGGTGTAGGGATACTGCGAGAAAAGTACGAGTTGCTGGAACCAGTCATATGCCATGGTAACGTAAATGTTGAAACATTGCTAAGGGTGCACGAACATCTTAACAATATTGTAGAAACTGCTTACGCATCGGGAAATCCTAGGGAAATAGACGGTGCGGCATACATTGATGACCTTCTGGAAAAGACATCAAATAAACAGCAGGAGATAAGGAACAGGCAGAAGAAAGCAAAAGAGAGCAAAAGGCTCATGCTTGAGCGCATGGCTAGGCACTAATTACCATAAATCTGATATTGTTATCTCTGTAAATATTATTGCAACATAAGTGACGTAAACATGGAGGTTCTAAAAGAAAAGGCATCGAAGAGACTTCTTCTCAGGCTGGAAGATTTCAGATCCAGAAAAGAACAGATAAGTCCAAAAGAGCAGTCGAAGATAAAAAGAGCCATAAGGAGCGATGCAATAAACGCGAAAGACGACCTAAGATCGATATGCTCCTATTTGCTCAATATGTCAGAACTAATCCGATGCGACAGGGGCATAATTGAATTCAGGACTGAATTCATCAAATTCGAGAAAGCCATGAAGTATGCGTGCGGTCAAGGCGGACTTTTAGAAGACAACAAAAGATCAGAATCACTGCTCAAGGCATTGGAAATAATGTCCAAGGACGAGGAGTCATATTCAAAGCTTAAGAAAAGAGCTGCTGGTACAATTGAGGGACTGGCCGTACTAATGAGGGGCAACACCCCAGGCCTTGACAAGGCGCTTGACGAAATCAATAATGAATTTGGCAAACCAGGGTGTAAATACAATAATCGTAGAATAACCGTAATACAATAGATACAATGGTAATAAGATGTCCGAATTAATGCGCAAACCAATTGACATGTTCAAGAGCAGGTTGAACAAGGACCTTGAAACTGCAACAAAACACTGGACTACTACAGAGGAACTGTCAAAGCTCCTTGATTCAAACTTAAGATACATAACATTGCCAGGTACAAGATACATTAAAAACGGGCATAAAAAGATGTCGGAAAAGATGCCGGTCCTTATGGCCATCGCAACCCACAGCAACGCTGCAGCCAGCGACATGAATAGGCTGGCGCGCATAAGCTCAGAATACTACGAATACGGGCTCATGCTTACAGTCGCAAATAATGCAAACACGGATTCGGATACGCTCACATTCCTTATGAATAATGTAAGGGTACAAAACCGTTTGGAAGCGAATTTGCGCTTAAGGGAATCAGTAGCTGGAGAAGTGATTCTGATATGGGTAAAGGATACCTATAGAGTCCTGATAAATGAGTCGATAGCAAACCACAAGAACGCGACCGACAAGATAACCACAAGGCTTAAGAAGTACATAAGAGACTAAGACATCGGTCCGCCTGCAACATTTTATAAGCTTTGTTATTCAAAAGTGTTATGAATGGGCACCAGTAAGCAACAGGAAGCTCGCTAATCATAAGGCAATTGAACTTGTACAACAGTGTTAAGAATGCAGGATAAATACGACATAATCGTTGCAGGGGCAGGGCTCTCAGGCTCGCTTGCCGCGGCGATGGCAGCAAAGGATGGTGCAAAGGTACTTCTGCTTGACAGGAACAAGCAGGAGGAAGTGGGGAAGAAGACCAATTGGGGATGGACCTGCGGAGACGCTGTTGCCCAGTCGCACCTTTCGTACATAAAGCAGAAAGTGGACTTAGAGTTCTCGTATCCGGAGCTTGACCTGAAGGTTGACGGAGTAGTTGCGCTGTCGCCAGACTTCAAGAGCAGGTACCTGTTTGATGGCGAGGGGTACACGCTTGACAGGCCGGCATTCGAGCGCAAGCTTCTGGAGCACGCAATCAAAAGCGGAGCCGAATACGTGCAGGGGTTCGAAGTGGAAGGCCCTACAATAGAGAACAACTTCATTACAGGAATATTCGGCAAGGACCACAGCAAAGCGCACAAGGAAATAAAGGCCAAGATAGTCATAGACGCACTTGGTATAGCAACGACATTGAGGAGGAAGATCCCAGAAAACCCCTATGTGGACAAGGATGTGGATATAAACGATGTTGAATCAACGGGAAGGTTCATATATGAATTCGAGCTGGACCACGAGGACCTCAATTTCTACGACGAGAAAAATGCCATAATACACCTCAACCAGCACGTAGCGCCAGGAGGGTACGGATGGGTGTTCCCAAAGAGCAACAACAAGATCAACATAGGCCTTGGTGTACAGAAGAGGAGCCTTGAGCTTAGGAACCAGAAGCTGAACAAGAATGACAACCTACACTCGCTCATAGACGAATACATAAAGACCAACCCTGTACTAAAGAGCCTCAAGCTGTACGATGCCGACAAGAACGGCAAGGGCTACTGGTCAGTAGCTGTAAGGAGGCAGATGCCCAGCCTTGTATTCAACGGCTACATGGGCGCGGGGGACAGCATGGCTATGCCCAACCCCATAAGCGCAGGGGGCATAGGGCCTGCTCTTGTAGCTGGGATACTTGCCGGGGAAGATGCGGCCAAGGCCTTACACAACGGCGACGTAAGCATAAACGGCCTGTGGCAATACAACGTAGACTTCAATGAGGAATACGGTAAGAAAACAGCAGGGCTTGAGATATTTAGGGTGTATCTGCAGTCTCTCAACAACAACCTGCTCAACTACGGCATGAAGATGTTCGTCAGCGCCAAGGACGCAAACGACCTAGGATATGGCAACGTGCCCGAGCTGAGCATAGCAAGCAAGTTCAAGATGGTGCTCAAGGGAGCTGAAAACCTAAGGGCGTTCACGGATCTATTGTACGTGGTCAAGAAGATGAAGATCCTTAACGAGATATACACGAATTACCCGAAGTCGCCGGAAGGATTTCCGCAATGGCGCAGGAAGGCGGATTCCGAGATGGAAGAGGCAAAGGAGCGCTTCCAGCCCAACCCTATATGATCATAAAATACAGGACTGATACACATGGAATCATACACAAGATTTGAGAAGGCAAGGATAATAGGCGCAAGGGCGCTGCAGCTCGCATACGGTGCACCTCCTTTGATAAAAGTACAGGAAGGCACGATAAATCCGCTGGATCTTGCGGAGCAGGAGTTCGAAAAGGGAGCGATACCGATAACCATAATCAAGGAGAGCAAGTCTGCTTAGGCAAGCCTATCCTATCCGCTGCCCGCCCATGCTGTAGAGCTCGACGCTCCGGTTGTCGAATATACCGTTCCTAAGCAGCGGATTAATCCTTTTTTTCGATGCATCTATCGCAGTGCCCATTATAAGGTCGTTGAATGCCGGCATGGATACAAGCTTTATGTCGTCATTGAAGCTACTGTATTCTGATTTCGCCTCCTTCCTGTCAAGGTTGTAGACAGCCCAGGCCTTTTGCTCGTATATCGCGCCGCTTTCCTGCACTATCCTTACCGCAACATGGTCATGAGCGCTTATAATGTAGTCAAGTCTCATCATGGCGCTGTCAGGTTTGCTGTTACCGTGTATGAACCCGAAATCCCCTATAACGAGCTCCTTGACTATGTTGCAATCTATTATGTTGCCCAGATGTGCATCATGGTTGCCTGCAACTACGACCGTGTTGAATCCCTCAAGGCTCTTGAAGAATTGCTTCAGCAGGTTTATCTCCGCCTTTTCCGGGTACAATATGGCGTCCTTCACGTCGCCGAGAATTACAATGTCATTGATAGAGAACTCGCCTATTATGCGCTTTATGCGCGCAGCCATACCATCAGTCACATCGAATAGGTGTATGCCCTTCCTGGAAAGCCCGATCTCCATGCCTATATGCAAATCTGCAACTACTAAGTAATCCTTCTTCCCAGATTTTGCTATAAGCGCAGGCTCGTCATAGACGAACCTGATGTTCCCGTTGCGCAACAAATCACCTGTTATTAATATGCTAAAGTAACAATTATAATCAGGGTGTTACATGTCTGGGTACTCTCCCAAGATAGGGAAGATAGACGGGATAGACATAGAGCTGCATTGGACATTCCTGTTGCTGCTCGTGGTCATACTGGTCCTCAGCCTTTACCTTTTCGTAGTATGGCTGCTGCTTTTTGCCTGCGTGCTCGTACACGAACTGTTCCATTCAATAACATCAAAGAGGAACGGAATAAAGGTAAAGAAGATAGTGCTCTACCCGTTCGGAGGCGGATCCATGATAGACTTCGAGAATGTAAGCCCCGAAATAGAGTTTCGCATATCGCTGGTTGGGCCTATCGCAAGCCTTCTTATCGCAGCGCTGTTCGGAATACTCAACATATACACGCCTTCGGGAATAATAGGCACAACAGTGCAGATACTGTTCCTACTAAACATATTCCTCGGTGTATTCAACCTACTGCCATGGCTGCCTCTCGACGGGGGAAGGGCACTGAGGAGCTACCTACAAAAGACCAAGAACTTCCTTGATGCGACAAAGGCCGCAGTAAAGTCAAGCAACGTAGTTACTGTCCTGTTCGTGGCAGGCACTGTGCTATATGTTGTTTTCGTCCACGGATATTCTGTGCTGTACAAGGAATTCATTGTCCTGTGGGACGTCGCAATAGCATTCTTCATATACAGCGGCGCCAAGGCGGAACTGCAGTCAGCGTACATAAAGCAGAATATATCGGACCTAAAGGCGCAGGACGCTATGACAAAGAACTATGTTGTGGCAAAAATGACCTCTGATACGAGCGATCTGTATGACATACTTACCAAGAGCAGCACCAACATAATTCTTTTCAAGAATGGCAGAAACGTGGAGGCGCTGTCCAACTCTTCGCTGCAGCGGCTTCTCAAAACGCAGCCGCATGGCACTACAGGGAGCTTCGGCACTAAGATACCATCGGTGCAGTACAACACCAGCCTCTACAGTGCGATAGAGCGCATGCGATCAGCAGAGAGCAACATGGCGGCCGTGACCAAGCACGGCAGGATATGCGGCGTCCTGCTCATGCAGCACGTCGAATCAATAGTTGCGCTACACATATCGCGCAATGGCGCAGCCATCAAGCAAACAAATAAATAGGCTCATAATAATAAGTTATGGACGACCTGGTGTACTGATGCCACACCTAGATAGTGTAATAATCCACAACTTCAAGTCTTTCAAGCACGTCAATATAAAATTTAGCAAGGGCTTCAACTGCATTGTCGGAGCCAACGGCTCAGGCAAGTCTAACATATGCGATTCCCTTCTTTTTGCCCTTGGCGAGAGCTCGCTAAGGAGGATGAGGGTGCCAAATGCCTCCCATCTCATAAACAGCTCAGCCAAACCCAAGAAGGAAGACGGCGTAAAAAAGGCGTACGTGAAGATAAATTTTACAGGTGCCAAAGAGGGTGCGCTGGAAGTTGCAAGGGTTATAAAATCGAACAACAAGATGGGCTACAGGCTAAATGGCAAACATGCAGCGAAGCAGGAAGTGGTTGATGCACTGCACGGCTACAGGAGCGAGATAAACGAGACCAACATAATAGCGCAAGGAGAGATACAGAACATGATAGGGCTCAACGCCAAGGAGAGAAGGGAGCTCATAGATGTTGCAGCCGGCATAAAGGAATTCAACTACAAGAAAGACAGCGCCATGAAAGAATTGGAGAAAGTCGAAGCAAAAATAAACGAGACGCAGATAGCGCTTAACGAGAGGAAGGGGTTCCTGAACCAATTGGAGAAGGAGAAGGAGGATGCCGAGAAATACCTCCAGCTTGCGGACTCTATAAAAAGGACAAGCTACACGTTGCTGAAGAACAGCGAGCGTCAAGCGGAATACGATTTCAACAAGGTAGCAGACATGCTCGAGGACAATGAGCAAAGGAGAAAGATCATAACATCAAAAATATCAGAAATAGACCTCATGGTCGAGAAGCTGTCAAAGGATCGCGAGGCGCATTCCAAGAGCCTTAATGAACGTTCGGTGGAGCTGAGCAGCACCAACAAGATATTGGAAGATCTCAAGAGGAGCCATGCGGTCAAGGAGGAGCAGATAAGGTCCTTGAAGGAAAGGATCGGCACCATGGAGGGCCAGCTTACCCAGCTCAAGGATGAACATAAAAAGCTTAAGCAGGAGAGCGCCGAAGCAGACAAGGCCATTGAATCGTCGCAGAAAGAGCTAGAATCGAAGTCAAAGGACCTGAGCGCAAATGAGGACATGGATCACGATACATCGCAGATAAGCAGGATAGGCCAGAACCAAAAAAGGATAGACGAGCTTTATGCGCAGTCCGAAAGCCTGTCAAAACAGTGCATGCAGCAAAAGTTCGAGATGGACGATGCCGGGAAGCTCGCGGCCGACAACTTGGCTTCTATAGAATCAAGGAGCGCAGAACTAGAGAGCACCATTGAAGGCATAAAGGCCAGCAAGGCAGCGCTAGAAAAGGCCGTGCAAAGGGCAGCAGAATTAGAGAAAAGCATCAATGAATCCGGTGCGAAAATACAGCTCCTGCAGAAATCAATCGACGAAATATACGTTGAAAGCGTGAATGTAAGGGAGCAGATATCCTCTCTTGGAGGCGGTTCCGACAGGATAAAGGACGCATTGAAGAAAGGGATGCGCAGCGGATTCCACGGCAGGGCGTACGAGCTATGCACATACGAAGATAAATATGCCCTCGCGATTAATTCCGCCGCCGCAAGCCGTCTTGGATATCTGGTGGTCGATTCTGCAGAGGACGCCGATTCGGCGATCAGGACCCTAAAGGACAGGCAGCTCGGTAGGGCCTCTTTCATACCTATCAATGACATAGTAGCAAACAACAGGGGCGACAACACAAAACTCGACAGGCTAATCGACCATGTGAAATTCGACGACATGTTCGAAAGCGTATTCAGGTACATATTCGCGAACACGTATGTTGTCGAAAGCATAGCCGAGGCAAAATCGATAGGCCTTGGAAAGTACAGGTTCGTGACAATAGATGGTGAGCTCATCGAGCAGTCCGGTGTCATAACAGGCGGCTCCGCAAAAAGCCTTCAATCGCCAAGGATGCTTGAATCAAGGCTAAATGCACTTGATGCGAGGGGGTCCTCAGCCAGGGAAGCATATGCCAAGGCAGGCTCAGAAACAGAACGCATAAGAAAGGAGCTTGCAACGTCGCAGTCCGACATCATGGGGAGCAAGGTAGAGCTCAGGCACCTAGAAGCGAGGCAGAAGTCGCTGGCATCAGAAATAGAGGCATTGAAATCAACTGCGTCAGGGATCCATGCCAGGCTTGGGCTCCTGAAGAAATCATACGGAGAAACCGATTCAAGGATGAGCCTGCTCGTAAGTGAACTTTCAAAGCTCAAGGCAGAGAACGAAGGCATATACTCGCTTAACGATGCACCTCATCACAAATCAAAGCCGAAGACGGAGACGGAAAGGCTGAAGTCTCTTAGGTCTGATGTCGAGCAGCTCAAGATAAAAATGGCAACGCTTTCTAAGGAGAGGGAGCTCAAGGGCGCAAGGGCCAACGAGATGGAATCCGCAATAAAGTCCTCAAGCGGCGAATGTGCAGATGCGAGGAAGAAAATAGCCATAGTAGACAGCGAGCTTATGAAATTATCCGAATCGGTCAAGGAGATACATGAACGAATCGGAAAATCCGACGCAAGCTCCCAGGAATTATATGGTAAGATGCAGGATCTTGACTCAAAGATATCAAGGCTAAGCGCAGACAAGGGCTCAAGCCAGCTCGAATTGGAAGGAGCAAGCAGGAGCGCCATAGAGCAGGAGACAAGGAAGGTGCAGCTGCAGACAAGGATAAGCGACATAAAGGCCGAGCTTGTATCATACAAGGACGTAAGCGTAATAGAAGCGCTTACCGCGGAGGAGCTCGAGGCAAGGAAGGCCATAGCAAAGAGCGACATGGAAAGGCTCGGCGCAGTCAATCTCAAGGCCCCTGAGGTATATCTGCAGAAGAAAAAGGACGTAGACGAAGTGAACTCGAAGATGGCCACGCTTTCAAGCGAGAAGGACTCAATAATGGCGATGATAAACGAGATAGAGTCCAAGAAGCTCAACATCTTCATGGAGACCTTCGGCGAAGTTGACAGGAAGTTCCAGGATCTATACGGCTACATATTCGAAGGCTCTGCATCGCTGCAGCTCGAGAACAATAAGGATCCGTTCAATTCCGGGCTTCTGATAAGGATAAAATCGCCCAAAAACACAAACAGCGCAGTCGAGACGCTTTCCGGAGGCGAGAAATCCCTTGTAATAATAATGCTCATATTCGCAATACAGGCGCACAATCCGATGTCGGTCTACCTGTTTGACGAGATAGATGCATCGCTTGACAAGGAGAACTCAAAGAAGCTCTCAAGGCTCATGAAAGAGATGAGCAAGAGCTCGCAGCTCATAGTGATAAGCCACAACGATTCGCTAATAAGCGCGGCGGATACTGCGATAGGGGTAGTGCACAGGAACGGCGAGTCGAGGGTGGTCGGGCTCGAGCTGACGCCCATGCAGAGTGCGGATAAGAAGTAGGTGTGCTTTTGGCCAGAAAGGGGAGCAAAAAAGGTGCGATAAACACGCTCCCGTTATACATAGCGCTTCTCATACTCTTCATCCTGTTCATATACTTCCAGGGGAGCAGCGTATCGGTAGTATTCGGGATAGCACTGTTCCTGCTCATAATAATAGTACTTGTCATAGAGATAACCTCGGGAATAAAGGAGGAGGGCGTCACAAAGAACGTGATAGAGATAGGCGCCGCGGTGCTTATAGTATTGATATTCTGGTTCTCGCTCAAGGCCGTGCTGCACACCAATTACCCGCTTGACGTCGTGCCGAGCTGCAGCATGCTTCCTCAGCTCAAGAGGGGCGACATGATAGTGCTGCACGGCGTCCAAGGGATATCACAGATAAAGGCCCCTGTAATAAACATAAACTACCAAGCCTATTCGAGGCTTGAGGGCGGCATCCAAAACGAGTTCCTGTCCTGCGTAGCGTACAGGAACTACGGCAACGGGGTAGAGATATCGCAGATAATATATCCTGGATATTCGGTGGGTATTTACAGCAGCGTCGAGGACAACATAGTGCCCAACACATACCAGCAGGGCAACCTGATCCAGTACACATGCGGATCAAAAGAGATAAAATTCCAGAACGGCACCACCGAAAGCGAGGCATACACCACATCGGTTACCATAAACGGCACAACGATATACGGCGACACCAACAATTCGGTGCTTGTATACCAGACAATACCAAAGGACTATTTCTATAAGCTCGGCGACAGCTACATAGTCCACAGGGCTTATGCGGTGCTGAACGTGAGCGGCAACTACATAGTGCTTACCAAGGGGGACAACAATCCAGGCCTAGACCTGCAATATGGCAACTACCTTGCTAATCTGTCTTCGGTGCAAGGAAAGGTCATCGGCACCGTGCCGTACATAGGGTATCTCAAGCTTGCGCTTAGCAACAGCTTCGTTGAACCTGCAGGGTGCAACTCGACAGTCATACAGAACAGCTAAGGGATGGAGTAACCGTTGGACCAGTCCTCTGAGAATATGATGTTGTTCGATACGCCGCTGTTGCCATTGCCGCTATAATCGGAAACGTCGCCGTTGAGCGGCCACCATCCTACGAGGTTCTTAAGCTCCAGCGGAGGTGCACCTATCCCATCTATATAAAGCGTGCGTATCTCGTTCGCACCAAGCGATGAATTGTATAACTGCACGTTCGATGCTTTACCGTCAAACCAGCCAGAACCCATGTTGTTTCCTATGGTAAGATTGTCGTAGTCGTAGGAAAGGGCACCGCTTTGCGGGGTGGATGAGGCAAGGCTGCCGTCAATGTATATGTCCATGACCTCGCCATTGTAAGTAGCTGCAACGAAATGCCACGCATCGGGCGCAGGATACGTAGCCGTGATGGTGTGCCATGAGCCCCCTGCAAAAAGGCTGAAAGCTATGGTGTTCCACCCCGTTGTTGTTTCGGGGAACACGTATCCAATGTCGTTCACCGTACTTGCCTTGGAAAGCACTGCCTGCGATTCCTGCGAGGTGTTGGTATATATCCACGCCGTTATCGTGAGCCCGGAGGGCTGGATAAGCGCAGCAGACTGGTTCGGGATATCGATTTCGCTGTTTTTACCGTTGAAGAAGGCCACAAATTTCGGTATCGATGTGCCGCAGAAGCCCTGCAGGTTTATCTGCTGTACCGTGTCAACGCCGAAAGGCCTGTACACCTGGCATGCACCAGGGGACTGCCTTGCAAGATACGTTGTCGGGTTGAAAACTCCAAGGCTGAACAGCACAACCAGCACTACCGCTATTATAAGTATGGCCCATCCGTACGTCACAAGATACTCCATAGCTGCCTGTGATCTCAGTATGCAATCGCCGCTGATACATCGCAACCTAGATTTAAATAACTAGGGCTAAACCTGTTTCTGCAAGAACCAAATACAACCTATAATATGTGTATTTAAACGTTGGCTCTGGATTATTCATGTGCCTGGTATAGGAAGAATATCCGCTGCAATATTTGCAATGCTGGCTGCAATTGCTATTCTATCGATAGTTATTGTTATGTACGGGACCACGCATACTATCACATACCAGCCTCTGTCAAACACCACATCGACGCCGATAATACCTTCGTATAGGGTAATAAACTGGAGCCAGTCCGGCATACCCGGTGGCATACCCCAAATACCGACAATATGCGCAAACGTGAAGGATGCACCGTACAACGCCATTGGCAACGGAATAGCCAATGACACCGCAGCCATACAGGATGCGATAAATGACTGCCCCAACAACGAGACGGTGTACATACCTGCAGGTACATATCGGATATCCAACCTTACCTTAAGCCACCCTATGGTGTTAGACGGTGCAGGATTCGGCAACACTACGCTGTTCATAATGGGACACGGAATAGTTGCCGGATCAAATCCTGGCATAAGTGGTCCAAAAGGCCCATATCCCATGTACGGATACATAGTAAGTAACTGGACCGCAAACTACACGAAAGGAACAAGTACAATAACTCTTAGCAGCACCGCAAATATAGGCGTAGGCCAGATAATAATAATTGACGAGCTGAACGACCCGACGTTCGTAACCGATCATGGGAATGAGGGCTACCAGAACTGCGGCAGGAACGGCAGCATAAACACCTACAGCGGCCAGAACAGGTGCCTCTCCCAGATAGTCACGGTCAAGGCGGTCAACGGGAACAACGTGGTGATAAGCCCGTCGCTCTATCTTACGTTCAACAGCGCACTGAACCCTGAGGCATGGTACTGGCCGACCAACTGGTACCCAATGACTGGAAATTCTCCTGGAGGTTTTACGCAATACGTCGGCTTTGCCAACATAAAATTTAGCGGCACGGGGTTTTACGACAATCCCCAAGAGATACTGGATTTCAACAACTGTGCGCACTGCTGGGTGAACGACAGCTATTTCATCAACATATCAATGAGCGCCGTCTACCTGTGGGACACTTTCGACGATGAGATAGCCAACAACTACTTCAGCACGTCCATCGGGGCCGCTCCTGAGCATTATACTGTGGAACCATGGTATACCGATGGGCTGCTTGTGCAGAACAACATATTCTACAATGTTGTAGATACGGTGGTTCCTGCGGGTAACAATGCCGGGGATGTATTCGCCTACAATTTTATAATGCCCCTCCATAATGACAGTGCGTCATCTGGGGATAACTTCGAGTCCCTAATAGAGCCGCATGAAACGTATAACCACGATTGGCTCATAGAAGGGAATAAAGGGGTGGGCTATGTAGACGACCACATATGGGGCTCCTCGGGTTACAACATACTTCTCCGCAACTCCCTTTCAGGATACAGGCCTGGGCAGAGCATATGGTGGGATGATATACCAATTATTCTCAACAACTTCTCGAGATACTACACGGTTCTTGGAAACATAATGGGAACTCATGGCGTGCAGGAGGTTTATCAGATACCTAATTCCACAGCAACAATAGCCCCTGATATGCCGATATACATATATGCCTTAGGATTCTATCACGTGATAACCAATTCGTCATTGTGGGATCCCCAAGTCGAGAGTACGCTGATAAGGCAGGGCAACTGGAACATAGTCAACAACTCAACCGTATGGAATCCATCGATACCGAACCAGTCGATACCAGCGTCACTGTACCTTTCCGGAAAGCCTTCATGGTGGGGAGATCTTCCATGGCCTGCATTCGGGCCCAGCCCTACAAACCCAAACATTCTTCTAGATGGGGAGATACCGGCAGAGGCGCGATATTACGAGATTAACAATATATCCACTGGAACGTACAACGGGATTCTAATTGCGGGAAATATCACTATGACAAAGGTAGGGGGCAACACCATAGTCTCGGCAAATGCATATGGGGGTACTCTTCCATACTACTACTCATGGTATTTCACGAATTCCACGAACTCGTATAATTTAGCTTCGTGCACTCACGCACCTACAGAGGTCCTGGCGACCAACAAAACGTACATAGTTTCACCGGAGGTAAATACACACTACTGCTATCAAGTGATGGATAGCTCATCACCAGCCCCATACGTTGCATACTCAGATTTTGCATACGTACAGATTAATTCCTCGATAAACAGCACCACAACAACTACATCGACATCGGTTACTACTACCGGATCATCATCCTCAAGCACGTCTGCCTCTACCTCTATCCCGACAACCGCCGCAACATCCGCATCAACAACCGTAAGTTCTGGCGGAGGCGGAGGTGGCGGAGGCGGAGGTGGTGGAGGCGGCGGTGGAGGAAGCGGCGGTGGAGGCGGTTCGTCAAAACCCGTAACAGTAAAGATAAGCAACGGATACATAATATCTAACATAGCGCAGCTCAATTCCTTCAATATAAACCTCTGCGGCGAAGACATCAATGTTGTTGAGAACTTCCTGACCCCAACCTACTCAGGGATATCGGTCAACGGGAAGCAGTACACAGCATCGCAGAACGGCAACGTGCTTGTCGTGGAGGGCGTCAGCGCCGATTGCTACGCATCGCTCCTCAACACGTCCTACCTCCCTGTACAGCAGACGATAACGATCGAAATATACACCAACAAAACAGTGCCCAGCATAATCAACGGCATTTACAGGATAAACGGCTCGAACACGACAATCGTGGAATCCCCCGAAACCAACAGCACATTCTATTTATGGATGGCACAGACGCCTACGACGCCATCGTATACGTACACGAACCTCTTCGTTTCGAATTCAAGTTCCGCGCCTGCCCCGGCTGGATACGACGAAGTAAGCATAATGAACGAAAGCATATACGGAATACCGCAGGTCTATGCAAACATCACAGCATCTTATCCATACAAGGAATATACTTCCAATGTAATACCGTTCAGGCTCTCGAACATGACGGACAGCACCTGGGTAAAGATCAATTCATACTCGATAAACCCCGGTTCTGGGAAGATAACACTGTACAACCAGAGCGGCGCAGGGCTAATAGGCCTGTTCGCCCCTCAAGTAACAACCACGTCAACCACAACCGCAACTACTACGACTGTAATAATAGGCACAACAGTCGCGACAACAGTGCAGCTGCCCATTGTCAAGAATCCGCATGTCGTCGATTACTGGTTGGTAATAATAGTAGGGATAATGGCGGCGGTGGGACTCAGCATCGCCTATTCCATACACAGGATGCACAGGATCTCAGGCGGCGGCCCGTCGGGTGAACAACCTCCAGCAACCCCTCCGGTTACGGAACAGCCACTGCCTCCGATGCAGCCAGAGCCCCCTGTGCAGCAGGAACAGCCTGTGCAGGACGATGCACCAACTACTGGAACTATCTAACACTGCATTCATGGGCCGTTGCAACAAGTGCTATACTCGCAAAAAGTAAACGATTATATACCTTTCCGGGATAATAATAGATATCTGTTTTATACATATACCATCACTTCGGCGGCATTTACATGGCAGATATATCCAACGATATAAGGCTAGCTGTTGACAGCGGCAAGATAGCGTTCGGCATAAACAGCGCATCGCAGTCGATACTGTCAAACGAGGCAAAGATGGTGATAATAGCATCGAAGAACAAGGGCGACAGGCTCGGCGACATACAGCACCTTGCTACGATATCGGACGTGAGGGTGCACGTATTCAACGGCACTCCGATGGATCTTGGCGTTATATGCGGGAAGCCATTCTCCGTATCCGTGCTATCGATAATAGACCCGGGGAATTCGAATATACTAAAAGAGGACGCCAGTGATTGATTGCCAAACGGGGAATTTGCAGCAAGAAAGCTACTTAGGATGCGAAAGCACCAACGCCTTCTTAAGAAATGGCAGAAAAGGAAGATGCTCAAGCTGAAGCAGAAATACGATGCCATGGGCACTGTCCCTAGGGCAAAGGCCCTGGTGCTGCAGAAGTTCGCCGTGGGGCAGAAACAGCCGCATTCAGGGCAGATAAAATGCGTCAGAGTGCAGATAATAAAGAACGGCAAGACCGTAGGGGCGTTCGTTCCTGGCGATGGATCTGTAGGGTTCATAGACGAGCACGATGAGGTAACGATAGAGGGCCTTGGCGGATCCCAAAGAGGGCAGATGGGATGCATACCTGGAATGAAATACAAAGTGGTAGAAGTGAATGGGGCAAACCTGCAACTTGTAAGGTCGGGCAAGAAGGAAAAGCCCAAGAGATGATGATTATGGCTGAAGCGGCAGCAGAGGATGGCGAGCAACAAAACGCGAAGAAAGACGCGGCGAAGCCAGCAGCTCGGGCCAAGCCAAAGCGAACCAGAACAGCTGCAAAGCCGAAGGAGGAAACGCCATCGCAGGCAGAGCAGCACGGGCCTATACTTCTATTCGACAAGTACAACTACGATGTCGAGGTGCAGGATATGAGCCTCAAGAACTACATAAACCTAAAGCAGCTCGCATATCCATCAACATACAGGAGAAGCAGCGGAAAGAGCTTCTCAAAGGCGCAGCTGAACATAATCGAAAGGCTAAACAACTCGCTTATGCGCGGCGGAACAGGCGGAAAAGTAGGTGGCCATATAATAAGGACAAAGGGAAGATTACAGGGCAAGAAGCTCAAGACAATGCACATAATAGAGGCGGCATTCGGTATAATATACGGGCAAACCAACACGAACCCGCTCCAGGTGTTTGTTAGGGCGCTTGAGAACAGCGCGCCCATAGAGGACACAACAAGAGTCGTATACGGCGGCATAAAATCCAACGTTGCTGTTGACGTAAGCGCAAGCAGAAGGTTGGACATAGCATTGAGGAACATATCAATGGCGACAATAATAGGCGCGTTCGGTTCCAGGAAGACGCTTTCAGAGGCGTTGGCAAACGAGATAATGCTTGCTGCGAACATGGACGTAAACAGCTATGCAATAAAGCGCAAGAATGAGATAGAGCGCATGGCAAGAAGCGCAAAATAGCTGATTCTATGGTAAGGAAGGAGTACATAGTAGAGGAAATCACGAAGATAATGGGCAATACGGAGCAGATACGCAACATCGCGATAATAGCCCACGTCCACCACGGAAAGACCACGCTCACCGACGCGCTGCTGGTCAAGGCAGGCCTGATATCAAAAACAGTGTCGGGGAACGTGCTGTACACGAACTACGAGGCCATAGAGAAGGCCAGGAGGATGACGATAAAGTCGGCAAACATATCCCTAGGATTCGAATACAAGAACGCCGACTACATAATAAACCTAATAGACACCCCGGGCCACGTTGATTTCGGAGGCCACGTGACTAGGTCCATGAGGGCAGTGGACGGCGTAGTCCTTGTTGTAGATCCTGTAGAGGGAATAATGCCGCAGACCGAGACAGTGCTAAGGCAGGCGCTGAAGGAGAAGGCAAAGCCCGTGCTTTTCGTGAACAAGACAGACAGGTTACTCACGGAGCTAAGGCTTACCCCTGAGCAGACGCTTGAGCGCCTCATGGAACTCATAAGGAACATAAACAAGCTGATAGACCAGTACTGCCCTGAGGAGTTCATGGGCAAGTGGAAGCTCAGCGTTGAAAACGGCAGCATATGCTTCGGCAGCGCATACGACAGGTGGGCAGTGTCAAAGTACATAATGGACAAGTACAAGATAAACTTCAAGCAGGTGTTCGAGTACAGCGCACAGGGTGAGGAAGGCATAAAGAAGCTGCAGGAGCTGGCGCCGATAGACGACGCAGTACTTGCGATGATAATAGACCACCTGCCGCCTCCGAACGTCGCACAGGCGTACAGGATACCGCAGATATGGCACGGGGACATAGACAGCGCTGCAGGCAAGTCAATGGTAAATGTGGACAAGTCCGCAAAGACCAACATAGTGGTATTCAACATAATATACGACCAGCACAGCGGCGAGATAGCGGTTGGAAGGATATTCTCCGGCTCCGTGAAGAAGGGCACGGAGTTCCACATATCCGGCAGGGCAAACACCCAGAAGGTGCAGCAGGTAGGCATATACATGGGCCAGGACCGTGTCATAGTCGACTCGCTCTATGCAGGAAACATTGCGGCGCTTATAGGCCTCAAGGATGTGTCTGTCGGAGACACTCTAAGCGAGGATGAGATAGAGCCATTCGAGCAGATAACCCATTATTCAAAGCCGGTAGTGACAAAGGCGATTGAGGCAAAAGATTCGAGGGATACGACAAAGCTGATAGAGGCCCTGCGCGTGCTCTCGAAGCAGGACCCGACAATAAAAGTAGAGATAAACCAGGAAACCGGCGAGCACCTAATAAGCGGAATGGGCGAGCTGCACCTTGAGATAATAGAGACAAAGTTAAAGGACGAGTTCATGATACCCATAACGACAAGCGAGCCAATTGTCGTGTATCATGAAACAATAGACAGCGCTGCAGGCCCGATAGAGGGTAAGACGCCAAACAGGCATTCGAAGTTCTACATAGAGGTGGCGCCTCTTCCCGAATCCGTCAAAAAGGCCCTTGATGAGGGCCACATAAGAGACGGGACCCCTAAAGGCCAGGTAGCAGTACAGTCGATGATAGATGCGGGGCTTGACAGGCCTACGGCAAAGGGCGTCGTATACGTATCGAACAACTGCATGCTTGTGGATGCAACGCATGGCGTGCAGTACCTAAACGAGGTCATGGAGCTGCTTATAGACGGATTCACCGAGGCGGCCCGCGACGGCCCGCTCGCAAGGGAGAAATGCTCTGGCATACTTGTAAGCATAGTCGATGCTACGATACACGAGGACCCGGTCCACAGGGGACCGGCGCAGATAATACCTGCGATGAGGCGCGGCATGTATGCGGCTATGCTAACTGCCGGAGTGCAGTTAATGGAGCCAAAGCAGATTTTCACCATAAACGTGCCGCAGGAATACATGTCCGATGTCATAACGCTTCTGCAGGGCAGGAGGGGACAGGTCCAAAACATCGCGCAGGACAGGGAACAGATGTCCATAAACGCGAAAATGCCGGTGTCGGAGGTCATAAAAGGATTCTCGAACGCTCTGAGGAGCTCCACGCAAGGAAGGGCCATATGGTACTACGAGTTCGCCGGCTATGAGAAACTGCCTACGGAGCTTCAGAACAAGATAGTAAGGGAGATCAGAAAGAGGAAAGGCCAGCCGGAGGAGCCGCCCAAGCCAGAGCAGTTCATGGAGTGACAAATAAGACCTATGTCCTGGCGGTTGCCAAAAGGAAGGTTTAAATATTCCAAAGATTAATAGATATCAATACTTTCTATGTATTCTTTTTCCTAAAGTAATACTGGATGAAGTAAGACCGACGGTGTTATACATGGCAAAATCTTATGTAAAGTTTGAGGTATCCAACGACGTAGTCTCGAAGACATACGAGGCGTTGCAGCTGGCGAAGCAGTCTGGTACGATAAGGAAGGGCTCCAACGAAGTGACAAAGAGCGTTGAGCGCGGCCTTGCATCATTTGTCGTGATAGCCGGCGACGTGGATCCGGAGGAGGTGGTAGTGCACATACCGGGCCTGTGCGAGCAGAAGAAGATACCGTATTCCTACGTGCCGAGCAAGATGGATCTCGGCAAGTCCATAGGGATGAACGTTCCTTGCACGGCCATAGCCGTGGAGAACGCAGGGACAGCTGCAGGCGCTATAAAGGAGATAACCGGTAAGATAACTGGAGTGGCACCGCAGGCAAAGGAAGACGCCCCGAAGGAGCAGCATGGGCACAAACCGAAGGAATCAAAGCCCAAGGCCGCCAAGGAGCAGCCAAAAGAGCAGCAGGAACAATCAGCGCAGCAGCCAGCGCAAGATGCAGAAGAATAACGTGGTATGATGCCCGAGGAGCAGCAGCAAAGGCCCAAGTTCGCAGGTTTCCTTGCGGAGATAGTCGGAGTAAACACCAAGGCCAAGACTGGCATATCTGGAGAGATATATTCTGTTTCATGCAAGATAATGGAGGGTAACGACCGCGGCAGGATAATAAGGAGGAACGTGCTAGGCCCGATAAAAATTGGGGACATGATAAGGCTGCCGGACACAAGCAGGGAGGCAAGGGAGATAAAAGTAAAGTAGCGGGTCGATCGAATTGAAATGCACATATTGCTCTACCGAGATAAAGAAGGGCACGGGCACGATGTATATATACAAGACCGGTGCAATAAGCTATTTCTGCTCCAACCGATGCTTCAAGAACGTAGTGAAGATGAAAAGGAAGATAAACAGGAAGGAGCTTAAGCAAAAGCGGAAATGATTTAAACATTGCTGTAGCATCTAAATCCATACAAGGTGCTTTTGGACGGCAGAAGTGCTCAAGCAATTAGATCATGCAGGGCCCAATACAGTCAGACCCAACAATCTTATCGTTATGGTGCGCAGGGACAAGCCCTCTATCATGAAGCCCCCAACTACGGACAAACCCTCTACTACGGGACAGTACAAGGTAAGCTCCGAACACCAAATCGAGAGCCTGCTCCTTAAACTAGCAAGAGACCCAAAGCTCAGGATGGTAGCTATAGAGGTTGAAGACAAAAGAGCAACAAGAGTACTGCAAAGGCACATGAACCTAGAATGCAATGACAGGATAGGCGGCTTTGTAGAAAGCACCGCCAAGGTCTCTCAAGAATCCTACGTAAGCTGCCTTAGCATCATCATGGACAACGTGGTTGTAATGGACGGCGCAGTGGTGATGGGCCACAGGGTAATAAAGGGCGACCAATGCATAAAGCGCCGCAGCAAAGATGAGGATTTCTGGGATAATCTCTAATCGACGTTCTCCACCACTATGTCCTTGTCCTCGGATCCTTCAAGCGCATCCTTTATTATGTTCTCTATACCGAATTTCATCAGCTCAGCCTGCTTCTTCGAGAAGAAGACCTTCCTACCGGAGCTGTCCTTTATTATGTACGCTCCGCCGTCGTCGACAGTGACTATTATGAATTCGTCCCCTTTGCTGATCCTGTAGCTCTTTGCCATGCAATCTAGGCTTCGCATTTTATGCTCTCTCTCTGCTCAAGCCTCTCTGCTATCGCGCCGTCCTCATCATAAAGATAGGTAGTCACGCTTACCGGATACGAATCCGGGAAGTTGTCGGGCCTTGTATAAAGCTTTACGGGCTTCTCTATTATTCTGTTCTGCGAGAGTATGCCTACCCTAGTCCTGCCGATATTCAATTCCTTGTCATGTGCAAGGGAGAGCGGCGGGCTCACCGTTATGTCGCATTCGCACCAGTATGCCTTTGAATCGTTTGCTGTAACAGAAAGGTACATGGTTGCCTCATTCCTCTTGTTGGCCTTAAGGCTCTCCGGGTTGAACTTCGTCTCAACTTTTGCTATTGGCATTTGAATCACACGGCTTAAAAACAATAAAATCATTAAACACCAACATATAAATATGCTAAACAAAGCAATTATTATTTGTCGGTGCTTTCTTGGAAGTGAACGAGTCTAACCTCATAGAGAACGAGCTGACGCTCAGAGACCTGCGCATAACAAGCGAGGTAACGGAAACCAGGAGGTCGACAGTGAGATGGCTCGCTTTGTCCCTCGGGATAATAAGCCCGGGAGAATCGAGGCTCACGGCTGTGTCTGTCTTCGACGCGCTGCTGTACTTCCAGTTTGCAGAGAAGTCGGACCCGAGTGTTGAGGAAATGATGTCGTACATAAACGGCTCATGGGGCGCAATAAACGAGAAGACCCTAAGATACCACCTGCTGCAGCTAAAGAAGGCGAACCTCCTGAGCAATTCAAAGGGAAAGTACTTCCTCGTAGCGCCGAGCATGGGCGACAAGTACGACCCTGACAACTGGATAACAAGCTACCTTGACTCGCAGGTCAATCCTATAAGGGACAAGATAAAGATAGCCATAAGGAAACTGAAGGGGCAATGAACATGGCCGAACTCAAGGAGATAGCGATATATGGGCTGCTGGCAATAATCATAGTCGTTGCAATAATACTGGCGCTGGGCCTATCAGGATTCACAAGCAGCGCATACAGCATAAGGGTCAAGCTTTCGCAGGAGGGCACAATCCTGCAAACGATATACCCGTACCAGACATCGTACTACGCAATAAACATAACAAATACCGGCAAGAGGCAGATAACCGGCATGCCTGTGGGATTCTATCTTGACGGGGTGCCTGAGACAGAGAACACGATATCGATACCAGCAGGGGAGACCGTAACGCTGCTAAGGAACTACACGTATCCTTCTCCAGGACCGTATACTTTCGAGGCGGTGGCAGACCCCGGACACATATTCAATATAGCAGACAGGAACGCATCGCAGAGCAGCATAACCACAAACGTGACCGAGCCCGAGCTGCCAAACGTTTACACATCGGTGCCAAATGCAAACATGACGTACACCCAGTCGTTCGCCCTAAGCGGGGTCGGCGCCCTAGAAATCGCGGCAGTTGCGGGCAGGTACGACATAACGAGCATAAGCGATATGTTCGGCCCATATGACAGCATATCGACAAAGGTGTTCGAGAACGCGTATCCGTTCACCGCAAACGTTTACGGCGCATATTCGGAATACTCCGACAACAGCATAGCATACGCCGCATGGCTGCAGGGCACTATAGATCCCGCAGTAATAGGCGCTGTCGTATCAAGCTTCGGCAAGGATGTAAACGAGCTCAGCCTACCAACTGGCATAATCGGCTACGTAAACCTGGGCAACTCTACAAGCATGTGCACGTTCTACAGCAACGGCTGGACGAAGATAATAACATACTACAACGCAAGCAATGCAGGCACGTGCGAAACGGTATCGACAAATTCCTACACGCCAACAGAAAGCAATGTCCTTACGAATGTAGTGGTAAATGATACGTACCTGACGCACCTGCAATCAGGATTCTTCTACACCAACAGCAGCGTGCTAGGCTCGTCCCTTGCATACTCTGGCATGAATGCAACGGCGACAAACATTTTCCAGAACAATTACGGGCTATTCATATCAAGCATAAGGAAGGACAATAACGCCATAAACATCAGCGCTATCAAGAACGCAACGTGCTACGGCCTCATATACAACTCAAGCAACCTGTCCGTATGCTCCTACCTTATACCGACATCGACAGGCAACTACTCTCTGCCTTACGGGCTCGTGAACTCCAGCTACATAACGCCTAACTACACGCTGAACATGTATTCCCTTGTAAACAACACAGAGCTGATAGCCGCGCACGACAACGCGGCGCACCTCCTTAGCAGGCTAGGGATAAACAGCAGCTTTGTCGAGTGGCAGGAAGCATTTGGTAACTCGTGTTCGTTTAGCAACAGCTCAATAGGATGCAAGTTCCTTAGCATGAGCCAAAACGGCACCGCGTCCTTCAACATAACCAACAAGTTGCCAAAGCCCCTTAGGATAAACACGCTCAACTGTGAGATAGAACCGGGCTTTGAGAACGTCAGCATCAACATGACAATAGAGCCCAATTCGACTACAAGCATAAGCCAGCCCTGCAGTACCATAGCCGTACCCACGGTAGAGGCGCAGGCCTCCTACACGCTGATAATGAACTACACGTACGGCAATGCGACAATGGTGACAAGCGGGTTCCTCAACGTGACGAACCAGAACATATGACTAGATTCCTATGAAGTCCTTGGCTCCCTTCCCCTCGGGGAAGGCCCTGCCGTTCTCTGCCTCTACCGGCAAACCTGTTTCGGCGGCGACCCTCTGCAGTTCGCTCATGTCAAGCACCCTGCCAACGAAAAGCTCCGCATAGTAATCATTCCCTATCGGGATCCTCTTTATCTTGAATACCAAATACTGGAGCATCCCGGACCTCTTGACACGCAGGCGTATGCCACCTTCGGCTATTATCTTGGATGATTTCTGGTCCAACATGTACTCTACAATTATTTGCAACAACAAGGTTATAAAAAGCTCAGCATAACAACTAGACTTAATGATTACGATAACATCCCCAGCAATAGCTTCCTATTTCACATACATATACATGCTTCTGTCCAATTACATAAGACCGCCGTTCCTGTGGCCATTGTCATTCATCGTGTCGTTCATCATATTCATAGTTCTGCTTTCGATCCTGTTCACGCTGTTCTCATACGTCTTCGGATGGGTCGAGAGGAAGCTTATAGGAAGGGCGCAGGCAAGGCACGGCCCCACATACGTCGGTCCCTTTGGCATACTGCAGAACCTTGCAGACCTTATCAAGCTCATATCAAAGGAGAATATAGTGCCTGACAAGGCAGACAAGCCGCTCTACCTCATGATACTGCCGTCGCTGGTGGCGCTGTTCGTGCTCATGCTTGTGTTCCTGCCTTTCACCAACGCCTTTGTTGGAATAGACACTACAGTTGGCCTTCTAGCTGTGTTCGTGCTGCTGTCATTCTCTCCATTGCTCATGTTCCTTGCAGGATGGACCAGCGGCAACAAGTTCGGGTCAATCAGCGCGCAGAGGTCAATAGTCATGATGATAAGCTACGAGATACCGATGTTCATAGTGTTTGCGGCAATATCGATGCTTTCGGGCAGCCTGAACATAACGAGCATAGTCAACGCCCAGGCGCATCTGTGGTACATACTGGCCATGCCGATAGGCTTCGTGGTGTTCTTCATAGTCATACTCGCCGAACTGGAGAGGCCTCCGTTCGACATAAAGGAAGCGGACAGCGAGCTCATAGCGGGATGGCTTACTGATGCGAGCCCTCCATATTACGCCCTGGCGCTGCTGCTGGACTACACCAGGATGTTCGTTGGCACCCTACTTATATCGCTGCTCTTCCTGGGGGGATGGCTTGGTCCTTCAATACTGCCCGCTTTCGTATGGCTCATGATAAAGGTGGTGCTACTGACGCTCTTCATAGTGTTGATAAGGGCGACAAGCGTAAGGATGCGCATAGACAAGGTCCTGATGTTAGGATGGGAATACCTTACCCCTGTTGCAATGCTAAACCTCCTAATCACATTTATAATATTTGTCAGGTAAACTAGATTGATGGTGGAATGGTATCAAATCCGGTATTGAAAGTCGCCAAGCAGGTCTTCGATAAGCCCTTCACGCTTGAATACCCAGAACAGAAGGAGCTGACTACGGACAACTACAGGGGGATACACAAGCTGGACATGAAGACGTGCATAAGCTGCTCGGCATGCGCAAGAATATGCCCCAACCAGACGATAGTCATGGTCGACACCGAAACAGACAAGGGCACGAAGGTAATGCCGGAGATAAACTTAGAGCGCTGCCTGTTCTGCGCTCTTTGCGAGGAGGTATGCCCAACGAAATGCCTGACCCTCGGAAAGGACTACGATTTCGAAAAGTACGACAGGAGAGATTTTATAAAGAGACCTGAAGAGCTGGAATAGTTGATCTTATGGTTTATGTGGTGGTTTTTGCGCTTATAGCGCTACTTGAGGTGCTCAGCGCCGTGCTGATGTTCGCCTTCAAGGACATAACGCACGTCGTGCTGGCGCTCTCATTACTCTTCGTGTTCAATTCCGCCATGTTCTTCATGCTGAGCCAGCCGCTGCTGGCGCTGCTGCAGCTATTCATAATGGTGGGCGGCGTATCCACATACATATTCGTAGGTGTTGCATCGACAGGCTACTCCAAATTCAAGGCAACGGACTACAGGGTACTTGCAATAGCCTACGTGACGATATTTGTGCTTTTCTCGGCGAAGATTGCACAGATCGGCACATCGGCAGCGCAGGACAACATTCTCACTGCGCAGATGATAGGCAGTTCACTAAGCTCGAACATAGGAATACTGTACCTAATAATGATAATGCTCTTCGGCGTCGGGATAGGGTCGATAATACTGGTGAATAAGATAAGTGATAAACGATGATGCTTCCATATTTCGTGGTGCTTAGCATATCCCTATTCGCGATAGGGGTAGCGGGAGTGCTTGCAAGCAGGAACTTCATTATAATGCTGCTTTCTGTTGAGATAGCCCTAACGGCAAGCACGCTTCTCGCACTATCGTTCTTCTACTACATAACACTGGCAGACATAACAATGTTCCTGCTCACGATATGGTCAATAGCATCAGTTGAGGTCATAGCCCTTATCGCATTCAACAGGTACATGGCCAAGGAGGAGGTAAGCCTTGACGTGACAAGGCTTTCAAAGCTGAAAGGATGATACAATGCTTGAGATATACGTTGCAGTGCCGCTTGCCGTAGCGGCAGTGGTATCGCTTCTCATGCGTGGAAGGAGCACCAAGTACGTGAGGTATGTCGCCTTTGGCGCAAGCATCCTGTCGCTTCTGCTTACGCTCGTTTTCGTGCTCGGAAGCCCCGTACAGCTGCAGCAGCTTGGCTGGTTTAGCTTCCTCGGATACAGCTTCACGCTTACCTTCTCCGCCATGCCCCTAAACATAATACTGCTGCTCATAGTCGGAATTGTGACACCGCTCATAATGGCATACTCGATAGGGTTCATGGACCTTCCAAGCGACCAGTCAAGGTACTACTCTGAGATGTGCATATTCGCGGTTGCGATGATGATATTCGCAATGGCAGGGGACTTCATAACCATGTTCATAGGGTGGGAACTGCTGGGCATCACGAGCTACCTTCTCATAGGGTTCTGGTACCAGAAGGTCGGCACGCCGGAAGCTGCAAGGAAAGCGATAACAACCATACTCATAGGGGACGTGCTGATGCTCGCATCCATGCTGATAATATGGAGCTCGTACCATACGTTCGTGTTCGCGCAGCTTATCGGCTCGCAGTCGCACAGCTGGCAGATGGAATTGTCGTTGATACTAATAATGTTCGCGGTGTTCACCAAGTCCGCGCAGTTCCCGTTCCATGAGTGGCTTGCCGATGCCATGAAGGGGCCGACCCCTGTATCCGCATTCCTGCATTCGTCGACAATGGTCAAGGCGGGAGTTTTCCTTGTTGCTGTGCTGCTTCCGCTTTTCATAGCATATCACCTGCTCTACCTTCTCGTGATATTCGGGCTCATCACCGCATTCATCGGAGCGACCAACGCGTTGTCCTCAAACCACATAAAGCGCATACTCGCATATTCGACGATAGAGGACCTGGGCCTCATGTTCGTGGCCCTAGGTACCGGTTCGCTCCTTGCGGCTATGATGTTCTTCATAGTGCAGACGTTCTACAAGGCGCTGCTCTTCATGAGCGCAGGCTCCATAATGAAGGCGAACGACTATGAGGAGGATATAAAGAAGGTATACAATTCCGCGTCGTACAAGCAGATATTCATACCGACCATAATAGGCGTTGCCTCCCTTGCAGGGCTGTATCCGCTCAGCGGATTCTTCGGCAAGGCTGCGCTGTACGCATCTGCAAGCATACCTATATACGCGCTGCTTCTCGTAGTCGAGATTCTGAGCAGCACCTACATATTCAGATGGTTGTTCATACCGCTTAAGAGCAAGTCCGACAGTAAGACCGTAGAGGCAAGGGCAAACTACAAGACCATGCCAAGGTCGATGGTACTGCCCATGGACGTTCTCGCCGTACTCGCCGCAATAACAGGGCCTGTGCTTTACATGTACGTCCCTGCATACCTTGGAGCATACGGTGCGACGCAGTTCAAAATAGGCTTGCTGGACATCGCTGCATCGGTAATTATCGTTGTAATAGGCATACTTGCAGCGTTCTATTTATTCTACAAAGGCAAGTACAAGATGAGCGATGGGAGCAGCATTCACGCGGCGCTGCACAACAGCGTGTTCGTAAACCTATTCTACGAAAAGACGGCGCGATTCATCGAAATCGCTGCAGACGTGCTTGAATCAATAGACCATTCAATCTACGATGTAATAAAGGGGGGCGGGCGCAATGTCACTGAGTTAGGCTCGCTGCTGAAAAGGATGGAGACCGGCAACGTGAACGCGTATATCGCCGCTTTCATAATAGGCATGCTGGTCATACTTGCATTGTTTTTGCTGTGATGTGATATGTTCCCGATTATACTGCTGATGTTGGTAATACCGATTGCCGCGATGTGCGTCATACTCGCGACAAAGAGGGTTTATTCAAAGACAATAACGCTGCTTTCCACGTCCGCGAACATGATACTGACACTGGCAATACTTGCGTCGTCGTTGATGTCAGGTTCGGTAAACATATCCGAGCAGTACCCTTACATAAGCTCTTTCGGGATATACCTGTCGTTCAGGATAGACATCATATCGCTTATACTGCTGATAATGTCCTCAGTGGTGCTGTTCGCGACTGCGCTGTCCGGCAACACCGAAAAGGAGAACCCGAAGACCGCGGGCGCTCTCATCATGCTATTCCAGCTGGCGGCAATCGGGCTGTTCACATCATCAAACCTCTTTTTGTTCTTCATATTCTGGGACATAGGGGTAATTGCGCTGTTCCTGATGATAAACATGCTGGGCGCTGCGAATAGGAAATCCGCATCGATAAACTTCCTGATATACGAGATATTCGCCAGCTCGATGTTATTGCTTGGAATAATACTCATATACTTCTATACGCCAATACACTCATTCAACATATCATACATAGCAAGCAATTCGTCCATGATCCCCGCAAACATCCAGGCAATAATCTTCATTATACTATTCGTGGCGTTCATGGTCAACATGCCGCTGTTCCCCATGCACTTCTGGCTTCCGGATGCGCATACAGAGGCATCTACCCAAGGATCCATGCTGCTCTCCGGCATACTGACAAAATTCGGCGGATTCGGCATGCTGCTGCTGTTCTCGATGTTCACCATATCGTCCAAATTCTCCATATACATAGCAGCGCTAGCGACGTTTTCGGCTTTCTACTCGGTTCTGCTGCTGATGAAGCAGACCGACATAAAGCGCATAATCGCATATTCGACAATAGTGGAGATGGGCATAATTATGGTGGGGATAAGCGCAGCCAACTCCTTCGGTACTTACGGCGCCGCGTATGCGATGCTCTCGCACGGGCTTGCAATAGCGCTGATGTTCCTGCTTGTTGGGATCCTAAAGCACATATTCGGCGAGCGCAGCATAAACGTGCTCAAGGGCACAGTCGTGAACGCGACATCCACGACATACGCGTTCTTGATAGGAGTCCTTGCAATGATCGGGTTCCCGCTAACTGCCGGGTTCATAGCCGACGTGCTGCTATTCATAGGATCGATACAGGCTTTCGGCGCATACGGGATAATACCCATGTTCGCGCTGGTGTTGATGGGCGCGTTTCTCTACTTCGTGATAAACAAGAGCATGATCTCATCGCACGAATACTCAAATACTGTCGATTTCACGACACTGGAGCAGAAGATAGGCTATTCCCTTTTGATAATCTTCATATTCCTATACGGGATACTGCCGTTCACGATACTTAACCTTGTAAAAATATAGATGATCCAAAATGCTTGATATCGCTCAATTTTTCGTTTTGCTCGTGTTATTCTGCACCGGAGGGCTCGTAGCAATCGGAATAGTAACGGTATTTTGGAAGAAGAAAAGGGCAGGATTCTCAGCGATATCTACGCTGCTCGCGCTAATAGCTGTGTCGTCCACGTATCTTCTTTTGAGCAATTCCAATTCCACAATATCAAACACGGTGCACATATACCCGTTCTCGTCGCTTTTCGTAGCGCTGTTTGCTGTTACGCTGCTTCTCGTGAATGCCCTTGCCTATTCTAAGTCCAAGGACTACAGCGACCTGTCGCTGCTGCTCGCGCTGTCGTTCGTTGGCATGTTCGCAGTTACCACTGCGGTTTCAATCCTTGGCATATTCATAGGCCTTGAGCTGCTGGCCATAGCTACAGCATTCATGATACTGTTCGAGGGCAAGCATAGAGTGGAGGCAGCCATAAAGTTCTTCATACTCAGTTCAGTTTCAGTTGCGGTGTTCTCGTTCGCGCTGGCGCTGCTGCTGCCATATGACGGAAGCCTGATCCTTACCGCTGCGGTGTCCAACCCAAATGTCGTGGGAACTGCCCTTATAATACTCTCGATTGTGCTGTTCGTAGCCGCCCTTGGTTTCGATGCATCGCTGTTCCCGTTCAACTTCTGGGTCCCTGACGTATACGAGGGATCCCCATCATACATAACATCGCTGCTTGCAGGCATAAACAAGAAGGTCGCATTCGTTGCGCTTATAGAGGTATTCTTCGTTGTCTTCATAGCATACAAATCCGATTTCTCAATGCTGTTCGCAGTGCTGGCCGTGCTCACGATGTTCTTCGGCAACCTGATAGCTCTCACGCAAAGGAACGTGAAAAGGCTTTTCGCGTATTCGTCCATATCGCAGGCAGGGTACATAATGATAGGGCTCGCAACGGTAACGCAGTTCGGCCTTGAATCAAGCATATTCTACATCATAGCGCATTCGTTCATGATAATAGGGGCGTTCGCCATGGTTATGTGGCTGGAGTCAAAGAACCTGAAGACAATAGACGACTATGATGCACTGAACTCCAGAAACAAATTCGCCGCGGCGTCACTTACGATTCTGATGCTCTCAATGGCTGGCATACCTCCATTAATGGGCTTTGCAGGGAAGTTCCTGCTGTTCTCAAGCGCCATAAGCGGCGGAATGGTGTGGCTTGCAGTAATAGGGATAATAAACAGCTTCATCTCCATATTCTATTACGCGAAGGTCATAAACGCGATGTACGCAAAGAAGGAACAGAAGGCGCTCAGGATGGACATGTACGTAGCCGTGGTTGTCGCGCTTGCGCTCGCAGTCATAATAATATTCGGCATATACCCACAACCGATGATATCAATAGCCTCAAGTGCGGCAAGGTCCCTGCTTGGGATATGAATCACTTGGCAAGCCCCCTCAGAAAAAATCGCTTGAGAATCAGGCTCGGTCTGTCCATGTCACCGTATTCGCCAAGGAACTTCTCCGCGCCCATCGCCTTAAGCAGCCTAAAGAACGCCTCCATGTTGCTGACCTTGAGGTTCGAATAGTAATCGTGCAGGAAGTTGTGCATGCCCAAATCTATGCTGTATCTCCTGCGCCACTCCTTATCATATGCATTCAGCGCCGTGCCCTTGTCTATGTTTCTCCTTATGGCGTTTGCAAGTATCTTTGCCGAAGAGCATCCGAATATCACGCCGCCGCCTGTCGTGGCCTTAACCTGCCCGGCAGCGTCCCCTACAAGCATGACATTGCCCTTTGCCGTTGATGACCTGCTGGTAAGCGGTATTATGCTCGCATAGCCGCTGTTCTTCTCAGCGCCTTTCAGCATGTCGCCAAGCATTGCGCTGCCTATGAATTTGGAGAATGCCGCGCTGCTGGTTATCTTGGCCCTGTCGCTTATGCCTATGCCCACTTCCACTTTGTCCTTCGAGTACGGGCATGACCAGCCGAAGAACCTATAAGCTATCTCGTTCGAGAAGAACAGCCCTGCCATGCGGCAATCATCCAATTTTGCTTTTGAGTATTCTGCCTTGTACGTGAGTATGTATTCCTTGATGTGCGGGAACGAGAATGAAGATGCAACAGTAGAGACAGCGCCATCGGCGCCTACTATTACCATATCCTTGTCCGATGCCATGTCCAAGAGCTCTTTTCTTCCAAGCTTTGCCCCTAGCTTCACATTCGCGCCAGCATCTACCGCGGCGTTGGCGCACAGCTCGGCCAGTATGCCCCTGTCGACAACATAGGCCATTGTCCTCTTTGCCTTCACGTGCAATCTCTCTCTTCCCGCGAAGAAGTCCGCCCCGTCGAGGCTGTTAACAACAGCAAGCTTCGGGTCTATGCCTATGCGGCCTAGCCCTGCAACGGAGAATATGCCAGAGGCCTTGGCAGCGCCGTCAGATACCTTCCTCTTAGCGTCATACACCTGGGTATCTATGCCGAGCAGCGCAAGCTCCTTTGCAAGGGTCAGGCCAACGACCCCAGCGCCGACTATTACAACCTTCTTATCCATAAAAACCGCTGAACAGTTACATACAGTTTCTATTACCTTAAATTTAAATCCCTTACTGACGCACCAGCACGGTGCCCCGATACGGTGAATCGTATTGGTAGCACTATATAAAGCTTTCCACATAAATACTATCGTATTCGGTACGGTGGTATAACGCCTTCAAAAAGTCCTAATAAAAAGATAACAGGGCCTATAACGTCCCCGCAGATAAAGATACAGAACATAGTGGTAAGCGCAGATCTGCATGCCGTGATAGACCTCTATGCGCTCTCGAAGGAGGTAAAAGCTGTCGATTATGAGCCGGAGCAGTTTCCCGGGGCAATATTTAGGATAGCAGAGCCTAAGGCTGTAATAATACTTTTCAAGAACGGCAAGATGATATGCACCGGAACAAACACCGAAGCGAACATAAAGCGCGTCCTGGAATACGCGTCTAAGGTCATATCAAGATATGTCATATCCTTGAATCCTCCGGAAAAGAAGGAAAAGGAGCAGAAGTAACTCATCGCGCTTTCTTGACTTTCCTGAGCTCCTTGTCGAATTCCCTAAAGAACCTTTCCCAAGAATAATGCTTTATGACCCTCTTTCTGCCTTCCATACCCATATTCTCGGCAAGCTTGTCGTTCTCGGCTATCTCCTTCATCCTGTTGCCCATGTCCTCTATGCTTTCCACCAAGAAGCCTGTCTTCCCGTCCTCAATAGTCTCCCTCGGCCCTCCATCGTTTATCGCTATTACGGGCTTGCGGCTGGCCATGGCCTCAAGCGGCACCAATCCGTAATCCTCGTTAACAGGCGGATACAGCACTGCGGTGCATTTGGAATAAAGCTCGGCAAGCTTCCTGTCCTTGGCGTCTGTTATTATCCTTATGTCTCCGACCTCCCTGGCAAGCGCAGATACCTTCTTGTAGTAATCATAGTAGAACCTGTCGTTGGACACGCCGCCAGCTATTATGAGCTTGTAGCCCTTCATCTGCCTCTTAAAGTGGTTGAACGCCCTTATTGCGAAGTCCTGCCTCTTGTTCGGGGATATCCTTGATGGATACAAGAAATATCTTTCGTCCCCAGAATCCTTGTAATGCTTGTAGTCTATGCCCCCTCCAAGGACGTTCGCGTCGTCCCTGCCGTAGTACTTCACGATCCTTGATCTGGTGTTGATGCTGTTAGCTACTATGCGCTCTATGTCCTTTACGACACCTTGGTCTATCATCTTCACGGCCCTTGCGCCTATGACGTGCACGGGCTTTTGGTGCCATTTCTTGAGCGACAGCCTGTAACTGTAAAGGTCGTATATGTCACGAAGCGGCGTATGGCAGTACCACAGCGCGCGCTCGTTGTTCTTCCTTATCCAGTGGCTCGGAGCTATATGCGCATTTATGACATCATAGTCGTTCCTCAGCCTGAGCCCGTAGAATGATAAGCCGTAGCTTAGGCCTTGCGATGCCCTGCCGTAAGGAAGCTTTGCAAGGGTGCCCTGCCTGCCTATGACATCGACATCTATGTCCTTGAAGCCATCGAACGTGCCCTTGCCATCGTATTCAGCGGTATACAGCTTTGCGCCGTAATGCTGTGCAATCTTAAGAACAACCCTCTCCGCGCCTCCTCTCAATGTAAGGTTAGCGGTAGCCATTACAAGCTTCAATCAAGCACCGTAAACAATTATATAGATGGCACACCAATATTATAAAGATACAATGGTAGACTTGGGAGAAGGCCTTAGGCAGGCTATAGCAAAGCTTACGAGGGCCACCATAATAGACGCAAGAACCATAAAGGAGTTCAACAAGGAGCTCCAAAAGACACTGCTCAGCGCAGACGTCGAGGTAAAGCTTGTATTGAAGTTCACCAATGACATAGAGGAAAAGTCGCTGAAGAGCAAGCCTCCCGCGGGGCTCTCGCAGAAGGACTACATAACAAACATAGTTTACGAGGAGCTTGTAGGGTTAGTTGGGCCTACATATGTCCCCGGGTTCGAGAAACGGCGTATTCTTCTGCTTGGGCTTTACGGCTCGGGCAAGACAACCACTGCAGCAAAGCTCGCCAAGTTCTACCAAGACAGGGGCTTGAGTGCCGCGCTCATATGCTGCGACGTCACAAGGCCTGCCGCATACACGCAATTGGAGACCCTTGCAAAGCAGGCCAATATCGCATTCTTCGGGATCGCGGAGGGGAAAAACGCAGCTGCCATCGCAAAGCAGGGGCTTGAGCGTTTCAAGGACAAGCATGTAGTAATATGCGACACAAGCGGCAGGAGTTCGCTTGACGAGCATCTCATACGGGAATTGAAGGATGTCACAGAGGCGTTCAAGCCCGACGAGAAGATACTTGTGGTGAGCGCAGACGTCGGCCAGGTAGCGGGCAAGCAGGCGAGGGAATTCGACAAAACTGTCAAGATATCCGGAATAGCGCTTACAAAGATGGACGGCTCGGGCAAGGGCGGCGGGGCATTGAGTGCATCAAGCGCGGCAAACGCGCGCGTCATGTTCATAGGGACTGGGGAAAAACTGGGAAACATAGAGCCGTTCGATTCCAATAAGTTCATAGGCGGACTTCTCGGCATACCTGACATAGGGTCGCTCATAGAGCATGTGCAAAGCGCGGTAAAAGATGCGAACCTCAAGCCCGAGGAGATCGAGGTGGAAGAGCTGAACTTCGATACCTTCTACTCGCAGCTCAAGGCTATGGGCAGCATGGGTCCGTTGAAGAACATATTCGCAATGATGGGCGCATCCGACGTGCCCAAAGAGACGCTGGACCAGGGCAGCGAGAAGCTCAACAAGTACAAGACGATAATATCATCCATGACGAAAGAGGAAAGGAGGAACGAGCGTCTGCTTCACGACAAAAGCAGGGTAGCAAGGATCGCAAGGGGCAGCGGAACGTCCGATAAGGAAATACACAACCTCCTCTCAGAGTTCAACAAGATGAAGAAAGTGTTCGACAACATGAAGAACGACAGGAGTTTCAGGAAAAGGTTCATGAACCTATAAAAAACACAACGAACATAAAAAGCGGAACGGCAACAGCCGCTCCAAACTGGCTTTTATCTTTTTCGCTTTTTCGCCTTTGTTGCTTTCGATTTTTTCTTTGCCATTTCAATTCACTGTTTGCTTTTTCAGCGATTACACAACACTAACAAGATATTTAAACTTGAGTAGTCAAATCAGATTATGAAGTATACGTATATTTACGAACATAAAATCATATGTAGGTAAGTAATTGCAAATGCGGTTAAAAACCTCCGTAAAATAGCCTAATAATATTTGTGCGCCAAACCAAACATAAATTATAATTTGGATGCGAAATATTGAGCAGCAGACAAACTGGTTTCATGGCAGACAAACAGCAACTTGAAGACGAGCTGGACAGGCTCACGTCGGAGTACTCGAAAACGAAGTACAACAAAGCAACGAACAAGCACCTCGGCATCCTGAGGAAGAAGATTTCCGAGGTCAAGAAAGGAATAATAGAAGCCGGCAAGGGCATAAAGGGAAAAGGCTTCTTCGTAAAGAAGATGGGCGATGCGACAGTTTCGCTCATGGGATTCCCGAGCACCGGGAAGTCATCGCTGATAAATGTCCTGACAAACGTGCGCTCCAAGATTGCAATATACGAGTTCACTACAACGACTGTTGTCCCTGGGACGATGTTGTACAAGGACGCGCACATACAGATATTCGACATGCCCGGCATAATAGAGAACGCCCACCTCGGTGCAGGGGGCGGCAGGTCAGTGATAGCAGCAATGAAGGTCGCCGACCTTATAGTGTTCGTTATAGACATAGACAGGACTGACCACCTTGGGATACTGCTCGATGAGCTCAAGGCCCTAAACGTCATGATAAACAAACCAAGGCCAAAGATGCAGGTGAAGGAATCGCCAAGCAACATAGGCCTAATAATAGAGACCAACAGGTCGAAGCTCAACGACAGCGAGCTCAAGACCGTATTCTCCGGATTCGGAATTGCTAACGCAAGGGTAAAAATAGAGGAGAACATCGGCATAAACGACCTTATAGGAATAGTATCAGGCAGGTACCATTACATGAGAGCCATAGTAGCACTCAACAAGATAGACACAAATGAAGACTACAAGGCAATAGCAAAGCAAATAGCGGAAAAGTACTCCATATCGGTCATACCCGTAAGCGCTACCGATTGTACGAACATAGACATGCTCAAGGAGGCCATATACAGCAATCTAGGCCTTATGACCATATACCTCAAGCCGAAGGACGAGGATAGTGGCAAGCCGCTGATACTAAAGGAATCGTCCACTGTAGGCGAAGCGGCGGCGAAAGTGCATACCGAAATACTCGACAACCTCAAATGCGCGTACATAACCGGACCTAGCGCAAAATTCAAAAGGCAAAGGGCAGGATCTGAGCATGTCCTAAAAAGCGGTGACACAATAACATTTATAAAACGCAAGTGAGCATATAGGTCGTACAAGGTGTCGCGACCATGGCCATAAAGTACTGGGAATTCGAGGATGCTCCGCTGAAAGAAAAGCTCAAGTCCGTGAAAGTAAAGGACGTTGCAAAGATATTCTTCGACAACGAGACCGAGGCGTACAGGTTCGCCACGCTGATACACACCGTGAAGAGAGCAAAGGAGCTGAGGCTTAAGAACGTGCCGAAGCACATACCGATAGCTACGGCAAAGAGGTACTTGGACTACGGCGTCGAGATCGGCATGCTCAAGCACGAGAACAACGCGTACATGCTGACCGACAGGTTCTCCAAGCCCTTCAAGAACATGGCGACGTACATAAAGGCGTGGATGGAGAGCCAAGATGAGGAGGACCTCGAGCTGCAGTTCGCAAATGCAAGGGTTGAAAAGCAGAGCAAGAGGGGAGGGGCCGCATCCGCAGGCAAGCCCGATATCATAAGCTGAGCCATGCAAAATTGCGAAGCAAATGCATAATCTAAATTAGCTTATTACAAGCCTATTCATGGCGGGCAAGACTACTGCGCTGGCATTTGTGGCTATAATAGTAATATGGCACGCACTTCTTCCAATCGACGCTTTGAAACGCTATTGCTGAACATGCTCGACTTTTTGCAGAAAGTCCTGAAGATCCAACCCCTGGTTTGGGGACTTTCCTATCTCTGGATCCGAACCCGATTTTTCCTACGACAAATGTCTGCGGGCCTGATGGGATTTGAACCCACGACCTTCACCTTTCATCCCTTCCTGATAAAACTATTACCAAGGAGCTTAGAAGGGTGCCGCTCTATCCAAGCTGAGCTACAGGCCCACATGCTTTAGGAACGCATAGGCATTGCCTTTGTATGTATCCTAAAGAACCTCTTCGAGTTGCGGTTGAGAAGGTCCGCAGCCTTCGCGAACTCGAGCTTCTTTATCTCTGCAACCATGCCTATCGATATGTCTATGTCCTTTGGCGAGGCCCCCACAACAGGCGCATCGCTTTCAGCCATTATATTATCTATGGCTATTTCCTTTATAACCTTGCTTCTTTTCCCGGAATGCAGCGGCGGTATGGATATCATGTAGCCGAGCCTTTCCACCTCCTTTGCCTGCTGCACGTTACCTTCGAAGAAGTGGATGTGCACGCTGTCCAGGCCGCTTTTTTCAATGATATGGATCACATCGTCCAGTGCGTCCCTGGAATGTATGCTGACCGGAAGCCTCAGCTCCTCTGCCAGCTCAATGAATTTCTCGAAAACATGTTTCTGCCTTTCCACAAGGACCGTGTCCTTGACGATTCCGTAGTCCAAGCCTATCTCGCCTATTCCGACTATCTTGCCGCAATTCTGCCTTATCGTATTTATGTTGAACTCGAGCTCCTCATCGCTCATGCCGGCATGCTCTGGGTCCACTCCCAGCATTGCAAATATGTTCCTGTTGTCAACGAGTTCCAGGCTTCGCATGTTTGATTTCGTATCGACCCCATTTGTCACTATGGTATGCACGCCGTCCATTATCGCGTCCTTTATGGTTTTGCTGTCGCTTATTAGGTCCAAATGGCAGTGTGCGTCTGCGCTTTCGGTTTTCTGCTTGTACTGCATCAGCTTATCCTTTACTACCTGCGAAGTCCTCAAATAACGTACCCCTTGGGTTCCTGTTATCTATTTGACAGCAAAGATTAAATAGCCAAATTCCGATATGATTATATACTGTGGTGCCGATGGCAAGAACGAAGCAGGTAGTGAGAAGGCTTGAGATCGTAATAGCGCTTCTTGTTGTTGTAATAGTGGCGCTCGCGCTTTACATCATGTATCCATACATACAGCTTTCAGTACAGGGCCAGCCCTACGGCAACAGATTGACAGGGATAAACACACCGTTGAGCAGCCAGCAGCTTTCTGTGATAAACGATGCTCCAAACAGCTATTTCGAAACTGCAGGAGAGATGATGCTAAACCTGTCCATACCTGGCGAGCAGTACCAGAACGGGACCTACTTCGGGCCGCTTTTCGAGGTATCGCTTGCAAAGCCCTTGCAGTACAACTCCCTTGTAATAAATGGAAAGCCCAGCGTTGTTTACATAGGCGCCATATCATGCATATACTGCGGCGAGAACAGGTGGGCCATGGGCCTTGCGCTCTCGCGTTTCGGCTCATTTGCGAATCTTTATACGGGATACAGCTCCATAGGCGACGGGGACGTGCCAACGCTGTACTGGTCGCAGCAGAACATAACCACAAAGGCGAAGGCCGGATATGGCAACAGCTACAGCAGCAATTACATAAATTTCTTCAGTGTTGAATACGATTCCCCTATAACGGCCGGATTCGAGTTTCCGACCTCAACCTATCCTATACAGTTCTTTACGGCAAACGCCACTAATTCCAGCTACGCAGCTGCCATGTCGTTCATGAACATGACAAACATGTTCCAGGGAACGCCGTTCACCTTCTGGGGCATGTCGCTGAACAGAGGTGCAGATGCGGTGGTGTTCGGCAACGGCACTTCACAGACAGAAATATCGAACAACATCCCCCTAACATTCATGTCGCACGACCAGGTATACAGCCTATTGCAAGGGTTCAACAGCACGTTCGCATATGAGGAATACGCCGCGGCAGACGTGTACATAGCCGAGACATGCCCATCGATAAACTACTCTGCCGCTATTTGCTCCCTCCCGGCAATAAGGACCATAGACAGCAAAATGGGACTATCATGAACGCTTACGGCGAGCTTAAGCGGATATACAAACCAAAGTATGTGGCACTCAACATCGCCATTGCAATAGTGTACTACTTTGCGGTGAGCTACCTGCTGAAGTTGCAGCAGGAAGGCGTGCCAATTACATCGGTACCATTGTATCTTGTATACGCGCTTATTGCAACATCATCCATAACCCTTACCATAGCGATATACTCAGCCGCCAATACGAGAAGGAACGAGGCTAAAGTGTCCGCAACATCGGCAAGCGTACTGACAACCATCGGTGGAGGCATATTCGCGGGATGCGGCTGCCAGGCAGCCATACTCTTCAATGTGATTGCTTTTTCTGCAGGCACCGGCGAGGCGGCATCCATAAGCATCATAGCCTCGGAGAACGCACCGTACATATTTGCCGCAATGATAGTAATAAATCTTTTAATAACCGCATACTATCTTGAGAAGTTCACCAATCCAAGCTGCAACATAAAGAAAACAAGGAAAAAATGATGGTACCAATGGCTAGGAAGAAGGCAATGAAGGCTGTGCGAAGGAAAACTGCTCCAAAAGCCAGAAGATCGACGCCGCGCAAGGAAAGGCCGGCAAAGACGCTGGCTTTGCATTATGACGAGCCGCAGCGCGGCCTTGACGACGTGCTGATAAGGGGCGTGCTGTCAAATAAGAGCGGCAGTTACTCAACGGAATACGCCATACTGTTCAATTCGGTATTGTCCACGCTGACACCGGGGTTGCGCAACCTTTACTACAAGAACGGCATATCTGTCGGAAGGGAACTATACAGGACGCTTCTCAGCGAGAAGAGGTACACGTGGTACGAGGAAGGCGTGGCCGACCTTGTAAGGTTCCTTGAGCGTGCGGGATTCAACGGCATAACGTACAACATATATCCCGACATGATAGACATAAAGTTCCACAACCGCGACAGGACAGCACTAGGCATAAACACCCACGTGTTCGAATCGGGGATAATAAGCGGCTTCCTTACTGCAGGAAAGCAGCAGCACGTAAAAGTAGAGGAGATAAAATGCAGCAACAACGGCTCCAGCTTCTGCCACTTCGTAACAACGGATAAGCTGCCGCTGTATCTCGAGCCCAGCGGCAATGATACGCTCGAGAGGTTCACATACTCGATAAAGGATCGCATATCCTCTGGCGATAAGGGAGCCCTGCAGCAAAACAGGTTCGCAGACGAATATTACGCTCTGTCCTCTTCTGTATTCCTGAATTACGATTACATAGCCCACATGCAAAAGATAGCCTACCATCTCGGCACGCAGGTAGCGCCAGCGCTCAAGCTCACGAGCCTTAACGGCAGCAGCGGCAGGTCCCTTGAAAGGCTGTACTCGCTGCTTGGACTTGGAATTCTCAAGGTGGAATCCGCAAAGCCTGCAAAGATATCAATAAGATTCGACAGGCTAAAGGCTAAAAAGGAGTTCGTTGATATATCTATCGCCTTTCTGAGCGGGCTGCTTAGGCATTCTATGAAGAACAGATCACCTGTTGAACCAAAGGTGTCAAGGAAAGGAAACTCTTACATGGTGTACGTCACTGAATCAAGCAAATGATTGGTGCTGAATTTGGCTCTTGAGTTTATAGACAAGATAGAACGTTTCATACCCAGCATTACGTCTCCGTCGAAGCCCCTCTCATTAAGGGAAAAGATGTACTGGACGGCCGGCATAATAGTAGTATACTTCATGCTCTACAACATATACGCCATAGGGGTGAACCAGACAGCTGTCAACCAGCCGTTCCTGCAGCTCATAAGCATAATATTCGCGGCAAAGATAGGCAGCCTTATAACAGTGGGGATAGGCCCGATAGTGCTGTCAAGCATAATACTGCAGCTTGTTACGGGCTCGGGCCTGATGGACATAGATCAGAACGACCCTACAAACAAGGCAAGGCTGCAGACCCTGCAGAAGGTCGCAGCTATAGGGATAGCAATCGTAGAATCGTTCATATTCGTGTATACCGGCTACGTGCCGGCCTCTTCCCCTGCTTTAATACCGATTGTGATAGCGCAGCTTGCAATCGGCGCAGTGGTGATAATATACTTAGACGAGACGATGACAAAGTACGGCATCACTTCAGGAATAAACATGTTCATAGCAGCAGGAGTGTCATATGCCATAGTCGCAGGAACCCTTAGCATACTGTTGCCTGAGGCCATATCCGCTCTGCAGGCAGGCGGCGCAGCGGCATTATCCAACGCAATACTGGCGTTCGGGCCGCTGTTCTTCGCTGTGATAGTATTCCTTGCGAGCATATACGCATACGAGATGAAAGTAGAGCTGCCGCTTACATTTGAGCAGTTCAGAGGGGTAGGGGGGCGACTCCCCATACCGTTCCTATATGTCAGCGTACTGCCGGTGATACTTGCATCGTCGCTCGAGCTGAGCATGACTGTGTGGTTTAGATTCCTTGCAGGGGTCAAGGGCAACCTTGCCAACCTTACACGATTCATAGCCTACTACCAGCCTGTGGCATCAACTAACGGCGCAACATCCCTCCAGCTCACCGGAGGCATAACTTATCTCATATCGCCTACGTTCCCTCTTCCTTATTCGGCAAACTACGGCGGTCTTGGCGGCTACTCGCAGTACTTCACGTATCTGATAAGCCATACAACCTCGCTATTCCTGCCATGGGGCGGAGTAGTGATGGTACCGGAATGGATACACGTAATAGTATATACCGTCGTGCTTGTGATCCTGTGCATAGTGTTCGGGAAGTTCTGGGTGGAGCTTACGGGCCAGAACCCCAAGGCGCTTGCCGAGCAGCTCGGCGAAACGGGCTGGCAGATACCCGGATTTAGGAGGGATCCGCGAATAGTGGAGAACGTGCTGAACAAGTACATACCTACGCTTACGGTCCTCGGAAGCATATTCGTAGGCCTGCTTGCCGCGCTTGCAACGCTTACAGGCGCTGTGGGCACAGGAATGGGAATACTCCTTACCGTTGGAATAATCTTCATGCTCTACCAGCAGCTCGAGCAGGAGCGCCTTTATGAGACGTATCCGTTCCTTGAGAAGATCGCGAAATAGATAGTTCCATGCTATACGACAAACTAAGACATGATCTGCACGTTCACAAGACGGTATACAGGCCGCTGGGCGACGCGCGCATACTCGGGAGGTGCGTCGAAAGGTATGCATTCGGGAAGATGCTGGACATGGGCAGCGGCACGGGCATACAAGGCATAATAGGCGCCCTTAAGGGATGCCATGTCACGTTTGCAGACATCAACCCGAATGCTGTTGAATGCGCAAGGGAGAACGCAATGCTCAACAAAGCGCATGGGACATTCGTCGTTTCGGACCTGTTCTCGAGGATAAGGGAAAAGTTCAACACAATATCATTCGATCCGCCATACCTTAGGTCTGGCCCGCTTAGCACCGCAAGGGTAAACCCGGCTACCGATGGGGGAAGAGGCGGCCGCGAGGTAATCGAAAGGTTCCTTAAGGAATACAAGCGTTACGTGATGAAGAGGCACGTAGTGCTAATGGTTGAGAGCTATTGGAACGGGTACGAGCACGACATAGACGAGCTGGGTGCGATTGTCGTCGACAGGATACACTACCCGTTGCTCGGAGACTGTGTAGTGCTTAAGTTCCAGTGAAACTGGCATCTATGAGGCTACAGATCGCCCACTCGGTGCCTCTGCGCCCTTCGCAGCCGCTTCCTGCGCTTCTTGAGCCATTTCCAGCGCATTCTGCCCTTTTTCTTCCATTTCCTAGGTATGCTCCCCAGATAAAGCACCGAATAGTATTCTTATTTTTCAGCCGTCAGGATAAAGGCTAACTAATAGATTAATAACATAAAGATATTTAACTCTATCAATAAATACATACGTGGTGCCATTTATGAACAAAGCGATCATAGCCTACGTTGCAGTGATAATCATAATCATAATACTAGCATATGTATTAACGGGCTTCAAGTTCCTCAACGCAAAATCAACCACTATCCCGATAACCGTATCTACAACAGTTGCGGCCGGCAGCACAACGATAAACTCGGTCATGGTCAACTATTCCAATACGATATCTCCATGCTCGTCTTTCGGCATAGTGGGACAGAAATTCAATACTACCTATACCGCTAAATGCAGCTCTCCGGGCGGCATCATATACGGGCTGTGGGTTGCAGCAGGGGACAGCGGCTACGAGCATGTGTCGATAGAGGGTACAGGAGGCAATACCTATGTCACGCAGAACTCCACGTACAACTGCACAACGTTCTACGAGAACTTCACATTGCCCCAAGGAACGTACGAAATAACATACATTACAGGAACCGGCGGCGGTTCGTGCGGCAACTCGATGGTTGCAATAAACACAACGGCAAACCCCCCTAGGAGCGTAGTGTACAGCTACATATACAACGGCAACTTCAGCAACGGCGAGTACACAGGATGGAACCTTACCGGAAAGGGCTTCGGCACGGCTCCGCTCAACATATCGTACTCGGAATCTAAGCCTGATTTCTGCTATGAGGGCGAGCCGTGGTCCAATTACATTGGAGGGTACTTTGCGACGACATACAACTGCGGAATAAGCGTAGCCCCCGGCAACATCACCTCATCGCCGTTCGTTGTCGTGCCTTCAAAGCCGTTCCTCAACTTCAAGATAATAAGCCCCCAGGACCAGAACCTGTATGTCGAGATACTAAAAGGCAGCCCGCAGCTCATAAACGGCACAATAGAATACGTGAATTTCACCCCGGTAATAATGGCGCACTACAACACATACAACCTTACTGTCAACCCCAATGCAACATCATCATTCGTTAACGTTACAATACCGATGGCGCAGTACATAAACGACGTGGCAGAGGTAAAGACAGTCGCAATAACAGAGCAGGGCGGAGATTACATTGCCGTAGGCGATTTCGCGCTGTCGAACAGACCAGAGCAGCAGATGGGCATAGCCACGAACATAACAACATCAAATTGATATATCAATCGGCAACGGGAGGTTCCATTGCAAGTCTACAACACGCTAACAAGGGCCAAGGAGGAATTCGTACCGCTTAAAGGCAACGATGTGCACATGTTCGTGTGCGGGCAGACGGTATACGACGACGCGCACCTGGGCCATGCAAAGACGTACATAAGCTTCGATGTAGTGGCAAGGTGGCTTAGGCACATGGGCTACAACCTTGAATACGTGCAGAACATAACCGACATTGACGACAAGATAATAGCAAGGGCAAAGGAGCGCGGCATCCCGCCCATAGAACTGGCAAGGCATTACGAGAGCAGGTTCATGGAGGACATGGAACGCATAGGGGTGAAGAAGACCATTACTGTATATGCGAGGTCGCACGACTACATAGACGCGATGAGAGAGCAGATACAGACACTTCTTGACAAGGGCTACGCATACAGGCTTGAGGATGATATATATTATGACATATCGAAGTTCAGCCGCTACACCGAAATATCCGGCATGAAAGTGGATGAGCTGGAGAAGCACAGGATAGAGCCGCGCGCAGGCAAGAAAAATGTATATGACTTCGCGCTCTGGAAGGCGCCAAAGGAGGGGGAGCCCAGTTGGACGATCAAATTGGACATAAACGGCAATGCAGCAGATATGAAGGGAAGGCCAGGCTGGCACATAGAGGACACTGCAACCACAGCCACGCTGTTCGGCCCAAGATACGATTTGCACGGCGGCGCTCTTGAGCTGCTGTTCCCCCATCATTCAAACGAGATAGCGCAGGCAGAGGCCGCATACGACGTGCATCCTTTTGTCAAGTACTGGCTGCATTCAGGGGTATTGAACATAAAGGGCACCAAGATGAGCAAGAGCCTGAAGAACTTCATAACAATAAGGGAGGCGCTCGAGAAGTACGAGCCAGAGGCGCTGCGCCTCATGATACTGGCAACGCACTACCGCAAGGAGGTGAACTACGAAGGCAAGTCCATGGACGTCGCAAGAAACAACCTACGGTACATGTATTCGTCGCTCAGCCTCTTCTACAACATGAAGGTAGTTGAGAAGGCACAGCATGATGGCATAATAAACGACATCGCATCAGGCCTTGAAACCGATTTCACCACTGCGATGAGCGACGACTTCAACACCCCACTAGCAACAACAAAGCTAATCATAGCGATAAGGGCGCTGCGCGGCTTCACGGAATCGCATACGGAAATAGGCAGAGCCGCAATGGAATCGGCTATGGCAAAGCTGCTCTCGCTGGCGAATACCCTTGGCATACTGGAAAAGGACACCTACAAGGAAAAGCTCAGCGACGATGTCCACAAGCTAATAAACGCAAGGGAATCGCTAAGGAAGGAAAAGCGCTTCAAGGAAGCGGACGAAATAAGATCCGAACTGAAGGCGAAGCACGGCATAACGCTGGAAGACATGGAATACGGCACTGTATGGTACAAGGAATGAGCGGGCTTCTCGTTTCGCGTGGCCTCAATCCGCTGCATCCTTCTTCTCGAGGATCTTCTTGCCTGTCTCAGCCCTGTTCTCGAGTTGGCCCCTTATTTTTTCCAGATCCTCTGGCTTGAGTACTTTCTCCAATATGTATTTCGAGTAGTCGAGCGATATCTGCGAGAGGTCCATGAGCATTGCCTGCAGCTCGAACATCTTGAACGATATCTCGTTCATGGGCTTAAGTATCTCTATGCCTGCCGGAGCATACCTAAACGATATGCCGATGAGCGGCACAAAGCTGTCGAAAAGCACAGTGACAATGGCGCTTGTTATCCATATCCCGCCCTTCTCAAGCGGCTCCTCGACAGATCCGAAGCAGTATACTACCCCCTTCTCCTTCATGAGCCGCTCGTTTATGAGGTCCACAAGAATGGGCTGCAGCTTCTCCTTGTCCTCGCTTTGCATGTCAAAATAGAATTTTACGAGCAAGCCACCCTTTGCTATCTTCTCTTCCGTTACCTTGTCAACGTCTGATTTAGGCATCTATTTCCCCTTTATGATCTTCATCGCTTCATCGGTGTAAACAATCTCCTCCTTGCCTGTTACAAGGTTCCTTAGCTTCAGCTTGCCCAGGCGTTCCTCCTCGTCCCCTATTATTATAGCGTACTTGGTCCTTATCGCGCTCGCATACGAGAACTGGTTTGACAGGTTCCTCAGCGCCATGTTCATCTCGGTCGGTATGCCGTTCGCCCTTAACGAATTCGCAACCTTCAGCGCGTACCTATAGTTGCCGTCGTTGACGTTTGCGACGAACACGTTGGCGTATGTGTACTCTATCGAAGATGAAAAGTCTAGTATCTCAAGTATCCTGTCTATGCCAAGGGATACGCCGACTGCAGGGAGCTTCTTGCTGCTGAAAACCCCTATGAGGTCGTCGTACCTGCCGCCTCCGCCTATAGATGCGGATGTCTCCCCCTTGCTCTTGCACTCGAATACGATGCCAGTATAATAATCCAATCCTCTTACTATGCAGAAGTCTATCCTTATCTCGCCCCTTATGCTGTAGCATCCGAGAAGGTCCAGCGTCTCCCTTATGTACTTTGTCGCATTGCCGTCCCCAAGGAGATTGTCTATATAGGAAAGCTTCTCGTCGTTGGTGCCGCCTACTGCGGTGAACGCCATTATCTGGTCTACCACTGAGCTTTCAAGGTTCAGGTCCATTAGCGCCTTTGACACCTCGGCCTCGCTTGACCTGTCAATCTTGTCAATGGTCCGCATCACGTCCATGAAAAGATTTTCCGCAACGCCGAACTTTGCAAGCACTTTGTCCATTATGCCCCTGTCATTTATGCATATCTTGTAATCGAGGCCTATGTTGTCGAGTATTGTTGCGGCAACGGCGATGACGTCCGCATCCGCCTTGGGCTTGTCGCCCCCGACTATGTCTGCGTCTGCCTGCGTGACCTCCCTGTACCTTAGCCTCTGCGGCTCCTCCCTGCGCCATATCTTCCCTGTATAGTACCTCTTGAAGGGCATCGGGAGCTCCTGATGCATCGCCATGTACCTTGCGAGCGAAACCGTGTTGTCGTACCTGAGCCCGAGCTGCTCATCCTTGAGCTCGTATATGAGCTTGACATCAGAGCCTATCGCGTTCTTGGCCCTGAGCACCTGCAGCGACTCGAATGACGGCGTGTCTATTGAGGCATAGCCGAACAGCCTGAAAACACTCTCTATCCTTTCTATCAGCTCGTTCCTGAACAGCGCCTCGTTAGGGAGAAGGTCCCTTACGCCCCTAGGAAAAGGTATATCTGCCATAACATCAGTCATTTATCAGTATCATTTACGTAATAAAGGATAAAAGAATAGGTCACATATTCTTGGATATCCACTTCTTGAACATCTCCTTCGGCACCGCCCCGACGTTCATGGCCTTGAGCTGCCCGTTCTCTATAAGAAGCGCCGTCGGTATGCTGCTGATATTGAACTTGGTGACAACGCTCTCGTTCTCGTCAGCGTTTATCTTTACGAACTTTATCTTGCCTTCGTATTCCTTGGCTACATCCTCTATTACCGGCGTGAACATCCTGCAAGGGCCGCACCACGGGGCCCAGACGTCGATTATTACCGGTATCTTTGAATTCAATACCTCCGCCTCGAAATTCGATTCTGCAACATCAATTACGCTCATATGGTCACCTTACAGCAGTAATTACTCATGTTAACTATAAATACATTTACGTAAACGCATCAATATGCTATAATAATCCACAATGTTTTTATACGTTCAAAGGAAATATACATGAGTGGGGGATTGTTATGGGCACTAAGGATTATGAGTGGAACTCATCCACGTTGAAGTACCTACGTGTAGGCAGAGTAAGCCTTGAATGCAACTCTAAAGGGCATTCAAACATCAAATACACCGTAAGGCTGCCGCCGGTTGACGCAGAGAAGATATCCTGCATGAAAAAGTTCGCAGAGGATATGTTGAGCGTGGAAATACCTGGCGCGAAAGTCGACGTGGAGGAACGCACTAACTACACGTATCCCCACGTAAATTTTACGGTAAGCCTTAACTGTAACAACATATACACCGAAACAGAATCCATGAAGCGCATGGAAAGCGTTGGCATGGCAATAGAGGACAAATATCTCCCTGACAGCGGCGCGCCTGTGGATAATGAACAGGGTAAAGCCAAGCAATAATACGATGTGGGCTAGCGCTTCCTGGTTAACGATGCCCTTATGAAACCGTCCTTCATGAGAACGCCCTTAAGCCTGAGCCCTGATGCTTTTGCGGCTTCCTTAAGCTCCACCTCAGTTACGGAGTGGTCTGATGCGATGCGGCGCCGCGCACCCTTAATTGAATTCCTATCGAACTCATATATCCTTATCTCGCCGTTTTGGCTCAGATACGTCGAAAGATACCTTAGCGCATTGCGTTTCTCAGCCCAATGGTGGAATGACAATGTCGATATTATAATGCCGAACCTCCCCTTAAATGGTACATGTCTGCTCGACCCCTGGGCCACTTCTATGCCTAGGCCCTTAGACCTCATCCTTGCAATCCTTACCATGTCGTATGAAGGGTCTACTGCGCATATTCTGCTTATACCGCCTAGTTTTGCAAGCGCTATGGGTACGTCGCCAGGGCCTGTGCCTACATCAAGCATGCTATCGGTCTTATATGCCCCTATATCTTTTATGACGAAGGAGTAGAATCTTCTTATGTCAGGCAATCTTGTGCCTATAGTATAAAATAACGACGTAAAAAATCCGAAACGCTCCTCTTTCCCACTATAGCAGTCCATTTAATCGCACAAGTGGCAGAAAGCTGGCTTTGCATTGCGGAAACGATGCAAGTTTGCTGCACCTCAGCTCGGCCCTGTATCTTAAGAGCATAGCCAAAATATGCTTAAGGTTGCTCCTTCCGGCCTGGCCTGGTTCGCATACCAAGCTACCACCTAAGGCAAAACCTCACAGCCTAAGTGCAGGCCTGCATAATTCCCACAACACTCTGCCAGCATTGGCCCGCCGAAAAGGGATTTGCGGATGGGAAACCCTTAGCTTCCCGCCTTATCTGCCAATGATGATTACGTTTAGCATATATTTAATAGTTTAATTTGCTGCATTATCGGGATAAATAAACTTACGTTACGTCATGCGGATGCGTCAGATAGGGTTAAAAACGTTCATTTCGCTATAATTAAGTGGTGCAATGCCAAAGAGAAGGAAAAAGAATATTCATGACTCAAAGAGCGCTGAGACGTGCCCGTGCGGCTGCTGCAAATGGCACAGCTCAGGAGCTGTAAGGGCATTGCTTGCGATAATGTTCGTGCTTATAGTCATTGCATTCGCCGCATCGCTTGTGTTCTCCTCAAACCAGTACTTCAGCACAAGCATACTGTCCTTCATGGGAGTGATATTCCTTATCGTATTCATAGGCTGGGTGTTCGGGTTCTTCTGCTCGTGCAGGGGAGTACACTGGTCAAGGCACGGCTTCAACATGCTTGATGAGTCAAGGATCGTACTCAAGAGAAGGTACGCAAACGGCGAGATAACCAAGAAGCAGTACGAAAGCATGATGAAGGACATAGAGTAGCCCATCCCGATTCAGCATGCATTATAAGCCTTAACTGGCTAATCCTATATGTTAACTTGCAGTATACAGGTGTGATATTGAGCGAAGAGGAATACGAGAAACTTCTTGACAGGGCGTTCTCAAAGCTGCCCAACCTGTCTACCGAAAGGTCGGACTTCGTAATACCAGAAGCCGATATCCTAAACGAGGGAAGCAAGACCCTCATAAGGAACATATCAATAATAGCCGACAAGGCAAGGAGGAATCCCTCGGACATCGCAAGATACATAGGCAAGGAGTTCTCCGTGCCTGTGAACGTCGAGGAGCAGCGCCTGATAATCAACGGCAGGTTCTCGGCAGATGAAATACAGCGAAGGATAAGAAAATACTTCGAGATGTATGTGGTATGCAAGGAGTGCAAGAAGCCTGACACGCACCTTGAGCAGGCGGAGAAAGGAATGAACCTCATATGCGAGGCATGCGGCGCAAGGTACTGGGTCAAGAACTACTAGGTGTTCAAATAAGGAGACGAGGAGGTAATTTCGATCAAAGAAGGGGCACGGCGGTAGAGAGCGAGCTGAAGACGCCCAAAGCAGGCGAGGTAATAGGCAAGGTATCAAGAATAGCTGGCGCTACCAAATTCTTCGTTAAGTGCAGCGACGACAAGGAGCGCCTGTGTACCATACCTGGAAGATTGAGAAGGGCATTTTGGATAAAGGAAGGCGATGTCGTAATAGTTAGGCCGTGGGTGGTGCAGACGGACGAGCGCGGCGACATAGTGTGGAGATACAGCATGCTGGACATAGGGCGGCTTAGGGACAGGAACATGCTAAGAAACGTCTGACGGGCCGCGGCCGGCAGGTATCTATATTATACCCACATATATGAAAATGCAGATTTTTGCAAATGGGGGTAATGATGCATAAATACAACAACCGCTATCTAAACGACAATGAGAGCATCATTAGGCTAAGGCGCAGCATGGGTACCGAGATGTCAAAGAGAATGGACATGCTAAGAATGGAAGATACCAATGCATCAAACGTTCCCGCGCAGTACATAACCGAGAGCAAGAGGCTAAACCAAAATACCAAGGTGAAGAGCAACTACGAGGTTATATTCAAGAGGGCTTTCCTCGAGGCCGGCCATGATATGCTCTACGAGCCGCTTAAGCTGCCGGTAGGCAGGCTGGCGCAGCCGCTTGGCGGCATATATTCATACCTGCCTGATTTCATGATGCCCTACCACGTCGTGGACGGCAAGACCGTAATCATAGAGCCCCATGGGAGCAACATACTCAACATGAACTACCTTAAGAAGATGATGACGGTAAGGGAAATGTACAATGTATACCTTGTGCTGTCAACGACGTCCAACTTCAAGATGTCGGCGATAAGTGAGGACAAGGCGCGCACGTTTGTCAACGAATTATGGTACATAGAGCAAGAGAAGATATGGGGCGTGTTGGGTGTGAGGCAGAACATGCGCCGGCTCATGGGCATGGCCAAGAAGACAGAGGACTCGCAAGTGGACAGGCTGCTTCACATAATCCGCAGCAGGAATGCCTAACTCTTATTCTTTATCTTCTCAGGATGCTCCTTCCTCAGCAGCGAGTGCGTGCCATGGTTGTGCTCCACCTCGCCAGATACGATTTCGCCATTGTATATTATGACGTTCCCGTCTATGGTCTCGTTTGCGTGCTTTATGGTGGTGCCGATCATGGTGGCGTTGCCCTTGACCACTGCTTTCCCGTATATATTCGAGTTGTCGCGTATTCTTGAGTCTCCTATCACCACTGCGTTGCCGTGCACCCTTGCGTTGCCGAAAACTACCGCTGCGCCGCCCACAAAGGCGTCATCATACACCTTTGCGTTGCCGTAAACCTTTGCGTTGCCGGATATCCATGAATTACCGATTTGGCTCAGGTTGCCTCCATGTTCAACAAAGCCGCCTACCTCCCCCTTAATGACTATGCTTTTTCCGTTGTCGTCCTTAAAGGTACTAAGCGCGACTATCCTTCTAAGCACCCTCCTGTCAAAATGTATCTCCCTGTCCTTCAATATTTCATATTTCTTATGGATAAAAACACCTCTTGTGAGACTTGGCTGCGCAGCAAACGCTAATGTGTGAAATCCGAACCGTAATCCTTTCCAGAATCAGTTCTTCCTTATAAGTGACTTTACCTCTGTTGATGCGGCATACACTACTATGCCCGCAGCTGCGGCGTCAACGGCAACCTTCCCAGTAGACCTAAGTAGGCACTTGAGCTTGAGCTGCGATGCAACCATGCCTGCGAATATCATTTTCTCACTAATATATCTTATGCCTTAAAGATATATAAATTTTTCTGCATAATGCATAACATGGAATGGCGATGTAATGAGCAATACAGCATCGAAAAAAGGTGACAATGCAGGGCGCTGCGGCACAGAGAACCGGAGCATGCTCCTAATGCTTAGGAGATACATGCCCGAGAAGGAGGATTCAGGTCCAGGAGTCGATTACCCGCACATGGCAGCACCCAAGTCCGGCGGCTTGGCGAAAAGATAGACGGCCTAATCGGTACAGTTCCTCATTTAGCCGTGCCGACAATACTGTTAAGTATGGTGAAATGCCCTGGTAGGAACAACTCGACGTACCCATGTTCCTTGTTGACCCCGAATTGGGCCTTACCCATATGGTTGAAGTCGGTGAGCTCCTTCTTCACCATCTCCACGCTGCCTGCCCCTAAGGTGTTATACTTTGTCTTAACTATCCACACCCATACGGGCTTCTTGCTTGGGTCCATGGATTCAAAATCCACCGTTTCCGGTACCTGTAGCTTCGGGTTGAAGCTGTGCCATTCGAACAGCAGGCCGGTCCAGCCTCCCCCATCCATCGTGCCGCTCGAGTGCAAGTATATGTCGTTCCTTGAGCCTATAAAGGTGGTGCCGTGCGCCTTGAAGCTCGTTTTAGGCAGCAGGACATCATAGGTAACTGAATTGGTGCAAGATATGGTTATACTGCCCTTGCCTATGCTCATCGAAAGATCCAAGATGTCCTCATTCTTCACCTTGCCATTGCGCAGCGGCATTATGTAATTGCGTTTTATCCTATTTAGTGGATCCCATTCCTGGTACACCAGGCTGAAGCCTGGCAGTATCCTCGGGCTTCCGCCGTTCGGAGTAAAGACCTGCTGGTTGTAAGCATATCCGAACTGGTAGAAGTAGCCATCATTGGTTACGCCGTTTATCAAGACAAGCGGCCCGAAGCCGTTCCTGTCCTTCTGGGTTGTGGCAGTAACGTAGTAAGATAAGCTTTTGGTATTGCTCCTGAATGTCTCGCCCATCATGAGGTCGTAATCGTCTCCTACCCTGGCGTTTGAGCTTCTGAGCCTAAGTTTCTCAGCCTTTCTCCCTATGTTAAGTACCTCAAGCGGCACCGTAGGGTTTGCAGCGCTCGAATGCATGCTTACAGTGACATCGGCAGGCCTGGATTTCCCAGAGGTCCCTCCGCGTGCATATGCATTTACGGAGTAAAGAGAAGCCGCCAACGCCACCACGGCCAATTTCACTGAATAGTCCTTGACATGCCTGAGCAGGCTGTGGGGCTTACGCCGCGCGTTTTCCCCTCTAAGCAGCGCATTGTCTTTGCCCTCAGATTTCTCCTCGTCTGCCGCCCTGCTGGTTTGCATACAATAAATATGGATGTCCAGATATATATACTTGCATTTTCCATATTTTTGGAATAGTCCGTATAGGTGCACGCATCGGCTTTTCCTAGCATGAATATTCGGCGCTGGCATAATAAGTTCCAGTACTGCTTACTATGAAATTCGCCGATTGGGTAGTTACGTACCTGCCTGATGGCAGATACCAAATGTAGAACGGCTTCGAGTTGGTCAAGCCGCACAGGCAGCTTGAGTCTGCAGTCACCTGTATATTGCTGCCGACTCCTACTGTACAGGTATAGCCGCTGCCCTGGGGCGATCCGCCTCCGTTATTGCCACCGGTACAGATACCAGAGCCGCTGATGACGAATACACTTGTTATACAGTCCGGCCCCCCCGGCGGGTAGGAGGCATACTTGCTGACCCCTGTAGATACGTACAGGGTATATGTGACTATGGTGGTGCTGCTCGTAGTCGTGGAGCTGGTCGTGCTGCTCGTCGTGGAGCTCGAGGAGCTTGCGATGGTGGTGCTGCTTGTAGTGGTAGAGCTCGTGGTGCTCGAGGAGCTTGCGATGGTGCTGCTGCTGCTTGTAGTGGAGCTTGTCGTAGTTGTTGTGGACACTGTGGTCATCACGGTGACGCCGGCGCTTGGCGAGTTGGCCGTAGTAGATGTGGTTGCGCTGTCCTTTGCCTGGAGTATGAAGTTGTAGTTGCCCAGAGCTGTGGCGCCCGACGTAGTGAAGGAATAAGACAGCGATGTCGCACCGCTGATAATCGAATATGTGCCTGAACCCGGTGTTTCCTCGAACCACTGGTATGTATATGGGCTTGTGCCTCCGGTCGCGCCGCTGTCGCTGATTGTGGAGCCGCTCCCCCTAATGACAGTGGCTGGATTCGCCGCAGGTGCAGGCACTGACAGTGCGGGGTTTACAACTATATTCGATGTATATCCCGTATACACCTCAGGTGAGTATGCGGAATCCGATACGGTGCCCCCGAACGTGTATGTGCACCCGACCATGCTGCCAGTTGGGGCGAAGGTGAACGAGGAACCGCTTCCAAACGAAGGCGCAGCGCAGGATGTCGGGAAGTAGGACCAGCTGTACGAATACGGGGAAGTGCCGCCTATCGGGGTTATTGTAGCGGTTACGCTCTGCCCCTGGTCAAGATACACCTTTGTTGAAGGCGTCAGCGTATTTAGTAGCGCCGGATTGAGCACCAACATGACATTCGATGATGTTGCTGCTGCAGGGGCATGCTCGGAGTCATGCGCATACAGCTCTATGTTGTACACCCCTAATAGGAATGACGTGGATGTCTGGAATGTGCAGGTCGTTGTCTGTGCATCGGCGCACATGCTGTTGGCCTCGCTTGAAGTGTATGATCCCTGTCCCGGGGCCCCTGCAATCCATTGGTAGTAGTACGGGGAATCGCCTCCTGCAGCCCCCAAATCCAATATTGTCGCTTTCTGCCCCTGATCGACTGCCTGGTACAACGGCGTCGGGTTTGCCACTGAGAAGGCCGAGAAGAAGTCTGCAATCTCGGTAATTGGGTTGTTGAACGAAAATGATGTGGACTGCAAGGCGCCGGAATAGCACCCGGTACCGGTGCATGTCCATTGGTTCCATGTGAATGGCGGGGCCGTGCTCTCGCCTATTGAGAATACCTGTGTGGAGTTGTACCATCCGGATCCTGGAGACACAGTGCCTCCCCCTGAAGGGCTTACTGACTGCGAGAAATAATATTGTACGTAATAGTCGAACGGAATCGTCTCGTTCGACGTTACTATTATGTTGCCTGATGGGTTCGTGTACTTTATGCCCTGTATCACCGCATCCTGGTACATCTCCCTTATGTTAGTTGGTATGCTTACAGAATCAACAAAGCTGTACGAATGCGTTGAACCCAATGCAAAGGCGAAAGTCTTCGAAGATAATTGCGCGCATGTGTATGCTACTCCATCCACATATAATGTTGAAGGTGCACTAACGCAGTAATTGAAGTTGCGCGGAACGAACCTTACGGTGATCGGCGCGACGAACTCTATGATCACGTTGCTTGCAAGCCCTGCATACGATGCAGTTACAAGCACGTTTCCTATGCTTGTGCCAGATATGGATCCGATGGCGTCGCCGTTGACATTGGTCACCGTGGCGCTTGGAGCCAATTTGAACGAGATGTCATTCTCGGTGAAATTGATGGTCGCGCCCTTCAGCGGGTACCCGAGAAGCGCAACAGTAGCCGTTAGGGGATCTGCGCCCCCGTTTGCAACCTGTGTGTAGTTCTCTGCAGAGAACGTCAGCCCTGACTTTACCGATGTGAGTGGCTGTACATGCCCGACAAAATGTCCTAGATACGTCTGCTCCGTGCCTTTGCTGCAGTTGTGCGTAGCAGCATAATTGCTTGCCAATGCGCATGACGTGGCGTTAAGGTATACGGTCCCTGACAGAAGGGTGCCTACGCTTAAGTTAGAAGGTATGACTATGGTGCATATGATTGCGCCTCCGGGAAGCACGTAGTTCGGAGAGCACTGGAACACGCTGGTGTTGCCGTTGTTTACGGTTGCGTACATCTTTGGGTTCTCAAGCGCCGCATCCTGCGAATTGGTGAGGAACATCGATACCTTTGTAACCCCACTGATAGTGTTCGTGCCTAATATTATGTCGTTGCAGTAGGCTCCGTTTACGAATGTGCACGTTGTAGAAACGATGTTCGCCGGCGCCGAGAAGTAAATGTAAAGGACCGCAACAACTATGGCTATTATTAGTATTGCCCATCCGTATGTCGAGAGGTACTCTATAGCCGACTGCCCGCGTTTTGTACCTTTTGATTTAGACACTAGAGTTTTTTTGGACACTATGAATACCTCCTAATATTATAGACATGTATGGCAAAATATAAATACAACTAGAAATTTGCCGCGGTTCAAGGCATAGGCGGCCATTGAGGCAAATGAAAAGGACTTTAAACTAACATACCAAATAGTATATAAAGGACGTCTGGGAGGGGGTGCCGTGCAATCTCTTAACGATATGCTTTCTGAATCTAAAATCTTCGCCAACAGGGAGGTGCTTTCTCCGCATTTCATACCGAAGAAGCTGATATCAAGGGCCAAGGAGATAAACGGCATAGAGAGGGCCCTCGCGCCGTCGCTCAAGGGCGAGCGGGGAAGGAACCTATTCATATACGGCAAGACGGGCACCGGGAAGACATCATGTACCAAATATGTACTAGAAGAGGTCAGGGGCATACAAAACACCAAGGCCAAGATAAGCTACATAAACTGCAAGATATACAATTCAAGATACCGGGTCCTCAACAAGATAGTCAGCGACCACATGCCTACTTATGCAAAGAGGGGCTACGGAACGGTTGATCTATACGAGAAGCTCTCGAACTGGATAGAGGAGGACAACAAGATAATGGTTGCGATACTAGACGAGGTGGACGTGGTAAAGGACCTCGACGACCTGATATACACGCTCACGAGGATAAACAGCGACATAAAGGCCGGCGGCGTCACAATAATAGGCATATCAAACAGGGTATCGTTCAAGGAATCGCTTGATCCAAGAAGCCTCTCCACGCTGTATGAATCCGAGCTGGTGTTCCCCCCGTATTATGCCACCGAGCTCTACGAGATAATAAAAGACAGAACATTGGTAGGTTTCAAGGGCCATGCGATAACCGACGACATACTGCACTTCATAGCCGCAACGTCCGCAAAGGATGGCGGCGACGCAAGACTGTCATTGAAGATACTCTCAAGGGCTGGCGAGATAGCCGACGAGAAGGGATCGAACTGCGTGACCATGAAGGAAGCGGAGGAAGCATCGAGGCTGGCGGACAACGACATAGTTTACGAGCTCATAGGCACGCTGCCTGAGCACCACAAGCTTGTCCTGTACTCTATTGCACTGTTGACCCAGAGCGGCGGCTCCTACAAGAAGCTTACGGACGGGGTTGATACCTATCTGTTCAGCGGCGAGGTATACAACAGGTACAAGAGCATAACGGAAGGCCTGCACAAGGAACCCAAGAGCGAGAGGTGGTATAGGAAGTACCTCTCAGAACTGGAGATGCAGGGGCTTGTCGCGTCGTTCGAGTCTGGCAAGGGCATAAGGGGCCACACTAAGCTGATAAAGCTCATGTATCCTCCGGCGAAGACAAAGGAGGTACTCGAGACGGAGCTGTTTGGATACCAGTCAAAGGAGCACGTAGGCAAGCAATGAAGGTGTTGTGCTGGATTACTATGACATCGTGTTCGAGACCTGCGGCATAAGCAAGAGCCTTGAGGGCGCGCTGGGCTACAAGAAGGTGTTCATTGTCGGAAAGGACGTCAGGGTAATAGAGGGCAAGGGCAGCGGCATAAAAGGAGGCATATTCATAGACACGGGCAAGGCAAACGTGCTAGGCATAATGAACGAATCACCTTCGGCAATCGTATTCCGGGACATGAGGATAAACAAGAAGGCCATGGAGCAGATGAACGACAAGGGGATAGCCCTTTGCATACCCATGGATACTATAACGTCATCTTACGGATTGCAAAGGTCAAGGACGCTCTACATGACAAGCAAGCTGCTGAAGCATGCGATGGACATCAGGCTCAATGTATCGTTTGTTACCCTTGCAAGATCCGAGCTGCAGCTATGCTCCTACATGCAGCTAATTGAGCTTGCGAAGCTTCTCGGCGCAAACGAGGAGCAGGCAAGAATGGGCACGAGCGAGACAAACAAATCCCTGGTGGCCAAATGATCAGAGAGAAGAGAAGGTACATGCTTGTGGAAACGACAATCGATATAGCTGACGGCGCCAGGAAGGATTTCGAGAATGCGCTGTTAAAGGAACTGGTGCACAACATAGGCGAGGTAGGCTATTTCAGGACGAACCCCAAGATAATCAGGTTCCTAAGCAGCAGAAGGTTCATACTCAAGTGCAGCCTTGCGAAATACAAGGACACCACTGTGGCGCTTACGTTCATAAAAAGGGTAGGGGGCGCCTCCGCGGCGTTCTACACCCTTAATGCTTCAGGTACCATAAAGGCGCTGCTCAAGGAATAACCTGTCCAATGACCGTAATGGCATTAAACAAAAGGTGCAAGGAAAAGGTTATAAATGTTCTATTTCTAATATTAATCTTTGAAGGATCGGGGTCTATTTATTCAAAATTTACCTCTATTTGATACTCTATAAATGGTGAAATTTATGTATCCTAACGTACAGGCTTATGACAGGGGGGTTATGTTCAGCCCTGATGGAAGGCTATTCCAGGTAGAATATGCCAAAGAGGCGGTAAGGAGAGGGGCCACGTCAATAGGCATGGTAGCCCAGGACGGCGTGGTATTGGTCGCGCACAAGAACGTGATGGAGCCGCTTGCCGTACCTAGCACTATACAGAAAATATTCAGGGTGGATTCATACATAGGCGCAACATACAGCGGCCTTGTGTCGGACGGCCTCCATGTGATAAACATGATGAGGAACAAGACGCAGACGCACAGGATGGTATACGACGAAACGGAATCCGTCGAGACCGTCGCGCGCGAGATCTCGGAGGAAATGCAGATGGCGACGCAATACGGCGGCATAAGGCCATACGCGATATCGCTGCTCGTAGGGGGCGTTGACAAAGGGCCCAAGCTCTTCGAGATAGAGCCTGGAGCCTCGTACCTTGGGTACAAGGCCGATGCCATAGGCTCGGGGAAGAAAGTATCTGAAGACATACTCGTAAAGAGCTGGAAGGATGGCATGTCTATAGAAGATGCGATAAACCTTGGGGTAAGCATAATCAAGAAGATAAATGAAGGCAAGCTTTCGGAAAACAACGTTGACATATCAACGATAAAGAAGGACTCCGGATTTGAGATATTCCAAACGGACAGGGTAGCCAAATACCTCTAGCCTTATTCTTCAGTGATGTAATGTCATCCAAGCCGGTCATAGTGAAGCTGCACAGGAACGGGGACGAATTCGAGATATTCGTAAACCCCGACCTAGCATACGAGTACATAACCGGCAAGAGAAGCAATGCTCTTACGGTATTGGAAGTAGAGGAGGTATTCAAAGATGCAAGGAAGGGCGAGAGGCAGAGCTCCGACAAGATGACCAAGGCATTTGGGACTACCGACATATCGAAGATAGCTGACATTATGCTCAAGAGCGGCGAGGTGCCGATTACAACCGAACAAAGGAACAAGCTCCTCGAGGAGAAGCGCAGGCAGATCATAGAGATAATAGCGAAGAACTCCATAGACCCCCGGACCAATGCGCCGAATCCCGTCACAAGGATTGAGAACGTGATGAAGGAGGCAAAGACGTCGATAGACCCGTTCAAAAGCGCCACGGAGCAGATAGATGGCATAGTAAAGAAGATAAACATGATAATGCCGATAAAGTTCACAACAGCCAAAGTGGAGGTTACCATACCTGCCGAATACTCGAACAGGTCATACGGTACATTGAAGAAGTACGGCATAAAATCCGAGCAATGGCTGCCCAACGGCAGCTTACAGGCAACGCTCGAGTTCCCTGCAGGGCTGCAGACAGAGTTCTTCGACAGGATAAACGGCGCAACTCAGGGAAAGGCGATAGTCAAGGTTCTGTGATAAGATGGAAACGATAGTTACCCCGGGCGAAATAATATCGGAGAACGCATCAAAGGTGAGCAACGCCTTCATCCAAAACGGCAGGACGTACTCCAATGTCCTTGGGATATACAAGAGCGACTCAAACGAGATAATACCATTGGAAGGCGCATGGGAGCCCAGAGTTGACGACTCTGTAGTCGGCATAGTCACCGAAGTGAAGCCCAAGGTGTACATAGTGGACGTGTCCTATTTCGGCAATGGCCTGATAATACCAGGGAAGTACGAGAATTACGAGTTCAAGATAGGCGACGTTGTCAACGCGGTAATAAATGACATAGAGGGCAAGAAGACCATAATACTTAAGGATCCGCAGCAGCTAAAGGGCGGCAACGTGATAAACATAAGGCCGAAGAAGATACCGCGCGTCATAGGCAAGAAGAGCACAATGATAAAGCAGATAGCCGATTCGACAGGCACCCACATAGTCGTCGGCATGAACGGCATGATATGGATAAACGGCGTCAACGCGCCGCTTGCGACAAAAGCCCTTCTCAAGATAGAGAACGAGGCCCACGTCAAGGGACTGACTGATGTTATAAAAAGATTTCTAGAAGAGGCAAAGTGATACAATGGGAGGATCATCATTGAACAAGCCGGAATTGATAATAAACGGCAAGAGGACCGACGGCAGGGACTTCAACGAATTGAGGAACATAAAGATAGTCGCATCGCCGTTAAAGAATGCCGACGGATCGGCATACATAGAATGGGGCAACAACAAGATACTCGCTGCGGTATACGGACCCAGGGAGGCAACGCCAAGGCACTTTGCGGACCCGACAAAGGCGATAATAAAGTGCAGGTACGCAATGGCTCCATTCTCCAGCCTTTCGGAGCACGGAAGGACAGGCCCTAACAGGAGGGCAACAGAGATATCCAAGGTCATAAAGGAGGTCTTCGAGAACGTTGTTATACTTACGGACTTCCCGGGGAGCCAGATAGACATATTCATAGAGGTGCTTCAGGGAGACGGCGGAACCAGGGCGGCAGGCCTGACAGCGGCATCTGTCGCATTTGCAAGCGCAGGCATACACATGAAGGATTTGCCTTATGCCGTCTCAATAGGGAGCATAGGGGACAAGCTCGCGCTCGATTTCAACATGATCGAGGACAACTACTCAGACAGCGACATGCCGATAGCAGTAGCTCCAAGGAATAATGAGATACTTCTACTTCAGATGGACGGCGGGCTCACAAAGGAGCAGGTATCAAAGGGGCTGGACATGATATTCGAGGCAGGCAAGAAGATAAGCGAGATACAAAAGACGGCGCTCAGGGATGCATACTCCCAGAAAAAATAGGTGCTTTATATGAACGCAATAGACATAGTTAAGTCAAGCTACATAAGGGAACTGCTCTCAAGGGGCGAGCGGGAGGATTTAAGGAAGTTCAACGATTTCCGCGACATAAGGATAGAAAGTGGCCTCATAAAGAACGCCGAAGGGTCCGCGCAGGTGGATCTCGGCGCGACAAGGGTGCTTGCCGGAGTGAAGCTGGAGCTTGCCGAGCCGATGGAAGACACGCCGGAACAGGGCAATCTTGTATGCTCGGCCGAGCTGCTGCCGCTTGCATCAGCCACATACGAGCCCGGGCCACCGAGCCCCGAAGCGATAGAGTTCGCAAGGGTAGTGGATAGGGGCATACGCGCAGGCAACTGCGTGGATCTAAAGAGCCTGCTTGAGGAAGAGGGCAAGGCATGGAGCATATACATCGACCTATACGTGCTGAACTACAACGGCAACCTGTTCGATGCCGGGGAGATTGCAGCGATGAGCGCGTTGCTCGATACATATGTGCCGAAGTACGAGGACGGCAAGGTGCTAAGGGAGGAACGCCCCAAGCGTGTTAAGATAGACAACATAGTAACATCCACAACATTCGCTAAGATAGGGAGCAACAAGGTGCTGGACCCTTCGAGGAACGAGGAGATGTCTGCCGATGCAAGGATAACGATAGCAACAGATGCACAAAACGTCAGGGCAATGCAAAAGGGCCTAAGCGGCGGCTTCTTCAAGAACGAGTTAGACGAACTCATTGACATATCATTTAATAAGCATAAAGAGCTAAAGGATATAATAAAGAAATCGCAGAAGTAGTGAAAAACATGGCCAATGCCAGCATAAGGTACGGTGCAAGCATAAGGAAGAAGTACACCAAGATAAAGCACGAGAAGACCGCCAGGTATCACTGTGAGATGTGCGGCAAGGAGTCCGTGAAGCGCATAAGCACCGGGATATGGTGCTGCAGGCACTGCGGCACGACATATGCAGGCGGCGCATACTCGATGACAACCGCAACGGGTGCAACCGCGCGCAGGACAATAACGAACATAGCAAGAGGCTGACCATATGGTGAAAATATCATATTCCCCGATAAAGGAGCTGGTGGTGCACGAGGCGGTAAAGGTAGACTTCGACGATCTCATGCGCGGCAGGATAACCCCTGCAGGCAACATGCCGTTATACTGGTGCGACGGAGTGGTGTTCAGCTTCAACTCCATGCCCATGTCGCGCGACATAATAAGGGACTATCTCCAGGGAACAATACACTGGATGGAAGTCCACTACAGCGATATGAAGAAGTACGAGCCCGTACTGGAACTCAACGATGAGCAGTACAAGGCAACAATACATGTGCGGGTCATAGACACCAGCAGGTCATCGCTGCACAACGAAATGATTAAATGGCTTAAAAGCAGAAAGTAATATCGTGATAATATGGCATATGTTTGCGCAAAGTGCGGTAAGAAGCAGAAATCCATGGAGAGCAACGTACGGTGCAGCTACTGCGGCTCAAGGATGATAATGAAGAGCAGGCCGAATCTTTCAAGGGAAGTCTCAACAGACTAAGGCGCATCAGCGCTTAGGTTCAATCTCAGCGTTCACTATTATCGTCTGGTCTACGTTTCTTACCCGTTCGTATCTTACGCTGTTCTTTGCGAACTCCCTTGAGGTGTGGTCGCTCCTTATGAGTTCCTCCGACTTTATGAGAAGCATGCTTGCTACCTTTCCATCTTCGAAATCCACAACTATGTCTTCGACAGATCCTAGTATGGAGCCCGTGTTGCTTATTATCTGCTTGCCATAAAGCTCTGAAATGAGAATCGTATCTACCATGAAATCACCCTACTTTATACACATAACCTTTTTGGATGCAAAGATTCTTATTATGTAGTTATTAAGCTCGTCAACGAAAGCGTTTCGGTCCTTTCCCATCTCTGAAATCTCCCCGCCGTTGAAAAGGCCGCTGTTGTTATCTATCAAATATTCGAGGTAGTCCCTTGTCATGAAGTAGCTGCTTGTCCTGCAGCTGCTGCAATAGTAAAGCGGCATGATCGGAACGTCATCCCTGCTTGCGAAGGCCTCTGCATGCCTTACTAGATCCATGCCGTTGCACTTCGGGCAGGCCTTGTTGAGCTTTACGCCATTGTACTCGGTTTCCATAATAGAGGATATGCCTGAATCAGACATAGCCATGCTCATCACGGCGTCCATCGATACGGATGGGTCATGCAGGCGCTGAAGCAGTATGGCGCCATCGCCATTGAATAGTGTCTCAAGTATGCCCCTTCTCCTCGCCTCCCAAAGAATAGTGCGTTTCCCGCCTTCTCTTTCGTATTCCATCTTGGTGCTGCCCTTCCCGTTCCTTGAAAGCATAGCCACACTGCCTTCCGTCTAGTCACCCTCCATCAATCGATACGTTTCGACGTCCTCCTCGGTGATTGTGTCCCTCTTATTGCTCTTCGCCCTCTTTACCGCGTATTTCGCTATCCTCTTGGCCTTGCCCTCAAGTATCCTCGCTATCGCGGCAGCAGCCCTGTCGCTTATTATGAAGTCGGGATTGGAGCTGTTCTTTATTATCTTCTTTATCGTTGAATTAGGTATATCACGCATCAACGCACCGTTCAGAACTCAAGATCCTCCTCATAGCAATGTTGCTCGGCAATGCAGATCATCACCCTACTATCTAGAATCTCAATAATAAATATGTTGCTGTCAGATTATATACCGATAATGCTGATATTAACTGATGCTGGGGTCGCCTAGTGGTAGGGCGGCAGCCTGCTAAGCTGTTTAGCTAGAAATGGCTTCTGTGGGTTCGATTCCCACCCCCAGCGGACCAAAAACCTAAAGGAAAGGATATTAAAATTAAATGCAGCCTTCATTATATTAAAAGGGAAAACTTCTGGTCAGGATATGGGCATAGTTGCAGATATAATACTACTTGTGCTTATCGTCATAGTCGTTGCAGTTTTCTGGCCAAAGATATCCGCATTCCTGCAGATCGCAGGCACGCTTGTATCAAATAAGGTCAACGGATACAACTTCAGCTTCCCGAATTCCTCCTCTGCGGCGCTTTCTACCCAGTTAATCAACGACGGCCCCCTGGTCAATTACACGCTTGCGCTTATAAACAAGGACAGGGAAACCTACAACCTCTCGAACGTCACGCTGTCCCAGACAGCATCCGCGCAGCAGCATGCCGATTCGATGATGCAGTACGACTACTTCAGCCACTGGGACATATACGGAATGAAGCCATACATGCGCTACACCCTCGTAGGCGGCACCGGGGCGATGCAGGAGAACATAGCGTACATGAAGTCCGGCATCAAGACATGCATAGGAAGCCTGTGCACAGTATACGGCAACCTAAACATCACGGCTGCCTTGCAGCAGATGGAATACAACATGATGTACAACGATTCGGTGTGCTGCAACAACGGCCACAGGGACAACATCCTTGACGGCAACCACGACCAGGTGTCGATAGGCATAGCATACAACAGCACCTCTGCCTACTTAGTAGAAGACTTCATAAACAACTACATCACATGGCTCAATGACACCCCGAAGGTCAACGGCAGCAAGGTGACGCTCGAGGGGTCGGTAGATCCTGGGTACAACATATCCACAATAGAGGTTACATACGATCCTCCTGTGTCGCCAATGTCGGTGTACCAGCTGGACAACACGTCGGACTACAGCTACGGGCAGGCTATTGCCGGTGTGGTTGGAAACCCGCTTGACTACTACCCGTCCCTAAGCACGATAGTTGCGGATACATATTACACCAGGGCAAACGACTTCCTGGTCTCCTTCGACATAAGCAAGCTGACAGGCCATTACGGCGCCGGAGAGTATACCATTGCACTATGGCTCAATGGCACATATGCAAATAGCAGCTTCCTTGGCTCCACCTACACCATATTCATAAACAGCAACGGCACGGCATATACGCCGTCAAACGTATAGAGAAGCAATACAAGGATCATGCCAGCATGTCGCCGAATGAGCGTATGAAATACCTCATGGCGCACTTCAGCGAGTACCTCCCATCGGCAGTGATCGAGTAGACTATGGTCCTGCCGACCTTCCTGCCCTTTATCTGCCCGCGAGCGTTCAGCTCCTTAAGCGCAGGGTATATCGTGCCTGCCTTGGGCTTATCGCCCCTCCTCTTCTCTATCTCTTTTGCGATCGCATCGCCGTGCATGGGCCTCTTCGAAAGCAGGAACAGTATCTGGAACGAGAGAAGGCCGCGCATATCGCATCCGTAATGCTGCATGTTCACACTTTTATTTGCCTTATATATAGGGCATCATATATATTTAAATATCTATTGCCGCCCTATATATCACTATGTATCGGACATCCGATATATGAGGCGTGAAATGTACGAAGATGGAACATACAGATGCGGGCGCGGCACGGGTTTTAGGGGATTCCTCACAAAGGAGGAACGCATAGAGCTCCTTAAGGAGTACAAGGAGTCGCTTGAGAAAGAGGCCAAGGGGGTCTCGGAAAGGATAAAGGAGCTGGAAAAGGGGAAGTGAACGCTTCTCCTTCCTATTTCTTGATTTATAGCGCCGCACAGCTACGGTGCTTTTAATTCTTCGCAGAAAATATACAAGTGTCAGCACGGTCTTTTCGTAGAGTGTAAGATTGGGGATATTTTGGCTTTGCGCGTGGTAGAATACAGGCAGTTCGTGCAGATACTTGCAATGTTCATGATCGTGCAGTTCGTGGGCCTCCTTCTCGCAACGCAGATATTTACCGGTGCAGTATACAGCCAGATAAAGAGCGTACAGGTCGTGTCATCGTCCATCGACGCACTTTTTTATATAGCGTACATAATCATAGCCTCAGTGGTAATACTGCTGATATTCAAGGTGTACAAGGGCGACAAGCTGTTTTTGGTGCTCGAGGCGGTAGTAATCATCGGAGCGTCGTTCATAGTGTTCCTTGTTGCGATCGCATCGCTGCAAGGTGATGCATTCAACGCGCTTTTCGGGAATACCAGCATAGCGGTCTATGTAGCTGCACTGGCGCTGTCCATAGCGCTCATAATAGCAAAGTACAAGAAGCCCAGCCTAAGGAACACCACAGCCATGATAGCAAGCGTAGGCGTTGGCTTGGTGATTGGCACGAGCTTTAGCTTCCTCGTTGCAATGATATTCATGGTCATACTTGCAGTGTACGACTTCATAGCCGTGTTCATAACCAAGCACATGATAGCACTTGGCAACATGGCCATAGAGAAGAACCTGTCGTTACTGGTCATGGTCAACGAGGTGGAAGCCGTCCCTCTCAGCTCGCTTGACAGGAAGCAGCGCCTGGAATACGGGAAGCACAAGAAGGAAGCAGCGTACAACGGCAATATCCTAAAGGGCATAGTCGGCAGCGATATGGTGCCATTCTCGGCCAGGACGGCGCTAGGAACCGGGGACCTAGCAATGCCTCTTATGCTTGCCGTAGCATCCTACAAGGTAAACCTTAACTTCGTGCTGCCGTTCGTGATAATATTCGGGGCAATGTTCGGGCTGATCCTGACGCTGTTCATACTAAGGAGATACAAGAGGGCGTTGCCAGCTATACCACCCATATTGTTCGGAATACTCGTATCAATGCTAATATATTTCATAATTATCCATGCATGACATTAAACTATAAAAGGCTGACATCCAAATTATACTGGGTGCACTGGTGGCAAGGGAAAACAGGGTAAGCATCAGCGCGGTGCTGGCGCTAGCCTCCGGGTTCGTCACGCTCCTCTACTCGTTCTACATAATGCAGAAGCTGTCCTATTCCATAGGCATCTATTCAGGGATAGGTGGAACCATAAAGGCATTCAACATAACCAGCAGCTCCGCATCAAACACGCTGTCCAATTCGATTTCGCAACTGACCACTCTGGTGCTGGCGCTCCATATCTCATACGCGCTGCTTCCGTTTGCGGTTGTGATACTCGCCATAGGCATAATATGGCTGTTCGGCAGGACTTACTTCAAGCCTGCAGGCCTGGTGCTTGTCATAATATCAGCGATTTACATAGCCATACTTACGATACTGGAGTTCGACTTCAGCCTCACAAATACCTCCTATTTATCCGTAGCCGCGTATTTAGGGGCAGCGCTCGCGCTTGCCGTTGGGATATACGCCATAGCGAGGATAGAGCGCCCGCACGTTTCAGCAAGAAGACCAATGCACCCGATATCAATAAACCCCGAAACGCCGTACTCCAACATGAAACTGCTCTCCAAGCGGCTCATGAGGAACCTAAGCGGCAGCATAAAGATAATAGATATGCACTTTGACATAAACGCCCTGGACAACATGATGCAGCTCATCGGCAGCAACATGCAGCAGTACAAAAGCATATCAGTGATAACCGCCTCAAGCAGGCTTGGGGACAAGTTCGGCAAGTCCTATACGGACTCGAAAAACGAGCTCTCAAACAAGGGCATAGCATTCGAGCTTAGGGTATTGGGCACGGAAGACGCTGCGAAGCAGCACGAGCGCATACTCATGGACGACAGCACAGCGTACAAGATACCTCCCCTCAACATAATAAACAAGAAGAGCGAACACATAGTCGGAATAAACTACAAGGAAGCAGAATACAGGTTCAACAGCCTGTGGTCAAAGGCAACGAAATACGAGAATCTAAGGGCTCCATAAATACAAAAAAACGAAGCAGTTAGGATAAGTTTTTATACCTATAATCATCTATATAATGTTGATTCTATGAAAGGGTATATGCTGCTCCTAGTTGTAGTAGGGTTAGCGTTTGCGTCATATTCAAATGCGGCGGTCATAGGCACATCATCGATAAGGGCTCCGGCAGTGCTGCTAAACAACAACACCGGCAGCCTAACCAACATAAGCCTTGTGATAACCAACGGAGACGGCACGGTCAAAATGGTCGGGCCGCAGACAGTGGGCCAGTCAACGACACAGTCGGCGCAGACGGCAGCAGCATATGCCTCTATGTACACGAACCATAAATTCAACGACTATAATTTCACATATACCATAAGCAACGCCGGGAACAACGTGTCAGGGCCTAGCGCGGGCGCCGCAATGACAATGCTTGCAATATCGGCTTTCGAGAACAGGCCGCTAAGGACAAACTTCACGATGACCGGCACCATATCCAGCAACGGCAGCATAGGCGAGATAGGCGGGGTATACGACAAGATAAGCGCGGCAAAGGCCGCTGGAATAAAGCTGGCACTCGTGCCAAAGGTCGCTGCGGATAATCAGGAGGACGAGCTGTACCTTCTTGTCCAGACCAACTTCGGCATGCCGCTCGTGCAGGTTGCAAACATATCGCAGGCTGCGTACTTCGCATTTAATAGTAACATAAACGGCAACGCGAACAAGACCACTTACGACTTCTATACCAATTACTACGTGGGGGCACTGCCTAACGCAAGCATAAGCTGCACCGAACTATGCAATGAGACGATATTCGGAAAGCTCCTAAACGACACGTTCAAGCTCACCAGGAACGAGATAAACTCCCTAAACAACAATCCCAAGTTCTCAAACATAAGCTCGCAGCTGGGAATTGTCCTTAACCAGAGCGTAGAGATATCTGAGCACGGCTACATATACACTGCCGCGGACCTTTCGTTCCTGGACTACGTCAACGCGTTCTATTTCAACGGCTACCCGTCAAACAGGTCCAGCGCGCTCGACTTGCTTGAAGGGGTGCAGAACTTCTGCAACACGCTTACGCCTCCTCCACTGACAGAGCAGAACTTCGATTACGTAATAAACGCCGAGCTAAGGCAGACATGGGGCACGTACACGATAAATGCGACCATAAGCTCCTACAACACTTCGCAGATAGAGTCCGATGAGATACTCGACGAGCTCTACCTAGGGGCGCAGTCTGTGGGCTGGTGCAATGCGGCAAACCTAGTATACAACGAGTCGAACGTCAGCGGAACCTATGTGGCCCCATCAGTTGCCCTTAAGGCGCTCGCACAATCAAGGATAACGCGCGCAGCGCCGTATGGCAACAACCTGTATTTTGCAACTGCGCAGCAGGCCTACAGCATAGGCAACTATCCGCTTGCGATACTCGATGCGGACTACGCATATGCGCTGTCGTATGCTGGCATAAACTCATCGTCGATGTCAACGCCATCGCTGCTTGCCGCATCGAAATCAGATTCCGCGAATTCAACCTACGGCGTATGGGCAACGGAGTTCGCCAAGGAGTCGCAGTTCTATTCTTACGAATCCTCAATTGCGAATAACTCCACGCAGGCAAACGGCTACGCCATAACGGCATATTCCTCGGCGCTGCTCGCGCAGCAGATAAGCAACGACACCATGAACATAAACAACAATCTTATAGTTACGCAGCAGCCCCAGTATCCACAAACAGGCATCGCCACGGGCTCATCACCGCAGAGCGCCGAGAGCTATGTGATGATGTCCCAGGAAGCGGTATTGGCGCTCCTTGTAATAGTGATAATCCTGCTTGTAATAAATATGATAATGATGTTAATGGTAATGAAAAGCATAAACGCAAACAAATCTAAAAGAAGGAAGAAGTGATACAAATGGGAATGTTACCTGGAAAAAAATGCAGCTCCTGCGGGCATCTTACGCACGAATATACCGAGTTCAAGTGCCCCAGCTGCGGCAAGGGACGAATAATAAGGGACAAGCACTGCAGGGAGATATCCAATACCTACAGATGCGAAGTATGCGGATTCGAGGGACCATGATGTCCGATGTCGCCGTGCTGTTCAAGGTGTATCCGAAGGATGACATGCTTGACAGCTGTGTAAACAACATAAAGAAGGACATGAACCCTGCAGGCCTCCAGACTGAGGACGTTGCATTCGGCATAAAGGTGGTCAAGGTCGTATTCAAGTTCGATGATTCAAAGACCAGCTCCTCGAAGATAGAGGACGATCTAAGGAAAGTCAAGGGCGTTGGGGAAATAGAAGTAATGGAGGAAGGCCTAATATAGCCGACAATGGGCGCGCCATATAGATGCGCACTTGCGTTTATTGCGTGAAGTAATGATAAAGTCGATAGAGCTTGTCAACTGGAAAACGCACAAGCATACAATAATGAGCTTCCAGAAGGGAGTGAACGTGCTTATAGGCGTGATGGGCGCGGGAAAGAGCTCGGTCATAGACGGGATATCGTTCGGCCTGTTCGGTACATTTCCAATGCTGAACCACAGGAGGACCACGATAGGCAACCTGATATCCGACAGGCCTGAAATCGCCGATTCTGCGGAGGTTAAAATAAAGTTCAACGTAGGCGACGACGACTACGCCATAACAAGGATGATAAGCAGGAAGGACGGCACAACGGCAAAGCTCGAGAAGAACGGAAGGTATATGCAGACGCAGTCCGAGCGCGTCAACGAGGAGATAGAGAATCTTATAAAGATAGACTATGACGTGTTCTCGAGGGCCGTATATGCCGAACAGAACAGGATAGACTATTTCCTGGAACTGAGCAAGGGCGAAAGGAAGAAGCAGATAGACCAGATGCTAGGGCTTGACAACTTCGCCAAAGCCGAAGAGAATGCAACCTCGCTGGTAAACAGCATAAGGGGCATAATAACAGAGGACAGCCAGCTGCTCGCGCAGTCAGACCCGAAGGGGATGAAGGCGCAGCTCGATGCGCTGACAAGCGAAAGGCGGGGCATAGAAAAGGAGCAGCAAGAGCTGTCAGGAAAGGTTGCGGAAAAGGAGTCGCGGCTGAAAGTGCTCCAGAAGGACGTAGAAACAATGAAATCGAGGTTTGAGAGGAGCAAGCGCCTTGAGAAAGAGATCGCCGAGCTTTCAAGCAAAATAGAGACGCTGAAGGCGGAGTCTAGGAAGATAGACGACATGAAGCTGGACAGGAAGGCGATCGAATCCGAGCTGTCCGAGAAGAGCACGAAGCTTAGCGAGCTCGAATCGGACATAAGGAAGCTAAGAAAAGAGGAATCGGAGACGATAAAGATCGCATCAGAGGCAGACGCAGCCGTAAAGGCGAGCATGGAAAAATCAAAGGAACGCAAAAGGCTTCTCTCGATTGTAAACGGAAGGGACGCGCAGTCAATGGAAAAGGACGCACGCAAGGCAGAGGAATCGCTGCAGCAATCGCGTAAAGAGTGGTCATCGCTTAAGGGAAGAAAGGAAGACACGATGAAATGGGCAAGGGAGCTGGAGGAGCACATAAGCAAGTGCCCGGTATGCGAAAAGGATCTTGACGAGAATACCAGGCTTATGCTGCTTTCCCAGAAGAACGGCATGATAAAAAAGATGGACGGAGAAATAGGCGCGCTCGAGGAAACGGTCAGGAAGACGGAAAAAAGCATGGCGCAGGCAAAGAAGGAGCTTGAGGATGTGAGGTTTGCATCCACAATGATTGAGAGTTTCAAGGACGTCGACCTTATCATAAAGGAAAACTCCGAAAAGGCAGCAGAATACCAAAGGCGCCACGATAGCCTAATCAAACTAATAGAAACAGCATCGTCTGAAATGGAGCTGCTCCACAAGCAACTAGGCGAGATGGCCGTCAAGTCGGATGCGCTGAGGAGGAATGAGAAATATGAATCTGAGATAAAGGAATGCTCTGATGCCCTGGAAAAAAGCAAGAAAGAGACAAGCAAGGAAAGGTTCAACGAGAAAGATCTCTACGGGCTGCATGAGTTGGTCACCGAGGAGAGCGCATCACTGAGCGATATGAGCAGCAAGATGAAGGGCAACGAGCGATATGCCAAGAGCCTAGATGCGCAGATAAGCGACAAGGTAAAGGCAATGGCAAACCTCAATTCCATAGAAGAGCGAATAGAGCGCCGCCGCAGCCAGGCAAGCAGCCTAAACAAGTTCAGGTCCGCGCTCATAGATACCGAGACCCATCTAAGGAACAGCCTAGTCCAATCAATAAATTCCCTCATGCAGGAAATATGGTCCGAGCTGTATCCCTATGCCGATTACTCGGCGATAAGGCTTGACGCAAGGAAGGACGACTACTCGCTAGAAGCGTGCACCGGCATGGACGGCAGCGGCAGCAGGAGATGGATAGAGATAGACGGCATAGCAAGCGGCGGCGAAAGGAGCGTAGCATGCCTCACCATGAGGATAGCCCTTGCCATGGTGATAGTGCCGAACCTGCGCTGGCTGATACTAGATGAGCCGACGCACAACATAGACGAGAACGGCATAGGCAAGTTCATAGAGGTTTTGGGCAGCACGCTGCCAAAGGTGGTTGAGCAGATATTCATAATAACGCACGACAGCGCGCTGAAAAACATCGCATCGGCAAGAGTATATTCCCTAGAAAGGAACAAGGACAAAAACGAATACACATCAGTAGGCGAGCTATAGCCTTCAATGCCTGCCGAAGGGAATTCACAGCCCGTCTATGCCCAAATCGTCATCATTGCCCTTCTGCTGCGTACCCGAAAGCATCTGCGGGCTTATTACTCCTGTAAACACCGCTATGACCTCTACCTTTCCGTTGTATTCCGGATCTATCCTTGCGCCCCAGATAACATTTGCATTGGGAGCTGAGCGCTCCGAAAGCTTTGACGCTATCTGGTTAACCTCTCCCAATGTGAGGTCGTCGCCCCCCAATATGTATATCATTATCCCTGTTGTGCCGTCATAATCAACGTCAAGGAGCTTGTTCCTAAGGGTGCTTTGCACTACATCATCGACCCTGTTCGGCCCCCTTCCTTCGCCTATGCTTATCATGGCAAGGCCGCCGTTCTTGACTATGGTCCTTATGTCTGCGAAGTCGATGTTTACCAATCCCGGCTTGTTTATCGTTTCGGTTATTCCCTTTACTGCCCTAGATGCGACCTCGTCAGCTATCTTGAATGCCTGGTCTATTGCAAGGTTCCTGTAGACTTCAGCAAGCCTCTGGTTGTCTATTACTATGAGCGTGTCGCAGTTCTTACTGAGCTCCTCTATACCCTTCTTTGCTACTTTGAGCCTTACCCTCTCGAGCGCGAACGGGTATGTGACTATGCCTATAACAAGCGCACCTGCCTCCTTTGCTATCCCTGCTACTATCGGTGCGGCGCCTGTGCCTGTCCCGCCTCCCATGCCTGCTGTTATGAACAGGAGGTTGCTTCCCTGCAGCGCCTTCTCTATGTCGTTCTTTGAGTAATCGGCTGCCTTTGTCCCAATTTCGGAGAATCCTCCGGCGCCGAGCCCTCTCGTCAATACGCCCCCGATGAGTATCCTCTTGATGGAAGGGTCCATTGTATTCAGGTGCTTGCCGTCAGTGTTTATGGCGATAAGCTCAGCTCCGAACACTCCTAGCTTGCTCATCCTTTGCACGGTACTAGAGCCCCCTCCTCCTATTCCAGCAACAGATATCTTTGCCTTGAAAGTGTCTTCGGCGCTGCCCTCGTTGCTCGGGGTGTTTTCCAGGAAACCCATCAAATCACCTACCTATAACAAAATCAAATTATAAAAGGCTATCACAGCAAGGCATATCGAGCGTCCTATAACGTATTTATATCTTAATGGTGCAATTATATTGCCTTATCCTAAGGTGAACAGTTAACGGATAATGCATATTAGTTGATCACATGGCAAGACTGAGGCCTGCTAGGACTATGCGAACGCCTAATTCGCAGGCATGGGCGCGCTATTCGCTGAAGAAGCCGAGGAAGAACTACATCAGGGCCCTTCCGCATACAAGCTTACTGGTATTCAACATGGGCGTAAGGAGCGACAGCTATGACATGGAAGTAACGCTGAGGCCGCAGCAGCCGATACAGTTGAGGTCAAATTCGCTCGAATCGGCAAGGCAGGTAGCGAACAAGTACCTCGAGACCGAGATACCGCAGGGATTCTACTTCAAGGTGCTGGTATACCCGCACAACGTCATAAGGGAGCACAAGATGGCAACCGGCGCAGGAGCAGACAGGATATCGAGGGGAATGAGCCAGGCTTTCGGAAGGCCTACGTTCGTTGCGGCAAGGGTCAAGGAGGGCCAGCCTGTATTAATGGTAAGGACCATGAAGACAAACAAGCCTGCCGTAATGGAAGCCTTCAAGAGGGCCGCATCGAAGCTATCAGGCACGTACAAGATAAAAGTATCATAATAAAAGTGATAATATGGCAGAAACAAAGAGCAGAACTACCGAGATCAAGGAATCCCCCAAATCCTCAACTAGTGAAATAGCGCAGGGTATGTTAAAAGAGCTGGCAATCAGCGCATGTGCCCTGGATATGATACACGGGAGGTACGATGATGCACATCTCAAAGCAATCCGGCACCGTTTTTCACAAGAGGACATATCAAAGTCTGCTTTAGCAGCTAGCAAGATCCTCAGGGACCTAGACAGCCCAATGTCTGCCAATGACGTTGAGGCAGAAGCGGAAAGAATGACCGATAAGCTGTTAGAAGATGGCTTGCTGCGCGGAAGGTAGGCATATGAGGATACTTCTGCAGTTTCCGGAAGGGCTGAAACAGGAAGCGCTGAAGCATGCGAAAGTCCTGGAAAACGAAGGGAACGAGGTGCTTGTATCGGCGTCGCCCACATACGGCGCGTGTGACCTCGCTCTTGACGAGGCAAGGAACATAAAGGCCGACAAGCTTGTCCATTTCGGCCATGGCGAGTTCCACCACGTGGACTTCAATGTCGAGTACGTGGAATACCATATGGACGCGAGCCTGGCGCTCCTTGGGCAGTCGCTTGAGTACCTGAATGGTTTTAGGCATATAGGGATAGTGACAACGATACAGCACGTGCACCAACTTGAAGATATAAGATCATTCTATGAAGGCAACGGCAAGAGCGTGCACATAGGGAAACCGTACGGCTTCGCGAAGAAGAACGGCCAGATACTGGGATGCGACGTAGGAAGCGCATCGACCATAAACAGGGATGTCGACGCGTTCGTATACTTCGGCGGGGGAATGTTCCATCCGCTAGGCGCCCTGCTCTCGACGACGAAGCCCTTCCTTGTGATTGAGCCGTACGCAAACAAGATAGAGTTCATAGATAATCTTAGAGATAAATACCAGAAGAGAAGCAAGGGCAAGATACTTGCTGCACTTGAGGCAAGGAAATTCGGCATAATGGTAAGCACGAAGAACGGCCAGCACAACATGAACCTCGGAAAAATACTCAAGGAAAAGATAGAATCGAAAGGCCTGCAGGCGCAGATACTTGTTGCCAATACTTTCGATTTCGAGTCGCTCAACAACATGATGGAGTTCGATGCGTTCGTGAATACCGCATGCCCGAGGATAGCAATCGATGACACCGACAGGACATCAAAACCCCTCCTCAGCGCGAACGAGCTGATGGAAGTATTAAGGATGAAAGCCGAGCTGCTGGGGATCAGGAGCAGGTCATGAGGCCTTGAGGTTCAATGCGCCTATCTCGACATAGGCAGGGCCGTGGTATTGCGTTATGCCTCCTGAACTGGTTGTATAATAATACTGCACCCATATCGAACCGCTTATTGGAGTGCCTATGGTAACAGGGAACTTCGTGCTGTTCGCCGGAAGGTAGAGTGTAGCCTGGTTGCCTCCGCTGGCCATGCCTGTTGTGCCAAGCAGCGTGTTTGAAGGGTCTGAATTGAAAGATATGGATGGAACGCCGTTCACGAATGGCGTACCCGTAGGCACGAATGTGAAATTGGCTCCGACCCAGTCGATGCCTGTTTCCTGCCCAATCGTTACGACTATATTTGCATCAGAATGGAGATAAATCGGGTTGCTGCACAGGAATCCCGGAGACGCGACGCATGCCGATGTGGTTAGGCTGCTTCCGCTAAATACCCCTAAGCTGAAGAGCACGGTGAGCACTACGGCTATTATCAGTATTGCCCAACCATAGGTCATCAGGTACTCCATGGCACTCTGCGCCTTTCGGACATCGTCGATCGCTATAAAACCATCTAAGTATTAATTAAAGCAACAAATATAAACCATGCAGTAAATCCGATCATTTGCAACAGCTAACAATCATCTAATAAAAAATTAAAAAAGAAAAGAAAAAAAAGAAAGGCTTATTACGAAGCCTTTATGTTTATTGTCGCAATCTGTGCGTATTGCTTAGTGCCTGATACAGATGTGGTGTATTCAGCCCATATTGCACCTGTTGCTGAAGTTCCTACTGTTATGGTGTTACCATAGCCTATTCCAAGGCTGTTCACCGGAAGCGTTACTGTCTGCGTCTGTCCTGATACCAACCCTTGAGTTATTCCGTATACTGGAGGGCCATTAACACTGCTCCAGTCTATTGGTACATTTCCAGCCAGCTGCGGTATTCCAGATGACACCGGTGTGCCCTGCGGTACAAACACGAAGAAAGCAGTATCCCATGTTGTCCCTGTATTTTGTCCCAGCGACACTACTATGTTGGATGTCGCATGCGAATATATCGGGTTCTGGCAAAGGAATCCTGAGCTTGCTACGCAGGCATTGCCAAGCAGCGAATTGCCGCTGAACACTCCTAGAGAGAATAGTGCTCCGAGCACTACGGCTATTATCAGTATTGCCCAACCATAGGTCATCAGGTACTCCATAGCACTTTGGGCTTTGTGCTTATTGGAAGGTCTCGTTAACATACTTACACCTCTGTGATATAATACATAAGATACATTTAAAAATCTTGCTGTCATAACGGCGAATTGCACATTTAGGGGAAGAAACCGGAATTGGCAACCAATATATATTACTTTCTGTTGTATTATGAAATGCTGATTATAATCAAAGAGATGAGTATATGGCAGAGGAACTTGACACATTTAGGATAACACAGCAGCAGCTTGACGAGGCTGCCAAGATAATGAAACTTGACAAGAACGCGCACATGATTCTAAGGGAACCCATGGAAGTGCTTACAGTTAACTTCCCGGTGAGGATGCGCGACGGCACCACAAAGACGTTCACCGGATTCAGGTCGCACTACAATACCGCAAGGGGTCCAGCAAAGGGCGGCATAAGGTTCCACCCGAAGGAAACCCTCGATACGGTAAAGGCGCTCTCAGCATGGATGACATGGAAGTGCGCGCTCGCTGACATACCTCTCGGAGGCGGCAAGGGCGGGGTAATATGCGACCCTAAGGCTCTAAACAACTACGAGCTGGAGAGCCTCACGAGGGCTTACACTAGAGCGGTATTCAAGTTCATAGGCCCTTCGATAGACATAGTAGCCCCCGATGTATACACCACTCCGCAGATAATGGCATGGATTGTCGATGAATACAGCAGGATGGCAGGGCATAACACCTTCGGCACGGCTACAGGAAAGCCACTTGAGGTATGGGGCTCGAAGGGAAGGGCCGATGCAACAGGCGCAGGCGGCATGTACGTCCTGAGGGCCGCTGCAAAGTACAAGAAGCTCAACCTGAAGACTGCAAGCATAGCCATACAGGGATTCGGCAACGTTGGCGGCAACTCATTTGAGCTTGCAAGGAAGTTCTTCGGATCCAAGGTTGTCGCGATAAGCGATTCGCGCGGAGGCATATACAATAAGAAAGGGCTGGACTACGACAAGGTGCTCGAGGCAAAGGACAAGCGCGGCTCGGTGCAGGCGTACCATGATGCCGAGAAGATAAGCAACGATGACCTGCTGAAGCTGGATGTGGATGTCCTTATACCTGCAGCCATGGAAAACCAGATAACTGGTAAGAATGCCGACGACATAAAGCCGAAGATACTGCTTGAGATGGCTAACGGGCCCGTGACGCCTGAAGCAGATAAGATACTTGCTGACAACAAGATATTCGACCTTCCCGACTTCCTAGCCAATTCGGGTGGCGTTACCGTATCGTATTTCGAATGGCTGCAGAACGTGAGCGGATATTACTGGACTACCGAGGAGGTGTACTCCAAGCTGGACAAGATAATAACCAAATCGTTCCACGACGTCATGGACAAGCAGTCGGAATACTCAAAGGCAGGCCAGAAGATAAGCCCGAGGATGGCGGCATACATAATAGCCCTAGAAAGAGTATCAAAGGCAATGAAGTACAGGGGCTGGTACTGATATCATCCCTTTTCTGTACTGTCAAGGACAAAGAGGACGCCGCTATATTTATCAGGATCGGCATAGGCGTGCATCTTTGCTATGTCCATGGGGGTGCGTCCCCTAAGGTCCCTGATGCCCTGATTTGCGCCCATGTCAAGTATGCATCTTGCGGCCGGCTTTTCGCCGAACATGGCCGCGACGTGCAGTGCAGTCTTACCATCAAACAGCTCTGAATCGACACCCAGCTCATTCAGGTTATACCGTAGGTAATTAATGTCTGATGTGGCAGTCCCGCTCATTATCTTGTCCTTGAGGCTTCCCTTGTCAAGCCATGGTATGACGATTATGCAAAAATCCTTATACTTATTGTGCAGCAGCTCCTTCACGGTATTATAGTCAGAACTGCCTAACCCGTCGCTGGTGCCCCAGACGATCAATGTCTTGTCCACATCGTCCTTGTAGAATCTTCCGCCGCCTAATGCTGTGGCTTTTCCGTGTACATTACTGTCGCCTTCAACGAAAGCGTTGTATATGTCCGTGTGGTACTTTGCGCCGCTTGACACGAATACGGTTTTGCCGCCGTTATCGAAATACCTCCTGACGAGTATGAACTTTGACGGCATGGAAAGCGCACTGCCCTCTATGACAACGCTGCTGTCATTAGGTATTGCGTTTTTGTCCCGTGTTGCGCTCTCCAAACTATCACAATGCCATATACGGTCAGCCGAAAATGCGCCTGTACTTATCAAACATCTTCTTTGTGACAAGCTCCGCATCCTTCTGCCCGTCTATGTTTATCCATAGCCCTCTGTACAGCCTCTTTAGTTCATTGTACTTCCTGTCCTGGATCTTTATGAATTCGAGCTTCTCGAAGCGGTCCAGCTTCTTGCCGTGCCGCTCCAGCCTCTTGTACGCCGTTTCCGGAGCAACATCCATGAAGAAAACGGCATCAGGCTTCGTGAATACGCTGTTTATGCCCATGAAGTACTTCATGTCGAATTTTGTGCCGTTGCAAAATGCGCTTCCGTAAACAGCTGTCGACATCCAGTACCTGCTGCACACAACCGTCTTGCCGAGTTCTAAGGCAGGGTCTATTACCTTTTCGACATGATTCGACCTGTTGGCAACGAAGAGCAGCTGAATCGTCGCGGCGCTTAGGGACTTCCCATCGAACAGCCCGTTCTTTATCTGCTTGCCTATGCTGTCCTCGTACCACGGCTCCTCTGTCAGCACGGCATCTATGCCGTTCCTCCTTAGCATGCGGGTGAAGTTATCCGCCTGCGTGCTCTTCCCCGAACCGTCAACCCCCTCTATTACAAAGAATCTCCCTTTACGCATATCATCGACCATCCATAAATTTCCTGATTTCCTCGTATAGCCTCCCCTTTACCAGTATCCTAAGCCATGGGGTATAAGCATCAGGATTGTCCTTTATCTCGCTTTTGAGGGATTTCATGCCTATCCATCTCCAGTCCTTGACCTCATCCATGTTTATCCTTGGCTTCCTGTTGTAGATCCCGAAAAGAACATGGTCGAACTCGTATTCGGTAAGGCCGCCGCCTACAGGCACATGGTATATGAAGCTAAACGCCTCGTTCAACCTGCAGCCGAATCCCATCTCCTCCATGAGTCTTCTGCGGGCCGCATCCATTGTGCTTTCTCCCTCAAACGGGTGCGAGCAGCAGGTATTTGACCAAAGGCCCTTTGAGTGGTATTTGCTTTCTGCGCGCTGCTGCAGCATGGTCTCGCCATTTGAGTTGAAAACGAATATGGATATCGCCCTGTGCAGCTTTCCGCCATGCATATGCGCATGCATCTTGCCGTCAAGCCCTACCTCGCGGTCCTTGCTGTCCACAAGTATTACTTTCTGCTCCATGCTCATTCTACTCGTTATCGTGCCTTACAAACTTGACCACTCCTGTTTTCGGCCTGTAGAGGTCGCCTATCTTCTCGAGTTCGTCTAGGTACTTGTTTGTGGTTGCCTCATCTATGTTCTCCTTTGCCGCTTCCTCTATTATGCGCTGCACCCTCGCCATCCCGCCCTCGCTCTCCTCTATGCGCCTGACTATGGCGGTTATGGAATTGATCTTGTCCACTTTCTCCCTTGGCATGCCTGTAAGTATCGTGTCTATGTCCCTCCTGCCTCCCCTATCCACGGCAAGCGTCTTGAGCATGTGCTCGCTGAGGGTTATTGCCCTATCTGCATCAACAACTTCTACGATTTTGGACAGCCTCGACTTTGCGCTTGCCTCCGCCATCCTTACAAGGCCCTCTATCTGCCTGGGAGTTATGGCCACTGCGCCCTGCTTTGATCCCAATTGCCTCAGCTCAATGTAATATTCCTGTATCCTGTCAGATGCCTCCTCGCTGAGCCTTGGGGATATCTCCTTCCTGGCGTATGCGATGTACATCCTTAGGAAATCGCTTTCCAATGGCGGCAATTCCACCTGCTCATACTCCTGCACCTCTGCAATCTGAGCGCCCGCCGCCCGGTGCTGCGTGAGTATGTGCCTTGCTATGTTCCTGTCCTGCTCGACATCCATGTTGTCCTTTATGGGAAATATGAGATCGAACCTTGACAGCAGCGTAGGGGGTATGTCGAATTGCTCGGCAGGGTACACGTTTGAGTCAAACCTTCCGTATCTAGGGTTTGCGGCAGCGAGCACGGCAGCCCTTGCGGTGAACGTTGCCACTATGCCTGCCTTGGCAACGCTTATCGTCTGCGATTCAAGCGCCTCATGGAGCGAGGCCCTGTCGTCCTCCCCTACCTTGTCAAATTCGTCTATGGCACATACGCCCCCGCTCGCAAGAACCAGCGCACCGGCCTTCAGCGTCCATCCTCCTTCAGAGAACTCGTCCCTCTCGGCTATGGCCGTCATGCCTCCTCCTGTCACGGACTTGCCGCTGACGTATATCCCCTTGGGCACGAGCCTTGATATCGCCTGCAATATCCTTGTCTTTGCGCTTCCGGGATCGCCTATGAGCAGTATGTGCATGTCGCTCCTTATGGCACCGCCGTCTACAAGCGCCTTGCCGGTGGTGCCGCCGAAAAGCTGCAATGCAACTGCCTGCTTTATCTCGCTGTAGCCGTATATCGACGGCACTATGGACTTCGTTATCTTCTCGAATATGTCCGGGCTCTTTGACAGCTCTATTATCTCGCGCTCCTGCGCCTCTGTTATCGGTATGTCCGTGAACTCCTTTTGCTTGGGCTTTATCGATATCGTATCAAGGAACATCGTGTAAAGATTTCCCTCTATCTTGCCCCTGTTGTTCCTACGGGGCCTTATCCTAAGTATGCCCGTAAGCTCTATCCTATCTCCCGGTACAACAGTGTTGACAAGGTCGTCCTCTATCCATACCTCAAGCTGCCACGTCGGCGTGTTGCCGCGCAGCTTCTCAAGCGGGTCCTGCACCGCTATCTTCTGCAGGTTTATGAACATCGACTCCTTGGCGTCGGGCTTGAGGGATCTCCTCTTGCACTGCGGGCACACTTCGGGGATGTCGTCCTTGTTTATCCTTATCTTCTGCATGTAGCCGCAGTAGGTGCATTTGTACATGCCCATCTTGACTCTAGGGTTTATCTCCGACCTCTTGACGACCAAGCCGTCAAGCAGTATCATCTTGCCTATGTACGACGATCCGACGTCCTGGACAAGCGGGTTGTTGACCGTCTGGCCGAAGAACCTGGCATGCGGCTCCATGTCCTTGACCTCTATGTCCCCCATCTTGCCGACCAGCGATTCCGCCGCGGCCTCTATTATAGGATCGGGGTTGTCAAGGAGCTCTCCCGCAAGCTCCGGGTCGAACTTGCTGAGGTCCTTTATGTCTATGTTCAGGCTTCTCTTGTCGGGAAAGGATGTCACTATGTCGGATATGCCGTCCCTGCAATAGACGTCGAAGAAATCGTCAAACTTGATCTTTATGGAGTCCAGCGCAGCATCAGACAACAAATCACCAAAAAACCCCCTGAAACCTAAGTTAGGTTAAAAACTAATATAAAGGTTGTAACTAAATAACATTAAGGGAACTATCCTATAAAAGCCTTTTTAAGAAGTAAGGAAATCTCATAGCAGCAAGGTGACCAAGATAACCAAAGGATTCTACATAACAACCCCGATATACTACGTCAACGACGCGCCGCACATAGGCCACGCCTATACCACAATAGCCGCCGATATAATAGCAAGGTGGCACAGGCTCAAAGGCGAGGACGTGTTCTTTTTGACCGGGACGGACGAGCACGGTGAGAAGATAGAAAAGGCGGCTATCGCTGCAGGGAAAACGCCGCAGGAATTTGTCGATAAAATAGTAACGCAGTACAAAGATGCATGGAAGGAATTGAACATCTCATACAATCATTTCATAAGGACGACCGATCCTAAGCACATCGAAGAGGTATCCCTATTTATGAAGAAGCTTGTCTCAAACGGCGATGTGTACGAAGGAGAATACGAGGGATGGTATTGCGTCCCGGACGAGACATTCTTTACTGATATACAAGTTATAAATGGAAAATGCCCGGAGTGTGGGAGAGAGGTTATCAGACTAAAGGAGAGCACGCATTTCTTCAAATTGAGCGCCTACCAAGGCAGGCTTATCGAACTGTACAAGACAAATCCTGACTTCCTTTCGCCGAAGTCGAGATCAGAGGAAATAATAAACAGGGTAAATGAGGGGCTTAAGGACATCAGCATAAGCAGGGCAACAGTGAAATGGGGCGTTCCATTCGGCAGCGGCCATACCTTATATGTGTGGATCGATGCCCTATTGAATTATATAACAGCACTTGGCTGGCCGGACGGGGAGAAATTCAAGGCTTTCTGGCCTGCAGACATACACGTTGTGGGAAAGGAAATAAACTGGTTCCATTCCGTGATATGGCCCGCAATGCTGCTATCTGCAAATGTGGAACCGCCAAAGAAGGTGTTTGCGCATGGATGGTGGACAGTTGAGGGCAAGAAGATGAGCAAGTCGCTCCAGAATTTCATAGACCCGCTAGAGATAACCAAAAAATATTCGGTAGACGCGCTAAGGTACTTCCTCATAAAGGAAATGCCATTCGGCTACGACGGCGATTTCTCGGAATCGGCGCTGAAGGAGAAAATAAACAGCGAGCTTGTCGGCGACATCGGGAACCTGGTGAATAGAGTACTTACGCTTGCAGAGAATTCAAAGCAGACAAGCTTTACTGGCAAAAATGAACTTGAGGCGAAAGTGAATATCCTGAATATACAAGATAGGATGGAAAGGATAGAGCTGTACACCGCGCTGGATGGGATAATGGGTTTCGTAAGGCAATGCAACAAGTACATTAATGACAAAAAGCCATGGGCGCTAAAAGGCATGGAGCTCGAAGAGGTGCTCTACAATCTTCTGGAGTCGATAAGAGTAATCTCTATTTTGCTCTACCCGTTCATACCTGCCACCTCGGAAAAGATATTCGAGAAACTCGGCACTGATAAATCTCTCCCGAACCTGGCAAACTGCAAGTTCAGGCAATCCTTCGATGGCAAGTTGACAAAAGGCGGCTTGCTCTTCAAAAAAGTTGAATAATCATCTTATAACGCTTCCCGGGGGAAGCTCCCTATCAGGCCTTAATACCGAGACATTAGTCCCGTCATCGGCCGCAAGAAGCATGCCCTCCGATAAAGTATTCGCGACCATTTTCGGCTCGAGGTTCGTGACAACGACGATAAGCGTGTTTAACAGCTCCTCCTTCTTATAATGGTCCCTCAACCCGGCAACGAGCGTCCTTGTCCCTAGCTCTCCCAAATCCACCCTGAGCTTGTACATGGGCTTTCTTCCGCTGTCGAGATCATCTATTTCAACTATCCTGCCTACTCTTAGCCCAAATGAGCCGAATTCGTCTATGGATGGCATAAGATCACGCGCCTTGTCATACGCCAAAGTTCTTCCTCAAAACCTCAAGGGATTTCCTGGCAACTACGAGCTTTGGCGGCGGGTCGCAATACTTACCGTTATTGCTGTAGTCAATATACGATACGCTGGCCTCATATATTGCGTCATCGCAGCTCTGTAACAGCCTTAGCTGCACTGCCCTGTACGCTGTCCTGTCTATGCGGCCTTTCAGAATTATAGCATGGCTGTACTTTATGTACGCGTCGATAAGCATATCCGTCCTATCCTGGCAGTTGCCCCACAGGCCCGCCCTCCCCACCAGCTCGTCGCCGTGCGCATGCATCTCCATAGACGCACGCAGCAGGAGCATGTTTTCCCTCTGCCTGTCGCCAAGACTATATATATTCTTGTAGGCCTTTAGGTACAAATTTACCGAGCCATTGTGGTCGCCTTCGTATTCGTGTACATAAGCCCTTTGCTCTTGGATCTCAGACCTCATTACTCTGTACTGATTTATTGCGCTCCTCGTCTTTGCCCTAAGCCTTTCGGGTACGGTGCGCAGGAACATGCCCGCATTTACTCTGCTACGTCCGCGCGCTTCGGTGCCGTTTCCCTCAGAGCTGCTGCTTTCCATGTTCCGATAAGCCATCCTATCACTGATAGTAATATGTGTTTCATATAATATATAAAGAATACCGTTCGGTGCAGCCGCCGGAGCCGATGTCCTACCGGGGCAAGGATTAATAAACCATATAAACAAAGCATATATGTCCTTGGAAATCCGATATAATCGGGTCCATGGAGTCTATTTACATACGAGTGATGCAATGAGCCAAATGGGCATACAAATGCACGTGAAGTCCGATACGAAGAAATCCGGCAACGGCAGGAGGAAGGTCAAGATACGCGACAGGAGGAGAAGCGAAACCGGCAACTACTTCTCAGCGACAAAGCTCGCCGATTCCAACGCGAACCAGAGCATAAGGCGCCGCGGCGGCACCATGGCAGTCAGGCTGAAGAAGGCGGCGGTCGTAAACCTGCTCACGAAGGACGGATACAAGAAGGCGAAGATAACCAGCATACTGGAATCGAAGGACAACAGGAACTTCGCCAGGCAGAAAATAATAACAAAGGGCAGCATATTAGTGACAGAACTGGGCAACGCAGTCGTTACCAACAGGCCAGGAAGGGAAGGCAGCATAAACGCCAAGCTCGTGAAGGTGCAGTAGTTGCCTGCAAGAGTATACGAGTGCGACAGGTCCGAAACCGAGGGCCTAAAGAAGGTACTTGCATACGATCCCTATCTTGATACCAGCATAATACCCCAACCAAAGGGGGACAAGGACCTAAGCAAGATGTCCGATGAGGAAAAAAGGCAGGACAAGGAGCGCGAGGAGCAGGTAGAAAAGAGCCTCAAGGAGCTGTCGACAAGTTTAAAGGGCAGAATCATATTCTCAAGGCAGGAATACAGCCTTAGGGATGGAGCGTCACTGGGCCTGAAGGATAACGTGAGCTACTTATATCTCAATGCGACTGACGACTTCCTGAAAGGGGCTGAGGAGCGCTTTAGAACCGAATTTAAGACCATAAAAAGGGCAAGCCCCGAAGACGAACAGAAGGTAATCAATGCGATAAAGGAGGAAGAGGAAAGGGCCAATGCAGGGTTTGGATCCATATTCGGTGGTTAGATGAACCTGCTCAGCTCCGTAGACCTCTCGAAGAACGATATAAACGACATATTCAAGCTTGCGGATTCTCTGGCTGACGGTTCGCAGGAACTGGCGCTTAAGGAGCATGCCGCTGTGGCGATATTCTTCGAGGAACCGTCTACGCGCACGAGAGTGTCATTCGAAGTCGCGACTGCGCAGCTCGGCGGCACTCCAATATACATAGATGCGCACTCATCCCAAAGGGCGCGCGGCGAGGAGCTTGCGGACACTGCAAAGGTGCTGAGCCTGTATTGCGACTTCATAGCAGTAAGGATAAACAGCCATGACAGCCTGCTGACAATGGCAGACAACGCCAGCATACCTGTGATAAATGCGCTTACCTCCCTTGAGCACCCGACGCAGGCGCTTGCCGACTGCTATACAATACTCAAGAAGAAGGGCGACCTCGGCAAGCTGAAGATTGCGTTCATAGGAGACGTAGCACAGAACACGACGAACTCGCTGATGATGACTGCTGTGAAACTCGGTGCAAGCATATCGCTGGTTGGGCCAAAGGAATGCAAGCCCAACGCCCTGTACTTCAACAGGTCAAGGGAATACGGCGAAGTGAGCGTGCACGACTCCATAAGCGAGGGCCTCAGCGGCGCCGATGTCATATATACCGATACTTTCGTGAGCATGGGCGACGAGGCGGATGCGGCAGCCCGCAGAAAGATGTTCGCCCCATACCAGCTCAACAAGGAGGCGCTGTCGTACGCAAAGGGCGATGCCGTGGTCATGCACCCTCTGCCTGCGCACAGGGGTGAGGAGATAACGGCGGATGTGATAGACGGGAAGCGCAGCATAGTGTGGGACCAGGCGGCGAACAAGCTACTTCTGGAAAAGGCCGTTCTCCTTTACCTCTCGGGGTAAGCTAACCTATATATTCCTTTAAGGAGATGATAAGAGCATGGACCTGATCGCCAAGGTTGTCGTGATAGTGATAGTGCTGATAGTAGCGCTAAGCATAGCATTCTTCCTTATGAAGCCTTCAGGGCAGAGTGCGCCTATCACCGCGTCGCAGGCAGTGCAGACGGTACTTAACGACATAAAGGAATCCAACCCGGGGGCAAACGTCACGGTGCTTAGCGTGTCCAACTCGACGATAGAAAACAACAGCTACAACATAACGCTTAGCATAGTGTACAACGCGACAAGGCCATGCCCTACCCTTTTCATAGAGAGGTTCAACTACCCTGCAACAGGCCTTATCCCATACAACACCAACGTGTGGACGCAGGGGCAGTGCATAATAAGCAACCTGAACAACAACCCCCCCACATATGTGATAAGCTCCCCATACATAGCCATAGCGAGGTCGTACAACCAAAGCATAAAGTACAACATAACGCAGATAACCTATTTCGTAAGCAAATACGGGTACAACAATACTGTAGTGACGGCAAAGCTGTACCCTGAGCTGTACAGCAACTACACCGGCCTTAGCGAGAACTTCTCCAACGTATGGCTCGTAAAGTACAGCACGTTAGGGGAAAACTATTCCGCCTATGCAGTGATTGGACCTTCCGGCAGCGTCATCGCGAACTACACGAAATAATCAGACAAGGCCCTTGCCGTGGAAGAACAGATACGCTATCGCCATTGCCACAAAGAATATCGCAACGGGCACGTATATAGGTAAGAACAGGCTTGTGAAAAGCGGCAGTGCCGTGAGATAGAACACAAGGAACGCATATGCGCTCGCATGCGATGTGCGCCCTCTGATTATCCTAATGTAGGTCACGGTACCGCCGATTACGGCTATAGCCGACCAGCCTATGAACAGGAATATCAACTGCATGTACACCGCGGCGCCGTATACAAGGCATATGTCTATGATGAATGCGACGAAGCTTACTGCTACGAAGTCGACGAGGCCTATCTGCGGCTCGTACATGTCGAGCGGGCCGCCGCGCGCTTTCCTTGCCCGGCCTTTTACAGTCGATATCTTGACGGCCTCTTCCACATAGTCTACTTGCCTGCCGTTATCATCCATCAGATCAGTGATATAGCTGTCAACAATTCTATAAAAACTTTTTCTCCCAGCGCCATCCATGCATCCGACGCACCGGCATTCTTACAATGATAAACATATATATATTAAAGTAAATAGAAGTATATTCAGCGTTAAGGTTATTCCGCGCAAAACCGCGTACTACTCCTAATACAGCAAAAAACAAAAAGCTTTTAAAGCTTATCAGGGCAACATAAAAATAAGGCGATCAAGATGACCGATATGATACACGACGTATTCGGGGGACAGACGACGGAATCCAACGCGGCTGAGGACTTCAGCTCGACACAGATAAAGATAATTACGGCAGGGTTCGGCGGGGCAGGATGCAACATAGTGAACAGGCTTCTTAAAGTGGGAGTTAAGGGAACTGAATTCGTTGCAGTTAACACTGACGCTCAACACTTCAAGATAATAGACGACCGGATAAAGAAGGTGCTCATAGGGAGGACGCTAACCAAGGGATTGGGAGCAGGCGGCGACCCGGTAATGGGTGCCAAGGCGGCAGAGGTAGACAGGAACCTTCTCGAGGCTGTGTTCCACGACACGCAGCTCGTATTCCTGTGCTGCGGTATGGGAGGAGGGACAGGCACAGGCTCGATAACAGTTGCCGCACAGATAGCAAAAGAACAAGGCGCCATAGTCGTAGCAATGGTAACATATCCGTTCGATTTGGAAAGGGTAAGGAAAGTCAAGGCCGAAGAGGGCATACAGCGACTTAGGAAGTACTGCGACAGCGTCATAATACTGGACAACAACCGATTGGTGAAGCTGGTTCCGAACCTTCCTATGAACGATGCGTTCGCATTGGCGGACGAGGTGCTTGCAAAGGCAATAGGCGGACTGGTATGGACGATAACACAGCCCAGCCTGATCAACATAGACTTCGCTGACGTAAGGTCCATAATGGGCAACGGAGGAGTAGGATTCATAGCTGTTGGCTCAGGAAGAGGAAACAACAAGGTAGAAGCCGCATCCGAAGGGGTCTTGAAGAACAAGCTCCTTGACGTTGACTTTGAGGGCGCAGAAGGTGCACTGATACACATATCTGGAGGGGCATCGCTCACGATAGGCGACGCGATAAGGGCCGGAGAGGTAATATCAGAGAAGATGGACCCGAACAGCAACGTAAAGTGGGGCGCAAGGCTCATGCCAGGGTACGAGGACCAAATTGAGATAGTCGCGATAGTGACCGGTGTCAAGGGTTCGAGTATAGTCGGCAAAATGGATGAGAGGAAGCCTACGGCCTACGACGGCCTTGAAATGGTAGGCTAACCCCCTACCTTTTTATTTTTTGGCTTTTTTATATTCTTGATTTTACTTTAACGTTTAAGGTGGACCAAATGAACGACCTGGGAACCGATGACTTTGTGGTGAAGCTGGCTGTAGTAGGGGCCGGCGGGCAGGGATGCAACCTTGTGAACAGACTGTACACAAACGGACTGAAGAGCGCGACGACCATAGCGCTCAACACCGATGCCAAGCACCTTGGCATAGTGCAGGCGCACAAGAAGCTTCTAATAGGCGGACCTCTTACGAGGGGACTTGGAGCGGGAGGATTTCCTGAGATAGGCTCAAAGGCCGCTGAGGTCAGCAAGGAGGAAATCAGAAAAGCAGTATCAGGATACAACATGGTGTTCGTAGCCGCAGGGATGGGAGGCGGCACAGGAGGAGGCTCAGCGCCCATAATAGCAGAGGTAGCAAGGGAGGAAGGCGCGCTGGTTGTGGCTTTCGTCACATATCCGTTCGCGCTCGAGAGGAGCAGGAAGAAGAAGGCGGACTGGAGCATAGAGCAGCTCAGCAAGCAGGCAGACACTACCATAATAATAGAAAACGACCGACTGTTGAGCTATGCGCCCAATCTTCCTATAGAAAAGGCTTTCGATCTGATAGACAGCATAGCATCAAACGCCGTAAGGGGAATAGCCGACACGGTGACACTGCCCAGCCTGATAAATCTGGACTTCGCAGACTTACGCACGGTAATGGGCAACGCAGGCCCGGCTATGATAAACATAGGATACGGATACGGCCCAGACAAGGTGGAGAAGGCAATAAAGTCCACTATAGCGCACCCGCTCCTTGATGTTGAGCTTGCCGGAGCGAAGAGCGCAATGGTTCATGTAACAGGAGGAGCCGCGCTTACGATACAGGAGGCTACATTAGTCGGGGAGGGCGTGACAGAGGGCATCGCAGACAACGCCAACGTGATATTCGGCTCAAGGCTTGAGCCAGAGCTCAAGGACCAGATAAGGGTCATGTCCATAGTTACCGGAGTGAAGCCAAAGTTCGGCACTGCGTCATCGCTTCTTGGGAGACAGGCATCTACAGATGCGTCTTATGTTGCAGGGCTTGAGACCCTGTAACCCTTCCTTTTTCTTCCATCAAATCCATGCGCAGCTGATTCCGAGGACACAGCCTAGTATATATAAATAGTTTCTCATCTCAATCTAATCTGTTCTAATCTAGTTGCAGATGTATTAAATGGAAGACGATGAGATACAATTCGCCTCGATGAAGGACATAAAGGTCGGCAGGTTCATACTGATAGACAATGTCCCGTGCAAGGTAGTGGACATAGAGACCAGCTCTCCTGGCAAGCACGGCTCTGCAAAGATGCGCGTAACCGCCATAGGCATATTCGATAGCCAGAAGAAGACCCTGCTCTCGCCAAGCCATGCCGACGTAGAAGTACCCGTTATAAAGAAGAAGAAGGCCCAGGTAGTCTCTGTGAGCGGCGAGACCGCGCAGCTTATGGATGCAGAGACTTACGAAGTATTCGATCTTCCAATAACTGACGAGTTCAGGGGCAAGCTCAACGCAGGGGCAGAAGTGGAAGTAATGGAAGCGATGGGTAAAAGGGCGCTTTCGCGCGTGCTTAGCTGATTATATGGAACTTGAAATAATATCCAAGAAGGAGAACGTCCTGTTCAAGAGGAAGGAGATACTGTTCTCAATAGAGGGCTCCGCCGGCACAACGAGGCGCAACGACGTCAAGGCTGAAATATGCAAAAGGCTGAACCTTAGCCCGGAGTATACAATAGTCGTAAGGATAGACCAGGGCTTCGGAAGCAAGAAAAGCACAGGCGTAGCCCACTCCTACGACTCCAAGGAAACTATGGAGACATACGAGCAAAAGCACGTTTTGGCAAGAGTATCGAAGGGCGCCACAAAACAGAATGCACAGGTCGAGAAGGCAGAAGGCAAAGAGGCGAAGGCAGAGGAAGCAAAGTGATAATCATGGCTGAAAAGAAGGCAAAAAAAAGTCATGCACCTTACAAGCCTGGAAGGCAGTGCCCGAAATGCAATTCAAAGATGGCCGACCACGCCGATAGGTACTCATGCGGCAAGTGCGGCTACACCGAGTTCAAGCAGAAGAAGTGAGCAGCCAATGCTCGTAAAACTTTCGAAAAAAAGGAGGGCAACGCAGCAGAAGGGGCCTGAAAAAGCAGCAATAAGATACGTCTCCTACATAATCACGTCCGTACTCGTAGTGCTGATGTTCCTTTTCTCATTGTACTATGCAAACGGCACAATGTCGCAGCCCATGTCGCTCGCCGATTCCTCAATCGCATTATCCCTGTTTTTCCCATCCATAGTGTTCTCCTACCTGTTCTTTAGGGGAAGGACATTCGCAAGCATAATAGAGGAATTCGGCCTTACTAAAAAGAGCCTTACGCTAAAGATGCTAGGCGTAGGCGTATTGCTCTACATATCGGTGTTTGTAGCCGAACTTGTAGTCGGGCTGTTCTCCGCGATAACAAATATACCGCTGCCTACAAACGTGAATGTCCTGTTTGCAGGGGTGCCGCTGTACTTCCTGATATTCACGGTGCTTATAGCTCCGATAGACGAGGAGATATTCTTCAGGGGATTTTTGATAAGCAGGATAAGTTCGCTCCTTGGAAGCAGAAACAGCAAATCGTCCAAGAACGGTGCAGTTACATCAACTATGTGGTTTGGCATAGTAATCAGCGCGGCCATATTCGCGGTGCTGCACATAGAGTATCTTTCTGTATCTGAATTCGTGCTGCCGCTGTTCTTCGGCATAGTCGCCGGGTACGTGTTCATGAGGTACAAGTCCATATATCCGACGATACTGGCCCATGCGATAGTGAACCTTCTAGGCGTGCTGTCGCTTATATATATCGGGATGCTCATACATCTATAGCATGCTTGGCGATTAGGCCGTGAGGCATAGATTGCATGGTAAGTGTTGATGTAGCCGTAATGGAGCCTAAATACCAGGTCAACATAGGCTACATAGCAAGGGTATCGAAGAACTTCGGGGTGCGGAACCTTATATTCATCAACCCAAGGTGCGATTACAAGGGCAAGGAGGCGGTAAAGTACTCTAAGCATGCGGTAGACCTTCTAAGGAATGCAAGGGTTTGCAGCGGCATAGGGAGCATAAGGAGCGGCTTCATCATAGGGACCACTGGCATATGGCACAAGACCGGCAACGCGTTCTACAACGTGTACGACATGAAAGGTATCAGCAAGCTTCTGGCGCATTCAGGCAAGGCTTACAAATCCATTACCGTGCTCCTAGGAAGGGATGACACGGGCCTGTCAAAAGACGAACTGAGGAGGTGCGATGCAACGATATGTATAGGCGCGGACAAGGGTTATCCTATCCTAAACATATCCCATGCGCTTGCCATAATACTCCACGGCCTTATCTCGTCCTACACAAAGGGCGGCGCTGGCATTTATGCCGATGCAAGGTATCAGAGCCGCATCTTTGATTTGTTCGACATGCTTGTGAAAGGCAACAGCAGGATAAGGGACAAGGCATCAGTAACCATGGCGTTTAGGCACGTGATAAGGAGGTCCGCACCTACAAGGAAGGAGATAAACGCGCTATCGATAGCATTGGCGCCACCGCCGAAGGCAAAGAGGAAGCGCTACGGCAAGGCAGGAATATAGCATGGCTGTAAAAAGGCAAGGCAGGAAAGCCGATGATAAGAGAGCCCGACTGGTAGCATATGCGCTGCTTGCAATAGTGCTTACCGCATCACTTGCCTATTCGATAATGTCCTACGGCGGTCCGTCCAACTTCGGGGATGACAACGCCTATGCTGGCATAGCATACAGCATAGTAAAAGGGCAGTTCAGCCAGAGCGGCTATATCCTAAGCGTAAGGATATTGCAGACGTATCCGATAGCTTTCTTCTACTGGCTGACCAACTTTAGCTTCTACTCAAACAGCGCATGGGACATCATATCGTACATGGCGAGCATAGTGATAGTGTTCTATCTTGGAAAGGAGCTGTACAATGAATATGCGGGCGTCCTTGCCTCTTTCCTGCTTATGCTCTTCCCGATGATGGCGGTGCTGTCGGTCACCATGAGCGACAATCCTCCCATGGTGATGCTGGTGTCGCTTGCAATGCTGGGCCTGCTTTACGGCACGAGGCACAACTCCGGCAAATGGTATGCAGTTTCAGGCATGGCATTCGTCGGCAGTGCGCTTGTAATACCCCTGGGCCTCATCGGCATGGCCGTGGGCATACTTTACATAATCACAGAATCGCTGCGCGGCAAGACCAAAAGGAACGCGCTGATGTTTGTAGCCGGCATAGTTGTCGCAGTTGCTGTGCTTGCAGCATTCAATTACGTCAATTCGGGGAACCCGGCGATAACATACACAACGACATCAAACTTCTACAGCTCGACAGTGGGTCCAAATACCATAGTCCCTGCAAACACCAACTTCAAGTACTATTTCGGCGTAATGTTCCCGTATAAGATAACAAGCATACTGTGGGAGAACCTCAAGCATCTGCAGCTCAACCCGATAACGATATGGAATGAGCTGTATATCGTCAACTACAGCTGGGTCGGGTTCTACTTCTACATCGGTGTAATTGCGGTTCTCTACCTGCTCTACAAGAAGGAGAGGCGTGCATACTTCCCTATGCTGTGGTTAGCGACAGGGTTTCTCCTTATGGAATTCGACCCGTTGCACGTGTCGCTGGTCCCGTTTTCGTACATGCTGCAGCACAGGCTCGACAGGTATCTTACGCTCATAGGGCCTCCCCTTGTCCTGCTCATATCCATGGCGCTCTTTAGGTTCTCGGAAGCTACAAAATCCAACTGGAAATACGTGCGCCGCTGCATTGCGATAGCGATTATAGCATTCATGGTAGCCACTGCAATACCAGAGATAAACCTTTACAACAACATGCTGCATGTACAGGAATACGGCAACATGCAGATAGCGAAATACCTCTCGGGCCTGCCGAATGGCACAAGGATATACATAGACTCCGGGCAGTTCGTTCCAGTATACATGGGGTTCAGCAATTACAGCAGGTTCTACATATACGACCAGCTCGCGGAATGCGGCATGATAAAGGGCAACTCGTACATAGTGCTGCCAAGGTACACGCAGCTATTCAACCTGACATACACCCCAAATCCCTCTGAATACTGCCCGTCATGGAGGCTTGTGCTGCAGCCCAACCTGACAAGGAACTACAGCATAGCCGTTACGGGCCCGTCAATGGTATTCAATACAGACCTATACTACGTGCCGTCGAACAGCTCCTAGTACACTATTGCTATCAATCCCAGTATTATGAGCGCTATGCCTATTGCCTGGTGCAGGCTGACCTTTTCCTTAAGAACTACCATGGCGAGTATCACAGTGATTAGAGGCGCCGCAGCGGATATGGGTCCTACGACCGATATGTAGCCCGTTGAGGTGCCCATGCTGTAGAACAGGAAGCCCGCAACGCCCGTCGCAATCCATAGGAGGATTAGGTACTTCGATATGCCGCCGGGGAATGAGATGTCCGGTTTCCTTGAAAGCACGTATAGCAGCATCACTATCATGCTGCCTATGGTGTTTATGAGCACGGGCCACAGCCAGTTGTGCATCTGCTGCGATATTACGCCTATGCCGCTGTACAAGAAGCCCCAAAGCACCATTGAAAGAATGGCATAAGGTATGCCTGCGGCAAGCTTGTTTAGCTTCAATCCGATCAGGTACCTAATCTTAATTGATATGAGGACGGTGCCTAGTATTATCAGGGCTATGCCAATGTATTGGACTGTATTTAAGCCCTCCTTGAGCAGCAAAGCCCCTATCAATACCGTTATGAGCGACCATGTGGCGGATACCGGCACAATCACAGATACCTTGCCGACCCTTAGGCCTTTGTAGAAAGAGAACAGCCCAGCAGCGCTAATGACAGAAAGCAGGGCAAGTGCCGCTATGTCGGTAACCGATATGTGCGGCATGGGCAGCAACAAGCCCATGGCCGCAAGAATTACGCTTCCTATGGCAAAATACCATAATGTCAGCTTTGTGGCGCTGTTCTTCTTTGCCACCATTCCCGAGAGTATGTCGGATATACCGTAGCACAGCATCGAGAACGCGCCGAAGACCACGCTTGAAAGCAATATGCTCTGTATTTGCATGCGATCAGTTCAGGCATATTCGGCAAAAAGGCACAGGACAGGTTTGCTAGGCCTACGGCCTTCATGACAACTAAAAAGAGGTTAAAAAACCTGGAGACGGCTGTTACATTTACGCCCTTGCCTGGGACCTCTTGGTCTTTATTATCTTTATCTTCCCTGGCGTGAGTATTATCTTGTCGGTGTCTATCCTTGCTATGTCCCCGTTCATCTTGTCCACATACACCTTCAGGTCGTCTATTACGGCCTTGAGGGTATTGGGCCTCTTCGCCATCTCCGTTATGTTCATAAGTATTATGTTGTTAGAACCTAGCTCCTTCTTTATCAGCTCGACGTCGGTCTGCTGCTGCAGCGCAACAGGCTTTATGTAATGGTCCGCCGGCTCATGCATTACGTCAACATCGTCCATATCAGTCGCGTTCATGTACTCCTCAACGTCGATGCCCTTCGATGAAACGCCTAAAGTCTTACCAAGTTTCTCAAAAATACTCATGTTTTCACCATCTAATGTCGCCTTTAATATTATAGGACTATTAGTTTTTAAATACTTCCTATAAATGTGGAATATGGAGCGTGTCGTCATAGCCCGGAAAACCCGCAAACAATTTGCAGTTAAATTTAAATAGGATGCTAGTTTATAGGTATTGGAACGATTCCATGATACTGATAAAAAGGGTTTACGAGAAGTTCTTCATAACAGACGGCAGAAGGGTTCTCGTGGAGCGCCTCTGGCCAAGAGGGATAAGACGCAACACCCCAAATGTTGATATATGGCTGAAGAATGTCGCCCCTACCACCGAGCTAAGGAAATGGTACATGCATGACCCTAAGAAATGGGTCTCCTTCAAGAAGCGCTACCTCAAGGAATTAGAAAGCAACAAGGCCTTCGAGCACCTTATAAAGATAGCGCAGTCGACTGATCCCGTCACGCTGGTGTACTCCGCGAGGGACGAAAGGCACAACAGCGCGATAGTGCTGCGCCAGTACCTGGAGAGGAAGCTAAAGAAGCTATCCAAGCTGAAGAATGGCTGATCCTAAAGCCGCTACGGCGCCGTTATTAGGTGCGCAGGTACCGCAACTACTCCTAATGACGGCGGACACGCCGCTCGCGAGGAACAGCAATATCCAAAATAGGACAAGAACCACGTGCCATCCTTTCCATGGGTTCTTCTGGAGGCCGGGCAGCCTGTCTGCTATCAGCGACACAGGATACGAAAATATCTCCGATAATCCGTACAGGAAGTACATGCCGAGCAGCGCTATCGGTGCGCCCTTTCGGCCTATGCCATAACCCTCTATGCCGTACACCATGACCATCGCGCCGACCATCAGCCTGAAGAACCCGACATACTCCAGCCTTACCTTGAGCATTACCGATATGGCGAACCCCAGCAGGAGCAGCCCGAAGGATATGAGCGGGTCGTAGAACAGTATGTTGTAGCTTCCTGGGAGCGGCCACGTAAACTGCCCCAACAGTCCCTCCACGAGCATGAACGGGCCGAGGAGCCCCAGCGGCACGCCCGCGCTGTTCATGTATTCGGAGAAGTTCTTCTGCCTCTTCCTGTATACGAGATACATCGATGTTATGGTGTAGAGCAGCAGGAACCCGGCGAAGCTCAGCTAAAACAACGAATACGCGAGGTTGTCTATGAACGCCATGGAAACAATTAAAAGAAGAAGTATCTAATGATTATTGTAAATGCGCGCCGCAGCGCGCACGCTCAGATCCTACAATGGTGCTTGACTGAGATGCGTGATAATAGACACAAGCTCTATACTCTTCGGGTTCTCGTACAACAGGAACGTCTTCGAGACCGCATCGCAAAGGTTTCCTGGATACGCGCCAATGGTGTCCAAGGGCATAGTAGGCGAGCTAACGAGGTTTTCCTCCGGAAAGGGCGCGAAGGGCCTACGTGCAAGGGTGGCGCTGCTGGAGATAAAGGCTAAAAAGATTAACGTTGATAATATATCGATAAATCCCGACAAGTGGATACTGGACATGGCGATGAGAAACAGGGACTGCTTTGTAATAACGAACGACACGGGCCTTGCAAAGAAGCTCTCGCTTGCGCGCGCAAAGGTATTCAAGGTGTCGAAAAGCGGCCTTCTCCGCGAATTCGATTGATGCTCAATGAGTGATACTGATGTACTACGTAAATTCCGTAAGGGACACATTCAACATGCCTCCTGAATACTTCGACAAGGACATAGACAAGGTAGCGACAGACATACTAAAGAAGAAGTACGAGGGCACAATAGACAAGAGCCTGGGGGTCATAGTCGCCGTGTTCAACATAAGGAACATAAGCGACGGCACAATATACGCCGGAGATCCATCCACGCACCACAACGTCGAATTTGACGTGCTTTCATACATGCCTTATGTGGAGGAGGTCGTTGCCGGGGAGGTGACAGAGCTTGCGGAGTTCGGCGCATTCATAAGGATAGGGCCTATAGACGGCCTCGTGCACGTGTCGCAGATAACCAACGATTTCCTGTCGTTCGACAGGAAAGTACCGGCATTCGTGTCGAAGAGGAGCGGCAGGACGCTCAAGAAGGGCGACACGGTGTTCGCAAAGATATCCACGGTTAGCATGAAGAACTCCGTAAAGGATTCGAAGATAGCGCTTACGATGAAGCCCGAAGGCCTGGGCAAGCAGGAATGGATCAACGAGGGTGACCGCTTCAGGGCAAAGCAGAAGACTGGGGGCGGAAGCCACCAAAAGAGAGGACAAAGGAAATAATGGTGATTTGATATGGACGAGAAAGCATGCAGGAACTGCAGGCTCATAATAAGCCACGGGGACACATGTCCGAGCTGCGGCTCCAAGGAGCTGACGAACAAGTGGAGCGGCTACGCTATAATAATAAACGCAGAGAAGTCATCTATAGCAAAGCTGCTTAACGTGAAGCTGAACAGCACCTACGCCATAAACATAAAGGGATGAGTGCGCAGCCCGTTTAAGGCATTGGGCTCCAAGCAGGTTCCATGCATATTACCATCGATCTGCCATCGAGGAGCGCCAGAAGCAGGTGCTATAGGTTTTGTTCATAGCCAGCATCATATTATGTAGTGTTAACATCTGGTAGTTGGAGTTTATAATCGCATACCACTTCGTCGAAAAATGCGAGTGTTAATATTTGTGCCAAACATTAAGCTGTTATTACTGCGCTGCCTTGTCACCTAATTCCTGCGTTTTCTCCTGCCCTTGAAGTAATGCTTCAGGTTGTGCAACGGGTGTGCCCAAAATGCGTCCACGAACTTGAACAGCTCATTCATGCCGTCGGCGTTGAGCGAGTAAATCCTGTGTTGCCCTTCCCTGCGCTCGATCACCAGCCCGGCGTCCTTGAGGATCCGCAAGTGGGTTGACAGGGCTGACATGGTGAAATCGAACTTGGCGGCCATCTCGCTGGGGCTCTTCTCGCCATCTATCAGCATGAGCAAGACTTGTCTGCGGCTGTCGTCCGCCAAAGCCTTCCACAAAGTTCCCATGTCATCAATTCCGGTTCATATCAGATATGATATCGCTAGGAATATCACACTCAGCACCAACTCAAGCAGTATGAGCGCTAAAGGTATGGGGATCTTTGTATGCTTGATCCCTTTCCTTTGCAGCCAATAGGCCAATGCGCCTGTCACCCAGGCGATCAGCAGTCCGATTCCGACTCCTTTGAAATACAAGGGGTTTACCATGTCATCACGTTTCAACATAAATCTAGCTGTTCAGCGGTGTGAGTCGTATCTGCTTCGATAGATTGTACACAACAGGCAGATCGCTTTCATTCTCAACCAGCACCCTCCCTATGAGGAAGGCTCTGTCAGCTGGTGACGCAATCCGGGTCATATTCTGGGGTACCTGGCCCTGCCAGCCGGGTCCAGTGATAAGGTAGTTGCCTGCCTGGTAAGCGGTGCGTACGCCAAGCTCGGCAAAGTCATCGCCATGCGAATCAAAAAACTCTATGCTGTAATAGCTAATAGGTATACTAGGCACGTGTAGGATCTTTGGCCCACCACTCAGGTTGAGCACACCAACGGTGTAAAGCGTGTCGCGGTTTGAACCAGTATTTACCAAAAACGAATTGGAAGAGGGTGAACCGAGGGTAGGGAGTGTGTATAGCGTATCGGCAGGAACGCCGCCAGGCTCGACCCCATTCCCTATTACTAGATTGTAAACCCCGTTGTAGATTATATTCGGAAGAAAGTAGATGTAGGCGATGGTGCCTATCACCCATATTGCGATTAATGTAATAATGAATATGCGTAGGCTTTTGTTCATACTCAACTCACCTCTGCCACCGGTGGCGGTGTGTAGCTGCCGTTCAGGATTGCATTGCCAGGTGCGAAAACCCGCAGCCATAGCTTGAAGCCGCCAGTTGGCGCAGGCAACCAATTTGATTCATTGCCTGCCGGTGGCGTGTTCTGTATGTATATTGTTACGGATCCATTTGCATTTGGTGCAAGGCCGGAGAATTCACTTACACTATAACGGCCTATGGAATTGTTCACAAACTTGTTCCTGGTAGTAGTCATAGTCAGAGACCAAGAGGCATTGTTTGGAGGAAGGTCTCCTGGCGGGAAGTATAATATGTAGTCGTTCTGGCCGCTCAATGTCTTATCTCCCTTACTAAGGGTTGTGAACCAGTATACTTCTTGCTGTGGGAGGTTGACCATAGGAAAGATTGCGGCACACGCGGCTTGTCGAACGATGCTGCCACCAAGTACACCACAGTTCATGATGGTTTCCCAGCCGTTAACCACATGCACCTGCGAACTCATAAGAAGACCGCCAGTGATAACCGCCAGCACTGCTCCTATGATGATTCCTATCACTACAGTGCCGAAGATGTATAATAACGCGAACCTGGATTTCCTGGCAGCAGATTTCATGATGTATTAATGATTAAATAAGTATTTAAATATTTACGTTCACATCATGGCTCCATAGGTTCCAACGGTGCGGATGAAGATAACAGTAGAGAAGGACAACCATAATCGATAAATAAAGCTGAAAATTTGATTACTACACTTTAAACGTGAAAATACCTACTATCCTGATGGTTCTATGCAAGCATACCTGGCCTATTCGGTGCACTCCTTGTGCCTGAAGCAAAATACTATATGGTCGTTCACCATGCCTGTCGCCTGCATATGCGAATAGCATATAGTAGAGCCGACGAACCTGAATCCCCTTTTCTTCAGATCAATACTCATGCTGTCTGATTCCTTTGTCCTTGCGGGCAGCTGCTGCAGGGTCTTCCACTTATTGACTATCTGCCTATTGTCCACGAACCTCCAGGAATAGCTGTCGAAGCTGCCGAACTCCTCCTGAACCGCTATGAATGCCTTCGCATTGCCTATCGCGGCCTCTATCTTCAGCCTGTTCCTTATTATGCCGGCATCGCCAAGCAGCTTGCGCACCTTCCTGCTGCCGTATCCTGCTACTCTCATTGGGCTGAAGCCATCGAACGCCTTCCTGAAGTTCTCGCGTTTCCTCAACACGGTCATCCAGCTCAATCCCGCCTGCATGCCTTCAAGTATAAGAAATTCAAAGAGCCTGTTGTCATCGTGGAGAGGCACGCCCCATTCCCTGTCGTGGTATTTGTTCATCAGCGGGTCGCTGCTCCATCCGCATCTTCGCAGCCTGCCATCCATGCTAATCAGTCTGGCTGTTCTTGCTGCTCCTCTTCCGCGCCAGGTTTTTGCTCATTTGGCTTGAGGTACTCCTCAAGCACATCTACCTTCTCCTTGTCATCCATGTACGTGAATATCGCGGCTATCATGCTTGCCTTGCCTACGAAATAATCGGCGTTCTTCTTGACCTTGTCGTTGAAGACGATTTCCACCGACCTCTCCTTGAGCCTGACCTCGCTGGGTTCGACGTTGTATGTGATGCCAAGCGCCTTTACCTTGTCACCCTCGGAGGTAAGCTGCCTTATGACCTTTATATCGTAGGTTATATCTTGCCCGGCATACCTGTGGTTTAGATCTATTGTGACCCTGCCTGAGTTTATGCTCTTTACTATGGCTACGGCGTTGTCTATGTTGACCTCCATTCCCGGATAGGGATCTATGTCGTGCTTCCTGAATTCCGACATGGGCATGACCCTGACCAGATCCGCCGCCCTCTCGCCGAACGCCTCGCCAGGCTTGAATGTTACTCTCTTTGTCTCGTTTACGGCCGCGGTGCGCAGCTCCCTGTCCAAGCCCTTTATCACGCTGTTGGACCCAAGGACTACCAGTACGGGCCCGTACCTAGTGCGCTTGTCATACATATTCTCCGCCTTTGCCTTGTTCTCATCGGTTGTTGCTATCAGCTTGTTATCAGACGCGGTCCATGCGCTGTACTCTACTTCTATGAAATCTCCGTCCTTGAATGCCATGATATCACCTACTGCTTTGAGCAGAATAGATTTATATTATAAGAATAAAAGACTTACGAGAAAAAGTATATTTGTCAAAACAGTGCATTTAATGGAAAAAAAGACAAAACAGCTGATATTCTTTACGGGATCAATATTCGTTGCTGTGATATTCCTGACGTCCTATGCGGCGTTCGGTAGCAACGGCGGGCCGAACACCACAACCAGCACAGTGAAACCGCAGACGACGTTCTTCGCAACAGGCAGCTCCAACGCCGTGATATACAACTACAGCAGCATAGCGTACATACCTTCGGCGTCGCTGTCCAACGCGTCGGTAAATAGCATCACCTCAGAACTGTCGAATCTGCAGGCCAACGGCAGCGTAGAGGAATACATATACATCAACGGCAGCTATCAGGTTATATTGTCCGGCATGTCGCCATACATGCTTAGGCAGCAGCTTTACGGTATAAGCAACATGAGCAACTCCCTGGAAGTTGGCGCTACAACTTACATATCCCTCCCTGGAATTGTTACGCTGTACTACAACAAGGTGCCGGCAGCGCTGAACCTCGCCCAAAGGAACTATTCCATATACATGGATGATGTGATGGCTCAAGGCACAACAATAAACGTGAGCATATCCGCTCTGCTTTCCGCCAACGGGAGCATATACGACAACCAGTTCAGGGTAGGCTATTCTGGCAGTTGATCATATGCTTCCCGCCAATGTAATAGAGGAGATAAGGAAGTACGCGCTGAAGAACGCGATGGACTACGGCAATGCAAAGGACGAGAACGTCCTTGCAAAGGTCGCGCGCTCTGTTCCCAAAGACATGATGGTGGAGCTAAGGGCAGAGGTGTCAAAAACAGTATCAGAGGTCAACTCCCTTGCAGGGGACGAGCTAAAAAGGCAATATGGCGCATATTCCGATGAATTTGCCGAGGCACAGGAAAGACGGGCGGAATCAACATCGAAGCCGAGAATGGTCCTTGAAGGCGCAACAAAGGGCGACTTCGCCACCAGGTTCGCGCCTGAGCCGAGCGGATACATACACGTAGGGCATGCAAGCGCAGCCTTCCTGGCGCAGGAATTCTCAAGGATATATGATGGCAAGCTGTTCTTGTATTTCGATGACACAAACCCGGAGAAGGAATCGCAGGAATTCGTCGACTCGATAAAAAGCGACATGGAATGGCTCGGCATAGGCTTCGACAAGGAGTACTATGCAAGCGACAACATGAGCACGATATACGAATGCGCGCGCAAGCTCATAGAATCAAATAAGGCATACGCGTGCGAATGCAGGGCCGATCAGATAAAGGAAGGCAGGTTCAACGGGAAGGAGTGCGTGCACAGGAGCACGACCCCTAAAGAGAACATGGACAAGTTCGAAAAGATGCTTGACAAAAAATACGAAGAGGAGAAGATTGTTGTAAGGATAAAGGGCGACATGTCATCGAAGAACACGGCGCTACGGGACCCGACAATACTGCGGGTCAAGAACCACAGGCACTACAGGCAAGGCGATAAATACGCGGTGTGGCCCACATACGATTTCAATACCCCGATAAACGATTCGAAGAACGGCGTAACAGATGCCATAAGGACAAAGGAATACGAACTGAGGGGGGAATCGTACGACATGGTGCTAAATTACCTTGGCATGAGGATACCGCGCATGCACCTTCACGGGAGGATCGCAATAAAGGGTCAGCCTAGGCAGAAGCGCGAGATAAGGAAGCTGATAAGCGATGGCTACATCAAGGGCTATAACGACCCCAGGCTGGTTACGATAGCCGCCCTCAGAAGAAGGGGCATACAGCCTGAGGCAATAAGGGAATTTGTTCTGGGCTTCGGCACGAGCCTTGCGGAAAGCACGGTGGACATAGCCCCGCTGCTCTCATACAACAGGCACATAATAGACGCAGAGGCGAGGAGGCTCTACTACGTCCCTGCGCCTATAGACATAGAGATCAAGAATCTCGTCCAAAAGGACATAGAACTAAAGCTGCACCCCTCGAAAGACCTCGGCTCAAGGAAATATTCAATCCAAAACAGGTTCTACATAAGCGGCTCAGATGCGTCGATGCTGAAGGATGGCGATGTCATAAGGCTGAAGGAGCTTTTCAACGTAAAGGTCAAGTGGGACTACGATTCGTGGACAGGCGAGATAGTAGAGCCTGAGAGCGAAAGAAGGCTGCAATGGGTATGCGACGGCAACTACCTTAAATGCAAGGTGCTCGTCCCCGGGGAAGTGCTGGACGGCGAAGGGAACTTCAACAGATCGAGCCTGCAGGTCAACGAGGGCTACATAGAATCATATGCTGCGAACCTCGAGAAGGGCGACATAATACAGATGGAGAGGTTCGGGTTCTGCATACTCGATGACAAGGACCGTATGCAGTTCATATTCATTTCAAAGTAGCGGTCTGGTAATCCACTTCAAGTATGAGCGCATCGAGGCTGTCGCTCTTTAGGGATTCCCTTAGAGCGTACAGGATCTTCTTGGCGCCGCCTGCGTCCCTCGTCTTGAAGAGGGCGAGCCCTATGTAATAGAAGGCGTTGACCGAGAAGCTCTTCTCGGTTGTGAGCTTATCTGCTATCTCTACCACGTTGCCGTACCTGCCAATATAGGACTCGAAAAGCATGCTGGAGTACGTCGATACGTACTCGTTGTTCGACTTGATCAAGGCATCAAGGCTTTCCTTTGCCCCTTTTGAATTGCCCATCTTCACCTGCGAGAGGAACCTGTTGTAGAGCAGGTTGAGCGGCGCGATGCCCCCGGCAATCTCTTTGTTGGCTATGCTTATGGACTTTGCCAGCAGCTTTTTTGCAGACGAGATGAGCTTTGACGCGTTGCTCCTGTGAATCGCGTTCTCGTCCATGAAGCCTTTACTCATGTAGTTGATCTGCATTATCTCGTAGTTTGAGTACCTGAAAAGCGCAACAGCGGCCGCATACATGAGCGAAGGCTCGTTCCTCTCTGCAATCATCTTGTCGTAGATCTCCATGGCCTCCTTGTAGCTTGAATCGCCGATCAGCTTGCTTATGCTGTCAAGGCTGTCCAAAAGCACTGCGTCCTTTGCCTGCAGCGTGGATCTGTCCGTCAATACCATGCTCTCGCAGTTTGAGCACATGCACATATCGCCCATGCCAAGAGTCTCCGTGCCACAGTATTCGCACATGAGCGCCCTTGCCTGGGCCTCTATGTCATGAAGCCTCTTTATACATGAACCGACATTCATCAAAGCGCCAATATAATTTACACCTATAGTTTTTTAAGCACAGTAAAGAGGTGCAGGCTGTCATAAGGCTCAAGGCTTATGCTCTCCATTGTTTCGTAGTCGTCCTTAAGCATATCCAGTTCTGCCTTGTATATGTCCTTGGGCTTCCTCGATATGTCTATGCTCTGCGACTTTATTATGAAGTAGGCGTAGCCGCCCCTCTTCAGGAATCTGCTGTTTGTTAGTAAGATCTCCGCCTGGTTCCTCGCGGATATGTCCTGATATATTATGTCGCATTGCTCGACCTCGTCTTCGTAGCTATCGGTTCTCCTCGCGTCTGAAAGTATCGGCAGCACGTTCTTCCTCGACTCGCACACATCTATGAGGTTCCTCACGTTCCTCTCAGACAGTTCTACTGCATATACCCTGCCGCTGCTGCCCACTATGTCGCTGATGTGGCTTACCGTCGTGCCAGTGGCGGCGCCAAGGTACAAAACGCTGCTCCCGCCGCTTATGTTCATGTTCTTTAGGCCGTTTAGTATCGCTGCCGAAAGCTTGCTCCTAAACGGCGTCCACGACCTGTATTCTCCGCCGTCGTGCATGATGAGCTCTTCGTTGTACACCTTCCTGCCCCTGGCTATGTTGAGCGTGCACAGCCTGTTGTCTAGCATGTACACTCCATCGAAAAGCTTCTTCATAGCCATGGAACCTGTAGCAACATGCGCATTTCAAAAATATAAATGCATAGCCTTCTGGTGCGCTGCGGCAAAGCATACGGAATGCTGCCCTTATGGGCCGTGAAGTACCAAAGTGCCTTCACGATACCCAAAGTCCTTCGCGATCAGTTCTTCGCGTATGCAAGCACGTAGTCGAGCAAACGCTTAGAAAGCCCGTCAAGGAAGAATGCCTTTACCTCAAGGCTTTCGCCGCCGGCCCTCTCCTCCTCGTACTGGTTAAGCCCAGTGAAATCCTCAGGTACAGGATCCTCCGCATATGCACTCTCCTGCATGGAGTATATGTACATGGAGATCTCGTCGGGCACCCCTGTCTGCCTTGCAAGGTAGCTTATGCTTGCATTGGCAGGCGGGCTCCTCTTCTTCTTGCTTATGAACAATGCCTTCAAGACCTTCTCTACGGCATTGTTGTATAAGATCGTAGCCGTCATGTACTCCTTCGTCTTCCTGTGCCTTTTTGCCAGCTCGATGTCCTTCGAGGCTCTAGATATCAGTTCCCTTATTCCTTCTTTTTGCATTCATACCACCCAACCCATACATACTTTGCAACCTATGTTTAAATATTCTTGCTACCCATAGCGTATAATCAAATCAACGACCATGTAATGAGAGGAAGTTTTGCAGTCGTATGTTTGACATGGCAGTGGCGGCCTATGCCTGATAACCTCGTAATAAGCAAGATACTCCACGACATAATAGCAACTACGAACAGCTCGCTTGGGGATGGCGAGTCTGAGAGGAAGCTAACGCACATGATGTCTGACATCTTCGGCATAGAGAAGGTCGCCATAGTGTCGGCTGCATCGCACGGGGGAACCCAGGGCGGCCTGTACGACTACGTTTCCAATACGAAGAAGCCATACGTAGACAACCAGCTGAGCGAATACTCCTCGTTCCCCGAACTTATAGGCTACAAGAACAGGGGCTTTAGGAGCTGCGCCATAGTCCCCGTCGTGATAAACGGGCGCGTAACATCCATTGTAGAGATGCTTTCCAATTCCGAGAACAAGTTCAGCGGCGAGCTCATAAACAACGCATCCCTTGGCGCATACCTTACGGGACTTGTGCTGCTGTACAACTCCGAAAGCGAGAAGAGCCTCAAGCTTGCAAGCTACTTCACCAGCGCATTCAACAGCCCTGACTGCCAGCTGCTTGTTGCGCACGACGGAAGGATAGCCAAGGCCAACGAGAGGTCGATGAGCGACATAATACCAATAGGGGGCGACGGCAAGAGGATAGACGAGCTCATAGGCCTCGGATTCGACCAATTGCTGCAGATCTCGAAAAGCGGCCCGTCCAGAATAAGGCTCAGCACAGGCAAGGGCGCGGCAACATACCTGATATCCGTTGACATGATAAGCGACAGGCTGCTGCACCTGTCGCTGCAGGACGTGACGGTGGCCGAGCAGCTTGAGCTATTGCTTGGGTCAATGGACAATAATTCCTACATGGGTGCGCTATATTTAGACAGCAGCCTGAGGGTGAATGGCGCAACAGACAGCATAAAAAAGGCCATAGGCTACGATAAAACGCTGCTTGTGGGCAAGAGCCTAATAGAGCTTACCACAGAGAGGAAAAGGGGGGAGGTCAAGGAAATGCTGGAGAAGCATAGCGGAGACAGGCTGCACGGGACAATAGACCTTTCGACCTCCATGGGCATACCCGCCCACCTCCGCTTCGTGCTCTCAAGGTGGACCAACGGCTACCTTATGCTGTTCTCAGACGCGACTGCAGATGGGTACATGGAAAGCATGAGGAGCGCGTTCACCGACTTCATAAATGGAACTTCCGACATTGTAATAACAATGGATGAGCTTGGCTATATAAAGGACTGCAATATCCCTGCCGAAGAGGTCCTTGGATATTCGAGAAGCGAACTGATAGGCAAGGACATGCGTGCGCTTTATGCGGACCAATCTGTATTCGAGAGGGACATAACATTCGTCAAGAACGGCGTGAAGATCGATAACTCATACGCGTCACTGCTCGATAAGAACAGCATCCCCATAGAGGCGACGCAGTCCATAAGGCTATTTCGCGGATCAGAAAACGTAGATTACCTGATAGTTGTAAAGGAACTGGAAACCAAGAGGAGGCTTACGGTCCTTGCCGACCAGCTTGAAAAGGAGAAGAACAGGATCAGCAGGCTGAAGTCCACCGGAGACCTGAAGTCCCAGTTCATATACAACATATCCCACGAGCTCAAGACCCCGCTCACTAACATCAAGGGCTTCTCCAAGCTGCTCTACAACGGGGAATTCGGGGAGCTGAACAAGGACCAATTGGACTACATAGCCACGATAATGGAAGAGGCAGACAGGCTCATGATAATAATACAGCAGGTGCTCGACGCCGCTAAGCTTGAATCGGAGAAGATGAAGCTGGAGTTTAGGGAGGTGGACCTTAAGGACATGGAAAACAACCCCACAATACAGGCAATGCGCGAATCCGCCGAGAACAAGGGCCTGAAATTCTCGTGGGATGCCAAGTACGACGTACCTAAGATAACTGCGGATCCCAACAGATTGCTTCAGGCATTCGTCAATCTCATAGGCAACTCCGTGAAGTTCACCGATAAAGGCGAGATAAAGGTCCGCATAAGGCCTATGGGCAGGATCATGGTCCTTTGCGAGGTGATAGACACCGGCATAGGCATAAGCGACGATGATCGCCACAAGCTTTTCAGGAAGTTCTACGAGGCTCCAAAAAGGGGCCTTGTCAAGCAGGAGAACGCCGGCACGGGCCTTGGGCTATCGATAACCCAGGAAATAATAAGGCTTCATGGCGGAAAGATAAACTGCGAATCGGAGCAGGGAAAGGGCAGCAGGTTCTTCTTCACATTGAGGATAAAGCCCAGGCCTAAAAAGGAGAAGGATTGACTATACCTCGACTCCGCAAGGCCCCCCTGCCGCAAGCGCGTTGACGTAGTTCGACCTTAGCTTCGCGTAGTTAAGCCCAGAGAACACCCCCATGCTTGATATAGTCTCGTTCAGGATGGTCTCACTTGAGGCATTTATGTCTATTGTGACAACGTCGACGTTGTCGAACACCGGGCTATGTGTCTTGGTCTTGAACACCTCGCCGAAGTCTCCTTTTCCGAGGTTCGACAGCGAATGGGATATGTTGTAAGGCACGAACTGGCTGATGTTCTCGTAGGAGTTCTGCCCTGAAGGCGCAGTGCCATGCGCGTATATGTATGTGGAATTATAGACGGAAGGCGTGCACATTGTGGTGTTGGAGTAAAGCTCGCTGAAGTTGAGCATAAGCGCATACATCGCGTTATCCTTTAGGGTAGTGTTTATCTCAAGGGACGTGTAGTTCGTAGCCTTGAGCGTGGTCGTGCTCGCAGTTGTTGCTGTGGTAGATGAGATTGATGCGCCCTGGTTGATCGTTGAAGTGGATCCTATGCTCTGCTGCTGGCTGTTGTAAAGGGAGCCCTGTATTGTTACTATGTCCTGTGAATCCGCAGGTATCGCAAGGCTTGTGTATAACGGGGATACCTTCGCGGTTATGCTGTTTTGTCCTATGGACATGAGCTGTATGCCCATGTTCGCATATACAGTGCCTGCATTTATCTTAGTTACGTTGTTGAGCGTAAGGGTCACATTCAGCAGCGGGTTCACGAAGATCGGTAGCCTGCTTATATGTATGTATGCCTTGTCCGAAGCCATCGAAACAGAGGCAAGGGATATGAGGTACTGCTGGGAGTCGACGCTGAACACCGTCCCTGAAGTCGTGATGTTTGCCGTAGCAGGCGTATTGACTACCGTCTGGTTCACATATAGGAAGAATACGTAGTAAAGGACCACGACTATGACCACAAGCACAAGCACGGCGAGCAGCGTGTTCCTTGTCCTGTTCGGGCTCTTGTGCTTCTTTAATTCATGCGCATTCTTGTGCTCCGTCGGTGCCATCGAATCAATACCTATTGTCTGTAAAGCTTTTATAATATGTGCCTGCCATTGCGTTAAGCCGGCAGGCACCCCAACAATCCATGAGGAAGCACTAAGCCTAATATTCCTTATTGTTGTTATGGTATTAGGTGACTAGATGCCTGACAACACGACCGTTGGGAGCATAAGCGACATATTCGGGATAATAAACGAGCGCCAGCAGATATCGTTCAACGAGCTCAGCGACATGTCATTTAGCAGGGGCATAGCTGAGGACAAGCTCAAGAAGGCCCTTGCAGACCTTGAGAAGATGAAAGTCATAGCATCGAGGAGCAGGGGAGGCGTGCTTACCTATTATCCGCTGCAGGAGCAGTCCACGCTCAGGAAGGTGCTGATAGTAGAAGATGACAAGAACATAAACAAGCTCATGGCGCTGTCCATAGGGAGGGGGTTTGAGGTGAGCCAGATATACGACGGCGGCGATGCCATATCATCGGTAAGGGGGAACAGGCCCGATTTGGTAATATTAGACCTCATGCTGCCGCACAAGGACGGCCTTGACATATGCAAGACCATAAAGACGGACCCTTCGCTGAAGGGCACCATAGTAATACTTGTAAGTGCGATGGACCCTACAACCAACAGGTTCAATGGAATAAAGTCCGGCGCTGACTACTATATAAAGAAGCCGTTCGACCCAAACGAGCTCAGGAGCCTTGTTACTATATTCCTGAAGAAGAAGGGCAAGAAGTTCGATCCGCTTATAGACCTGCCCGACCAGGACGGCATATCAAAGGAGATAGAGCATTCGATAAAAGCCGGCGAGAAGTATGCGATAGGTACGATAAGGGTAGACAACCTCGGCGAATACGCAAAGAGGTTCGGGAACGAGTCCGCGCTCGTCATATTGAGGCTGATATCGCAGCTGCTCCAGGACATATCAAAGGCAAGGGACAACAGGATATTCGTAGGCTTCCTCGAGAGCGAGGTGTTCATGATTGCAGGCCAGAAGGACGACGTCGACTCAAGCGTAGAGAAGCTCAAGGGGGAATTCAATGCGGTTATACAGTTCATACTGCAGGACGAGGGCTACAATCCGATAATAACCGACATAGGCAACCTTTTCGATTCAAAGGAAGTTCCAAGGCTGTCGATCCTATATGAGGAATCGAAGAAGGAGAAGATAAAGGAAAGGAGGAACGAGATACTCAAGAGCAAGGGCGCATCAAAGAACGACATAGGCTCCTATACTTATGACGAGATAAAGCAGATGTTCGGCAGCGACGGCCTTGACATAAGGATAACCAGGAATGCGACCGGGGTCAGGCTTCAGGTAAGCAAGAACAGCAAGGATGACGAGGAAAAAGGTAGTAAATGATGCACCAGAGGCGGGCACAGGCTTCAATAGACCTTCTGATAGCATATGGGGTTGCGATACTCATAATATCCGTAGCCATGTACGTTGTGCTGCAGCTAGGAATATTCAATACGAGGATAGCTCCGACATACTGCAACGCCGCGCCGTCCTTCATATGCAGCACGGCAGCCATGGCGCCAAACGGCACCCTTACGATACTCTTCTCCCAGGCGACTTCAGGCACGATGAACGTAATAGGCATAAGCTGCTCAAACCAGCCCAACACCACGTCATTGGGGCCCGAGTACGGCAACTGGAAGATGCTACCATACGATGATGCGCCATCATTCTATCCGACGAACCAGCTCCAGAACGGGCTAACGGTCTACTCGAGCAACCAGACGCGCATATATACATACTGCTACGATGGCCCAAACAACAACCTTGCTACCGGTGCCCTCGGCAACGAGTTCACAGGCTACGTATGGATAAACTACACGATAAGCACGCTTCCGTCAAACTACTACAACGTGCAGCAGCTGATATCGTTCTCGGCCAAGTACACATAGCCCAAAAGTGTTAAATTAGTATAATATGCTTATATTAGAGGTGAAATCTTGCGGCCAGGTTTTATTCTCGTTGCGTTAATCATAACGTTCGGGCTCCTGCTCACGGTGCAGCATGCAGTATACGTCAACGTAACCGAGCCGTACAACGCAACAGTGCAGCAGAACGGGAGCATATACCTAGGCAAGGTGGGGCCGGGCCAGCCGTTCTACGTTACGATATCCCCGGAAACTACAAACAGCACAGGTGCATTATTCACCATAGGCTGGGATGAGCTTGTCGCATCGTCGCTTCCAAGCGGCTGGATAACGGAGAACTCGCCGCTCTATACCACTCCGTCTGTGAAAATAGCGGTATCGCCAAGCGCGGCCAACGGCACCTACGACTTCAACCTTACGGCAATAAACATAGGCAACTACTCGAAGCTCGGCTCGCTGAGGTTCAAGGCATACGTGAATGTCACTCCAGATGTATTCAAGCTGGACGTGATGCCATCATACATAAACGCAGGCCCGGGGGTACCCGTTGAAATATACGTCGACATAAACAACACGGGCGTATCGGACAGCCCGTTCAACATAACCGTGCACAATCTCCCCGCATGGAACCGCAGCACGACGGTCATAGCGCTGCATCACACGCAAGACAAGTTCACATATCCGGTATACGAGGACGAGCCCGGGCAGTACCACATACAATTATACGTAAGCTCAATGGCAAGCCCATTGCTATACAAGCAGAGCAACATCACATTGACGGTAAAGGCAAGCATACCTAACGACTATGCGGCACTGGGGCAGGGCGCGCTTGCATTCCCGATAATATATGCGCCGTCCTATGCGGTCATGTACCTTATAAGCCTCCTTGCAAAACACATTTAAATCCGACAAACAAAACAGATATGTAGTTCTCTGATGGAAGACGGTGGTTGATTGAGAGAGGCATCCAGCAACAAGGAGAGGAAGAAGCGCAAGGAGATATCCGCATATTACGTGGAGCTGGAATCGATGCTCGACCTTGCAAGGCACGCCTTCGACTACCCTACAACGCACATCAACGCGGTGCGCATCGGCAATGCGTACAGGATGTTCTCACAGGGGGAAAAAATAGGCGACGTGCGCATGCTGTACTATGTAACCGTCGACAAGCTGTCCAACTTCCTTGTGTATACTCCAGGATCCGACTCCAATGAACGGTTCGAAATGCGCGAGAGCGTACACGAAGCTGACTACAGGTCCTACAAAGCGCCCATAGTGGAGATGCTGTCGAATCCCTACACAGAGGTCAAGGACATCAAGAAGGACGGAAAGGTCGTGAAAGTGGGGGTAAGGGACCCGAACATGCTGATAAGGTCTGTCGCGGGATACGGGCACGACGACGAGATGCTGCCAAAGCTGTATTCCTTCTACAGCGGGAAGGACCACATAATAGGCACCTTCGACTTCTTCAGGGAAGGAGGCGCGAAGATATTCACGTACGCGAAGACGGAGATGGAGCAGAGGTTCAGCGCCATACGCTACAACTACACCAGCGACTCGATAGAGCCTGTGAACTCCTTCGCGGAGAAGTCCGCGCTCTACATAAGGATTATAAACCTGAAGAGCCCATTCCCATTCTTCTGATAAACTTTTAAGAAAAGTTTAATCAAAAGATAATATAACTTATTAAGAAGCCAAACCAAATCAATGAACATGCCCGAATAGCTCAATGGTAGAG
>JBOGRY010000019.1:0-7346 GCA_050749665.1 Candidatus Micrarchaeaceae archaeon
AGCCCAGCAGCATGCGGCATTTGCGATGCGACCGGAACTATGTACGGCAGTCCCCCCACCTTCTCGGGTATCATGTTGCCTTCCTCGTAGCCCTTCCAGTACAGGAAGAACATGTCAAGCGGCAGCCCCCTTGTCATGAACACGCCGTGCTGCCTGAAGTTAGGCACGAAGTAGTCATTAGGACGCATGGCCATTGCGCTGCCGATCTGCGTAGCTTCTTCCCCTATCAGCGGGCCATATGTATATGCCCTTCCCTGCCTTTGCAGGCTGAGCATCTTCGCATCTGCTGCCCTTGCAAACGACATGTTCTTGTACATCTCTATTATAAAGGAATCATCTAGGCCTTTTGGCATGAGCGTTGTATCGATCTGCCCTAGTTCATCCATTATCTGCAGGTAGTTTACAACTCCGCTGAACACGCGTTTTAGCAAAAACATACACCTGACACTATATCAAAAGTAAGTAATATATTTCTATCTCATTTGATTGACATGGGATATATTAAATTTGGTATCCAAGTATTATTGGTTTGATGAGGGCTATGGTAAAATCGTATATTGCAATACTTCTGGGGATAGTGATAGCCATAGCAGACATATGGTGGACCTACACCAGCTACTTTGACATAGTGTGGCTTATCCTTGGCATTGTGATACTTGTAGCTGATGTAATATGGATCTACATAGACTATGACCTTATGACAGCAAAGAATACAAACAAATAAAAGATTTTAGATTGATATTTATCTGGTGAAATCATATGAAGGCTGGAGCTGCGATAGTGGCTATTGTTGTAGTTATTATAATCATAGTAGGGGCATACTATGTTGTCAATGATCTTGGTTACAAAAGTTCTGCGTATACGACAACTGCGACGGCTTATACCACTTCCGCGTCCTCTTCTATTGTCGGCTCTGGCGCTGCCTCGAATTCCACTTCTACAATAATGCAGAATAGCACAAACATACAGAACAGCACAAACAGCAGCAGCTCATACACCATAATGATAGGGTACAATTCAACCGCGGTCCATGGATATTACCTAGAAGATGCAAACGGCTTTACCCTTTATTACTTCTTGAGCGATACGCCATACAGCACTAACAGCACATGCTACGGTGAATGTGCAGGCCTGTGGCCGGCGTTCTATGCCTCGAACATTACGGTTGAGCCGCCGCTGAACGTATCTAGCTTCAACAGCATAATTAGGGCAGGAGGTTCCATGCAGCTGACTTACAACGGGTATCCGTTGTACACCTATTCGTTGGACCAGGAACCAGAACAGGTTAAAGGGCAGGGAGTATTAGGCAAATGGTATGCATTCCCTGCACCTGCCGCTGCCAACGCAACGAATAAATAACCCTTTTTCCTTCTCTATTTATTCGTAGAAGGATTTCATGAAGATAACAATAGTTAGTAGGGACGGCGAGAGGAAAAAGCTCGATATGTTGTACAGGAATTTCGACGTGGCAAAGTCCGGGGACATATACATAGCCATAGGAGGAGACGGCACCTTCATAAAAGCCGCTCAGATGACCGAGAAGCCTTTATTGCTGGTAAGGGACGGCGTGGGCGGCAGCGTAGGCTACCACTCCGACATAGGGATAGATGACATGGGCATTGCGGTCAGCAAGCTGAAGAAGGGCGAATACCATGTAGAGCACCTTTCAAATAAGATAGAGATAGTCTACAAGGGCAAGCGCTACCTTGGAGTAAATGAGGCAAGGCTAAACAACATGGTTGAGGAAGTAAGCTTCAAGGTATTCGAGACAATAGGTGGCAGGCGTGTTAGGATATTCCCGTTTGTGATGAGCGGCGACGGGCTCATCATAACCAGCAGGATGGGCTCAACTGCATACAACAGCTCGGCAGGAGGCCCCATAATACTGACCCCTGACGTGCTGTGCCTGACATTACTGAATGTGGACGGCCCTTACAGGAATCCGATAATATTCGGTCCGGACAAGGAGATAGACATTGAGATAGTGAAGTACGAGGGCATTCTCGGCTTCGACAATATACACATAGGAGAGGTCAAGGCGGGAGACAAATTCACAGTGAGGCTTTCCGACAAGAGGATAAACATACTGCGCCTAAACGGAATGCGCGAAAGCTTCGCTGACAAGCTTGAAAGAAAGATAAGAAGCAGGATGGTAAAGGATTTCAAGCGATGATAACATAGGCGTTTAGTATGTATGCACTGCGCACTAAGATCGTATGAAGTCAATGAGCGCAGCAAGGGACCATGCCTGCGGATCGCACGGCTGCGTCCTCATCTCATTTAGGGGTATAAGATCGTTTGATTTTGACACGCCATAATATTCAGGCATTGCCCTAAGCTTCGTCGCGGCGCTGATCACGGAGTTCCTGACAGCTTCATATCCGATGTCGTTTCCAATGGCCTTAAGTCCCTGCGCTATTATCCAGTTGTCGTGGGGCCAAACCGACCCGAGTTGGTATGCGAAGGGATCGAAATAACCGTCTTTAGAGGAATGCGTCCTTATCCCATATGGAGTCATCATGTCCCCCATCGTTATCCTCTTTGCTATTGCGCGCGCCCTTTCCGCATCGGCTATGCCTGTGAAAAGCAGATGGCCCGGATTGCTCGTGATGGACCTTACCTGACGGCCGTTCCCGTCTATCGCGATTGCGTAGTATTCGTATTCCTCCATCCAGAAGCGCTCCTCAAAATCTGCCTTGAGCGCCGACGACGCTGCGCTGGCACGCTCAAGGAGCTCGCTGTCGCAGGTAGCCTTCATGAGGTCCATCATGCACCTCATTGCAAGATATGTATAGCCCTGTACTTCTACTATGGCAACGGGGCTGCTCAAGTTCTCAAGGAACTTCCCGGCGCCGTCCTTCCAGCTCTGGGACCTGAGTTTGCCGTCGTTCGGGACATACCTGACGAACTTGTCTTTGATGCCGTAGTCCATTATCCATTCGGCTGCCATCTTGGCGTGGGGCCATATCATTGACAGGGTTTTTGAGTCCTTTGTCTTTTGGTAGTACTTCGACAGCAGTATGATGAACAGCGGAGTGCTGTCTATCGAGAGGTATTCCGGCCTGTCCATCTTCAGCCATCCGCTCTGTGCCTTTGTGCTGTTGAACCATTCGGTCGAGGTGACCCCGCTCTTGTAGTACTCGTGTATTATCTTGCCTGGCTGCTCTCCGGTAGATTGGTCCGCCTTTGTGCCCTGCACGGCCGCCAGCGCAATGAGAGTATCCCTTGCTATGGATGCGTCATAATCAAGCAGCTGCCATGATGAGATTATGGAGTCCCTGCCGAACAGGCCCTTGAATTTCGGGCTGCCGGCAAACAGGTATCCTTCGCTGCTTCTGAGAACGTCCAGCTCGCTCACAAGCGCGTTTTCGTTTATATCGTAAGGCATGCACTTACCTGCAATTACAAGTTTTCAATAGCAACATATAAATATTATTTAAGTTACATTGATTACTATCATTGCAATATTGCAATGCGGTGTTTCCATAGCGACCATGGAGAAGCTTAAGATAGGCATTGTATCGCCACCATTCCTGCCTGTTGTGACTGACATGAGCGGATACGGCGGCACCGAGAGGGTTGTTGCCGAACTCGCGAAGGGCCTTGCGGACAGGGGCCACAGCGTGACTCTTTTTGCGCCAGAGGGATCCAAGGTAGCGGCAAACGTAAAGATCGTAACTACCGGGAGGCATCTATGGTCTACAAAATACGAGATAACCAAGGATGACATTGAAAACGGCATGAAAAGGACGCTTGACATAACATACAGGAATGCCAGCAGGCTCGACATCATACATTTCAACCTTGACGAGAGCCTGACCGACAAGCGGTTCGACAGCATTCCCACTATAAACACTATACACGGAGATACAGCATCGCTTGAGATCAAGGCAAGGTATGCGAAATCCAACAACAGGCCGTTGGCATTCATATCAAAGTCGCAGGAGGCCATGATACACGGCACGAACAGCGTCGGGGTTGTGTACAACGGAATAAATACAAAGGGCTTCACGCCATCTTACAAGCCAGGCGACTATGTGGTATTCCTTGGAAGGGTGTCCATGGAAAAGGGCATGCATGTCGCAATAGACGTAGCGATGGAGGCCAACATAAAGCTCGTCGCCATGTACAGGGAGCCTATAAGGGACAAGTCCGACAGCATAGCTAATGCAGACTGGGAGTACTACAATCATTATGTCAAGCCGCGCTTCGAGATGTACAACGGCGCGATACAGCACATTATCGACCCTGAAGTCAAGGTGCGCGACAACGTGCTTAGGGGGGCGCTCGCGCTTTTGGGGCCCAGCGGCAGCCCGCCATCGACATGGTCGGAGCCATTCGGGCTTTTCGTTGCCGAGTCTATGGCAAGCGGCACTCCGGCTATTGTATACAACAAGGGAGGCCCGGCCGAGATAGTCGCCGACGGCAGGACAGGATATGTAGCAAAGTCATTGGATGAAAGGTCGGTAGTGCACGAGATGGCCGGCGCGGTCGGCATGGTAAGGGATGCCGGACCGGCGATGAGGATGGAATCTCGCGAGCGGGTCGAGGGAACTTTCAGCACCGAGAAGATGGCAGAGGGATACGAGAGCGCATACTTTAAGGTGCTGCTCAGGAAGATGGCCAGCGCAGGAAGCTCGGTGCTCGTGGGCATAATAAGCATACCAAGGATATTCAGGGAGCAGACGATGATGATTACTACGAACACGTCAGGGTCGTATTTCAGGGACATATTCTCGCAGTCGTTAGTATCCAACATCATGGGCATGATACCGAACAGCGAGATACCATACATAATAGGCGTCGGGCTGTTCCTGTCGATCTACCTTACGCTTCCAAAGGACACGCCTTTTGGGCCGCATGCGGTCGCAAAGGCCATGGCCATAGTCAACTGACTGCCCACTCTGTTTTGGCGGATGCATGCTATGCATACTAACAAGCGCTTCTCAAGGAACATAGAGGACTTCACGTGCGCGAACTGCGGAGCTATAGTCAAGGGCAAGGGGTATACAGACCATTGCAATTGCTGCCTATGGAGCATGCACGTTGACATGAATCCAGGGGACAGGATGTCAGAATGCCGCGGCATGATGGAACCTGTAAAATCCATGCATGACAGGAACACGTTTATTATATTGTACACGTGCACCGCATGCGGCATTAGGAAAAAGACGGACGCAGCTCCTGATGACAACAGGGACGCGCTGTTCGGCCTTCTTGCATGACTCTAGCCTGCAAGCCTGCCCATCAATTCCCCGTAGCTCATCCTTTCGCTGAACTTCAGGCCGTACCAGCCCATTCGGCCGCCTGATGCTGATACTTTGCCATTTAGCCTTTCCAGTATCAAGTCGAACAGACCGCTGTCGTCCGTCCTCACGCTCATCTTGTCCCCCATGAAGAGCATGTAGTTGCCAGGCCTGTTCACAAGCGCCTTTCCAAGGGCTGCGTATGCGAACCTGCTGGTCTTAGTGCCGTCCCCCACTAAGACCTCCCTGCCGAGCAGCCGATGCTGCCTGAACATGTCGATGTTGCCGTCCATGAATGAGAAGTATTCGGATATGAGCTTCTTTTCGTCGTTCTGCAGCAGCGATACCAGTCCGGCAGAGTCCTTCGGCTTTGAATCATAAACATCCAGCCCTATCCTGAAGGCGCTTTGCGGCATGTTAAAGGATAGCACCGAGAATATGTCAGCCATGACGTATATTTCCTTGTCCACCATGCACTGGCTGTGCGACCTTGACCTCTTGAAATAATTAGGGTATGCCCCGTACAGTGCCTTGAGGCTACCGTGTGCGGATCCGTATTCGTACAGGCCATCAGATATCTCCGCACTTGCGGAAAGCATGAGGCCCTGCTCATCCCGCTTCTGCAGCGTGTTGTATATGAGCGTGCTTGTGGGCACTTCGCCGTTGGGGCAGAATCTGAATATGTTCCTGCAGTTCACGCTGGAAGGGTGATGGTCTACAACCCAGCCGTCGCCGTACGTGCCCTTATCTAGCACCAGCGTGCTGATGTCAGAAGGAACGTCCTTCTGGTCCGATATCTTTATATCCACTTCGGGAAAATTCCTCTTTACCTGCACAGCCGCGGATATACCGTCCCAATCAGCGTCGGCTTCGACCTTCTTTATCGAAGAAAGCACCGAAGCCGCATAGGCAGCCATGTCGGTATGACTTAATGGGTCCAATTGCGAGCACCGGACTACGTACGTGAAACGTGTCTTTATTGTATTTCCATGGAAATATAAATAGATTGCTCAGCGGGAAGACGTACAGCGCTACACATGCGGGCGCCGCACCGCATGACCTGCTGCTCTGCCAAGAGGCATGCGCACGGCCCTTGCCTTCACGCTAAATGGCGATATGAACATAATGAAATCCATGCTCTTCCTTAAGTAGCATTTCCCATGGCTTGAGGTTGTGAGGAAACCGATCCTTTCAAGAAGCATGGAGTCGTGCTTGTCCATGTCTCTTATGTATACGCCTTTCCTGTCGGTTGCGCCGTTGCAGTCGAACATGCCCGCAAAATAGCTTGCGGAGTACTCGTTCTTGTACTTGAATATCCTGTCGCGCTTCTCCAAAGCGTCGTCCAGCAGCTTCTTTAGCCTCGAATTGCTTATGTTGACATCCATCATGCTGCCGCTGCTCGTTATGCTTATCGATTCTGTCCTTGTGCCGAGTTCCATTGAGGCGATCTTCACGAAGCGGGCAACTAGTTCTTTGCTTGGAGTATTCAGGCGCAGGCTGCTGCTGGCGTTGTTGCAGCGGTATAAGCCGAGCATGTAGCTTGTATCAGGGCTTATCGGTAGTTTCCTTGCCATTTTGTCACGCATATGTTGCCAATAAACTTAACAGATGAAAGTATTTATCAGTGACTATGCGTTAAAGATTGGAGTAGGGACATAAGCAAGCTTTTAAGCCGTTATCAGGGTAATGGCATAATGGCTTTAAGATCTCATTGGCAAAATTAAAGCGATGTGGATGATATAATGCGGTTAAATGGGATACACCACAAGGAGAATAGGTTTTGGCTGATCCCATCGGATACAAAGGAAATAGTAGGTCTAAATATGCCAGGACCCGTAGAAGGGCTTAAACTTATCCGTATGCTTAGCAAGGACAGCTCGCGCTGGGATCCATAAATTGTAGTCTTGAGGTTTAATGCGAGAGAACGCAACTTCGCACACTTTACTGTTCGAGGTGATCTATCCGCAGGTTCCCCTACGGATACCTTGTTATGCCTTAGCCCTCCTCACAGAACCCTAACTCGAAAATGCCTTGATAGGCACTGCCTCACTAGGACCCCACTTGGGTGACTTGGCAGGCGGTGTGTGCAAGGAGCTGGGA
>JBOGRY010000020.1:0-6529 GCA_050749665.1 Candidatus Micrarchaeaceae archaeon
TAACGCAGATAGTGGAAAGCGCGCAGTAGGTCGACGCCATAAGGGTAAACGACATGGAGAAGCTCGTATATCTTACGCAGACAACTCTTTCCGTAGATGAATGCAAATCTGTCATAACCGCGCTCAAGGCAAGATTCCCGTCGATAAAGTCGCCGCCTTCTGACGACATATGCTATGCGACCACGAACAGGCAGGCTGCGATAAAGCAGGCGGCAAAGCAGTGCGACATGATACTTGTCGTGGGCAGCAAGAATTCCTCTAACTCAAACAGGCTAGTGGACACGGCAAAGATGCTAGGAGTGGATGCTTATCTGGTAGACAGCAGGGACGAGATAAAGGATGAATGGCTGCAGGGAAAGCGCACTATAGGCATATCAGCAGGGGCAAGCGCCCCCGAGGGCATAGTGCAGGAGATGGCGGCATACTTCAAGGAAAAGGGCGCAACTGTTGACAATCTCAAAGTCATAGACGAGAACATGAAGTTCACCATGCCCTACGAGCTTTACAGGGTTGAAAGCAAGTCAGGTTGATTGCATGATAATAAAGATGCCGAAACATTCAGAGTCTTGGGCCCCTAGGAGGAGGACGCTGCAGGTAAGGGTGCGCAACATGTACGTCGGCTCCGACCATCCCGTAGCAGTGCAGAGCATGACCAATACAGACACCGGCGATGTCACAGCGACCGTTGCCCAGATATTAGAGCTATACAAAGCAGGCTCAGAGCTTGTGCGCTTCACTGTGCAGAACCTCAAGATGGCAAGGGAGGTGATGCCGATAAGGAAGGCGCTCGACGACCTCGGATACGACATACCGCTCATAGGCGACTTCCACTACAACGGCCACCAATTGCTCAGGGAGGTCCCCAAGTGCGCAGATGCGCTTGACAAGTACAGGATAAACCCTGGAAACGTCGGATTCGGCGAGAAGCACGACGACAACTTCAAGTCGATAATAGACGTAGCCAAGGACCACGGCAAGCCCGTGCGCATAGGGGTAAATTGGGGATCCCTAGACCAGGGCGTGCTCACCAAGCTCATGGACGACAACACGAGATCCGGCAGCCCGAAGGATGCCGATGACGTGCTCATCGATGCCGTTGTGGAGAGCGCGGTCCAGTCGGTAAACAAGGCGGTTGAATACGGGCTCGAGCCAAACATGATAATAGTCAGCACCAAGATATCGGAAGTGCCCCAGATGGTCAAGGCGTACAGGCTGCTTGCCCCGAAAATCGAGCAGCCGCTGCACGTGGGGCTTACAGAGGCGGGGATTGGTAGCAAGGGGATTGCGGCATCAAGCGCCGCATTATCATTGCTGTTAACAGAGGGTATAGGGGATACGATAAGGGTATCTCTCACACCGACTCCAGACAGGAAGAGATCTGAGGAGGTCACGGTATGTAGACAGATACTGCAATCCCTTGACATAAGGCACTTCTCCCCGCTGGTGTCCAGCTGCCCTGGGTGCGGGAGGACCACATCAACTACATTCCAGGAGATGGCGCAGGAACTGACAAGCTACCTGCAGGAGAAGATGCCTGAATGGAAGAGCGAGGGCTATGACGGCGTTGAGGAGATGAAAGTAGCGGTCATGGGATGCGTTGTCAACGGGCCAGGGGAGAGCAAGCGCGCCAACATAGGGATATCGCTTCCTGGAACTGGGGAGGATCCGGCCTGCATAATATATGAGGATGGAAGGCAGGCGGCATCGGTCAAGGCTTCGGCCGCGCCGGAAGAATTCAAGAAGAGGCTCATTAATTACGTTGAGTCCCACTACTCAAAGAAAAACAAAGTGAATGAGGCAAAGAACTAGGGTCATTCGCCCATTATCTGGACGATTACCTTCCTTTTCCTTTTTATAAGATCGAAATCCATTAGGACTACGTCCTGGTCCTTGTCGACCATGAGCCTGCCGTCCTTGAACGGAAGCGTGATGCTCGGGCCCAGCAGTGCAGACCTTACGTGGCTCTTGCCGTTGATGTCGCCGCCCAGGCCGAACATGTCGCCGCACGTCTTGTGGTGCTCGTAGTCTATGCCTGAGGGCGCGAGCTTCTCGAGTATGTCATGCATCTCGTCTACGCTGTGCGGCTCGTGCTTCATCGTGCTTATGCTGGCTGTTGAGCAGCCTATGAATATTGTGGCTATGCCGTTTCTTATGTGGGACTCGCTGACGGACTTCTCCACGTTTGGGGTTATGTTGAGTATGTAGAGGTCTTCTACAGGCTTCTCGAAATACAGCTCCACTGTTCTTACGGTCATAGGATCATTCCCCAATTATCTGGACAGCTATCTTCTTGGGCTCCTTGACCCCGTCAAAGTCTATCATTATTATCTCCTGCCACTTGCCTATTATTACCCTGTTGTCCTTGAACGGCAATGTTATGCCGGGGCCGATAAGCGCAGGCCTTATGTCGTGATTCCTTGCGCCGTCAGCGCCGGTATGCTGCTTTGACGGTGAAAGCCTTTCGAACGCTTCCGTAAGGTCCTTTATCGTGCCGGGCTCGAACTCCATTGTCGTTATGCACACGTTCGGGTTTTCGCTGTGTATAGTGGCAATGCCGTCGTTCATGCCGGAGTCTACTATGGAGTGCTCCACCTGCCTTGTTATGTCGGTCAGGCCTATGCCCTCCTTGTCCTTCTTGAACTGCAGTTCCACGGTCTTTATCTTCATGCAAACACGGATTATAATGCAGCGCTATAGATATAAGAAGGGTGGCATGTGGTTCGTTGATGGTCGTATTTGCCTGCCTTGCATACAGCATGGTATAAATATCTCCGACAACAAGAGTTTGCATGTAGAGCGATAAGATGGCAGTAAAGCACTATGGCACCATAAATAAGACAGGCAGCAACGCATTCATCACAGCGGCCCCGGCCAAGATCAACATAACCTTAAGGATAGGCAAGAAGGGCGATGACGGCATGCACAACATAGAAAGCGTAATGCAGACCGTAAGCTGCCCCGCTGACCATGTGGAGCTCGAGGTAGCAATGCGCGGGCAGGACAAAGGCATATACGGGTGCGTTGTAAGCAAGAACGGCAACAACATAGTGGCAAAGGCGCTTTATGAGCTCTCGAAGGAAGCAGGGCACCTTCCTTGCAAGGTAACGCTGCACAAGTCCATACCTGTTGCAGCGGGGATGGGAGGGGGCAGCTCGGATGCCGCTGCGGTCCTAAGGCTGGCCAACCACGCTTTCGGCATAGGCATGGAAGCGAATGATATGGATAGGATAGCAAGCAGGTTGGGAAACGACGTGGCGTTCCTGACAAGAGGGGGCAGGGCGATAGTAAACGGCGGAATGAGGCACGCCATAAGGGATATTGCAGAGATTCCGGACCTGTATTACCTAATAGCAAGGCCGCACATGAGGCTGTCCACGAAGAAGATGTACGATCTTTACGATTCCAAGCGTTCAGATGCAACAGCACCGTCCAGCAACGACTTCACCAGCATAGCATGCACGCTATGCCCGGACACGAAGAGGTTGCTTGATGTGATGGATGACAGGAACGCTGTTGAGGCTGGCGTCACCGGAAAAGGTCCCACGGTATTCGCGGGATACAGCACATACGGGGCATGCGAGGAAAAAGGCAACAGCATATTCGGTTGGCTAAACGGCGACATTTTCATTGGCGCACCCACAAGGCGCATGGAGGGCTGATGGATCTATAAGACATAAGAAATTGATCCTATTGCAAACAAATCAAAGGGGGTTTGCCAGGGACTACCAGCACAGGTCTATGCCCAACATATAAATATGAAAACGGACAAATGAATTGTCAATAGGTAGACTCTAAGGACGATATATATGCCAGTAAATGTATGCGGTGCAATAAACAATCTGGGCGCAGGTGTATTCAACACCATAGCCCCGGCCAAGATCAACATAACCTTAAGGATAGGCGAAAAGGGAATCGACGGCATGCACCGCATAGAAGGCATAATGCAGACCGTAAGCTGCCCCGCTGACCTTGTGGAGCTTAGGGTGATGCAAAGGCAAGACATTGACTTGAGGGATTGTGCCGTACGCAACAGCCGCGATGACATAGTTACAAAGACGCTCTACGAGCTGTCAAAGGACGTGGGCCGCCTGCCCTGCAGGATCACGCTGCACAAGTCGATACCGGTGGCTTCAGGCATGGGAGGGGGCAGCTCGGATGCCGCTGCCGTTTTGAGGCTGGCCAACCACGCTTTCGGCATAGGCATGAACACCAATGACCTTGAGAATGTTGCAAGCAGGGTCGGCAACGATGTGGCGTTCCTTGTCAGGGGAGGAAGGGCCCGTGTGAGCGGCGGCAGGATACACATTATAAATGACATTGGGGATACCCCGGGCCTGCACTACCTAATAGCAAGGCCGCACATGAGGCTGCAAACAAAGGAGATGTTTGAGCTCTACGACCGGCGCAATGGTGCAGGCGCACTGCACAACAATGACTTCACTGACATAGCATGCACGCTATGCCCGGACACGAAGAAGCTCCTTGATTTGATGAGGAGGAACGCTGTGGAGGCAGGCGTCACAGGAAAGGGCCCCACGGTATTTGCAGGATACCACACGCACGAGAGGTGCAAGGATGTCGGTAAAAGCATATCCAAGTGGCTAAACGGCGAGCTGTTCATAGGCACTGCAGCAAGGTATCGATATAACTAGCGCTTCACGCAGACGGCGATGCTGCGCTGCCAATCATGCCTGCGCCTGCATCATTCGGAGCATGATTCCTCAGCATCCCCTTTGATGCGGCGCTGTTTAGGACATGCAGCCGCGCGCAGCTGTCCGCGGCTAGTATGTCTTCTATCTTCGGATTTGGCACAACCAACCTGTCAAGATTGGTGAGCGCGCCCTCCACGAGCTTTGGTATGTCTGTGAATTTTATCTCCCTTTTCAGGAACAGCCCGACTGCCTCCTCGTCGGCTCCGTTCAGAATTGCCGGCGCCGTGCCGCCGCGGGCCATGGCCCTGAACGCAAGGTCGAGGCACTTGAACTTGCCCATGTCGGGCTCATAGAACTCAAGCTTCTGGTACGCCACAAGGTCCAGCCTCCCCAGGCTGTTCGCGGGCCTTTTCGGGTACGTCAGCGCATACTGTATGGGAAGCCTCATGTCGGGCTTGCCCATCTGCGCCATAACGCTGCTGTCCGCAAACTGCACCATCGAGTGTATGACGCTCTGCGGATGTATCAGCACTTTTATCTTTTCAGGTGGCATGTCAAACAGCCATTTCGCCTCTATGACCTCGAACCCCTTGTTCATGAGCGTTGCGGAGTCTATCGTTATCCTTCCGCCCATCTTCCATGTCGGGTGATTAAGCGCTTCTTCCACAGTAACATTGTCAAGATCGCTTTCCCTTCTCAGAAACGGCCCCCCTGATGCGGTTATGATAAGCCTCTCGACCGCATTGCCCTCGTTGCCCCTGAGACACTGCCATATGGCGCTGTGCTCGCTGTCTATGGGGTGTATTTTTACGCCGCACTGCCCTGCAAGGTCCATTATCACGTTGCCGCCAGTTACCAGGCTCTCCTTGTTTGCAAGCGCGACGTCCTTGCCGTGGACTATGAATTCCCTTGTAGGAATGAGCCCGGATATGCCGACTGTTGCGTTTATGACAGTGTCTACCTCGCTTATCGTACATGCCGTGAGCGCCATTGAAGGTCCGGACAGCAGCACGGTATCCTTGTTATTTGCGCCAAGCCTTTTCTCCATTTTATAGGCCATTTCGCCGTCGATTACAACAGCGTACTTAGGCTTGTATTCCAGCATCTGCTTCTCAAAGAGGGCTATGTTCTTGTTGCACACTATCGTAACAAGCTCCATGTTGTCCAGCCGCTTTATGGTCTCAAGGGACTGCACACCTATCGATCCCGTAGAGCCGTATATTGCAACTCCTTTCTTTCTTTCCATCCTATCACTTGATTATTGGTTATTGCTCCTTCTTGATGTCGTGGCCGCCGAACTCGTGGCGCAGAGCTGCCAGCATCCTCATGCTGAAATGGTCCTCGGACCTGGACCTAAACCTCTCGAAAAGCGATTCGGTTATGGTGGTGAAGGGTATGTTGTAGTCTATGGCCGTCTGTATCGCCCATCGGCCCTCGCCAGTGTCCTCTACGTATGGCGCTACCATGGACAGCTTCCTGTCGTTGTTCTTTATGGCCCTTCCTGCGAGCTCGACAAGGTAGCTCCTTATTACGGAGCCGTTGTTCCAGAGGCTGCATATGGAGTTGATGTCCAGGCTCTTGTACGGGCCCTTGTCGCTTATCAGCTCCATGCCCTCTGCTATGGACTGCATCATGCCGTACTCTATCGCGTTGTGTACCATCTTTACGAAGTGCCCCGAGCCTGCCTCGCCGCAGTAGAGCGAGCCGTCGGGCACGCTAAGGTCGGCGAGCATGCCCTTTGCGTAGTCGTACGCTTCCTTGTCGCCGCCTGCCATTATGCACATCCCGTGCCTCGCGCCATACGGGCCTCCGCTGCACCCGGCATCGAGGTGCATTATGCCCTTCTCCTTAAGCATGTTGTGCATACTTATGGAATT
>JBOGRY010000021.1:0-42960 GCA_050749665.1 Candidatus Micrarchaeaceae archaeon
CCGCTATACTCCTCGGGTGCCGCTTGGCATATTCTACTCAAACGGCACCCAGTGGCGGCCTATAACGAATGTAAGGTGGACATGAGCGCAACAAGGCGGTGCATGTTTGCAGGTGCCTGTTGCTCATTGCAAATCTAACGGCTTTTTTTCCGAAGTGAATTACTAAATACGCGTAATGGCTATTATGTAATGTGAAGCTGCCTGTGGATGGTTTCAGGTCCGCACCGGGAGCAAGCGATGGTGAATGCATGATAAACGTGGGAATGTACTACAATGTCAAGGAGGGGCAAGAGGCAGAATTCGAGAGGATATTCTCGGATGTTACCGGGAAACTTAAGGCTTCCGGCGCGGGAATCAGGGACGCCAAGCTGTACAGGGAGATAGGGAAGAGGGAATATCTTATATACACCGAATGGGACAGCCTCGAGGCTTTCAAGGCGTTCATGCAGAGCCAGGCATTCAACGAGACTACCGGCCACGGCAAGGAAATATTGGAGGGAAGGCCGAGGCATAGGATATTTGCGGATGTGAAATAGGCCATTGCCACTGCGAGCAGAAGGTTGCGCATTATGCATGTACCGATCCATTCGTCTGGGCTTTTGTCCAAAGCTGTCATCGGAACCTGCTGCTTATTATGTAGAATGCCTGCTCTATTGCGTCCCTTGCACCTATCTTCTTGCCCTCTTTGAAGGACCTTATCTTGTATGTTATGTCAACTTCCCTTACCTTGTAGCCCTTCTTCAAGAGCCCCGATAGTATTTCTATGTCTATCAGGAAGCCGTCCTGCTTCAGGTCTACGCCCTTTATCATATCAAACCTGAATACCTTGTAGCAGGTGTTTATGTCGGATATCCTCCTCTGGTACACGATATCAAACAGCCCTGTCAGCAGCAGGTTGGCCATCCTTGAAGGCGCGAACTTATACCCCTTGTGGGTCTTCCTCATCCTTGTGCCGAGCACGAACGTGTCGTCCTTCACCGCGTCAAAGAGCGCGGCATAATCTTCTGGCGAGTATTCGAGATCGGCATCCTGTATTATCACGATGCCGCCGTCCACAAGCTCAAGGCCCTTCCTTACGGAGTACCCTTTGCCGCGGTTCGCCTCGTTCGCTATTGCCGTTATGCGGCGGTCGGAGCCGGCCGCGCCGTCTATTATGTTCTGGCTCTTGTCGCTTGAATGGTCGTTTATTATTATCAGTCTGTCTACGGCCCTTTGGGCAAGCACCCTTTTCATTATCTCTGGCAGCGTCTTGCTCTCGTTGTATACTGGCATTATTACGCTTATCTGTTCGCCTTTGATCGCCATGTTTACATCCATCGTATGCTCATAGGTTTTGGTATGAATAGCTAAGTGCATGGAAGTAATTATCAGGATTGCCGAGGTCGAGCCATTTCTCTTCCTCAAGAAGCATGCCGTATACCGCCTTGCCCTCTTCTATTAGCTTTTGGATTGCTGGAGTGAGCTGCAGCTCGTCCCCGCTTGGGCTGCTCTCCCTTATCTTCTCGAATATGCTGGCGGAGAATATGTACATCCCGCATATGACCATGTCGGACTTCGGGGCTTGCGGCTTTTCCTGTACGCCATTTACCGTGAATACCTTGTGGCCCTGCATGTCCTTAAGGTATTTCGCATCGACAACTCCGAATGCCTTAGGGTTGTCGGCCCTTGAGAGGAATAGAAGGCAGTCGGGCTCGAGCTCGCAGAATATGCTCGCTGCTTCCCTGTAGCCGCCCGTAAGGAGGCCGTCGTCCACGTGCAGGAAGAAGGGATCCGACGACGCGAACTCCTCAGCCTGGAGCACCGCATCCCCGAACCCTTTGGGTTCCTTCTGAAACACGAACGTGACATTCTTTTCGAACAGGTAATCCGAGAGCATCCTGCCTTTTGTCCCTACGACGACGCAGAACTGCGATACGCCTGCGTCCTTTAGCGAAGAGGCTACGAGCTCTATGAGCGGCGTTGGGTATTTCTTCGACTCGAACGTCTTGAATATAGGAAGGAGGGCCTTTGGTATGACATTTGATATCGGGCGCATCCTGGTGCCGTTGCCGGCTGATGTTATCACGGCCCTCTTGATCCCAATAAGCGTCATCGCACCGCCTTAACCGTACTTGTACAGGAATATCGAGGTAAGCGAGTACATCACGCCATACCAGATGAGCCACACTCCTCCCGATATGTTGTATCTTGAAAGCGCAAATACCCCGAGCGCGGCCATTATTACCACGAATGCGACCTCGATCCTAGTCCTGTTCAAAACCTCCAGTATTCCCGGGCGCTTGGCGTCCTTGCTCGTCCAGTTGAGCTTCTTCTCCTTGCCGAAGAAGACGGATATCGCAGCCTTCGTCCTCACGAATGCAAGCGCGTAGTTGAGCAGGAACACCATTATGCCCTTCTTGAACGACTTGAAGTATATCTTTGTCAGGATCGCCGGCGCGAACATGGATAGAAGGAACGCGAACAGCCCGAGCAGCTCTGCGATCTCAAGCATGCTCATGTGCGTGACCGAGAACAAGGATATGCTTATGTGGGCGAACGGCAATGACGAGAATACTATGGCCGTGGACAGTATGGTGAACAGTATCAGCATTACGGACAGGTAGTTGAGGCCGAAGCCGTGCGCCATGTAGTTTATCTTGGACATTATGTCCTTGGCCTTGCGCTCCTTCTTGCCAAGGTAGTATAGTATGAACTGCGTGTCCCCGAAGTTGTAACGCCACTGCTGCTTCACGAGCTTTGAGAAGGTCGTTATCGGTTCGCCGAGAGCATACACCTTCGGCAGGTAGAAGCCCACGTTGCCCTTCAGGTCGGACTCTAGGCTGAAGAAGGTGTCCTCTATCGCATATTCGGGCATGCCGCCCACATCGTCTATCACGGACCTCCTGATGACACCGCACGACCCGGAGAATATCGCGGTATGGTCCATGGCCCTTGCGGTCTCAATGAACTTGAAGAAGAACGCATCGAATATGTCTATGGATTCGGAGAAGAACGTGCCCTTCTGGTAGCGCTTCTCTGTCTGTACGAACGCTATCTTCTTGTCCTGGAAGTACGGTATCACGTCCATTAGGAAGTTCCTGTTGACCAAGTACTCGTCGGCGTCGAATATGGCTACGAACTCGTCCCTTGAATATTTAAGGAAGTTGTTTATGGCCCCGGCCTTGAAGCCCTTGTTGCTGTCCCTGTATATGAACCTGACGCTTGTCTCCTTGCATATGCGTGTAAGCTCTGCCCTTATCCTTTTGTCGGACGAGTCGTTCAGCACCGATATGCTCATTTTGCCCTTCGGGTATTTCATGGTCTTAAGCCTGCATATGTTCCGCCTTATCATGTCCGTGCTCTCGTCATGCGTCGGAATAACGACGCTAACCGTTGGGTAATCCACAGTCCTCTTGAGGCCTTTTGTGACATTGGCCACATAGTCTTCGTAGTCGAACGACTTGTAGTACCAGTACGAAGCCATTATGTTGAAGAATCCGGATATGACGGACAGGAGCAGGAACAGCAGCGCTATGGCGTACAGCAGTATGGTCCTTGCAACGAAGAAAAGATATACTGAAAACCCGAATCCTGCGATTGACAAAAGCAGGAACAGCGCGACTGTCAGCAGCCTCCACAGGCGTTCTTTCTCCCGTATCTCTTTTTTCATAGATATACCAGTAAGATTTGGATTAATTCTATAAATACATTCTTGGATATGTCGGTTTCTGCATTATCGCTATATCACTATAGATGAGACCCGATTGTTTTTATACTTTAGCATGGGCGGCATCATCATAGCAGGCCGTGCAGCTTTAGCACGAATGCTATTGCAACGAACAGCACCTCAAGCAGCGCGAGCATGAGCGTTATGTCGCGCTCCTTTGATCTCCTTATGAGCATCGCGATGTGCGTAAGGCTGTATATGCCGCTCCCGTACGGCGCCTTGAGCGTGCCGTCGCTCTGCCTTATCCCCAGGTCCGTGACATTGAATTTTCTCCTGGCATGAAGCACGAACTCGATTATCCATGGTATGAATATCACGAGCCCGAAGGCCTCGGCATGGCCCATTATTATTATGGTGACAATTGCGCCCCCTATGCAGTAGGTTAGGCTGTCCCCGGGCAGTATCTTAGCAGGGTACCAGTTGAATATCAGGAAGGCGATAAGGGCCCCGCAGAGCAGCGACGCAAGGAATAGCCCTATCGGATTGCCGAAGAACAGCGAATATGCCGCAAGCCCTGCGGCTGCGATGAGGCCAGTTGACGCCTCTATGCCGTTGAAGCCGCCTAGAAGGTTGTATGCATTTGCCACGAATATGACCATCAGCGGCACGATCAGCAGCGGGAACCATATGCCGAAGTTGACTGCGCCTATAAGCGGTATGTCAAGCACGCGCACCCCGGAGTTTATTGCCATGAGCGGCAGAGCCCCGATAAGCGTAAGTATCGGCTTGTACCACTGCTTGAGCCCCTGGTTTATGCCCTTCATGCCTGTGACCTGCACCCTTGAGGCCTTGACATTGATGTCGTCTATGAACCCTACCGCGGTTATCAGCACTATGGACAGCGATGCGGCGAGTATGTCCGATACGCTTACTACCGGGGAGAACACGAATGAGGCGCCGAATGTGTATACGAGTATGCCTGCGGTTATGCCGAAGGCAACGGCCACGCCGCCGCTTCCGGGGAGCTTCCTTATCTTTTTCTTGTTCCTGTCCTCTGCGACTATGCCGGCCCCGTAGAAGTAGGGCATTATGAACTTAACCGCTATGATTGTTGCTGCGAATGCGAATACAGATGGAAGCGCAACAGTAAGGAACGAATGGTAGGCCATTTCACACATCTAGATATTGTCTGCAACAATTTAATTCTTATGTTTCTGCCTGCCTATCTGTCCATGCAAGCCTTTTCTTAACATGCTTAAGCGCTGAGAAGTTGTCCCTCTCAAGCTCCTCGAGCCTCATGGATATGTACCTGGACTGCCTTGAGAGCCTTGGCATCATCCTGTACTCGAGGGCGTTGACCCTTCTCTTGACCTTCTCTATCTCTATCACTAGGCGCTTTAGTCCCTGCTCCCTCTTTGCGAGGTCTATGACCGAGTTTATTACGCTGTCGAACGATTCGCTGACGTCATCCACTGCGACGCTCGTTGAGATGAGGCTGTACCCTCTGCCTTCTATGCTCGTAGCGGCATCGCTGTTTGATATCTCGGGTATGTTGACGCCCATTATGTTCTTCCTTGATATCTTTATGCGGTTCGGCTCACTCATGTAGTTGGATACGGTCTCAAGCTCGAAGTCGCCGACATATGTTGATGCCACTGCAAGGGACCTGTACGCCTCCTGGAGGAGCTGCTGGAGGTACTCGCGGCCGTTCGTGGACTCCTTGAGCAGCCTAAGGAACTCCACCACCAGCACCTCGCGCTTCCTCTTTAGCATATCGTGTCCCCTCGAGGCGAGCCTCATCGACTTCCTCGTGTTTATCAGGTTGGTCCTTGTCGGGCTTATCATTCCTTCGCCTTCTTGTGGTACTTCTCTACGAACTCTGACCTTATCCTTGTGAGCTCCGTCTTCTCGAACCTCGAGAGCAGCTCCCATCCTATGTCCATGGTCGTGCCGATGTCCCTCCTCTCGCCCTGCGGCTGCGCTATGAACGTGCGCTCGAAATCGTCTCCGAACTTGAGGAATTTCCTCTCGGTCTCGCTCAATGCCTCCATGCCCACTATGGCGCTTAGATTCCTTGAGTCTATCGACTTTGCGTAGAACCCGTAAAGCTGGTCCGCAAGTCCCCTGTGGTCCTCCCTTGTCTTGCCCTTGCCTATCTCCGTATTCATGAGCCTTGAGAGCGAGCCTATTGGATTTATCGGAGGGTATATGCCCTTGTTCGACAGATCCCTGTCGAGGTATATCTGGCCCTCGGTTATGTAGCCCGTAAGGTCGGGTATAGGGTGCGTTATGTCCTCGCCGGGCATGGTCAATATGTCAAGCTGGGTTATGCTGCCCTTCCTGTTCCTAATTATGCCGGCGCGCTCGTACATGCTTGCGAGGTCGGTATACATGTATCCGGGGTAGCCCCTTCTACCAGGGACTTCCTCCCTTGCGCTGGAAAGCTCACGCAGCGACTCGCAGTAGTTGGTCATGTCTGTCAGTATGACAAGCACGTGCATTCCCTTGTCATATGCGAGATATTCGGCTGTTGTCAGGGCAAGCCTCGGGGTCAGTATGCGCTCTATGCTCGGATCGTCCGCAAGGTTCATGAACGCGACCGTCCTCTTGAGCGCGCCGCTCTTCCTGAAGCTGTTTATGAAGAACGACGCATCGTCGTGGGTTATGCCTATGCCGGCGAACACGACTGCGAAGTCCTCGTTTGAGTTGATGACCCTCGCCTGCCTTGCTATCTGTGCGGTGAGCTCGTTGTGGGCAAGCCCTGATGACGAGAATATTGGCAGCTTCTGGCCCCTTATCAATGTCATGAGGCCGTCTATCGCCGACATGCCGGTCTCTATGAAGTCCTTGGGCATGGCCCTTGAGGCAGGGTTTATGGGGGCGCCGTTCACGTTGCGCCTTTCATCCACCTTTATGCTCGACTTGGTGTACCGCAGGTTGCCTTCCCCGTCGAATACCCTGCCGAGCATCTCTTCCGATACGCCTATCTTGAATGTTTCGCCGACGAAGCTGACCGTGGTCGAGCCGGTGCTTATGCCGCTCGTCTGGCCGAATACCTGTACAACAGCATATTTGTCATTGGTTTCCAGCACCTGGCCCAGGCGCTCTTCCCCGTCCTGCAGTTTCACCTTCACTATCTCGTTGTATGCTGCGCTGCCCACCTTGTTCACAACGATGAGGGGACCTGTGACCTTGCCTATCGTCTTATATTCTATTTCGAGATCCAAACAATCACTGGCTCTTAAACTGCTCCATTTCCGTGTCTATTGCCTTCTTTATGCTCTCCGATTCCTTGTCTATGTCGCTGTCCTTCACCTCGCGCATCCTTGCTATATGCGCCCTCGATTTTGCGCCCATTATCATGTCGGCGCTGGCACCCCCGGCAAGCGCGGCATCCGCCATCGCCTTGAAGTGCAGTATCGTTCCAAGCATCCTGCGCTGCTTGTTCAAATCGGAGAACGCATCTATGTCGTCGAACGCGTTCTGGCGCAGGAAATCCTCCCTTATCATGCGGCCTATCTCGAGTATTATCCTCTCGGAATCAGGCAACGCATCGGCTCCGACAAGCTGCACTATCTCCTTGAGCTCCGCCTCCCTTTGCAGAAGCTTCATGGAATCCGACCGCATTGTATTGAAGTCGTCGCCCACGTTCTTTGAGTACCAGTCGACTAGTGCGTTCGTATACAGCGAATAGCTCTGCAGCCAGTTTATCGCCGGGAAGTGCCTTGAATTGGCAAGCGCGGCATCAAGGGCCCAGTATGTCTTGACTACGCGAAGCGTTCCCTGCGATACCGGCTCGGATATGTCGCCACCTGGAGGCGATACTGCGCCGACCACGGTGATCGAGCCTATGTCCCCGTTCAGCGTCATAACGCGCCCTGCCCTCTCGTAGAATTCGGCCAGTCTCTTCGAGAGATATGCGGGATAGCCCTCTTCTCCCGGCATCTCCTCGAGCCTTGACGATACTTCCCTTAGGGCCTCGGCCCACCGTGATGTCGAATCAGCCATCAACGCGACGTCATAGCCCATATCCCTGAAATATTCCGCTATGGTTATTCCGGTATATATGCTTGCCTCCCTTGCCGCAACAGGCATGTTGCTGGTATTTGCTATGAGCACCGTCCTTTCCATGAGCGGCCTGCCGGAGTTAGGATCCTTAAGCTCGGGGAACTCCTTGAGGACCTCGGTCATCTCGTTCCCGCGCTCGCCGCAGCCGACGTATACCACTATGCTCGTGTCGGAGTACTTCGCGAGCGAGTGAAGGGTGATCGTATTGTGCAATACCAGCCCTCCGTATCCGCCGATGAAATTGCTGCCGTAATCCGGAAGCGAGACATCGTAGACCTCCACGGGCCCGTCTATTTTCTCTATTCCTGTTATCTCATCGCAGTATATGTAATCGAGAAGCTCTGCCAGATGGAATATGTGGGAAAGCTGCAGCTGGTTCCCCGCCCTGCTCTCTACGGATCTCGAGAATTTCTTGAATGTGCCGGCGCTCATGCGTTCCCCCAGTCCTATGTAATTTCTTATCTCTATGCCCTCATTCTTCAATGAGCTGTACGAGCAGTGGTTCCTGTACAGCTTCTCTATCGCAGCGCTTGAAACCGGCACGATATCTATGGCGGTGTACGATGTCTTTTTGCTTTCGCAATGTTCCTTTATCCTTTCTATCTTCTCGCGCTTTTCCCCGGTATCCAGTATGCCGTGCAATAGCTGCAGATTGTCTATGCCCCTCACGAAGATCCTGAAGTAATCGGCGCCGTTGATTGCCCTCTTGGAAAGCGTATGCAGTATGCCGAATCGTGCCAAGGAGTATGACAGCGCTATCTGGAGCGCCTTCGATGCTGTGGAGAATTCCACATTCCCGTCGTAATATGAGCCGCCTCCTAGGTAATATGCCTTCAGGAAAGACGCAAGCGAGGCATTGCTTGACGAGATTACTATGTAAGGTATCTTTTTAGATGCAGCATCTGTTCCGACATCCAACATGGACAGGAAATACACCAGTGTGCTGCTGAAGATCAATGCATTGGGCGCCTTCCCCTTTTGGTAGTACTTCTTGCCCTCTATGTGGAATATCCTTCTTGCAAGATGCAGGTACCTGTCAAGTATCCTCTCGTCGGTGTTGGTAAAGACAACAGTCCTGCCGGCCCTTATATGGCCCTCAGACGCAAAATAGCCCAGGAATTCCGCAAGCTCAGGCGTCATGCATCCAGGCAGCAGTACCGCCTTGCCTGTTGCACCCGTCTTCAGCAGTCCGGGCTGCGGCAGGAACCTGAACATGGCGCTGCATATCTCCCTGGCCCACTTTATCTTCGGCGAAACAGGCTGGTTCCTTAGCAGGTTGCGACTTACGTATTTTGGTATGTTTATTGGTATATGGCGCTCATTTGCCTCCATGAGCAGTTCCCTCAACAGCCCTATAATCTCGGCATCCATTATCCTAAGATCGTCCATCCCAAGCATGTCTATTCTTTGATCTGGATTGTTGGCATCGAATCTCCTTACCGCGGATATGAAGTCCCCTTTCTTCAGATCCATCGCCATCGTCTCCCTTATTGCCCCGTCGTCGCATATCCTAAAGAGCCTGTGCACAGGCGTTACCTTTACCTCCCTGCCTGTTCTGGTCCTTATCGATATGAGCGAATCTGACATGCCCTTGTATGCGACATTTGACCTGCTCCTTGAGACCTTTGATTTCAGCATGGAAAATAGGGGTATGCTCTCGTTGACCGTGACTATGCTCTCATGCCTGCTTGCATGCATGCTTGCAGCATCGCTTACAGACCTTTGATATATCGTCTTTATGTCGAGCAGGCTGCCGTCCGACAGCAGAACAGGGGTGTCTCCACTGACGCATTTCCCGGACCCGAACGGGCCGGGTATGCCTGCTACGCCGCCCTTTGCGACAGGGAAGAACGTGTCCAGTATGCGCTGCCCGGTCACAAGCGGCGTGTCCGACTGTATCTTATCAACGTATTTTGAATGGGACCTTACAGGGCGCCTTTGCATCATGGTTATCTTGACGGGCCCGTGCGCGGTCTCAACAGTAGCTATTGCGTCCGTTACCCTAAAGCTGCCTTCCTTTAGGCCTTTTAGCTTTCCCTTGACCCCGTATGGCACCATTATGCGGTGCTTTATCAGCTCTGTTTCGTTGACATACCCTATCACAACGCCTTCGGTTACCTGCTTTCCGTTCATCTTCTTGTCTGCGATGAACTTCCATCTCTTATCCCTGTCAAGCTGCGGCACCTTTATCCCCTTCCTTATGAACGGGCCGCTCTTCGCCTCTATTGTTGTGAGCGGCCTTTGGACCCCGTCGAATATGCCCTTAAGCAGCCCGGGACCGAGCTCTACCGAGAGGGGCACGCCCTCGCTTTCGACAGGCTCGCCCGGCCTCATGCCGCCGGTGTCCTCGTATACCTGTATCGTCGCACTGTCGGATTCCAGCTGTATTATCTCGCCTATCAGTCCCTCCGTCCCTACCCTGACAACGTCATGCATCCTTCCGTCCCTCATGCCGTCGGCCACGACGAGCGGCCCCGCGATCCTTTTTATTGCGCCCAAACAAACCACTATCTGCTTATGTCTATCCCTATGGCCTTTATTATTAATCTTCTCAGGGTGTCTCCGTATATCTCGCCCTGGTTGTATGCCGGTATGCCTACGAATATCGGCGACAGGCTTGTGTCTATCAGCCTTATCAGCTTCCTGTCCTTGACCATCATTATCAGATCCTCGCTGATTACGACTATGCCGATGTCGCTCCTTGACGATACGTCGCGTATCGCCTCTTCGACATCCTTCTGAGTTGATACCTCGTACACGCATTTTATCCCTGAAAGCCTCATGCCGTTGACTAGCAGCCTGTCCCCTATGACTGCCATCTTGTACATGCTGCTCATGCTCCCAGTTTCCAAGCTATCATCCTGTTTATTTCCTCGTTTGAAAGGCCGAGGCTCCTTCCGTTTATGAGTATGCGCAAAGTGAACACCTCTATCTCTTTGAGATAGAAATAGCCTATTATCACGCCATATGAAAGGGAGCTGTGCCTAAGCAGCGCCACGGCCTTCTTGAAGATCGCGTTGCGCATGGCTATCTCGAACTGCAGCATACGGTGCCATTTGTTCGATTCGTATGCGGATACTGCATCCTTCAAATCGAAGCTGCTTACCTTCATGGCAAGCTCGCCTATGCTTGACGAGCTTTCGAACATGTCAAGCATGTCCTCTATGGAGGTTATGCCGCGCTCTATCAGCAGGTCGTTGACCTTGTCTATTGACATGCCGTAACGCTTTGCCCTAAGTATCGTGAGTATGTTGCGCATCTCCATGTCCATCCTTATTATGCTAGCCGATTCGCGGCTTATCCCCGACAGCTTCCTAATCGCACCTTCAAGGAGCCTGAAGAATCCCTTGTCTATAGCCGCATTGACTTCTGTTAGGTTGTGCGTGTTTCTGTACGCGTTTAGGGCGGAGTTCACAACTATTCCGTATGGCGTCCTTACGGCAAGCAGCGCGGCGGCATCCTCCACGGTCAGCTCCTCTATGGCCCTCTTGACCGTACCGGCGTCTATGTTGTACGATTCGACAACGTATCTAGATATGTAGTCGTAGTCCTTTTGCTCTGCCTTTGCATAGAATACCAGCTTTATGTTCTGGGCGTCAGATCTTCCCACTATGTGCATTGTCATCTCTTTTTGCTCCTTGGGCACGACATATATCAGCTTCTGCACGTCGCACTCAAGACTCTTGCTTAAGGCAAAGTCCGCCAATTCTGCCTTCATGTCCATACCCCCGAACTCCTCTATGTACTGCTTGTAGTCTGTCTGCAGCAGCAGTCCCACCATTGACGGCACGTCCTCAAGCCCTGCAAGCCTGCCAAGTATGTCGCTGCCGAGGAGCTTGGACTCCATAGCCTTTACCCTGGTGCTTGAGTAGCCGTACACCGATGCGGCCTTTGAGCCTGAGTAAGCCATTGTTACTTCCCCTTTCCTCTTCTCCTTGCTGTGCTTTTAGGTTTCGTCGTGCTTTTGCGCTTCCCCGATGCGCGGACATGGCGGCTTCCCCGTGCCGCTCTCGCTGCGCTTATTCTCTTTCCTTCCGAGTAGAACATGCTGCGCAGCAGCGCCGCCCTTATGTAATCCATGTTCCTCTCTATTATGCCTTCGACCGTCGCATCTATCTTCAGGTCTCTGTTCACTGACTGTATCACTAATCCGCCCGGCATGTCCTTATACTCTATGCGCGCGCCGATATCCTTGAGCAGCTCGGCGTCGCTCCTGCTTGCTGATATCGTGAGCTCGTGCTCAGGCGCGACATCTGTAGCCGCCTTTATCGCATTTGAGAATATCCTCTTGTATGACGCCTTGTCGGCCTTTATCGACAGGGCAAGCTCCTTTCTTATGCTGCCTGCCTCGCTCTCGAGGGCAAGCTCCCTCGCCGCAAGCTCTATCTCCCTGGCCGCAAGCTCAGCGCTTGCCGAACGCTCGAGTAATAGCATCGCAAGCTCCTGCCTGGTATCCTCTTCCTGCCTTTTCGATATTTCAGAGGCCTTGGCCGTCGCCTCCCTTATTATCAATTCCGCCTCCTTCCTGCCTTCGGCGATAATGCTGTCTGCTTGCTGCTTCGCGTCCCGCTCTATTTCGGCCCTTATCTCTGTCAGCGACATGCGTTACCACTATATTATGCCTGCGTTGAGCATTATCAGTATGGCTATTACAAAGCCGAATATCAGTATGGTCTCAGGCAATACCAGGAACATCAGCGCTATGCCTATCTGGTCCGGCTTCTCGGCTATCAAGCCTATGCCAGAGCTTCCTATCGCACCCTGTGCGACTCCAGTGCCTATGGCACCCCCTAGTATAGCAAGCCCTGCGCCTATGCTTGCTATTGCAGCTGTCAATGCTATTACCAATATATCACCATGACTTAATCATCCTTTAGTGTAACGCCTCCTGAAGTAATACGGCTTGAACTTCACGCCGTTGCCCCTGTAGAACTTTGAGAAGAACTCAACAAAGTTCAGCCTTGCGCTCTGTATTATCCCCTCGAATATGCTCATCAGCATGTTCAGGAGGTGCAGTACGATAAATATTATTAGATAAAGAATAAAAAGGGGTATTCCAAGCGAAAGGCTGGGCGTGAAGGCCTTGTCTATCACCGACGCTATTATGACGCTTGCAAGGCCGAACCCGAGAAGCCTTATGTAGCTAAGCGGGTGTGATATCAGGTTTGTGAGCTCCGCCGCCTCTATTCCGCTGAGCGCGGCCGTTATTGCAATCGCTATTATCGCGACGAAGGTCGCCTCTATTGTAAGGATGTGTGCGAAGGCGCCGAAGAGCCAGCCCCCTACTGCAATCACGCCGAAGGCTATCGCTACTATTGATACAAGCTTGCCTATCGCCAGCTTCCTGCGCCCGGCGTTCCAGTTGTTCACGAAGCCGAACACCTGGCCCAGGCATACCATGAATATGCCTATGAATATCGTGAGCAGTATCAGCCCTGTTATGTTCTTTGTCCAGTCGAACAGCTTTATGCTGTTGAAGTAAGGTATGGAATAGCCCAGGAACTGGTTCGATATGAGCCCGAAGAATATTATCGATATTGCGAACATCTGCCATATCTTCGCGACGTTGTGCATCAGGCCGTACTCGTCGGTGCGCTTTGCGACTATGTATGCGAAGATGAATGATATCAGCCCGTAGCCCACGTCGCTTACGGTAAGCCCGTAGAATACCGCAAGCGTGAATATGAATATGTAAGTAGGGTCTATCTCGTCGCTCCTTGGAAGGGAGAAGAACTCCATTATGTAGTCGAACGGCCTGAGGAAGCCGGGCCTGTTGATAAGCGTAGGCGCCAGCTCGTTGTCCTTTATCTCTTCTACCTCGGACCTTCCGCCGGTAACGTCCCTTATGGCATCCTTGAGCTGGTCCGTGTTCTTCTTCGGGATCCATCCCTCTATTATGAACGTCTTGCCGGTCTTCTTGAAGTTAACGCTGACGTTGGCCCTGTCGTACTCTATCTCCAGCATCTCCATGAGGCTTGCTATGTCGTAGTAGTAGTTATTGCCTATGTAGCCTATCCTCTTTTGTATTTCCGACAGCCTGCTGTCTGCTGCCTTCCTTGCCTTTCCTGTTGAGGACATCACATGCTCCGGGGTTGAATTGAGATACTTGTTTGACATGTCTACTTCGTAGTGGTCGGTGTCGCGTATCAGCTCGTCGAAATCCTTCATTCTTGACTTCTCGAACGCGAAAAATACTAGGATATCCCTTGTCGGCAGCATTTTGCTTATGACCATGTTCCTTATCTTCCTGCTTTCTATCCTGTCCTCTATTATATGCACGCCCTTCTGGTTGGTCATGAACGCCCTGAACGCAAGCCTGTTGCTCTTGAGCCTTCCGAAGTCTACGCCGGTGCCGCTGAACATGTTTGATATGTCGAGGGCCTCGTCCATTACTTTTATGTCTTCGTTTATCTTCTTGCGCTCGTCGTTGAGCGCAAACACCTCGTCCACAGCTGAGAATTCGTCGCTCATCTTTAACAGTCGTGCAAGGCCCACATGCTTCCTCCTGAAGTCAACATGGGTCTTCTGGTCCGCCGGTTCCTTTAGAAGCGCAAGGGCCCCCTCGAACTTTATAAGCCGTGCGGATATATCAGGGAACTGGTTGAGCGCCTTGTCATCGGTAAGCTCAAGGCCGCTCTTCCTTATCTCTATTACGCCAAGCTCATGGAGCTTCCTTATTATGTCGTACTTGACATGGTCTAGGGCTATTATCCTTATCTTCTGCATCCTTTCAGTGCGAAGCATCAGCTATCCACCGACTATAGCCTTTATCATCTCACCGATTAATGCCTTCCTTTTTGAAATGCCGAGCCTCTTCTTCCTTATGCGCTTTGCCTCCTTCTGCGCTTTCTCGATGGATTTCTTCCTTTGCTGCTCCAGCTCTATAACAAGTCTCTTTACAGATTCTTCCCTCTTCATCTTTGAATCGTTTAGCGCGCTTGAGACCATTGACGCGGACTTTGCCTTTGCCTCCGATATCATGTCCTCCTTCCTTTTTGTAGAATCTGCTATCATCTTGGCTGCACGGGCTTCGGCGTCCTGGACTTCCTCTATCGACTTCATCTGGTTATGCTGGGTCATCTCTATCTCAATATATCTGTATAGAAGCAATATAAATTAGTAGCATTATTTCGGTAATTGCCGACGCCTCCATATTTATGAAAGGCAGTATTGCCCTTTTGCACCGCATGCAATGGTTTTATGCCGTTCCATAAAGGCATAAAAGCCTTGTTTAGGATAATATTCTGGTTTCATGGCTGATGGATTCCACGTTGACGCTTACAAGGTGGAAGGTAATGTTGATTACGAGCAGTTCGCAAAGAATTACGGCCTAAAGCTTATAAGCCCTGAGCTTGAGACGAAGCTTGAGAAATATTCAGGCAAACCGCTGCATTTCCTTTTAAGGCGGAAGATATTCTACGCACACAGGGACCTTGACTGGATCATCGACGAGTACGAGAAGGGCAACAAGTTCTATGTATATACGGGAAGGGCGCCTTCGGAGGAGATGACCCTGGGCCACCTGCTCCCGTTCACCGTGGCCAAATGGCTGCAGGACAGCTTCGGCGTCGATGTCTACATACAGATACCTGATGAGGAGAAGTTCCTGGCCAAGGACAACATAAAGCTGTCGCTTGACGAGATACACAAGATAGCGATGGACAACGTGCTGGACATAGTCGCGCTGGGATTCGATCACAGGCACACGAAGATATTCTTCGATACGGGCTATGCGGGGCACATGTACAAGCAGGCGGTGAGGGTCGCAAAGCACATAACATTTTCTATGACAAAGGACGCGTTCGGATTCACCAATGAGTCAAACATAGGCAAGATATTCTATACCAGCATGCAGGCCGTCCCGACGTTCATGAAATCAATAGAGGAAGGCCATAATGTCCCGTGCCTCATTCCGCTTGCGATAGACCAGGACGTGCACTTCAGGATTGCAAGGGACGTGGTCGAGAAGCTGGGCTACTACAAGCCGGCTATAATGCACACCAAGTTCCTGCCGTCGCTCAACGGAGGCTCCAAGATGTCTTCAAGCGAGCCGCTAAATGCCATATACCTAAACGATGATCCCGGTACCGTAAACAAGAAGGTAAATAGGGCTTTGAGCGGCCAGCAGGACACCGCGGAGCATCAGAGGAAATACGGCGGCAACCCCGACAAATGCATGGTCTGCCAGTACTACAAATACTACTTTGAGCCTGACGACAGGAAGCTTGAGAGGATATTCGATGCCGAGAGGAACGGGACGATGCTGGCGGGGGAGCACAAGAAGGACCTTGCGGAAAGGATAAACAAGTTCCTTGACATGCACAGGAAGAAGAAAGCCAGGGTCGCAGAAAAGCTGGATAGGTTCCTGCTAAGCGACCGGTGAACCCGTGGCAGATGAGAAGGAAAAGAAGAAAAGCGCTGCCAGAACGTTTGGGATAAAGGCCGCGAAGAACACATTGACCTACACCGTAAGCACGGTTGTGAGCTCCGCGATCACGCTCGTTCTCCTTATTGTACTTGCAATGCTTCTCAAGCCGGCGGACTTCGGGATATATGCGATCGCCATCGCATTCTATACGATACTCTCAGTCGGGGGACATTTCGGGATGGGAACGGCGCTGAGGAAGGAGCTGCCCTCGATCCTGGATGACAAGGAGAAAATAGCAAGGTTCATAAGCAACGGTTATGTCGTCGCGCTGCTAGTTGCCTTTGTAATTTCCATAGTAGCGATGGCATTTAGCAGTGCTATAGCTGTATATGTGTACCATGACCCTGGCCTGTCAAATACCCTCGCCCTCGCCGCGCTTTTGGTTCTGGGATATGCGTTGTTCAATCTAACGCTTGCAACGCTTGTCGCGCTAGGCAAGGTGGTCGCCGGCTCGGCCATAGACCTGGTTTATTCGATTGTGCAGCTTATAGCCACGGTGGCCCTGGTGCTTCTGGGATACGGTGTGTTCGGCGCGATAGTAGGACTTGGCATAAGCCTCATAGTGCCATCCATACTCGGCATATTCATAATCTCGAAACACATAGAGGGCAGATTCGTAAAGCCCGACATCAAGACCATAAAACGGTTGATGGGTTTCTCTGCGCCGATCGTCGCATCCAACGTCTCGATGCAGGTCCCCCCTAACCTCGCAATACTGCTCTTGGGGGTCTATACGACAGCATCCCTTGTGGGAAACTACAATGCGGCATTCAAATTCGGGAATTTCGTTTCTGTGTTCCTCATAGCAAACGGCTTCATGCTCTTGCCGGAGTTCGCCAAGGTGTTTTCAAACAAGGACCTGAAATCCAAGGTGGGGCGCATATATAACGGCAGCGTATACTACACGCTGCTCATTCTCCTGCCGGTGCTCATATATGTCATGTCGACGGCGCAGCCCCTCATCTACCTTCTGTTCTCAAGCATATACAGCAGCGCGCCGTTCTTCTTCATTGTCATAGTGTTCGGAAGCGGCCTTGCAATCATAAGCACATATGCAGGTAACCTGATAATAGGATACGGGGACACGAAACGGTTCATGCTGTACCAGGTCGCGGCGGTAGCGCTCCAGATCGTGCTGTTATTTGCGCTGACGCCGTTCCTACATGCCGATGGGGTGCTGCTTGCGCTTTTCATCATATCCCCGATTATCATAGACGTGATGTATATCAATGCATTGTACAAGCAGTTTTCATTCAGGCACGAATTCGGGCAGCTGCTCAGGGTATTGGTGCCTGCAGTGCTCCTTTTTGTGCTGCTGTACTTTGCGGCTTCGTACATGCACCAGAGCCAGTGGTCGCTAATCACCAACCTTGCCGGGACCATACTGCTATACCCGCCGCTTCTGGTGCTGTTTGGCGGCATAAAGAGGGAGAACATCGGCCTGATAAGGGACATAAGCAAGTCGCTAAGGACTGGCTGGTTGGCAGAGTATCCAATAAGATACGTAGAGATTTTCCTGAATGCGAAGAGCGGCAAAAGCCTATAGCATGACAAGATTTTTATATCAAAGGCTTCAACATTTAGAAGTATGCCTCAGTAGCTCAGTGGTAGAGCGTCTGACTTGTAATCAGAAGGTCGGGGGTCCAATTCCCTCCTGGGGCTTAGCATGCAAGAATAAGAGTTGGAGACATCAGTTGGTTTATACTTTATTATTACATAAGCCGATTCGATATCCTTGCTCTTTAAACCTAGCTTTTCGATTTCGCTAACAAACCGATTTTTGGGCTTTGTAGAATCCCTCTAATTATATAACGGCAGAAGGTAGTGAACAACCCCACCGCAAGCGGTGGGGAATTCAGGCATTAAACTTTCTTTACGTTCTTTGCGCGGGGCCCACGGTCTCCGGCTTCGACTTCGTATTCCACAACATCGCCAACTGCGAGTGTTGCACCGCCTTCGACTGAGGTGCTATGCACATATACGTCCTTTCCGTCGTCTCCAGTAATAAATCCAAAGCCGCGCTCTGAATTAAACATCTTTACTTTTCCTCTCATACAGATCACTATTTAAGCTATTATATTATAACCGAAGGTATTATTATATTTAACAGAAGGTATTCAAATATGGACCTAGCCTGTTTTTCTTACATCTAAAAGTCTCAGAGCCATATATACCCTAAAATAAGGGCTTAAAACTCCAAGCCTGATGGTCCATTTGGAGCTTTGGATCCAGATGCGCATGCGGTCTATGAATTGGTGGCTATGCTCCACGCGGTTATTTCTCTCTTCCTGCCTATTCCGTGGGTTATTGTCTTCTCGATGTCTACTCCCTGCTTCTCGGCTATCCCCTTCACCTTGGAGTACATCATCGTGCCGCCTATGCTTATCATTGCGGCCGTGCCCAGCTTCACCGCTATGTTGCCCGTAGAGTCGCGCAGCGCGTCCCTGTTCGCGATCTTTGCAAGGTGCCTGTACGATGCGCAGTAGACCGCGAGCATCGACTTGCTCAGCCTAGCATCTATGCTCTTGGATTTTATCCTTCCAAGCGGCACGTTGAGCAGCGGCGTCACAGTGAACTCGAACGGCCTGCCATCGCATACCGAGTTGCTAAGCCTGTTTATTAGAGCTACAGTGTCCCAGTTGTCGTCGTCCGTCTCGTCGCTTTGGCCCACCTGGACGGTGAACGCAGGGCGCCAGTAGTACTTGTTGAAGTTGTAGACGCCTTTCCAGACTATCTCCTGCCAGGTGCCGTCGCTCCCTATCCTTAACGGGAGCGTCTTTGCGGGCATGTGCCTAAGCGCGAGCGAGTCGCTGCCGGTCTCAAGGCCTACCTGAATGCCTATGTAGTTGTGCGGCCCGGCCTTCATCACCTTCGAGAGCTTTTCTATGAGATTCGGATACGCTGCAGGTATCGATATCCTTCCATGGGTGGGGTTTGTGGTCTTGATTCCCTTTATTGACATTATGGCCGTGAATAGCTCTATCAATGCCTCCTCGTTCGGCACATATCGGGGTAGGTGCTTGTACGCAAATATCTCGTCTGAATGCAGCCATGCCTGGGTGGTGTTGCCCTTTTCCACGTTTACCCTTAACTCTTTTACCACCTTCTCGACTGGGTAATACCTAAGCTCCCTTAGCGTTACCTCGCAGAAGTCGCATCCTATGCCGCAGCCCCTCATCGCCTCCGTCAGGCCCTTCATTGAAGGGTTCACTATATCTGGTATGGAGTCAAGGCTTGGGAAGGTCTTAAGGCCCTTGCCCCTTGAAAGGAACCTGTTGTCGTCCTTTACTATCCTGTGGAAGCTCTCGTCGTAGGTTATGTAGCTGTGGGAGAACATGTTGCCGTCTAAGCTGTTGCTTGCTATCTGGTCGAAGAGCTCAGGCACTATGTCATCTGTCTCGCCCTGGAACAGGTAGTCTATTCCGTGCTTTTCGATCTCCTCCGGCAGAAGCATGTATTCCCATACGCCTGGGCCGCCCACCACAAGCTTTGCCTTCTTGCCTTTCCTTAGGGCGCTGATCTTTTCCATCAGGCGGTCCCAGTCCTTCCTGACAAATGCGCTTAGCTGGTGCCCCTGGCTGATTGCCTCATACATGGCAAAATAGGACATGGTCGTAGGGCCAAGGCCGAACGGGTCCATTGTTGTCACTGCTATGATCTCAGTATCGTCCTTTATGAAGCTGTCCATATAGTCAGGATGCACCACGGCCACGTCGTTTGGGGCGTGCCTCTTTAGTAGGGCAGCCTCTAGCTTCCTAAGAGCATACGGCGCATACTTCAGCCTGCCGCCGTCTACTGGCGGCGATACCTTGCCTTTCAGGAACAGGTATGCACTTTCAGGCATCGACCATGACGGCGCGCATGGCAGGAAGTCGAGCAATGGAAAGTTCCTGTAGTCGTAGATAAGCGTGTCATCCGATAACAGCACGTATTTTGACATATCTCAAACCCCATTACCTTACCGGAAAGGACAAAAGCGCTTAGGTACCGGTATATAATATCATAACCCAGATAATATATTTAAGCCTTTTTGATTCATTAGGCTATCTGATTATATGTGCCGCTCATCCTTTTGCAACTCCTAGAGGCACCAGCTTGGCTACTATGTTGGATATCTTTGCGCCCTCTATGCTCCTCACCACGTCGTTGACGTCCTTGTACGCCCATTCCGCCTCCTCGCTTATGAGCTTCTTGTCGCGCACCCTTAGCTCTATGCCCTTGCTCTTCAGGTCTCCAAGAGTCCTTGACGTTGGTATTTCCCTTATGGCCTGGTGCCTTGACATTACTCTGCCGGAGCCGTGGCATGACGATCCGAATGTTTCACGCATCGCCTCGTTTCTGCCTGCGAGCACGTAGCTTGAGCTCCCCATGCTTCCCGGGATCAGCACAGGCTGGCCCAGCTCCTTGTACTTCTTTGGTATGTCGTCCCTTCCGGGCCCAAATGCCCTCGTTGCCCCTTTCCTGTGCACGTACAGCTTCATCCGCTTCCCGTCGACCTCATGCTCCTCGAGTTTCGCTATGTTGTGCGCAACGTCGTATAGCAGATCCATCCCGAGCGCATCGGCGCTCTTCCCGAATACTTCCTCGAACGACTTCCTTATGGAATTCGTCATTATCTGCCTGTTTGTGAACGCGAAATTGACCGCGCACCTCATCGCACCAAGGTATGCATCAGCCTCCTTTGAATTTACAAAAGCATAGCTTAGCTCCGGGTCCGGCAGCGTTATGTTGTTCTTCTGCTGGTATTCCGTGAACGTCCTGAGGTAGTCGCTGCATACCTGGTGGCCGAAGCCCCGCGAGCCGCTGTGTATCAGTATGGTAACGTTGTCTTTCTCGAGCCCGAATCCTTTTGCTATTTTTGTGTCTAGCACCTCAGAGACTTTTTGGACTTCAAGGAAATGGTTTCCTGCTCCTAAGGTGCCAAGCCCCTGTATGCCCCGCTTCCTTGCCATTGCGCTGACGTTGCCGAATTCCGCGCCTTTTATGGTGCCGTATTCCTCTATGTGGTCTATGTCCTCATCAAAGCCGAACCCCTTTTCCACAACGTATCTTGCACCTTCGGTTGCGACCTTTTCGATGTCTTTTGGAGTGAAGCCCAGGTTTATCTTGCTCCCTACTCCGCTCGGCACGTTCTTCATGAGCGCATCCATCAGCGTGCTGAGTTTCGGCGTTATCTCTTTGGCGTTTAGATTGGTTTTTATAAGCCGGACTCCGCAATTAATATCATACCCGACGGCGCCAGGGGATATTATGCCGTTTTCAGCATCGAACGCTGCTACACCGCCTACGGGAAAACCGTATCCTTCATGACCGTCAGGCATCACCAGCATGTGCTTGACTATCGAGGGCAGAGAGGTCGCGTTCACCGCCTGCTTTAGTGTCCTGTCTTTGCCCATTGTTTGCACTATCTTTTCATTGGCGTAGATGTGTATCGGCACGTTCATGTCCCCGTGCTTTTCCACCTCCCATGTAAAATCGTTTATTTTCTTGATCTCTGCCATTTTCCTTCCTTCATGTTGTTTAGTGGATTGCTATATATAGCCTTTTTGACTCCGGCTTCTTATGGATATTTGGATGGCGGGCTCTTCAGGTAGCTTAGATATACCAGTGCAATAAGGGACAACGCTACTATTGCTCCGCCTACGGCAGTTATGATGAGCGCGGGCACGGCGAGCGCCTGCGACGCCATGTATGCCGTTAGGTTGCTTCTTCCGAACACGTACGGATACCTATAGAGCCCGAACAGGTTTATCAGTATTATGATTGATATGATGCCGAATATTCCGGAATACCTCGTCTTCCTAAGCTGCAGTATTACCGTAACCGCTATGAGGACCAATGCGGCTGCAACTACAGGCGCGTTCATGCCCATGGACGCGCCGAAACCCGGGAGGTACGCGTACGATGCCACGAATCCGAGCGCAAAACCTATGGCAAGCGAGGCGATTCCCAAGCCGTACAGCCTAGCCGGCTTGAGCAGGCTTGTCGCGATGTACAGAGAGAACAGCGCAAGGGATATAAACATTAGTATGTTGAAGGGGTTGAGGATGAATGAAAGGCCTATGCTGTTGTTCCCTATGGTTATGCCCGTGCCGCTGATGCCGGATGTCAGGACCGCCACCGCCAATATCGCAGCTATCAGCGTAGACAGCGAGTATATGTACCTGAAGTTCCTCTCGTGCCTTTCGCTGCCTATGTACTCGCTGAATGCTATGAATATGTTCCTAAGTATTATGAATATGGCTGCGATCAGCAACGGCACTGCATATGCCGTGCCAACTATGCTTAGTATCGTAGGGTACGTGACCTCGTAGTTCACGACATAGAATACGGCGAACGTGCCCGTGACCTCCCATATCGGGTTTATGAACCTTTTTATCTTGTCCATGTACTGCTTGTAGTACATGAGCGTAATTACGGCAAAGCCTATCTCTGCCATGAACATTGCTAGGAATACCGAGAAAACGAAATAATTAACTGCGTAAAGCACGTTCATTTCGGCACCAGCTGGCCCTCAAGGGGCCTTCTCTTGAATATCTCGAGTATTACGAATATGGTTGCAGGTATCACTGCAACGTAGAACGCCAGTATGAACACCGCCACAGGGGATATTCCCGCGGAGTAGTTTGCGGCTTGACTCACAAGCATTACGTTGTAGATTATCCATGGCTGTCTACCCAGCTCTTCCATTATCCAGCCGTTCTCCAGCGCGAATACCGCAAGGATGCCAGAGAATACGATAAGGTACAGTATCCAGCGCCTGTCCAGCGGCTTTTTCCTTAGGAGCGCAAGTAGCACTATTACGGCCATCACCAGCCCGAGGAACATCCCTATTCCGAACATGACATCGAACATGAAGTGTATTATCAGCGGAGGCCATGTGCTCTTCGGATAGCTGCTCAGGCCAGGCACGGCTCCTGATGCGCTGCCGGTCGCAAGTATGCTCTGCAAATCTGGTATCGCTATGTAGTAATGCAGCGTGCCGTTTATCGGTATGCCTCCTAGCCTCTCCGGCGCATATGCCTGCGGGTGCATGTTGCCCTCTATCCCTGCGAACTTCTCGGGCTGCAGGTACATAAGCCGCTCTATCGACCTTATGCCCGTGTATACTGCCAATGCCGTGAATATTACCAGTAATATTAACGTGAGCTTCAGCGCCTTCATGTAGTAGCTTTTCTTGCTCTGGCTCTTGGTCTTAAGCAGCATGAACGCAAGGTATGCCGCTACTATGAACGTGCCCGCGAGGTACGCTGTCGTTACTACATGGCTTATCTCAAGCGCAGTAGACGGGGTGTTGAAAACCGCAAGCGGCATTACCCCGGTTATTGTGCCGTTCTTTAGGTATGCGGGTATGTTGAATCCTGCTGGGGTGTTCATGAAGGCGTTTATCATAGTTATAAGTGCCGCGGAGAGGGCAGCGCCGACAGCTATCGGTATCCCTGAAAGAAGGTGCATCCTCCTGCTCTTGAACTTGTCCCACGAGTATATGTATATGCCGAGGAATATCGACTCAATAAAGAATGCGAACACCTCTATGTAGAACGGCAGTATGGCAACCTGAGCCACCAGCGACATGAACTTAGGCCATACAAGAAGCAGCTCGAGCGCGACAAGGGTTCCTGACGCCGTGCCTAGGGCAAACAGGACTATGAACGCTACTGATAGCCTCTTTGCAAACACCTCGTAGTCCTTGTCGTTGAATTTTATGCTCAGGTATTCTGCAAGGAGTATTATGAGCGGGAGCGCCATGCCTAGCGCTGCAAGCACTATGTGAACCGACAGCGAGTACCCGGTAAGCACCCTGTCAAAAAGCTCCACGTTCAACAAAACACCATGACATTATGATAGGTCAGGCCCATCAAAGGGCATCTGGCCATTAACGTACCGTATCAGCTGACTCTCTTATTCATCACAGATCAGAAATACCTCGTGAGTCATCACGAATGGATATCGTCTGCCATATATTTAATCCTATTGCAAGAATTGCATCCATACATATTGCATGGGGCATGCACAGTTTATAAGCCTGAACTGGCAATACAATCTATGGCTAGAAATATTAACGGAAAGGTAAGGAGCGAGATGCACAACCTTAGCAGTACAACCATAGAGAAGGTATCGGCTCTTATAATATCGGCATTCGGATTCGTCGCTGCGCTGGCATGGAATAATGCGATACAGAAGGTGATATCGATTTTCCTGTCTACATCAAGCGAGGTGACAGGGCTATTGGTCTATGCAGTAGTAGTAACTGTGATAGCCGTGGTGATAACGGTATACCTTACAAGACTGTCGCAGAAGGTAGGTGCAAAGAGCTGAATAGGCTTGCAGCTGGAACCATAGGGAAGCATAGGGAAGGCTTGGCACTTGGTAGTTAGCTTGCAGTCTGCTACTGGCGCTGCCTTCTTGATTGAGCCCTCATTGTAGCTTGGAATATCCCGACAACATTGCCTTCGGGGTCGATGCCCTTAGCGGACCAGCCCATACCGGTAACCTCGTGCTTCTTCTGTGTTATCTTCCCGCCTGCCTTCACGAATTTTATAATAGTGGCATCTATGTTAGGCGAACCTATGTAGTTCAAAGGCTTCTCGTCCCTCGTTCTCTTGTACATGCCCCCAGAGGAAAGGAATCCCTTCGGCTTTGCCGAACCCATCTCTATAAGCCAGTATTTCATCCCTTGCATACCGGAATCCTTGAATTTCCATCCGAAGACCGAAGCGTAGAATTTGCTCAGTTTCGCGGCATTCCTTGCAGGTATCTCGTAGTGCACAATCTCGTTATTCACAATCCCACCAGCATAAAGATGTTTATCCCTTTGTTGAGTCTTCCCCTGTTTCTTTCACGTAATTCAGTACCTCCTTCAAAGATAGAATCAAAATATTGTTTATTATCATATAAAAGTTGTGATGAAACTGCATTAGCTTTGCTAACTTTATACAGGTCTAATATCATAGATTTTCTTTCTTCGTTCTTTTCAATCTCATCTTTTATCTGCTTATTTATGGGCTTTGTAGAATTCCTCTAATTATATAACGGCAGAAGGTATTAAAAAGTATGTGAAAGAAGGGAAGAAGCTGAATCTGAAATTCAAAACGCGAAAGAAGCTGTTAAACACTATACCGACCAACGAATAGCAAACAGCTATTGTACTATCCTTTTATTGTTTAGACTTCTATATTATATAGTTGAGCATATTGGAATTAATATTTAAAAATGATGATAATTTAACAAGGGCAATAGGAATGTATAACTCATTTGGACCACCAGATGCATTACCTGAAGCAACATCAAGATATCCTGCTATCTTTGGAGAACAATTTTACAATATAGCAAATTTAAATCTAGAAATTATTTCTTTACCTAAAAGATATAAGACACTTTTTGCATACCTTTTTAATGAAGAAATGAATAAGAAACTGAGGTCTGATTGCAAGGAAATCTTAAACAAAATGGAAAAATTAGTTTATGCACCTGTTGTTAAAGATGTTGTAGTTGTTTTTACTGATGTTGTAAATACTGTTGTATTATATTATCTCTTTTGAGAAATTCGCACCATGAGTCGTCTATTAAAGTTCCATTGGTTTGAAAATTATAAGTAAGTTCAATGTTATTCGGTTTTCTACTACTTATTATATTATGTGCTGTTTCATAAAAATCTCTTGGAACAACTAATGGTTCTCCTGCATGCCACAAAACGGTAATCTTTTCAGATATATTTAATGTTGAAAAAACAACACGAGCTATATTACTAATTGTTTCAAATTTAATTCTTTCCTTAGAATCTCTATTCGGAAGATAGCAATAAGTGCAATCGAGATTACAAAAAGGAGTAGATTGGATAATTACTAAACCTGCAATGCTACTATGCAAATTTTTATCTTTGCGCATTTTATCCTCTAACCTATATTAACCTATTTATTTTATCTAAGCAAAAGTACGATTAATCGTACTTATCCCACTTAGACCAGCTGTCCTTCTTGAATTCTACCCAATCAGGAACATTGTTGAAATTTACTACAACACCTGCTGATTGGCTTTTACCACGCATTTTATCTCTAAGTTTCCTAACTCGTTCTAAGAACGTACTGGTCTTTGATCTATTTTCTGAATTTGCTTCTGTCTTCTGAGGACCATCAGCTCTTAGTAAAGATAGAAGCAAACAAGGATAAATAGTCCCAGCCCTGAGAACTCCACAACTCCCCAACCCCCTACGGAGTCCTCAGAGTCCTCACGTCTTCACCCCGACAGAGCTTCATTTCATAAAAGTGAAATATTTAGTGCATTTTCTTTTCAATATGTATATCCCAATGATGAATCGCCCTCGCCGGGATTTGAACCCGGATCACAGGCTCCGCAAGCCCGCGTTCTATCCAAGTTATACTACAAGGGCACATTATTGTTGTGTCTCTCCTCCTTTTAATAGATTATCAAAAAGCGGTCATGCCTTATAATGGACTTGAGGAACTGAGGAATCTAGAGGTATTGCTCTGCATGCGGCTGATATGCATGGGCTTTGTGCTGCCGTGTTTCTTGGTCAAATGCCTTGCGCTTCTTTGACTACGGGTACGTTGTTTACAAGCATGAGCTTTGTTGCGTATGGTTTCCTCCTTGCCGTCCTTGTGTTCTTCCTTGGCCTGCCCCTCCTATATCTTATGTACCTCTTTGCGCCGCTGCCGTTGGATGCAAGCTCTATGTCGGACAGGTTTATCAGCCGCATCCTGCCGGCATACATGGCATATACCGATGCCTCCTCTATCAATTCGTTCACTGTGTCCCTAAGCTCCTTTTCGAGGCTTATGACCGCCTTCTCGTTTATCCTCTCAGCTCCAGCATCCCTCAAAAACTGCTCTACATCGTACAGACTAAGTGCACGTTTATTGTCCAAAAGAACACCCCGTGGGAGTATTGAAGTGCCAATCCTTTTAAATAGGTTCCCTTTTATCTGATTAGTGGCATTCACGGATAGTTCAGCAATGCTGCCGCGCATGCCGCTTGAGGCTTGTCTATGCTTAGGATAGGGTTCCATTCATCGATATCAGGAGGGGTGCACAACGCTCCCATGGAGGCCGCAGGGATGGGCTGCAACGCGTTCCAGATATTCACTACAAGCTCAAGGTCCTGGAAGAACTCTACCGTAAAGCCGGAAGACGGCAAGCTGTTCGTGAGGTACTGCAAGGAGAAGGACCTCGAGCCGTTTGCGCACATACCATACCTATGCAACCCGTCATCGCCCAATGCAGAGGTTTACGGCAAGAGCAGGACCATGCTTGCCGACAACATAATGAACTGCGACGCCCTTGGCATAGGGTGCCTTGTTATACACCTGGGCTCGCACCTTGGCAGGGGCGTAGATTTCGGTATAGGCAACATATGCGACATGCTCGGGGGCGTGCTGGACATGGATGGAAAGGCAGAGATACTGCTCGAGAACGGCTCCGGATACAAGAACTGCGTAGGAAGCAAATTCCAAGATATAGGCAGCATAATAGACATGCTCGGCTCCAAAAGGGTAGGAGTATGCCTCGACACATGCCATGCGTTCGCTGCAGGATACGACATAGGCAACCGCAAGCTCATAGACAGCATAGCCGATGAATTCCACAGCTCGATAGGGCATGCAAGGCTCGGGCTTGTGCACCTAAACGACGCGAAGTACGGCCTGGGCAGCGGCCTGGACAGGCACTGGCACATAGGCAAGGGCATGATAGGCGAGGCGGGGTTCGCCAGTTTCTTCAGCAGCAAGGTGTTCTGCGTAAGACCCTACATAATGGAGCTGCCTGATGACAATTACGGGACGCACAGCGGCGACCTCGCGGCTGCGAGGCGCGTGATAGGCATGGCGTGCGGCGAGCCTATATAGCTACAAGCGCGTTGAGTATCACTATGACTACGCCGCTCCTTATGTTGTCATCTATGGACAGGTTTAGGCTCTCCACGAACGCGAGTATGAGCGCGAACAGCACGCCGTATAATCCTATTGTCAGGTAACCGGCAACCGCGGCGACTATGAAGAACGTCAGCGTGCCTACAATCGTCTTGTACCTGTTGTACGGCAGCTGGGCCGCCCTCCTTGCGCTTACGCCTATTATCGTAGCGAGCGAGTCCGCAAAGAACAGCACGGCTATGCCGAACAGCAGCAGCTTCGAGCTGCCTGTGAAGCCCATCACGAGCGCGGTGCTGGCAGCGAGATATATCGCGCCCTGCCCGAAAGTCACGCCCCTCCTCTCAAGGTCCATGGCCCTTCTGTACAGCGATCCCAGCCTAAGGTTGGCGAGAAGGTTGTTCGAAGTGTACGATAGCAGTATCAGAGCGAATATTATGCTTACGGCAGCCGTGTACGGGAACAGCACCACTATCCCAACTAGTGCTATTCCGAGTATTATCTGCAGCACGTCCCTGTTTATCTCGCGCTTCTTCATCTTGGATTGCTCGCGCCTCTTTGTCGGCATGGCGAACTCCCTGTACATGATGCCATATATGGTGCCTATGGCGAACATGCCTGCAAATGCCGTGCTTCCCGCATTGCCGCTGGCGTATATGACGAAGCCCGCAGCAAGGAGTATTACAAGGCCGACGAATATGTAGGGCTTTGATATGTAGAATATCGCAAGTATTGTAGACACAAGCGCAATGCACAGGTCGAGTGCCAGCAGGTTGTAGTACCCTGCGGTGCCCGCGACGCCTATCAGCCTGTAGAGCAGGTAGACTGTCGCGAAGCTTGCAAGGACAGGTATTATGTTCAAAAGCTCCTTCCTCCTTATTATGTAGAGCAGGAAGGCTGCAAACACGAACGCGCTGAGTATCACGAACGACAGTGTGTACGCATTTATTATGTTTTGCATCATATGCACCTATGGCGACGCCCTGTTGATCATCCTGGGGAACGGTATCGCGTCCCTTATATGGTCAAGACCGAGCATCCATTTTATTACGCGCTCAACACCCAGGCCGAAGCCCGAATGAGGCACGGAGCCGTATTTCCTAAGGTCGATGTACCACTTATAATTGTCAAGATTGAAATTTAATTCTTTCATACGCTCCACGAGCTCGTCCTCTTTCCATATCCTCTCGCTTCCGCCTATTATCTCGCCGTGCCCCCTCGGCGCCAGCATGTCTGCGCATGCTACGGTCCTTGGGTCGTTTTTGTTTACCGGCATGTAGAAGGCCTTTATCTCCTTGGGCCAATTGTACACGAATATGGGCTTTTCCTCGTCATTGGTGAGCAGGCGCTCGTCCTCTACGCCGAAGTCGTCGCCCCATTTCTTGCTTGCGCCCAGGCTGTTGAGCGTGTCTATCGCCTTCTCGTATGTTATTCTCTTGAAAGGGGGTTTTATCTTCATCAGCGCATCCGCATCTGCGCCTATCGACTTAAGCAAATCGCCGTTCCTCTTGGCAAGGCTTGTCGCGACATGGCTCACGAGCCTTGATTGAAGCTTCATGCTCATGTCGTTGGTGTAGTATGCCATTTCCGGCTCGAGGTGCCAGTACTCGGCAAGGTGCTTTACGGTCCTCGACTTCTCCGCCCTGTACGACGGCGCAAGCGTGTAGACCTTCTCAAGCGCATACACCATCGCCTCGGAATAGAGCTGCGAGGATTCCGTAAGGTAGACCTTCCTGTCGAAGTACTCAACTTCGAAGAGGTCGGCGCCGCTCTCCCCTGCGCTTATCGTGAGCAGCGGGGGCGACACCTCGTAGAATCCCTGCCTGTCAAGAAACTCGCGCAGGTACCTAAATACGTATGAGCGCAGCCTCATTATGGTGCGCATCCTCTGGCTCCTTAGCCATAGGTGCCTGAAGTCAAGCAGCAGCTCCGGGCTTTGGTATTCGGTGATTGGGAACTGCTCGCCGCTGTGAAGCACCTCGAGCTCCTTGAGCTCAAGCTCCACGCCCCCCGGCGCCCTCTCGTCCCTCTTGAGCGTACCCTTGACTATTATGCTTGATTCTAGATAGGCCTTGTCTAGCATGTCCCATTCCTTGCTGCCGATGGAGCGCCTGTCGGCGACGCACTGCATCGTGCCCGTATGGTCGTGTATCACTGCGAATATCTTGCCGCCGCTGCTCCTCTTCCTGTATATCCAGCCCTTTATCACCACATCGGGCTTTTCGCCTGACTTGGCAGCCTCTATTGCAACGGCCCTGCCGTACATCTTGAGCATGGTAACACTTATGAGCAACGCCTTTAATACATTTAATACGCATATATTTTAATTACACTTGGTGCTTCAGGCGCGTTTCATGGATTACGACAAGGATTTTGAGGACGGCTACGAGTACACGTCCCTTGGTGCCCTGCATTACATGCACCATCCCGGAATTGCCAAGAAGATAATATTCCTGCATGGGCTAGGATCGAACACAAAGGCATGGGCCAAACTGGTAGGTTTCCTCCCCGACGACCTTGACGTATTTTTGATAGATTTGTTGGGCCATGGCAAATCCGACGCGCCGGACATTGAGTATACGGTAAGCGCGCAGTTCCAGGCTCTGCGCGAGTTCATAGCGCTGAGGAACAACGGCGACAGCTACATATTCGGGCATTCCTATGGGGGATGGATAGCGGCATATTACGCTACGCAGCCGTGCTCGTGCAAGGGCATAATACTTGAGGACTCTGCAGGGCTCAAGGAGCAGCTCGATGCCATAGAAAGCGCAGGGAAGGAGAAGTACATAGAGGGCATGCTGCACATGTTGCTGTCTATGAACAACAACAAGGAGAGCGTATTTAGGAGCATACTCGAATCAGATTTCAATGACGATCGGCTTACATCCGACGAGCTGTCAATGATATCGGCAAAGACGCAGCTGATATGGGGCAGCGATGACAAGCTCGTTGAAAGGAGGTACGCGGATTCCTTCAAGGACAATATAAAGGGCAGCACGCTCGACATAATAGACGGCGCCGGCCACGAGCCCCATTTCACCAACCCAAATGAGGTATTTGGCATACTGGCAAAGTTCATGGAGTTATGAGCGCACGGCCTTATTCAACGTTTGTGAATTCCCTGCCGAGGTTCCATTCGGATCTTTGATACTTGGCCTTTTGCAGTTTTCTTGCAAGGGCGGCCTCCCTTTCGGTGAGCTTTCCGGTTGCATATTCGAACCCGAGGGAAGTGCCGTACCCTTCAAGAACCGCCTTCTTTACCTCTACTGTTCCCTTCTCGGATATGTCGCGTATGTTGGCAACCATGCCAAGCAGCCGGCCATCCGCTTTCTTCGCGCCGGGCATCTTTAGCACCGAGGCCAATGCGTTAAGGTCGGAGCTTACAAGCATAGACGCTTGGAACAGCGCCGCGCCCGACCTTGCTGTTGCAGCTGCATTCATAACTTTTCTGCCGTTCACGCTTATGCTGTTCAACCCTTCCACTGCGGCATCGACGCCGATGATCCTTAGCGATGACAGGGCGCCGCCCATCATCTTTGAGAAAAGCCTCTGTACATCGCCTGCGCCGGTTTCCCTTGATGTTATGGAGAAGTTGAGCGCACCCCCATCGCAGTACGTTGCGCCCCCGCCGGTGAACCTCTTCGCTATCTTTACGTCCTTGGTTATTGCATACTTTATGTCAATCTCCTCATCCGCTATCTGGAAACAGCCGAGCACGACCGAGCTTGCGTTGCCGTACGTTCTGAATGTGCTTGGTGAATTGCCCTTCATGAGCTCAAGGAATATAGCCTCGTCGATCGCAAGGTTTAGATGCGGATCTTCCGTATAATCGATATCAATAAGCCGCATCTGCATTGCTTGCACCCAGTATGGCGTTGACTATGTCCTCCTTTTCGAGCATCGGGGTCTCCACGCCCATCATGTAGAATACGTTCAAAGCGGCCTGCAGCATCTCGCGGTTCATCTCTACGCCTACAAGGTGCTTCTCAAGGAATGTGATAGCGCCTTCAGGCACCATGAAGAAGTCGCCTGTGAGCCTTATGCGTATTATTGTGCCGTTCTCAACTTCAGCATATACCCTTATGGATCCGCATTTAGTACCATAAAGATTAGACATTCGCATAATTCTCTTTCACACCAATTTATAAAATACTATTTGTACAATATTGATTGTACAGCAGCGGCCTGCAAATGTAGAATGTAAGTACAGGTAGACCAGTGTGCACAAGTGACTATATGGAAACTATACCTATAACAGAACGAAAATACGAGCTGGCTGAAAGGATAGACGAGACGCCTGAAGTGCTTATAATAAAGTTAATGCCCGATGACAACCTTCACGTCAGGTTCGATCCGGGGATGTTCATGATGATAACGGGGGTGGATACAGCAGGCAAGAGGTACACGGCAAGGGCCTATTCCATAGCCTCGGACCCGTCGACGCAGGGCATGGAGTTCACGGTCATAAAGGAGCCGAAGCACGGGGAGCACATAGGCACATCGCATTTCGTAGAGGCGAATATTGGCGACATATTCATGCTCAAGGGCCCAAACGGCCAGTTCAGGTTCGATCCGAAAGTAAACAGGAAGGTTATGTTCATAGCCGGGGGCACAGGCCTTGCGCCCTTCATATCGATGCTCAGGCACATAAAGGTGACTGGCTCAAGCAGCGATGTCGTGCTTCTTTACAGCGTCAAGTACCCGACGGAGGTCATAAGGAAGGATGAGCTCAGCGGCTACGCGGATAGCATAGGGATCAGGCTTGTCGTGACGGTGACAAGGCCGCAACCCGGAGACGGCTGGAGCGGACAGACAGGCCACGCGGATAAGGACATGATAGCCAAATACGCACCGGACTTCAAGGAGAGGACGATGTACATATGCGGGCCGCTCGAGTTCGTAAAGGCCGTGAAGGATGCGCTGGCAGCACTTGGAGTGCAACCAGACATGGTAAAGGCAGACGTATGGGGCTGAGCTCCATCAACTGCTGCGCAGCTTCATATCCTGTCCAGCCTCTCGTAGAGCTTGTCGATATCCAGCTTCGTGAGCAGCAGCGGTATCTTCTCCACCTGTGCTATCTTCACCGCAAGCTTGTCTATTGCCGTAACTCCGTGTATGACTATGACCCTGGGCTTTATGGGCGCGACCCTCACGACGACCATGGGCGACCTCCCTGTGGATACGTGCTCGAATATGAACACGCGCTCAGTTGTGGAGCCGAACAGCTTTGGATAATCTCCCGGAGACATCTCAAGTATGACCCTTAGGCTGTCAAGCCTGGTATAGCCGAACAGGTTTATGGAATCGAGGTATAGCGGGTTGGCCACTACCCTCCCCTCTATTATGTTGTTGAAGTCTGCGCCCTTTATCGGCGATGTAAAGTCATGTATGTTGTAGAACTTGTCCTCGCTGTCGCCTTTTGTTGAGAACTTGGCAAGGCTGCTGCTCACGTTTCCACCTCTTGCCCCGTCTATCGAGAACAGCGCGTCCACGAACCTCTTTATGACGCCGACCCCGGGGCTCAGCCTCCTGTTGCTCTCGTAATCGCTTATCGTCGATGTCGATACCTTTATCTGCTTGGCAAGGTCGACCTGTGTCACCCCGAAGAACTCGCGCCATTTCTTCATGGCGCTTCCGGGGCTGTCAGAGAGCGTTATCTCGCCTGCTATCTTTTCGCGGAGCTCGTCCATTGTTAACCAACTTATTATGAGTCACTGTCCTTCTTGCCTTTGCCCCCCTTTATGCCCTTGTAAAGCCTGTCTACGTACACCTTGTCGTTCTTGTCCTTTTCCTTCACCTTCGGATTGGACGCATCGGCCTTGGGCTTTTTGAACAGTCCCCAGACTATCAGTATTATTGCGGCGATAACCGCTATTATCACGCCGTATCCCAGGGCGTCGCCGAGCAATAATGTAGATGAGTTCAGCGGGAAATATGATATGGTAGCGTTTACCGCATTGGCATATGATTTGCTGCCAAGGGTGTTGTCTATGACAAGGTACGCCTTGCCGGAATGCCCGCCCCCTTTGGAGAATTCCTTTAGCACGATAGGTATGACTATGTTGCTGACGTTGCTGTACACGTACGTGCCGTTGACTCCCAGCGCCTGCGCATACGCTATGCCGCTCGTGTTCGATGCGGTCGAATTCATGTGGCCGCTCCATGCGCTGAAGTCGCTTGCGTTGAGGACATATATGTTGGTCGCGTTGCCCATTATCGCATATATTGCAATTATTGTGGTATTGCCGTAGTACGTTATCGGCACATCGGAGAACCCGTGCGCGGCCACGGTCGTGTTGGCCGTGGTTATATCCTTTGATACGCCTCCGCTAAGCAAAAAGACCGAAAGCAGCAACACCACTATTGCTATTACAAGCAGGCCTATCCCTATGAATACTATCTTCTTCTCCATTCGGTATCATTTATAGTATGCATCTAAAGGGTTTATAAACATAGGTTTGCCTGCGCGGCTAGCGCTCCACATGTATTTCCATGGCGTTGCCGTACGAATCCCTTTGCAGCGCGAATACGTACAGGCCGGACATGCTGGCTATGCCGTCCCCGACATGCCTAAAACCAATGGATTTCAGTAGCCTTATCGACCTCTCGTTGTCTTTGAGCGTCTGCGCATGAATGCGCTCAAGATCCAAAGTGCGGAACCCGAATCCTATAAGCAGCCTCAGCGCACCGGATGCATAGCCGTTGCCCCAGTGCCTCTTGCCCAGCCAGTACCCGATCTCGGAATGCCTGTCATGCATGCTCATGTTGAATAATCCGCATACGCCCACAAGCCCGGTGCCGCTTACGCGTATGCCCATGTGGAACTCTTCAGCTGTTGCGTATTTCTGCGATGCGAAGGCTATGAACCCCAATGCGTTGTCGCGCGTGTACGGATAGCTTATGGAGGGGTTGCCCAAGGCGCCTATTACGGCCATGTCGTTGATGTTCTCGACTATGGCGTCGGCGTCGTCGGTGCAGATGGGGCTCAGGTAGACCTTGCTTCCCTTTGAGGATATCATCATTGAAACGCGCCGCGGGCGTGCCACAGTAGATATCCAGCGTTTGTTTTATATACCTGAGCTATGAAATACTCCTATTTATGGCGGTGCTTGATTGGAGCGCAAGTTCGATGGGATTGCCACTGGAATAGACGGCCTGGACAATATACTGGACGGAGGCATACCGCTCATGAACAGCGTGCTCATAGCCGGCGGGCCTGGCACCGGAAAGACCACCATGGCCTTCGAGATACTTCTCAACTGCGCAAAGGAGAAGATCCAGTGCGCATTCATAACGCTAGATGAAAAGCCGGAGAGCGTGATACGCAACGCAGAATTCATAACAGGAAAGGCCGACGATATACAAAGTTACATAAGGGACAACGTGCTGGTTGTTGACGGGGGCGATTCCGCGGCCAAGGTCGCCACCAACACCGAATCGGAGACAGGGTACACGATGAGCAACCTCATATCCGACATCGAAGGCATAATAAAATCCGTAGACGCGAAGGTGGTTGCGATAGACTCGCTCTCGTTCCTGAAGCTGATGCTTGGGAAGACACTGCTATACAACAAGTCCGTATCGTCCCTGTTGTCCAATTTGAGAAGGCTTGGAGTCACATCGATAATAACGCTCGAGCTGCCCTACTACCAGCATAGCAAGATGAAATTCGGGCAGGAGCTCCTCCTTTTCGACGGTGTCATAGCATTGTACCAGTCAAGGGTCGAGGACAAGAACAGCTTCGAGATGCAGGTGGTAAAGATGCGCGGCAACAGCCACGAAAGGGCAATTACGCGCTACAACATAACGGACAAGGGAGTAAAGTTTGAGTAGGCAGCTGATTCGATGCCTTTGAAGAAAACAAGGAGCCCGTCGGGCAAATCCGCAGGTACCGCAGTGCTCATGATGCAGCTTGCCCAGATACCAAAGCGCAGGCTTGTTGCTGCAATAATGGCAGTGGTTATAGTGGTGCTTGCGATTGTCACATTGGCGGTAAGGGCAACGTCTTCTTCAGGGTTCGAGGCATGCAAAAGCATAGTGCTGCCGCAGCAAAGGGACCAGTGCTTCTATGCATTTGCCAATAATACCGACAACTATTCGCTGTGCTCAAACATAGGGCCGTCCCAGCTCTCCTACAGCTGCATCGGAGCCATAGCCAAGCGCGAGAGGGACGCCGATGCATGCGGCATGATAAACTCCAGCAGCTACCTCTACGACAGCTGCATAGAGAACGTGAGCTATTCTACGGGCGATGCAAGCTACTGCATGCGCATAGACGGCGCGAACGAGTCCCTATGCGCATACGGCGTTGCCGACGCCAACGGCTTCGACAGCATAAGCTACTGCAGCTACATCGACAACGGCAGCGATAGGAACCTTTGCAGCTACATATACTACTACGGCAGGGCGTCATATTTAGGCATGCAGTCCTACTGCTCTATGCTCCCGAACGTCACGAACAGCACGGTAACGGATGCGTTGCTTGCAAAATCGCATCCTGGCCAGACTACCAGCTTCAACTACATCTCATACGGCGAGCTCAACATGACTCCCAGGGACTACTGCTATTATAGCGCGGCAATGTCCACAAACAACATGAGCCTGTGCAGCATGGCGGGAAGCACGCTGGGCCAGCTGTGCACCAGTTCACTTGCTGCAGGCACAAACTCTTCCTTGAATTCTTCCTTGAATATAACAAATGTCAGCATGCTGTGCAGCAACGCGCCGTCGTACATCCAGAGCTTATGCCTTTACACGGTATACACCGAGCAGGCCGTAGCCGAGAAGAACGCCTCCGTTTGCGCATCGATAGGCAACGCAACATACCAAGACACGTGCATAACACAGCTCGCGACAAGCTACAACGACAGCGCATACTGCAGCTACATAAACGACAGCGAAAGCGCGCAGATCGCATGCGAGGAATCGGCCTCATCGTCATTGCCGAAGTAGGATGCCAGCACATATAAATGTGAACCGCGCAAATTATATGGCCGGTGCTATCACATGGGAAAATTGCGTTACGGTATAGTTTCATCAGTTAGACAGTCGCACAACCCGCTGGACAACATGTACAACATACTTGCGGATAGGGCTGTCCACACGAAGAGCGGCAGGCAGCTTGCGCTGTACGAAAAGGTCACATTGGACGGAAGCAGCATAGAGCCCTGCGGTGAACGTTGCGACAGCGCATCCTACGGCATGGCGATCTCGGCGCTTGCCGATTCCTCAGGCATATTAGACAACTGCAAGGCCATAAACATAGACAAGAGATACGAGGGAATAGCAAACAGGATGATGCCTGAGCTCCAGAAGGCAGCGATACTGCTTGCAAGGGGCTTCATGGCCGGAGCGCCGATAGTGGTGCGCTTCCACAACGACGGCGACGGCTCCGCTGGGGGCATAGCGTTATACAGGGCCCTTGAGGCCCTTGGGATGAAGATGTTCGAGGGCGAGCAGCGCAGCGTATCGTGGCGCATGAACAAGGGCATAGCTTATACAATCGAGTCGTTCTACGAGGACAGGATGCTGTTCGAGTCCTACGAGAGCGCCGAGAGGCCCATAGTAGTCATAACTGACTTCGGCACTTCGCCAGAAAGCGAGGGCGCGATTAAGGCGTCGAATGGCGTCTGCGACATAATATGGCTGGACCATCATGTCCCCTACGAAGGCTTCGACAGGGGCCTTGTCAGGAGCTACATAAACGTATGCGACTTCGGGGGCGACTCGAACTTCACTGCCGGATTATTGACTTCGATTTTTGCAGTGATAATAGGCAATGTCGACGTATCCGACCTGAGGGAGGCGGCGCTTGTAAGCGACTACAGCTCATACGCCAATTTCAGCGACCAAAACGCAGTGAAGAACGCGATGATACTCGATTACCTTACATCAAGCAGCAGCGAGATGTACAGCAAGCCCAAGAACATGGACATTGTCATAAAGGACAGCGTCAAGTCGGAGGACGTCTTTAGGCATGCGAGCAGGCAGCTGGACGAGGCGCTAACTGAGGGCCTTAGGAACGTAAGGAGCTACAAGAACAGCGGCGGCGTGAACGTGTATGTCCTTGACTTCGGGCACGTGGCTAAGCTGAGCCTCGACTACCCGTTGCCTGGGAGATACAGCTCGAAGCTGCAGGATAAGCTTGAATCGGCCAACCACGGCAAGACGATAACCATGGTGCATTACGGAAGCTACATATCGCTTAGGCTTAGCCAGGATCTGCACGGATCGGTTAACATACTTGACATAATAGAGAAGCTTAGGGGCGCGACCAACGGGATGGTTAGCGGCGGAGGCCACAAGCAGGCCGCAAGCATACGCACTGACAGGAATCAGATAGAGGAGACCATAAGGCTTGTGCTCCTAGAACTTGGAGTGGTGCAGTAGCTCACTGCGACTTCTCTATGATCTTCCCGACAAGCACGTGCTGGAATCCTGTCTGTAGGTCCGTGTAGTTCACGACTACGTGGCCGTTATACAGGTTGCCCGGGTTTGACGTGTATATCGTGCCGTTTGAGAAGCAGTTTGCGGTAAGCGTTATGTTGCTGCCGACAGGCATGAATATCTCGTTCGCGCCGATGTACGGCGTCATGTTTGTAGTGGTGCCGCCTGAGTTGCACCCGAATGAGGTCACGTTTATCGACGACTGGGTAGCCTGCTCTAAGTTCACGGTTATGGAGCCGTTGGTGTACAGGAACGCGCTGAGGCACCCGAAATCCGCAGGGAATATGCACTGGTTTGATATGAACGAATCCGGATTAAACAGCCCAAGAGCGTAAAGCGCAGAGAGCGTTATGCCTATTATGAGTATGGCCCAGCTGTATGTTATCAGATATTCCATTGCACTTTGGGCTTTTTCCATTGCATCAACAGATAAACGAAATTAGCTAATTAAAACCTATCTGTGCGCCTCAGCTGTTCCTCCCAAGAATGTACTCAGCTTCCTTGCCGTCAAGAATGTATGCTGACGATAGGTATTCTATGACTTCATCCTTTGTTGCCGTGCCTGATTTTACCGCCCTTGCCGCGGATGCTGACAGCAACACCAGCTCGTTCCTTATTATCTTCCTCGTGCTCGAATGGAAGGTTCTCTGCAGCTTCTCTGCGACAAGCCTGTCCTGGTTCCTTGACGCCTTTGTCGTGCTGAGCTCCTTTATTACATTTGGGAATGAGTATCCCCTCGCAGAGCTCGGGGCGTGCCTCTTCGATAGCGCTACTCCGCTTGACATGAGCACGTTCATGTACCTCCAGTAAGTGTAGTACTGCGACCTTGCCGCCCTGCTTGAGAATATCGATGCGTAGGAGAGCGACTCGAATGCATCGCTAAGGTCCTCGCCGTATTGGTACCTTTTCGGTATGTTCTCTTCTATCCACCTTATCAGCATGTCGTTGCTCACCCCGCTGTTTGCCACGGCCCTTAGAGGCGCGGATATGGAATTGGTAAGGAAGATCCTGTCAAGGACGTTGAATATGTCCATCTTCCTGTCGCGCAGGCCTATGACCTCCATTATGTCTTCATCGCCGGCACCGTCCATTATCGACAGGTCGTTGATTGCGCCCCTTGCGTCGCCGTTGGCCCTTTTCGCGATCATCTCTATTGCATCATTTTTGATGGCGATGGAGTGCCTCTTGCTTATTTTCCTGAGTATTATCTGTATGGTATCAGTTGCAAGCCTCTTGAACTCTATCGCTTCCGTTTTGCCCCTAAGGAAGGTTATGCTCTGGTCCCACATGTCGTTTGCGGTAAGTATTATGGGGTTTTTCGCCTTGGCTATCAGCTCGCCTATCGCGGAGGGTGCGCCCTTGTCGAACCTGGCAACCATCTCGTCTATCTCGTCAAGCAGTATGAGGTTCCTGCCGCCCATGAGCGGCCTCGACGTTGCCGCGGACATCAGCATGCCCTTTATCGTATTCGCGTCCCTGTAGTCTCCTGCATTGAGCTCCACTACGTTCCAGTTGTTCTCCTTTGCAAGAAGGTGCACGGCTGCGCTCTTGCCAGTACCTGAAGGCCCGGATATCAAGAGCGGCATCCTCTTTATGCCTTTGTTGCAGTCCCTGCAGAAGTCGCGCATCCTCTTGATGGCGTGCTCGTTGCCTATTATTTCTTCTAGGGAGCCAACATCATAGGGATCGTATACAATGCCCAATCAAAGCACCAACTTGCAAACGCTTGCACCGCCATATACATGGCATTTGGATGGTATTATATTTATGTTAACACCATAAGCAAGTATTTAAAGCATTTAGCACAATAAATAGTAGCTGTTAACGACCTAGATAGGCTAAAAAGGCATATAGATGGCAAACAGAAGCAAAGAGCGATTGCGCATTGTACCTACTCATTTGGCACTAATACCCGATGGTAACAGGAGGTGGTCCAGTTCCCACAGGCTGAAGATATTCAACGGTTACCAGCAGGGCATAAAGAAATTCATAGACTTCACCATATGGGCAAAGAACTTCGGAGTGAAGACGGTAACGGTCTGGGCCCTGTCTACAGAGAACATAAAGAACAGGAGCAAACAGGAGATAAACGTGCTTTACAAGCTGTACATAAACGCCGCGAAGGACCCGAAGATATTCAACATACTCAGGGAGAACAGGGCCAGGGTAAAGATCATCGGCAACCTCAACTTGCTTCCGAAAAACGTGAGCGGCGCGCTGATGTCCCTTGAGAGGAGGACCAAGGCATACACGGACTTCACGATAAACCTTTTGGTAGGATATGGAGGCAAGGACGACATGCTTTATGCGTTCAAGCGCATGTACAACTACGCACTGCAAGGCAAGCACAAATCGATAAACGAAAGCACGATCAATGAGAGCATGAGAACAGCATCCATACCGGACGTCGACTTCATAATAAGGACGTCCGGAGAGATGAGGCTTTCAGGCTTCCTTCCGTGGCAGTCCGACTATTCCGAGCTTTATTTTGCGAAGAAGTACTGGCCGGACTTCGAAAAGCAGGACCTCGAGAGGGCATTGAAGGTTTTCTCTGAACGACAGAGGAGATTCGGCAAGTAGCTGAATACAAGTGTTTCTATGGTTTCGAAGGGCGGCTATGATAAGTTCCTGCGTGACATCAATCCATTTTCAATTGGCATACCAAGGACGACAGTCCTGTTCCTGCTGCTTTTCCTGACAAGCGTGATAATAGGCATAGTCTCGGTTGCGCTCATTAACCACAACATGATAAACAACGGGTTCCTGGCGCTTGCGATAGACGGCTCCATAACGGGCATACTTGCGATAATGATGCCCACGCTGCTCACGATACTGATAGTCAAGTCAGTGAAGAGATACGTGGACATCAGGTACATATTCTTCATATCGATAGTCGGCACTGTAACGTATTCCGTCTTCATACTCCTGGGGAGCATAGTCTACGTACTCGCGCACCAGTATGCGGTGTCGACCGCCATAATACTCGTAGGCGACGCAAGCATATTCGGGTGGTGGTTCTTCGCAGACAAGGTCGTGCTGGGACAGAGGAAGAAGGCCGCGATACTCGCGCTCGTGCAGCCGACGCTAAACATCCTGCTGTACCTCCCGTCGAGCAGGTTCATACTGGCGCTGGACACGCCGGTGAACATATTGCTACTTAAGCTGTATGCCGGCACCTTCATATTCCTGATAGTAAGCTACACCATAATATACATAATAGACAGGCCGTACAGCAAGGGCTTCGGGTTCCACAGCTTCGACGCGGTGTCGCAGCTCATGCAGAACTGGCTGTTCGACATAAACATATCCGCGCCGTTCGGGCAGAACTTCGGCACGCCGACGGACATAAGGACGGACACCGTTGTGTTTAGAAACCAGAAGGGCATAAAGGCCATATTCTTCGCGCCCGACATACATTACGGCCCGTCAGGCACCCTTGCGGGCAGCGACTTCCCATACATGCTGGAGAGGCACTCTGTCCAGAAGTACAATACACCGACATTCGTGATGCACTGCGCCGTTGACATGGATCATAACCCGATATCCAGCAGCCAGTTCAACGAATTGAGGGCCGCGCTCGACAGAGGCGTGGGCGTTTGCAAGCCTGTCGGCGACAAGGGCGGTTTCACTTTCACGAAGAGCTCGTACAAGGATTCGAAGGTGATAAGGCTCGGCCTTGGTGGCATATCCATAGTGACGCTCACAAGGGCGCCCAAGGTCACGGAGGACGTGTCCGTACAGAGCTCGGTGCTCTTTAGCGAGCTGCTCGAATCCAAGTTCGGCACGTCAGTGCTCCTGGACGCGCACAACTCGAGGTACGAGACGGCGCCAAAGGTGGAGCTCAACGGCGTCAAGTTCAACTCCAGGTTCGCGAAGGAGTACGTGAATGCCATAAAGGACATGCACGGCACCCAGCACAAGTGCAGGAAGGTAAAAATGGGAGTATCCAGCATGGATATCTGCTCCGGGCTCGGCTATCCAAGGGACATTGCCAAGGGCAACCTGAACGCTGCGGTATTCAAGTTCAACGGCTTTTCCTACGCCATCATACAGTTCAATGCGAACAACGTGCTGCCGAACCTGAGGAGCGCCATAATCAACCACGTCAGGGCAAAGTACGGCATCGATGCCGAACTGTATACTACGGACACGCATGCGGTAAACTCCCTGGAGTACAACGCAGGGAACGTACTTGGAAGGTACACGAAGTACGCAAGGCTCATCAAGCTGGTCGACAGCTGCATGGACAAGGCGGTATCGAACATAGAGACTGTGAGCGTGCACCACAGCAGGGACTACATCAGGAAGTTCAAGGTGTGGGGAGAGGATACTATGGAGCGTATGATAACCATAGCCAAGTCCACATATGACATAACAAAGCTGCTGATTCCGATTGTTGTGGTGGTGGGCTTCATAGCTGCCGCATGGATAATACTCATCATATGATGCGCCATTGCATCGCTTTGCACAAAAGGCTTATATAGTCGACAC
>JBOGRY010000022.1:0-28284 GCA_050749665.1 Candidatus Micrarchaeaceae archaeon
GCGCGCCGGTCATTCCCAATGCAAATGGCTCAATAACATTCGCATCTGCAAACATGTACACGGTATCTCTTGGAGTGAAGGACCAGTCAGGAGAAGTAGCAAACGCGACTGACGCAGAGAAGATAAACGTCACGACTTACTTAACAGTAAGCATAAATCCAGCTACAGTGACTGTTGACAAAGGACAGACAATCAACTTCACCAACTACACCACGGGCGGCACAAACGGAGACGTATATACGTACACGACCAAATGTGCATCAGAAACCGCGAACGAATTCCTGTTCAAAACAGCTGGTACTTGCAAGGTTACAATATACGTAACAGACGCGTCGGGCGAAGACGCAAACGCTACATCAACAGTTACCGTAAACAAAGCACCTACAATAACACTGACGCCATCGGCTAACGAGATTGATGCCGGACAGAGCGTGAACTTCGCCAATGTGATAACAGGCGGAGTGCTCCCGTACATATCCTATGCATACACGGTTAACCAACCAACAGGAGGCATAAGCGGCAACACAATAGCATTTGCAACCACAGGCAACTACCTTGTTACCGAGAACGTCATGGACAGCTCCAATTACATAGCTGTGTCCAACCCTGTCTTAATAGCGGTAAACCCGGGAATACAAATAGGTGTACCATCTGTCTCAAACGTACTGGTAGACCAAGGCCAATATGAAACAATCGATGATATCGCGACAAAAGGAACACCACCATACACCTTCAACTTCATCGTATCAAATGCATCGAACGGAAATGTGATATACAGCTACGTTAAAACTGGAGTAAGATCTGGAGTTAATGTCTTTTTCACACACAATACTTACAATGTTCCGATACTGAACGATGAACTAGGACACCTGAACGTGACGTTGGTACTGACTGACAGTGTTAATAACATTGCTACATCCACTAACGTGAATGGAATAGATGTTTCTGGACCACTTGGTTCAAGCCTTACAGCATCCAATTCAACTCCGGACATTGACCAGGAGATCAACATCACTGCAGATATACACGGAGGCCACGCACCATACACATATGATCTAAGCATAGTGAACAGCAGCGGCGATGTCATTGCAACGAACACAACCCCAAGCAGCAGCCAAAGCGTGATATTCCCATACAATACTGCAGCCGATGCTGTAGGTATAGACACTGTCAATGTATTAGTAACCGACAGTGCAACTACACCTGCAAACGAGATATTAAGCAACACGATACATGTATCAAAGAGCATATACAACACCTCCACAACAACCACAAGCACGAGCACCTCCACAACCACAACGATCAGCAATGGCGGAGGCGGCGGCACAGGCGGAGGAGGAGGCGGCGGCGGAGGCGGCGGAGGGTCGTCAGCGCCTATAGTAACGCCGGCAGGCAATTCGTGCTTCACGGTAACACCGGTAACAGCACTGGGCCAGTTCGACGTTCGCTTCGGCAGCGGGACTGTGCATGTGGTCGACAACTTCATATCTCCAAACGAGACCGGACTAATAGCAGACAACCAGTCGTTCCTGCTGCAGCTCAACCAGACCGACAAGATAAACGGCACAAACGCAACGATAGAGCTTACCGGCATAGCATACCTGCCAATACAGCACAGCGTCGCGCTGGAGCTGTGCTCATCATCGCCAGGCAGCAACGGCACCATACCAAGCAACTCGCTGAACAAGACAATAAGCCTCGATCTGACGTACAGCACATCGCCGCTTAAGATAATAGGCAGCTCGGACAACTCGATAGAGGTATCGCTTGTCAACGTGACCAACGCCCCGACTGCGCCAAACGGCCTTACGAGCATATCCACCACGAACATAATCGTGAACTCGAGCCTTGTAGGCAGCCTTGACTTCAACGTGCAGTACAGCTGCAGCGACGGAAGCATTGCGCCATACGTGCTCAAGAACGGCACATGGAAGGCTGTCACGCCGTATTCGTATGACAATGCATCAGGATGCGCGGTCACGTTCACGATACCGTCGAACGACCCCGTAATAGGGCTGATGCACAAGTCTACCGCGGTGCAGCCGCAGCAGCCCCCGGCAAGCGCCATAACAACAGTGGCGACTACGACAATAGCGCAGAAGAAGGGTTCGGGCCTTCCGAGCATAAACAAGGACCTTCTAGCAGCGTTCGTTGTAATGGTGGTCGTGATAATTGCCGCGCTTGCAATGTTCCTTTCAAGGGGAAGGAACAAGAACAGAAAGGACAAGCACAACGGCAAATCGCGCCAGGAAACGGCAACTACAGGAAAAAAGGTTAAAACAGAATAAAGAGATCAAGTGATAAAAGCAGGCGATGAACCTGTAAGTTTGGAGTGGCTGCACTGTCCACTCTATAAACCTTACTATTGTGTTAGGCAAAGGTTTAAATATCTCCTAAATGACTTCAATCTGTAAGTGATAAAAGAAATGTAAGTATAAGGAAATAGAATCGCTATGTTAAGTGCAGCGTTAGGATTTTACATTTGCTCTAAATAGAGCTATAGTATAAGAGTAGTCTAAAAAACGAACAACAAAAATTATTTTAATGCTTGAATTCCCCACCGCTTGCGGTGGGGTTGTTCACACTATGATACATGTGTTTTTATGATAAAAACTGCAATAATAATCGCAGGAGGAGAGAGTACAAGACTTAAACCTCTTACAGATAATAAGCCAAAAACAATGGTGGAGGTTAATGGGAAGCCGATATTGTACTGGATAATAAAATGGCTAAAGAAACACAAGATAAATCATTTGGTGCTTGCAGTAGGCTACCAAAAAGATAAAATATTCGAATTTATGGAAGCTAATAACAACTTTAACATGAAGGTGGATTTTAGCGAAGATAAGATAAGCGGCGGGGGCACTGCGCACGCATTCAAATGCGCCATTGAGAATTATATGGATGGCCAGCAAGATTTCATAGGTATGAATTCTGATGAAATAACGAATATGGATCTCTCAAAGCTAATTAAAAAACATGAGAGACATAAACCACTAGTAACAGTAGCACTTTCACCATTCTATTGTAGGTTCAGCGTGGTAAAATTGCAAAAAGGTTCGAAAATAACAGATTTCAAATACGGCGAAAAGTTGCGGTCTGTACCTGTTAGCATGGGCGTCTACGTTCTAAATAGGAAAATGTTGGACTTTATTCCTGAAAGAGGGTCAATAGAAGATAGTGTTTTTACAAGTCTTGCAAAGCAAAAAGATAGGATAATGGGTAACATGCTTGCTGATAATGAAACATGGGTTAGCGTCAATACGCAGAAAGATATAAAGGAGGCAGACGCATTTCTAAAGTCACAAAACAAAAGAAGATGATTAAATGTCATATGCTGTTGACCCAGTAGTGAGTAATGTATTTTATGTCATGAGCCTAGCACCTCATGCACATAGACATAGGATGAAACCGCATTATGAAAAGTCTACAAAAAGGCTAAATTCTCCTTTAGTGTCTGTTTTAGTACCTTTTTACAAGGAAGATGATGTCTCGATTAAAAGAACACGAGACAGCTTATCAAGCCAGACCTATAATAATTTTGATATAATATACATAGGCGAACCTGATGATTTAAAACTTAAAAAACAGTTAGGGCATTTACATAAAAATGAGAGATTAATATTAAGTGATGGCAAAAAGAAGATGAAGGGCAGAGCGTTGAACTTTGGCTTAAAGGAAGCGAAAGGCGAGATGCTTGCGTTGTATGATGCTGGCGACTACATACCTTCAACAGCAATTCACGATGCAGCAGCTTTAATGATTGAAAACAAATACGATGTTATTCAATCAAGAGTTGTAAGAGAAAGCGGTAACCATCTTCTACTAAAAGCATTTGAGATAGATAATTACATATGGTATAAAAAATTTCTCCCATTTCTAAAGGAGTACGTAGGTGCATTCCCTTTAAGTGGAGAGGGCCTTTATGTTAAAAAGAAGGCTGTCCAAAGTGTTGGTGGCTTTCCAGAAGTGCTAACCGAAGACGGTTATTTAAGCATACTTTTAGCTGAAAAGAAATATAACTTTGGACTGCTAGATAGTGAAGTAAGGGAATTGCCGCCCGAATCTCTAAAAGTGCATTTCAACCAAAGAAAAAGATGGTTTAGGGGCTATTATACCTGCTTGAAAAGGACACTAACATCTAAAATGACAGTTAAAGAAAAATTTGTTTTTAGTATTCCATTCATCTCCCCTATAACAGTTGCCTTTTCATTACTAACTGCAATATTCCTTTTAGTTTTCTTTGCAACTTTTCTTATTAGTCCACATACGAATCTGTCGATCTTTTGGATGAATAATCTATTTTATAAAGAATATATCCTTCCAATTTCTGTATTATTATTAATCTTTGGCAATGCCTTCGTAATCTTCGGAAATGCTGATGCCTTAGTAGACACGGAGTACGAAAAAAAGGCACTTTACAGCTTGTTACAGCCTATTTACTGGATGTTCATTGGCATAATAGCTCTAACTGCTCCTTTCAGAAACACTGAAGCATTCGGCAGGACAAAGCGGTGATAAAATAAAGAAAACTACAAAATATCAGCTAGCAATTTTTTTGATTACCTTCGCTGTCGAAATGATGTATGCAATATCATTAGTTGCAAGATATGGGATAACATTCTCGTTTTATGATGCAATATCTCACAATTACATTTCACTTGTAGCATGGCAAAACTTCAATAATTTAGCTGGTATTTGGCTTCCATTACAACATATTTTATTGATGCCTCTTACTCTCATTCCATTTTTATATAAAACTGGACTAGATGGTGCAATAGTAAACAGTATCTTTACAGCACTGACCTGTGTAGTTTTTTATAAAATATATCCAAAAAAGTATGTAATACCAGTAATTATGATATTTGCACTTAACATCTACACGCTTTCATTCTCGGCAATGCCAATGCAAGAGCCGATTGCCATATTCTTTGGTGTATTCGCGATCTATTATTTCTTTGAGTATCTAAAAACAGACAAAAGGCATAACATAATAAAAATGTCATTAGTTTTAGCAGTAGGTAGTTTAGTAAGATATGAAATATGGGCACTAGCACTTATTCTTGTGGTGATGTACTCAATAAGGGAGATATCGAGAAAACGCACATATAATGTTGCTTTTTCATATCTAGCTTTCATTGGTGTTATTATATGGCTCTTTTGGGAACTTCTAATCTTTCATGACCCATTATATTTCTTACATCCTGTAATAGGTCTCGCTCTAGGAAATAATGGGCCATCAGGAGCAAACATCGCTTTAGCTGGCTCATTTACTCTATCAAACTCCAACAATTTTAGATATGTTTATGAAGTTCTAAGCATAATCTTACCAACTATCTACTTATATCTACTACGTAAAAGAAATAGAATGCAAACAATAACTTTATCTATGATAGTAATAACATTATTAATATTCACTATAGTTTACCAGTTGCCTTTAATAAACAAAGGTATTGAACCGACAGGCGTCACTTATTTGTATTTTGTCCACACCATAAATTCATACAAACCAGTTTCACAAAAAATAGGTAAGTATTCAGTTTTATTATTGTCTACTAATATTGGCACAGGTGGTGCCCAAATCCTGAGTTTGTTAGTAAATGACCCAAAACAAATGATAGATGAATATAGTAGTAGAGAAGCTTTTATAAATGTAAGTATAGATCCATCACGCGTCAATTATGTAGTAATAACACCTTTAAATTCTATATCCACTAATGTAAATGTAGAAAATAACTTTTACAACGGTCATTTCTTCCTTTATGATTACTACTACAACCAGACATGGCGGAATGCATTTTTGGCTAACTTTACCCCTGTATTAAGTAACAGCAATTTTACAGTGTATGAAAATAAGAATCTGCTTACTAATACAATATCAACAAATAATACGAATTCTCTTCAGCAACTAGTCAACACTTCAAGTCCAGACAACTCTTTGGCATCTTCACAACTTACAAGCCAGGGACTTTATGGTTCTAACACAGACCCAATAATATTCGGGAATTGGGCAGTCGACATAGGCAACGTTTACGGAGCGCAATCATGGGGGTTAGATAAATATTATGGTAATCCAACAGACAACAACTCAATGTACTTCACCTCGCAGAATGATGCCCTAAATTGGCTACAAAGTAATGGCTACAATACGACGGAAGTGGTAGTCAATCTCCAGCATCCGTTCCGATAGATAATATGGTGTAAACAACATGACCAATTTCTCTGATTTGACTGTTATAATACCTACTCTTAATGAAGCTAGTAATATACCGAAACTTATCGGATTACTTGCAAAAAGATATAAAGGCGTCAGTATAATCATTTCAGATGATGGCTCAACTGATGGCACTGCATCTCAAACGTTAAACCTTGCCAAGAAAAACAAGAATATCAAATTAAATGATAGAAGTTTAGAAAAGATACACGGCTTAACGGCAAGTATCGCAGATAAAAAACTTATGAGAAAGGTCAGCACACCAAAGATAATTATCATGGATGGAGACTTGCAGCACCCAATAGATAAAATAAACGAGATGTATAAGCAACTAGATAAAAATGACATTGTAGTCGCTGTTAGAACAAATAAAGACACTCTTAGTCTGCTAAGAAAAGTATTATCTGGTGGTATGTTCCTTATCTCGTATGTAGTATTTAGAATAAGGAAAAAGCCAACAACAAAAGACATGATGTCAGGATATTTCGGCATCAGAACTAAATTGTTTAAGTACTTGGTGTACAAGCACAATAATCAATTTGTACTTAAAGGCTATAAAGTACTATTAGATATTCTAAGGTTATGTGATTCTGAAGTTAAGGTCTCAGAGATATTCTACTCTACTTTTACTGATAGGAAAAATGGCAGTTCCAAATTTAGGTTCAGGCATATCCTATACACTTTAGAGTCAACATTCAGGTAGGATTTTTATGTTGGTTGAAATAATTATAATACTAGCTACCTTGCTATCATCGCTACTTGCAGCATATGCAAATTATGTTTTTAAAAAGGCAAAACCATACTTTGATTTTAATAAGAAAAATCTTATAAAGCTGACCAAAAATAAACTTGTATTACTAGGGGGAATTTTCTACATATTTAGCCTGATTGTGTATCTTTTTGCTCTGAAATTTGGTCAATTATCATATGTTTATCCAATATCTGCAAGTACTTTTATTTTTGTTTTTATTATCTCAGGCTTTGTACTGCGTGAAAAATTCAGTGCGATTAGAGCATTAGGAGCCACCTTGATATTCGTCGGCATACTAATTATAGCCTTAACTTATTGAGTGGTATTATGGTTAGAAAAGAGCAAAAATTAGCATTTATAGCAATCATGGTAATCGCCTCACTGTTTGGTAGTTTTGGGCAGTTAGTGTTCAAATTGGGGACAAACTATGAGAGTGGGATAAGCAACATAGCTTTGTACATATTAATCGGTGTTATATTATACATAGCAGCTACTGGATTGTATCTATATGTATTGGGAAGGTCGCATCTTAGCTGGGCGTATAGCTTAACTGGAATAAGTTACATATTTACTTCAATATTAGCTTTTACTGTTATTGGCGAACCGATAACTGCAATGAGATGGCTAGGAATCACAGTGCTCTTCATAGGCATAGTGCTTATCGGACTTAGTTAAGACTTGCAAAGGTATATATATTATAAAAGTTATATCCAATCATCAGAAAGGTGAATGTAGTGAACTTACGCATAATCGGAATTACCTCGGTATTCGTCGCACTGCTTGCGCTTGGCATAGCTGGCGCTGCAGGAAGCAGCATAAATGTGAGCTTCGGCTTCAACACCACAGGCATATATAACATGAGTGCCGGAGCATATTCCTCGAACATAAACATAGACTATATCAACGCATCCGATATGCTAATGCCTTTTCCTGCAATTCCCCAGGGCTTTACCTATATTGCTTCATTCTATAGCACCACATCAATGCCCGGCATAGCAGCATTTACGATAAATGCCAAGTACAACGTGTGCGATAGTCCTAAATATCTTGTTCCGTTCGTTCTTAATTATTCATGGGAGCCGGTAAACCCGTACGAAGATAATTCTACCAATTGCTACACGAGCTTTTCGATACCTGCGGGCCCTACTCCCGTAGCGATAATGTACGTTGCATCAGCGCAGCAGCCTGCGCTGCAGCAGCCTGCGCTGCAGCAGCCTGTGGTGGTGCCAGTCGTACAGCAAAATCTTGGAAAGAGCATAACAGGCTACAATATCTTTGGCATACTGCTGGTCGGATTGACAGGACTTGTCGGCGGGATGTATATGATCCAGGTCTCAAGGGCAAATGCAGGCAAAAAGCGCAGCTCACGCAAGAAACATTGATGCGTACCTTGCAAACGGCTTTGCAACTGCGCTTATGTGCATCCTCTTGCCCATGCTCTCTATAAAGCCTATGTCATTGCTGTCGGCTCCGCGCAGCAATACTAGCAGCGGCGGGTAGGCAACAAGGGCGACGGCGGCGTTAACCGGAAGGGAGAGGAGCCTTTGGTGCAAAAGCTGCGACGAATAATACAGCATTGCAAGAAGCACCAGCGATGCCGCAGCAACCCCGAAGAGCTTCCTTAGGTGCAGCGTCACGTTCATCCTTTTCTTCAGGAATGCGACGAATGCGACGTCGAGCGCAACTGGGCTTACCACGAACAGGGCGATTAGCACGCCCATGACTCCAAGCAGCGGGGTCAGTATGAAAAGCAGCGCGGCCACTGCGGCCGCAATGATTACCTGGTACTTCATATACTCCTTGACCTTTCCAGCACCTATGACCACCGCGCTGCCGTACCTGTTGAATATGTTTACGACTATGCCAGTGGCTATTATGGCGAAATACAGGGGGGCAAGGCCGTAGGCGCTTGAGAAGAGCAGGTATATGAGCGCCCTTGAAGACGCAATGAGGAACACAAGCAGCGGCAGCAGGAACACAAGCGTGTAATGTACGCTCCTGTTGTATATGGACTCCACCTTATTGGATAGTCCCTTCTTGGACATCGCGTACGAATATGCCGGTACGAGCGCCTGCATGAACGCAACTAGTATGACGTCCCCGAGGGAGCCCAGCTTGAACGCGGCGCCGTAGTTGCCTACGATAGCGGCTGTCGCAAATATGCCCAGCAATACGACTCCAAGGTCCCTTATGCCAGTATTTGCCATGTTGGACGCCAGCACAGGCGTCGAGAAGCCGTAAAGCTCCTTTAACGTGATCCACGAAGGCCTTGTTATCCTGTATTCTACATGCTTCAGCACCAGCGCAAGCGACAGCGCGAACCCTACCACATAGCCGGCGAGCAGGCCGAATAAGGCTCCTGTAACGCCATAGCCGAGAAGTACAAGCACTACAGAGGCTATGAGCGATGAGAGGGCATATGCTATGTAACCCAAGCCAGCTATCTTGCCCTTCCTTAGCCCGAGCAGCACAGCAGCATTGGCTGTCATCAGCGCGGAAAACACCACGGCCGCAAAGCCTATCCTTATGGGAAGCGTCAGCGAAGCGTTGTGGTAGAGGTAAAGCGCCACGTAAGGCGCCGCAACCATGCCTATTATGAATATGCACAGCCCTATCGAAAGCGAGGCGAAATAGCTGTTGTTTATTATGTCTATCGTCCTGCCGCCTGAGCCCGACTCGGGGAGCTTCTTCCTTAGGGCGTTGCCCACCCCAAAGTCGGTGTTCATGCCCATTATCAATGCGAGCGCGACTACTATGCTGTAAAGCCCGTATGAGGAAGGCTGCAGCAGCCTTGCAAGGACTACGAGGAGGACAAGGCTGAGCGCCGACCTTATTATCGACGACGTGGTGAAGAATATGCCGCCTTCGGCTACCCCCTTTCCGAATTCGGACGTGCTGTTCGCATCTAAAGGAGCCTTCCCGGATCTTTTCGGCATCGGATCACTTATGTAGGGCGCACAGTTCTTATATGCTTTCCTGCTTTTTACCGCCGCCGACCCCGTCTATCAGATCGGAAAGCGCCCTCTCGTTTGCCTCTGGGTCCCCTGCGCCGATTATCACATGCTCGCCGTCCTTGACGCCGAGCACATCGTTGACGAATTCCGACTGCTCCTTGCTTATCATTCTTCTGTCGGAGCACGGGCAGATGAACACAGCCTTCCCGTCGACGACAGTATTCTTCCTTTTGATGCCTATGCTGCCATATGCGTCGCTGTCAAGCTTCATGGCAAGCACCCTTCCCCCTGACCTTATCGCGTTGTATATGAGCGGCACGTTTGTGCCCACGAATGCGCCCGTCACGTCGTGCATGGTGCGTGATGCCGCCTTGCCCTGCATGTACGTGCCCCCTTTGCTGTCGAACTTCTGTATGATTAGGCCTACGGAAACAAGCGCGGCTATCGCTATGTAATAAAGGTATATCTGCTCTCCAAGTATTATCCATGAGAACAGGAATGTTATGAAGGGCGACAGGAAGTACACGTTTGTCACGAAGGTCGTCTTGCTCATCCTAAGCGCGCCGTAGTACATTAGCCCTACGAATACGTTATACACTATGCCGACGTAGAGTATCGCAAGGACCGCACTGGCGTTAAGGCGTGCGAGCGGCGCCCCTGCGGCAATGAACAGCACGGCGAAGAATGCGAACGTGGCAAGGCTGAATATGAACATCGCTATCTCCATGTCAAAAGAGTACCTCTTGAGCGCGACTGACACGAAGGCGCACGACAATGCGATCAGCGCCACAAGGCCTATTATGGGCACGTCGATGCCTCCCAATGCGGTCAGGCTGCCCCCTGTGATTGCTATGTAAAGGCCGGCAAAGCCCAGCATGAGCGCGGCTATCTGCAGCTTGCTTACGCGCTCCCTGAGCATTATCGGCAGGAATATGAGCATGAGGAGCGGCGAAGTCCTGTATACGACAGTTGCAAGCGATGCGCTAAGGAATTTCTCCGAGTACGTGAGCCCGTATTCGAGCATGCCGTAGTTGAGTATGCCAAGGAACGCTATGAATGCGAACTCCTTGAGGTTCCTCATGCTGTCGACAAGCCTCTTGGCCTTGCCCCTAAGGAGCACGAACGCGAGCGATGTCGGAAGGGACACCGCATACGTAAGCAGCAGGTATTCGTATATGTTGGCGTTCTGCGACGCTATCTTCAGCATTACAGGTACCATCGCGCCGAGCACCAGCGCAAGTACCAAATAAACGCTGGCCAAATGCTTGATCTTCATCTAAACGCCATTATACTCTATAATGATTCGCCTGGAGAACTAATATATGCTACCTTATTGCAAAAATACTGTATGATTGTTTGTTGTTTTGATACACGGGTATTTAAACCCCGCCAGAGCAATAAGCCATATGGCAGAGGACCATCTGAGTAGCGAGTTCAACAGCAGATACAGCATACCGGCAAGGAAAATGATAAGGATGGTATCCGAGAACTCGAGGATAAAAATAACCGAGATGGCAAAGAAGCTGGACATGTCGAGGAGGACTGTTGCTGTCAAGCTGGCAAACCTCGAGAAGGAGCTCGGCATACGCTACACAATAGAGTTTGACGAGGAAAAGCTCGAGCTTAACAGGCAGCACCTAATAATGGTGAAGTTCGGCTCTAAACCGGACTACGGCAAGATAACCGAGACGCTCGGCAGGTCATACATACCGCAGATTGCAGTTGAGGTGAAGGGCACGTACGACATGCTTGTATACGCAAACGCCATGTCAGGCACGGAATATGCAAGGTGGGACAGGGCAATGCAGATGCTGCTGTCACCGTATAAACCGACATGGCAGGCATCGGAGGTGGTGCACAGGCAGCTGGGCTTCTTCCCGCTGCGCAACGAAATCATAGACATGACAAGGGTAAGCCCGAAATACAAGAGGATGCTTAAGATACTCAACGGCAACTCAAGGATAAGCTTCCAGGAGCTCGCAAGGAACCTGAACATGAACGTCAATACGGCAGTTTACAACTTCAACAAGCTGGTGAGCCTGGGCTACATAAAGTCGTTCACCGCCACAATGGACATGCCAAAGGACATGTCGCTGATGACGTTCTTTAGCAGGTACACGCCGTCAGATGGCTATGAGGGGGCATCGTCCAAGGCGCGCGCTCTCTTCATGTCCGATGATCCTGAGCCGCTTGTAAGCAGGTATCTCCTGACTGCGCCGCTGATAGGGGGCTACGATTTCTTCACCCTTGGGGCGTTCGACAACCACGAGACCGCATACAAGGAGGACGTGCTGTGCCATAAGCACATTTTCAGGAAGTACAACATAAGGATCCTGTATGGCGATGTTAGAAGGATACTGCTCGGGCGCATCCCCATAAGGAGCGTCGACACAAAGGCGAACTACAAGACGATAGTGTGGTCCACTGACAGCATATGAGCGCCGATAGGCGCGCCGCTGAGGTAAGGTTCATCTTGGCAGGACAATAGCATACTGTGCAAGCAATTGATTGCATAAGAAAATGGCAAAAGGCTTCTGGTCTCCTTTGCTTGGTAGGCCTCCAATGGCCGCGGCCGCATACACAAGATATTTAAAGTTTATCAAAGGATATACTATGAAGGTGCTAATATGAGGATCAGTGAAATATACAACATGGATGTATATGCGGATAACGGCCAATACCTTGGAGAGGTGCTGGATGCAATAGTCGACCTTGAGCGCGGCGAGGTAAGCAGGTTGCTCATGGAAGAGATGAGGAACATAGACAGGATCGAGATGCGAAAGATGCTCCAGAACAAGAGCGTGCTGTTCAAGAACGTAAGGAACATAGGCGACGTAGTACTGGTCGCGGCGCAGAACCCCGGCCAGCAGCAGGCGGATGCAAACGCAGCGCCGGACATGTCTGAGCTTGTGGGAAGGGGAAGAAGGTAACTAGCATTGCTAGTTTCTCCTCCTTTCGGGAACATTTATAAACCATTAATACAATAACATAATATTGAATCCTTAGGTGCAGGTATGGGTAAATTCGCCATAGCGGACGCAGAAATATCCAGGATATGGATATGCAAGAAATGCAAAGCGAGGAATTTCGCCGGTGCAAAGAAGTGCAGGAAGTGCGGGAGCAAGTACCTTCGCCCTAAGAAGAAGACGATAAAGGCCAAGAAGTCAGCAGGATGATAACGTTAAAGAGGTGAACTAATGTCAGATCTTACACCGATAGAGCAGGCAGTGGTTGCCGCCATGAAGGAGCTTGGGGCAACGAAGGACTCAGCGATAAAGACCGCTGACGACATAACCAAGAAGTCAAACAGGCCAAAGGGCCTTGTGACCAACGCGCTTGTTGCGCTCTCCCAAAAAGGCGTAATCAAGAGGGTTGCAAGGGAGAAGGCCGCCGGTTACTACGTAATAAAGGAATCGCAGTGATGCAATGGACGAGCCAGAGGAGTATATAGACTTCATGGCGAAGTACAAGGACTGGGTATCAATAAAAAGGCTAGGCATACGCGCAGACACGAAGCCGGAAGAGATAGTGCACTACCTTGCAGGGGTGCGCAGCACCGCGGACTCAAAGGGCTACTCGTTCCTCGCGATAAAGACCGCAGTCCTCGACGAGCATGCAAAGAATATTTGTGCAGGAATGAGGAAGAACTACTCCTCGCTTTCAAGCGCTCTTGCAAAGATGGACAGCCAAGACACGAAGAAGGCGATATCAGAGTCGTGCGGCAAGGAGCTTACGCCGCTTGCGGAGGCATATCTTATAGGGAGAATCATGGCCAACATAGGCTACGACTCCGGTATAAACCAGCAGACGATGTCGAAGATATACCCAAACCTGAAGGTGAAGAAAGGGCTGGGCAGATCGGCAAAGGGCAACTGAATCAGGAAACAACGTCTCGGAAGTTCAAAATTCTCCAATTGCGCTAGTTATGGGGATGCATATAAGATCCGCAAAGCATGGAAAAGTTTTAAAGAGCCGAATCTTCGATTTCTTCCCTACATCATACAGCACAATCAGGTATAATCCCAAGCTCAGTAATTGTAACCCGAAAATAAATATTATATAGCTTGCTGAAAGTTTCACAACTGTTTCTGAACAGAGGGCAAAATCTCAGTAAGTAATAGGGTTGCGGTTTACGTATCATGTCAAGGCTATTTAGGGAAACCGCAAAACCTAAACAAACAATCTTATTTAAATTGTTTACCAGACATAACAGAATATATGGCGCGTGGTGGGGATGGCGAAAAGCGGAAGGCAGAATAACGCATTGAAGTATCTCCTGCTCTTGATAGCCGTAATAGTGGCCATAGCCATAATATACTCAATCTACAAAGCACCGCCTACCACTAAGATGCAAGGCAGCGGCACAAACAGCTACACGGTTGAGCTGACCGACCCTCTGGCCGCGCCCTCGGGCACGCAGGCGCTTGTCATAACGTATTCGGAGATTATGCTTAGGAGCTCAAGCTACCCGTACAGCTATACCAACATAAACATCAACGGCAGCGTGGATTTGACCACGCTCAACGGGACGGCAAGCACCATCGCACTCATAAACAACACGTCGAACCAGAGCTTTGACGGCGCGGCATTGATTGTAGATTCCGCAAATATAACGTTGGATGGGATTACCTACAACGTAACGGTGCCCTCAGGCAGCATATCGGCAAACATAACCGGCGAGACCAATGCGACATCCTCCGGGGTGCTTATATCGCTGTCGCCGATAGTAATGCAAATCTACAATTCGTCGCACAAGGAAAGCTTCACCATGACGGCATATGCGAAGGCAGTTGCGCTCAGCAAGGGCTACGCCGAGAGCTCCGGCGCCGCATACATCGACGCCAATACGAGCATAGCGCCCCAGTACGGATCTGCCCTGAACGCATCTAACCTTTCAATATACAGCGCATCGGCTACGTACGGCAACACCACAGCGATAAATGTCTATATCTCAAACAACGCTAATTCCCCAAGTAAGATAACAGGGATAATGCTTAGCGGTTACGCTATGGAAACGTCAGCCAACCCCCCGAGCATGAACCAGTCGCTAAATTCCAGCTCCGCAATAGTTGGAATATTCGAAAACCTGGCGCTCAACTCGACGGTACTAGGTGACATCGATGCGAGCGGCAACATAACCGCGAACGACTCCATATACGTCGACGATGCGGAGCAATTCAGCACGGACTACCACAACACGCTCGCATTTGTCGCGTATCCTGGTGGCACATTGCAGCTTCCGGCCACGCAGCAGCAGGAAATCTCATCAGGCTACGTAATAGGGCCGCACCAGAAGGCCGAGCTCTCTTTCTACGGTACAATGGACATAGGCAACGGCGGCACAGTGCTCCTAATACCCAACCAGACATACAGCATGGAGCTTTTGGGCCAAGGCGCTGCGGCAAGTTATTCGCTCACTGCAAGCGCAACCTGACCCTTATTACAGGTTGTCCTTGAAGAACTTGAGCAGCATCCTCCACGATTCCTCTGCCGCGTCCCTGTTGTACGTCTGTGGCCTGTCGCTGTTGAAGAACGCATGGTGGGCTCCGGGGAACACCTTTATCGTGAAAGGCCTTCTGTTCTCCACGAGCGCCTTGACGAGCTGGTCTATATTTGAGTTTATCCTTGCATCCTCGCCGCCGTAAAGGCCCATGACCGCGCACTTTGCGTCCTTTACCTTGTCTATTGGGCTGGGGTTCTCGCCGTAGAATATGACTGTGGCGTCTGTCTTGCCGGTGCAGCCCAAATTTATCGACATGCCCCCGCCGAAGCAGAAGCCCGCGCTGCCGACCTTGCCGTTGAATCCCTTGACAGTCTTGAGATGTTCGACAGCATAGGACAGGTAGCTTGTGAACAGCTCTACAGGCCTGTCGATGAACAGCGTTGTGTACACTCCAATGACCATGTTCCTCTTGTCCTCGCTTAGCTTCGCCATCTGCTCCTCCCTGTATTTCTCGTCCCTTTGCTTTTCAGGGGGTATGGACATCATGAACTTCATCGCCTCGCCTATGCCCTCGTCAGTGAGCGTCTTGGACAGTTTTTTGCTGGAGAAAAGGTGCGGCGCAAGGACTATGTAGCCTTCCGCGGCGAGCCTTTCGGCCACGCTCCTTGTGTGGCCATCGAGCCCGAATATCTCGTGTATGAGCACCACGCCCGGATAACTTCCCTGTGCCGACGGCTGCGACAGCTGTGCAGATATCTCGTCATCGTCCGCCTTGTACTTTATGTTCTCTGATTTCACTTCCATCAAATCACTTTAATTTTATTATTGCATCGTCAAGCGAGCTTGCGCATGAGCAGCTTCTTGATTGCGGCAATGCCTTTACTATTCCGCTGACAAGCCCCTTCACGTTGTCTACGTTCCTGCCGAACGTTTCCATTATCTCCCTGTGGCTCACCGGCTTGACGCCTCCGGCGCCCACGAGCCCTGCATCGTAGTCAGTGACCATGCCGAGGGCCATGTAGCACATGCACCTCTCCCTTGCAAGCGCGGCTTCGGGGTACTGCGTCATGTTTATCATGTCGAATCCCTGCTTCATGAAGAATGCGGATTCGGCCTTAGTGGAGAACCTTGGCCCATTCACCACAACAACAGAGCCGCCGTTCCTGTAGTTTAGCCCCAGCTTCCCTGCGCACGCTGCCGATACGCTCCTGAGCCTGCCGCAGTACGGGTCGGCCGTGCTCACGTGCGCAACCACATCCTCGTCAAAGAATGTGTCGTCCCTGCCGTGCGTGCTGTTCACGAACTGGCTGAATGCGACTATCTGTCCTATCCCGAATTCCGGGTTAAGGGACCCTACGGCGTTTGTTGCTATAATGCTGCTTACGCCTAAGTCGTGGAGCGCCTGTATGTTGGCCCTGTACGGCACCTTGTGCGGCGGTATCGTGTGCCCCTCTCCGTGCCTCGGTATGAATGCGACCTTCTTTCCAGATATGTTGCCGATCTGCACTGCGCCGCTCGGCCTCCCGTACTTCGTGTCCATTTCAATGCCCTTTGCGCCCTCAAGCAGCGAGTAGAAACCCGAGCCGCCTATTATGCCTATCTCAGCCTCCATCTAAACATATATCATTACGCTGCAAAAGGATTAATTTGTATCGGGTGCAGCTAATACCGATGCCAATACGAGCACACGAAACGGATCCGGACTTGCTCTTCGGTGAAAAAGTACTCCAGCAGCTCCGGTTTGGTTAGGTTTTGTTAGAGTTAAGTTTTTTTGGGTTTGCCTACAATGATATCCCTTTAAGTGTCCCTAGTTAATTAGTGGTCGAAGTCAGGTCGGTCGGCGGCGCTGGGGGTGCAACTGCAAGCGGATACGGATAGGTGTAGGGCTCATAATATAAAGTCCAGGTGTTCGGCGAAGTGCATACGAACAATTCCCCCTGGCCGAAACCATTCCCGCTCTTGTTCCAGTTTCCTTGGTCGGTTGCCCAGTATCCGACGTTTGGCGTGCAGGAAGCGGGCCGGTCGGCCAACGGTCCCCAGCCGGTTCCCGGAAGTTTTATGACGCCTCCGCCGCCGCCTGAGCCCGACCCGCTTTCACCCGGATCGCCAATAGTAATAGTCGAGCTCGTAGTGCCGACCACCGTAGAGTCTCCATAAGGTTGGTAGCTTCCTGAAACCGGTGGCACCATAGCAACCGCAACAGGCATGCCAACAGCAAAGTTTTCCGTGGAAGGTACAGTAAACGTGCAGTTTCCGTCATACGTGCAGGTCCAGGCAGATATCTTCTCCATATCGCCTGTCCCGTTGAATGGGAACGTGGAGGAAGTTTGCGCCGTTTGTTTACCAACTACCGCAATGTAATCAGTCGGAGGACCTACGATTCGCATCGTGTTCGTGGGGGACAAGTAGTGGGTGCTTCCGCTGCCGCCTACAGTGTCATCAAATTCGTATGTGGGCGTCATCGTGCCATTGGGGGCGCCCGGCGTCGGAACTATATTGGAAAGCAACCGCTCGTTGCCGTAACTGTCCTGGTCCAAGCAGAAAGAAGCCCTCGTGATCACATACTGATCGCCGTTGTTCCAAGTCAAAGCAGCTCCGCCTGGTCCACCACCTGCGTCAACGAAGAAGTTTGCCGTGTCGCTGGTATTATACCAAATTTCTCCGGTAAATGGCTGCGTGATATCACTAAGTGAATACGGATAGCCGTCATCCTCCCATTGATTCGCCGTCCATGACTTGCTGCTGTCAGTCAGTGTGGTAGTCCCGCTATTCCCGGTATATGTACCGGCAGCATACAGGGTGGAGCTGTATATCAATATCGGATCACCCGCGGTGAATGTCGGCGTCTCACCATTGAGTTGGCCGAATAGACCCGAAACGGTCAGGGTGTTTGCGGTATTGCCCGTGATGACGCTGTAGCCTCCAGTCGTCCCGTCCATCACTGCATAAAGCTTCGGTCCAGGGGAGCTTGTCGAGAGATCAAATGCTCCGGCAGTCAAAGCTGCGCCGCTCACGGTTATCGTGCTGCCCGACAAGGAGGCCACCGTTCCGTTCCAGACCGAAAAATCTGCGCCATCGTTTGCGTCCCACGGGCTAAAACCGCTGCAGGTGCCCCAAGCAACCATGCGCCATGTCCTTTGGGTATCAAAATTAAAGGGTCCATTAAGCCACGCTGAGGACGGTGTTATGTCTATAGTGTTTCCGAACATGATGCCAGTGCCGCCGCGCAGTCCGAGGAGCGCCGACGCGCCTGTATTGGCGAGGTCGAACGTGTAATCGTTGCCATATGCCTCTACTTGTAATCCCCCGCGCCACCTGCCTCCGGTTTCAGTGCCGTGCCAGCCAATCGGCGCCCCCACAGTAGCAGAGCCAAGGTGATTAAACCTCACCACCTCGCGTGCGCCGCCAGCTTCTGAGAAGCTGACCGGGTACTCTGTCTCAGTCAGTTGATAGCCGTCGCTGGTGACGTTATTCTCCGCATACAGGGCCTGGGCTGCCCCCCACGTAAATGGCTGCGACCACGAATTGTCGCCATATTGCCCTATTCCCTGGTAGCTGCTTAGCTCTATATTGAGCGCTTCCACAACTCCTGTTGGATTGAGGGCGTTAAACGTGCAATGATCCACCACGCCAAACACGTTGTCCACGCTTATGTTCGAGCCGCTGCCAGAGCTGTTTCCTGATTCATTAAATCCCGAGAACAACAGGTTCGTAAGTCGGATCTGGCTGCACCCTGAAGAGTCGCATGTGCCTAAAATCGAAATGGGTACGGCGGATAGGACTGTTGTTGAGGTGTACGGCTCTACCTCAATCGATTCCAACTTAAACGTCTGGCTTGAAGAGGGCATGGTTACCTTAATTAAATTGCCACTTGTGGAATCGTCCAAAATCACCGTAGTCGGCGATCCTGCGCCAAATGTCAATGGTCCTTCATTGGAAGTTCCGCTGCCGGTGATCGTTATACCGGACGAAACCGAAAGTGCGCTCGTCCAGGTGCATGTCCCGGCAGGTATCGAGACGGTATCCCCACTGACAGCCCCTCCTATTGCCGTTGCGACATCGCTCTCATTGCATGATGCGGCAGCGATGGTTTGCTGCGCATGTGCAGGAGTCGCCATGAGGCCCACGGATGCAATCGCCAGCCCTGCGCCGAGTGCGGTAGTCCTGGCAAGTCTCTTTAGATCGTCCATGCGCCCTGAAACCGTTCCTTTCGCGGCCCTCATTAGGCCATCTAGCCTATTTCCGCTTTCCTTTCTAGAATTAGATGCTTGCATTGCATCCCCCAATTGATATGTGATTAGGGGAAGGAACGTATTTATGGCTTCCTTCGTGCACTGCGGTCCGCCACAAATAAGCTTAAATATTAAATGCGCGAGAACCTCATTATGGGAGCAACCAAGGAAAGGCCGCACGCCGCGCCCGGCATGGAAATGAATGCCGAGCGGCATGCCGGTACGGCAGCAAGCCTTTGGCATGCGATGAGGAAGCTTGCCGAAGAACCCAGGAAGCTCGCGGGCTACGTTGTAGTGGCATCCATGCTTGCGGTGCCGTCTCACGCGCACAGGCCCAAGCCGATTCATGGGAAATCCGCAGTTGCAGGTACGGTGCATGAATACATGGGCGGCTGGATCGGCAGCAAGCCGGTGTTTGCGGAGAGCGTCTTCGAGAATGGCATGTACGACTCGCAGGTCGGAGAGACGTTCGGAAAGGACGCGAAGAAGATAAGCTACAGGCTCGAGGCCGTAGCGCAGCCGAACAAGGATATAAGGCACATAGGATATTTCATCAACGGCCTTACCGACCGCGGAACATGGGTGCAGCTCGGGCTCGTTGACTTCAAGAAGCATGGCTATGAGGTGGAACGGCATGCCGCAGATATAAGCGTCAGGAGGATAAACTTCGAGTACGGGATTGTGCTTGAGGTGTTCAATGGCACAAGTGTCGGCCCTGCGATAATCTATAAATTCGGCAAGCCGATAAACACTGGAGACAATATCGCGCTGACGCTGAAGTTCAACGGCAGGAACGACATAGTCGCAAAGGCCGAAGACATCACGGCAAATGAGGCCATTGCCATCAGCATTCCCGGTGAGTACGGCCTTGGCGGCCGTTTCATAGGCGCCGACAGCATGGGCCCATCGGACGGTATGTACTTTACCGGGCTTATGACCGAGGCAAAGGAGTCATCGCCGCGGCCAGTGCAGCAGGCTATGTCAACATACGAGAGCCTGACGGGCAACCCGTCGCCATCAGTTGCATGGTCGAGCTACATGCCATACAAGGGCAACAACGCGCCGTACAGCAAAAAGACCGTAGAAGTGGTCTACACGAAAGGGGTCCCGGGAAGCGCCAAAGGCAGCTACAGCATGGTAATCGGCGGCATGTATATTAAATCAAGGGTGGTGAGCTACATAGGCGGCACAGGGCTCAGGCAGGTGTTCGGGCTGCCGTCCGAAAACGACAGGGAAGTATACACATTCACGACAGGCGGCATTTCGTACTCCGCAGCATCTGCAGGAAAAAGGTAATCGGCATTGTACGCTGTCGAGGCGCGAGGGATTCGGAAAAGCTTCGGAAGACTAAATGTGCTGCACGGAATAAGCTTCAGGCTGGGAATAGGCGAGACCATGGTGCTTCTCGGGCCCAACGGCGCGGGAAAGAGCACGCTGCTCAAGATATGCGCAAACCTCTACAAGCCGAGCGCTGGTAGTGTCAAGGTGTTCGGCAGCGCCATGAGCACCGGCAGCGACGCCGCGCGCGGCAAGCTGTCGTTCCTCGGGGAGAACTACGCCCTCTACGACAACCTTACCGCAATGAGGAACCTGGAGTTCTTCGGCAGGCTCTACGACATAGGCGATGCGGAGATAAGGCGCCGTGCAACCCGCTGGCTAAGGAAGTTCGGAGCGCTCAAGTATAGGGACAGGAAGGTGGGGGAGCTGAGCAGGGGCACGAAGCAGAAGGTGGCGCTGTGCAGGGCGCTGCTCAACGAGCCGCAGCTGCTCCTCCTTGACGAGCCTAGCGCCTTCCTGGATCCGGCCGCATCTAACATGCTGCACAGGGAGCTTGCGGACATATCGAAGAGCGGCACGTCGATAATATACGCCACGCAGCGCCTCGACGAGCTCTACAAGATTGGCGACAAGGTGTTCCTGATAAGGAACGGCAGGAAGGTCGCGATGGGCGCGGCCAACAGCATAGTCGGGAGGCTTCACAACATAGAGACCGAGGTGCTGCTTTCAAGGCCGCTCCTAGGGCCGAGGTTCGCGGCGCTCTCGAGGAAATGGAAGATCAGGCACGGCGATTCCGACAGGTCGCTTGTATTCCACCTGGGCAGCGTCGGCCAGATACCAGATGCCGTAAGGGACGTAGTGGTCATAGGAAAGGGCGACATAGTGAGCGTCCTGTACCTAAAAGAGAGCATAGAGCGCATACTGCAGGGAAGATGACATGAACTACTCGCACGTTTTCGACATAGCGCTCAAGGACATGAAGGAGGCGTTTAGCAGCATAGCGATATACGGCCCCATGATAGGCATACCATTGTTCTTCGCGTTCACTCTTCCGGCTTTCACCGTCTACATATCGAAGTTCGCCGGGGAGCAGCTGCTCGTGAGGATACTCGGCACCGCCGCATCCGCAGCTGGGATAAGCTCCTATCAGACGGCGAAGTTCGCCTTCGTGAAATACTTCGCCCTTGACATACTGGGCCCGATATTCCTCACTATGCCCATAATAACCGCGACCGTCATAGCCGCCGACAGCTTTGCCGGCGAGAAGGAAAGAAGGACGGCAGAATCGCTGCTGTCCACCCCCGCAACAAACTCGGAGCTGCTTGCGGGGAAGACGCTCGCATCGCTCATACCATCGGTACTGCTCACCGCGATGATATACGTGATATACGCGCTGGTGACCAACTACCTGTCGATGCTGTATTACGGCGCCGTGATATTCCCGAACATCGTATGGTACATGATGCTAGCAAATGCGCCCTTCCTTGCGCTTACGACGATAGGGCTGATAGTGCTGGTATCCTCAAGGGTCAAGGACATAAAGGAGGCCCAGCAGATAAGCTCCCTTCTCGTGCTGCCCATACTTGTCATACCGTTCATATCCGTCTTCAATGCCGCGAACATAGACTTCTGGTTCCTGTTCGAGATGATGCTGGCCCTTGTTGCATCGAGCGCGTTTGTGCTCTATATAAGCGTAAGGTTCTTCGACAGGGAGCGGTTCATAGTCGCCTGAACTGCAGCGCAATGTCCATATGCCTATACGGTGGCCTGCTTATTTTGTGCGCGCCTGCGCATGATTTTCATCAGGGGCGGCTCCTCTTTGTATAGACCCTGCTTGATCGCCTGGGTTATGCGCAACCTGTTTGTTTCCGGCACATAAGGCGATCTGGCGATGTAAATTTTCCATACATGGAGCATTTCCTCATTGTTGCCAATGCCTTCTGCATTCAGGTGCCTTGCAATATCAACAGCTGCAAGATATCTTTTTGCAGAGTACCCGGCCGATACCGGGTTCTTTAATATACCATCCTTTACTTCGCCTGCGCTTAAACCAGCCATCCTCCCGATTCTAAGAAGCTGTCTTGCTACTCTCTGATGATCCAGGCATGCGAATGACGGGAATGCAAGTACCGCCTTAGATGCCTGTCCCTTTGTGCATCCATACGCCTCTTCGATGCCTATAATCGCCCTCTGGTGATCCCTGCCTGCGAACTGCGGTTGCGCAAGTATCGCCTTCACTGCCTGTCCCTTTGTGAATCCATATGCCTTTTCGATGCCTATAATCACCCTCTGGTGGTCCAGGCCTGCGAATGTCGGTTGCACAAGTATCGCCTTCACCGCCTGTTCCTTCGTGCATCCATATGCCTCTTCGACGTCTCTAATCGCCCTTTGGTGATCCCGGCCTGCGAACTGCGGATACGCAAGTACCGCCTTCACCGCCTGTCCCTTTGTGCATCCATACGCCTCTTCGATGCCTACAATCGCCCTCTGGTGATCCAGGCCTGCGAACTGCGGGAATGCAAGTACCGTCTTCACCACATGCTCCTCCGTGCATCTATATGCTTCTCTGATTCCTTTGAGTATTTTCTGGAATCCGCCTGCGGTCATTTTAGAAAAATATTTTCTGAACCGCTCGTTCCCTGCAAGCATCTCCGCGTAAGGTTCGCTGAGCCCGCTCTCGACTAAGGTTTCCTGGAATGTAGCCAATTTTATCACATGAAATCTAAGCGTTTCCATATATAAAAACGTTTGTTTGACTCAGGCGCAGCGCCATAAAGATCAGACCCTGTCCCTGTTGGCATTATGCTTCATGCAAGTGGCCTTTATCGCAAAGCGGATGCCATCCTCTTGCCTAAGCCCTGCTCCTGCTGTGCACAGGCCCGTTCTCCCTTACAAGGCCTCTAGCAGTTGATGCTCCGGCCTTTATGCGCTCGTACTCGCTGTGCAGAATGCTCCCCACCTCGCCCCAATCTTTTGCTATCTTTATGTTGGTATGCATCCTAACGTTCCTGAAATCGGCGTTCCACGGCTGGCTTAGCAGTATCACCGTTCTTCCCATCGCAGCGCCGAGCGATGCTATCTCATGGAAATCGTCGACGTGAACGTCTACGTCCGCCCTTAGCTTGTCCCTTGCGCTACCGTAGTGGAGTATGCCGTCGACCGCTACGTCTTTGGCCCTCAACCATCTCCTTATCTCCGACGTGTCTGCGTACGCCGCGGTGACCACGTACAATCCATCGTATTTCCCCCTGAGCCCCCTGACTATGCCAGGTATCCTACTGTCCTCGAGCCTTATGGAGCCGTGGTTCCTCCATGCCTCAAGGAAGGCTTCGCCCACCTGTTTGTGCGTCAGCGAGCGGAACATAGGGTTTTGATTTACTTCGTACCTCTTGATGTCATGCTTGCTGCCGAACAGTCCGTGCCTCCTGCCTATTATTGCGAGCACGGCTTCCCACGAGTTGGCAAGCGTGCCGTCGAGGTCAAAACCAACGTTTACCATGCAAATGCACCTTTCTATGAATCCTTAGACAGCTTTATGCTGCGTATCTTCTCGAGGAGCTCCCTCTCCTCCTCGTTCATGAGGTTCGAGAAGTCCTTCGTAAGCAGCCTGTAGTCGTTGTCCGTTATGTAAGTATAAAGTATCTGGTTCTCCCTTATCTGCCTGCCGAACGTCGGCCCCTCGATCGATATTGCCATGCGGTCGCCTTTCTTTGCGATCTCTGCAGGCTCCTTCTCGTTTTGTATGCCCTTTATCTTGCCGACCATGATCCCCGCATCGGTTATCATCCTGTACCCTGGTTTTATCCTTCCCGATATGACGTTTATCCCGAATATTGCAGGATGCGATGCCCTAAACACCATACCAGGGAGCACCTCCACGGCACCGGGCAGCACGAGCCTGCCCTCCATCTTCTGCGTTGAAGTCTTGCGCTGCTCGTCCACGAACAGCTTGTAGTTGTCTATAAGCTTGTATATTATATCGCTCTGTATTACCTTGACTCCGCTGATCTCCGAGGATTCCATCGCGTCGCCGTCCATGCCTACGCCAAATGCCAGTATTACGGCGTTGGCCGGGTCGTCGGCGTACATGGTGAACGCATCCATGACATCCCTCTTTGTGACCTTGCCTATGCCCTTCTTGCTTATCAAAACCCCTGTGCTCTTGAGGAGCTTTGATATAGCGTCTATGCTCCCTATCGTATCGGCCTTGAGTATTATGCCGGTCTTGTCTGTGCCGAACACGTCGCCCATCTCTGAACTTATCTCCTTTGCGTAATCGTCCCCGGTTACCTGCACTACGGGCGAGCCGGGTATTGCGTCATCTAGCCCGTTGCCGCTTATCTTGATCCCACTCGCCGCACCGACAGACTCCACATAAGAGAAATTTGACGCCGAGTCTCCGGCCCTCCCGGGCTTAGGCTTGAGCAGCGCCTTTATTTTCGCAGTGGAGACATTATCCGGAGTTGCGAAGGCTATCGTGTCGTTGGTGCGAAGCGTGCCGTCATAGAGTATCACGTCTATGGTTATGCCCAGGCCCTTCACTTCCTTCTTCTCGAGTATGCTGCCCTTCCCAGGGCCTGATATCTCTATCTTGAGCTTTGCCTCGAGATACCTCTGCGCAAGGCCTGTCACCACCATGAGCAGCTCGGCTATGCCCTCTCCGGTCTTTGCGCTTATCGGCACTATGGCTATCTCCTTCTGGAAGTCCTTCACCCTGCTGAACAGCTCGCTGTTGAAGTCGAACTCGCTCAGCTTTCCGACAAGCCCGTAGACGCGCGCGTCAAGCTCTCCGGCAATGTCTGGATTCTGGTGCCTAAGCGACTCCGCGAGGCTCTTTGAACCTGATTTCCGCCATCCTGTTATGAGATCTATCTTGTTTGCAGCTACGATGAAAGGCGTGCGGTACTGCTTGAGTATCTGTATGGCTTCTGTAGTCTGCGGCTCAAAGCCCTTGGACACGTCTACTACCAGTATGGCTATGTCGGAAACGCTTCCGCCCCTGATCCTAAGGTTGGTGAACGCCTCGTGCCCCGGCGTGTCTATGAACAGCAGCCCCGGTATTGTTATCTTTATGTTTGACGCACTTAGCAAAGGCCCGCATATTGCGCTGACTATGTCCATTGGCACCTCGCTTGCACCTATGTGCTGTGTTATGCCTCCGGCCTCTTTGGACGCGACCGCTGTGTCCCTTATTGAATCCAGCATGGTAGTTTTGCCGTGGTCCACGTGGCCCATGACTGCTATTATAGGTTGCCTTATCATTGGCATCACATGATGGCCTTACTTGTGACAATAAGCCCTTACATTACAGTAGCGGTTAAAAATGTATGAGTACATAGATAACCTATGCACTTCAATTATGATAATTGGATGCGCAAGTATAAAATATTACCACTTGCCGCCTTTCTTCCCATACTGGCGGCGCTGCTCGCTCTAGGCAGGTACGGCGCCCCGGTGATGCAGGCGTCGCAGGGCATAATCGGAGAAATCTACAAGCTCATAGAGGGCTTCGTGCACCTGTTTGCTCCGTCAAGTGCAGCTACCACATCCATACCCGTCCAGACGACGGTGTGCAATCTGCCCATGATACCCGCAGGGTGCAATTGGGTGTCAACCGCGAACGCAACCGCTCCCTGCGCAGGCTATGTGTCATGCACGAATTCCACAGGCCAGCCAAATTCAACCGCAGCCAATGCAAGCCTCAATAGCACTGCAAATGCAACATCGAACGCGACATTGGCGAACGGAACATCGTCAAGCGAAACCTCGGCCAATGCGACCGCTTCCGTAGCCGCAAACAATACCGCTACAGATACGACCACGCAAAGCACCACAACTGTGCGGTACATGTACATGTGCACTGCCAGCAGCATCAACTACATATGTGCAAGCCCGTCGTTCAACGCGCTTTCGGGAACCATGAGCGTAAGCATAGGCCAGCTTACCGCAGCAGCATGGAGCAACGCCAGCGCCGTGTACGTACCGCATGGCGTGGAGGTCAACGAGTCGGTCCTGGGCTCGCTGTTTAGCCAAAGGTCATCGGTATACATAGGGAACCTGACTTCCAGCATAAGCAATGTGAGCGTGCATATAACAAGGACATCGAACTCCACCTCAATATCCGGATACCTGTGGGTGCGCTACTACGTTGCAGGCAACGCCACGGCGCAATATGTAAACATGGCCAACATGAGCCTATCCACATGATGCATATGCCAAAAAACGATACCAAGACCGATACGAAGAAGGTGGCGCTTGTCACAGGCGCATCTTCCGGCATAGGGCGAAGCACGGCGCTTTTGCTTGCAAGCAAGGGCTACAGGGTCTTTGGCACCAGCAGGAACCCCGACCTTTCGGATAAGGATATAGACATGATGCACCTCGATGTGGATTTCGACGAGTCGGCCAGCTCATGCATAACCGCGATCATGGATCTTGAGGGAAGGCTGGACGTGCTGGTCAACAACGCAGGGTACCTATTAACAGGGGCGCTCGAGGAGCTCTCAACCAACGAGCTCAAGTCGCAGTTCGAGACCAACTTCTTCGGATGCGCAAGGATGGTAAGGGAGGTATTGCCGATAATGAGGGCGCAGAAAAGCGGCAGCATAATAAACGTTAGCTCCCTGGCAGACACGATACCCATGCCGTTCCAGGGAGCATACGCCACAAGCAAGGCCGCGCTGTTCGCTTACTCGGAAGTGCTTAGGCAAGAGGTCAAAGGCTTCGGCGTAAAGGTATCAGTTGTGGAGCCAGGATATATCAAGACCGCCGTAATAGAAAAGGGAAAGACCCCCGCCGAGCCCATGGACGAATATGTAGCCAAAAGGCAGAGGGTCTCATCGATGATCAGCGGCGATATAGCAAAAGGCGAAGATCCGGACATAGTGGCAAAGGCGATATTGAGAATAATACGCAGCCGCAACCCGAGGTTTAGGTATCCTGTCGGAAAGCATGGTATATACCTGCTGGCAAAGCGGTTTGCCCCAGAGTCGACCTTCGAGTCCAACTTCAGGAAGCACTGGGGCCTTGACGAATGATGCAGGACGGCAGCGCTTTCTGGAAATAGCCGATGATTGACGAACTCAAGACCTACCTATATTAATCATTGGCGACTGATTAACTACCGGAGATTCTTATGGAAAAGGAGATAGGTCTTATAGGTCTGGGCAAGATGGGCAAGAACATAGCGCTTAACCTTCTTGACAAGGGCTATTTAGTTGTAGTGTTCAACAGGTCCGAGGGGCCGATGGACGAGGCGGCGGCAAAAGGCGCGGTCAAGTCGTCTTCGATAGAAGAGCTTGTGGGCAAGCTGAAAGGAAGAAAAACCGTATGGACGATGCTGCCTGCCGGCGACGTCACCGAGAAGGCGCTGGCAACATTGTCGAAACTGCTCTCAAAGGGCGACATAGTGA